>NZ_CP160205.1:0-669741 GCF_041080815.1 Mucilaginibacter yixingensis | reverse complement strand
CAACAGGATACTGAGAGCAAGGACGTGTGCATCAGCGATTCGCTGTCTAAAATGATTACCATCGATACCGCCAAAACCACCACCATGAAGGATGAGCTAACCCTCTCTGGCGAGGTATCTAATGATGATAACAACGTAGTAAAAGTTTTCCCTTTCAGCAGCGGACAGGTAATTGCTGTTAAAGTTTCCCTTGGCGATAAAGTGAGCAAAGGCCAAACGCTGGCCGTTATGCGCAGCGCCGATGTGGCGGGCAACTACACCGACTTATCATCAACCCAAAGCGACGTATCTGTAGCCAAACGCCAGCTGGACCAGGCCGAATATCTTTACAAAAACGGCATCAGCAGCGAACGTGAGTATACCGAGGCTAAAGAAAACTATAACAAAGCCGTAGCTGCCAACCGCAAAGTGCGCGACCAGATTGCTATTAACGGCGGTGGCAACACCAGCGAGAGCGGTCAGTTGGTAATCAAGGCGCCGGAGAGCGGTTACATTGTAGAGAAAAACATTACCGCAGGTAGCTTTATCCGTCAAGACAATAGCGGCAGCATGTTCACCATCAGCAATATGAAAGATGTGTGGATCTGGGCCAACGTGTTCGAGAGCGATATCAGCAAAGTAAAAGTGGGCTATACCGCCAAGGTAACCACCCTTGCTTACCCGGGCAAAGTGTTTATGGGCAAAGTAAACGAGATCAGCTCGGTACTTGATCCCGATAACAAAGTATTGAAAATCAAAATTGCCCTGCCAAATCCAGATATGCTGCTGAAACCGGAGATGTTCACCAACGTGGTCATTACCAATAACGAGAATGCCCAGGCGGTATCTGTACCGGCCAAAGCCATCATTTTTGATAGCAGCAAAAACTATGTGGTAGTTTACAACAGCAAGTGCGACCTGAAAGTGCGCGAAGTGAACGTGATCAAAACCGTAGACGATGTCTCTTACATCGGCAGCGGCCTTAACCCCGGCGATAAAGTGATCTCTAAAAACGGACTGTTACTGTACGATGCGTTAACGGGTGATTGATTTTTTTAGTGAGTGGTGAATAGTGAGTAGTGAGTGGTTAAGAAATCGATACACTCACAAACAACTCACAAGTAACTACTCACAAATCAAAGGCAACTACTCACCATTCACAACTCACTATTCACTACAATGGATAAATTGATTAAAAATATCATCCACTTCTCGCTCAGACACCGGTACTTCGTCTTTTTTTTGACGGGGATTATGGTGCTGCTCGGGATCTGGAGCTACAGCAATACCCCTATTGAAACCTTTCCTGACGTAACCAATACGCAGATCATTATCATCGCCCAGTGGCCCGGCCGCAGTGCAGAGGAGGTGGAGAAATTCATCACCATCCCTATAGAGACGGTGCTCAACTCGGTGCAGAAAAAATCAAACCTGCGTACCACGTCGGCCTTCGGCCTATCATACACCCGTATTATTTTTGATGACGATGTGGATGATGCCTTTGCCCGCCAGCAGGTGCTGAGCCGTCTGGCCAATGCCGATTTACCTGACGGTGTGAAACCTGAGATTGAGCCGCCATACGGGCCAACAGGTGAGATCTATCGTTACACGCTCAAAAGTAAAACCGCATCCCTGCATGAGCTAACAGCTATTCAGGATTGGGTGCTTGACCGTCAGTTTAAAGCCGTACCCGGCGTGGCCGACGTAAACAGCTTTGGCGGCGAAGAGAAAAGCTACGAGGTTAGCGTTAACCCTGCCCTGCTGCGCAAGTATGAACTAACATCGCTGGATGTTTTCAACGCCCTTAACCGCAGTAACATTAACGTGGGCGGCGATGTAATTGAAAAGAACGACCAGGCTTATGTAGTACGTGGCATCGGTGTGATTAATAACGTTGATGAGCTGAAGAACGTCATCATCAAGAACGTTAACAACGTGCCTATTCTGGCCAAAGATGTGGCCGATGTGCACGAAGCCGGTCTGCCGCGACTGGGGCAGGTGAGCCGCGACAAGAAGAAAGACGTAATTGAAGGCATCATTGTAATGCGTAAAGGCGAAAACCCGGCCGAGGTGCTGGATCGCGTACGCGCCAAGGTGAAAGACCTGAATGATAACATACTGCCCAAAGATGTTAAGATTGATACTTTCTACGATCGTACCAACCTGATGGATTTCTGTACCGAAACGGTGATCCATAACCTTTGTGAGGGTATCATCCTGGTAACGGTAATTGTATTCCTCTTCATGGCCGACTGGCGCACTACCGTAACGGTTGCTATCATCATCCCGCTCTCGCTGCTGTTTGCGTTTATCTGTATGCGCATTAAGGGCATGAGTGCCAACCTGCTCAGTATGGGTGCCGTGGATTTTGGTATCATTATAGACGGTGCCGTGGTAATGGTTGAGGGCATCTTTGTAGCGCTTGATCACCGGGCGCGTGAGGTAGGGATGGAGAAATTTAACAAACTAGCCAAGCTAGGGTTATTTAAAAACGTGGGTACAGAGATGGGGAAAGCCATTTTCTTCTCCAAGCTCATCATCCTAACCTGTTTGATGCCGATCTTCGCTTTCCAGAAGGTAGAAGGTAAAATGTTCTCGCCGCTGGCCTACACGCTGGGCTTTGCGCTGCTGGGGGCGTTAATCTTTACGCTGACACTGGTACCGGCCCTATCGAGCATTCTGCTGCGGAAGAACGTGAAGGAGAAACACAACCCTGTGGTAATTTTCTTTGAAAACGGCGTGCGCCGCATGTTCAATTTCACTTATCATAACCAAAAATTGAGCTTATTAGTAGCTGTTGGCTTTATGGCCCTCACTTTTATGTCGGCCAAGTTGCTGGGTACCGAGTTTTTGCCCGACCTGAACGAGGGCGCCCTTTGGGTTGAAGCCGAGTTGCCAATGAGCGTATCGCTGCCAGAGGCCGAAAGCATCAACCAAAAGATGATGCAGATTCTGGACAAGTTCCCCGAGGTGAAACAAACCCTGGCGCAGGTGGGCCGTACTAATGACGGTACCGACCCTAAGGGATTCTTCGACGTGCAGATCCAGGTGGATTTGAAAAACAAAAAAGACTGGCGCAAAGGTTTAACCGAGGATGAACTGATAGACCAGATGGATCAGCAGTTACGCAAAATCCCTGGAGCAGTATTTAACTACTCACAGCCTATTCGTGATAACGTGGAAGAAGCCGTTGCCGGTGTAAACGCCGCCCTGGCTGTTAAGATCTTCGGTCCCGATTTTGAAACGCTGGACAAGAAAGCCGATGCCGTAATGAAAGTACTGAAAGGCGTTAAAGGCGTAGATGATTTAGGTGTACTGAGAAACCTAGGTCAGCCGGAATTCCGTATCGAGCTTGATCAGCGTAAGATGGCGCTTTATGGTGTGTCTACCGCCGATGCCAACGCTGTAATTGAAATGGCCATTGGTGGTAAAGCCGCTACCGAACTTTACGAAGGCGAGCGCCGTTTTGATGTGCGCATCCGCTACCAAAAAGATTTCCGCGATACACAGGATAAGATTGAGAACCTGATGGTACCAACCCTTAACGGTTCAAAAATTGCCATCAAAGAGATTGCTGATATCCGCACGCTGACCGGCCCGGCGTTTATTTACCGTGATAACAACTCACGTTACATCGCCGTAAAATTCTCTGTCCGCGGCCGCGATTTGGGTAGCACCATTGCCGAGGCACAAAGCAAAGTAAACAAAGCCGTTAAGCTTGATCAGGGCTACTCGTTTGCCTGGGCCGGTGAGTTTGAGAACCAAACCCGCGCCTCAAACACCCTGGCGCACGTAGTGCCTATCTGTTTGCTGGTCATCTTCCTCATCCTGTTCATCACCTTCGGTAACGTTAAAGATGCCACGCTGGTAATTATGAACGTGCCTTTCGCCCTCATTGGCGGTATTTTGGCACTGCATATTACTGGTATCAACTTCAGTATATCGGCAGGTATCGGTTTCATTGCATTGTTCGGCGTCTGTATCCAGAACGGGGTAATTCTGATCTCGGTATTCCGCAAAAACCTGGAAGAACACATGCCGCTGGATAAAGCCATCCTGGATGGTGTGGTGTCGCGCGTGCGTCCGGTGGTAATGACCGCACTGATGGCCGCCATCGGTTTGATGCCGGCCGCAATCTCCACCGGTATTGGTAGCGAAACCCAGAAACCGCTGGCCATTGTGGTTATTGGCGGTCTGGTAACGTCAACCATATTGACGCTGCTCATCCTGCCGGTTATCTATGCGATGGTTTATAAACTGATCCACCGCCGTGAGAACCGCAAGCTGTTGAAAAAGATTGGTGCAGTGAGTTAGTTGGTGAAGATTGAAGATTAGTTTCTTACAGTACGGCCCGGGAATATTCCCGGGCCGTACTTGTTTTATGCTTCTGCTTTGAACGATTGACGGCGGCCGGAGGCCGCGGGATAATGGTCACTCGGCTGGAGCCCATATATGTTGAAAAGAGCTAAAATCCCCTCTTGAGAGGGGGCGCGTTGAATGTGCGGCTGCAGGGGTGTGTCATTCGCTAGCATAAGTGACACACCCCTCCACCCCTCTCGAGAGGGGAATCGCACAATCCCCAATGCTTCTTGTTATCTTCCCAACACCTGTGGGCCGGAGCCGGGGACTGCAATGGGGTAAGTAAGTTTCGCAATCGCTCGCGTCTTCGCGAGTGATGACTATCCCGCGGCCTCCGGCCGCCGTCAGCAGAAAGCCCCCCTCTGAAGTTTTCATGAATAACCCCCACCCCTTGCCTTATTTTTTATTTAAATAACAATAAAGCGGTAAATTGCGTTGTTAACACGTCCATGTAAACATTGATGAAAAACGCCTTACGTTACCTTATTCCATCCTTATTTTTAGGCGGACTGATGCTACAGGCATCGGCCCAGAAAAAAATAGATAACACACCATCTGTTAATGTGTTTATTGGCACCGGCGGGCACGGGCACACTTATCCCGGTCCGAGCATGCCTTTCGGGATGGTGCAACTAAGTCCGGATACCCGGCTGGAAGGTTGGGACGGATGCTCTGGCTATCATTATACCGATTCGCTGGTTTATGGGTTTTCGCACACGCACCTGAGCGGCACCGGCTGTTCTGACTATGGCGACATCCTGTTTATGCCTACCACCGGCGAACCCAAACTACTCAATACAGAATACCGTTCCAGCTTCAGAAAGAAGTATGAAAGCGGCTCGCCAGGCTATTACAAAACCCGGCTTGATAAATACAACGTCAACGTAGAACTAACTGCCACCCCCCGTGTGGGCGTACATCATTATGACTACCCAAACACACCTCAGGCCAATATCATCATCGACCTGAAACATCGGGATGAGGTGCGCGATGCATGGATAGAAGTGGTAAATGATCATGAGGTGCGCGGCTTCCGTCGTTCCAAAGGCTGGGCCGAGGATCAGTATGTGTATTTTTATGCCCGCTTCTCTAAGCCGTTCAAAACCTACGGCGTAGCGCTGAACGATCAGGTGCAGCAGGGCAAAACCAAGGTTGAAGGCAAAAACGTAAAGATGTACCTGCAGTTTGATAACCCTGGCGATGTGGTATCAGAAGTAGCACTATCATCTGTAAGTGCCGAGGGCGCCCTGAAAAACCTGGACGCCGAAATGCACGATTACGGTTTCGATTTTAAAAAGATTGAGAAAGCCGCACATAACACCTGGGTTAATGAGCTGGCTAAAATACAGGTAGAGGGAGGCTCGCCGCCGCCACAGCAATCTTTACAAAGCGCTCAGAACCTTTACAATGGTTATAATCCGTATGGCGGCTACAGCGTTGGTCCGCAGCCAAAAGCGCCACCTGTTGTGATAGATCAGGGCAAGATCAAGCGTAACATTTTTTACACCGCGTTGTACCATACCATGCTTGCTCCAAACATTTATAACGATGTTGATGGGCAGTATCGCGGTATGGATCAGAAAGTGCATACCGCTAATGGATTTAACTACTATACCATATTCTCGCTGTGGGATACCTATCGTGCTGAGCACCCGTTGCTGACCATCATCGATAAAAAACGTACGCTGGATTTTATAAAGACTTTCCTGGCCATGTATGATGAAGACGGTGTATTGCCTGTTTGGCCCGTAGGCTCGTGGGAAACTTATTGTATGGTGGGCAACCACTCCATCCCGGTTATTGTAGATGCTTACAGCAAAGGCGTACGCGATTTTAATACCGATAAGGCCCTCTACGCTATGAAGGCTGTGGTTAACCGCAAACAATTCGGACTGGGATCTTACAAAAACAATGGCGCTGTTTTGGCTGATGACAATGACGAGTCTGTATCAAAAACATTGGAGTATGCCATTGACGATTGGTGCATTGCCCAATTTGCCAAAATGCTGAACAAGCAAGCCGACTATGACGAGTACATTAAACGTGCCCAATACTGGAAAAACCTGTACAACAACCAAAACGGTTATTTACAGGCACGCACCAACGGCAGCTGGTACGCCCCGTTTGATCCTAGCGAGGTAAACCAAAACTATACCGAGGGCAACGCCAGGCAATACGCTTTCCTGGTACCGCAGGATGTAGAAACACTGATAGCCAAGATGGGTGGCAGAAACAAGTTTGAAGCCCGGTTAGATGAACTGTTCAACACCAAGGCCAAGATTACCGGCAAAGATCAACCTGATATTAGCGGACTGATTGGCCAGTATGCGCATGGTAATGAGCCGAGCCACCACATTGCCTACCTGTACAACTTTACAGACGATCCAACCAAAACGCAACTGTACCTGAGCAAGATCATGAAAGATGAATATAGCGACGGGCCAGACGGTTTGGCGGGTAACGAGGATTGCGGACAGATGTCTGCCTGGTACGTAATGAGTGCGCTGGGTATTTACAACCTGATGCCGGGCGGGCAGCAATACCAGGTTGGTTTGCCCCAGTTTGATAAAGCAGTGATCAGCCTGGAGAATGGTAAAAAATTCACGGTTTATAACGCGGCCGCTGCATCAAGCAATATCTATCTGCAAGGCATGAGTTTGAACAAAAAGCCATACAACAAACTCTATCTTACCTATGACGATATTAACAAAGGCGGCGATTTTGAATACTTTGCCGGCCGATTGCCCAACCGCCTGTTTGTGCAGGATCTGGAGAAACCGTCATCTAAGATCGTTGATGACCTGATCGTGTCAAACCCATACTTTGTAGCCCCGTCCGGTACGTTTAAAGACAACATCAGCATAGAAATAAAATGTGCCGATGCTGATGCCAAAATTTATTATACAACAGATGGTTCTGCTCCAACCGCCAGTTCAACCCTATATGCTGCTCCTGTGAAACTGACCAAAACCACCATACTGAAAGCCATAGCGGTTAAAGATGGCAAAAGCAGTTTTGTAGATGCGGGAGTTTTTAAGAAGGGGGATGGTAAATAAAGTCAATATAATCAGCGGCTACATCCCTAATTTTGATAGCACCCGTGGGGTACCGTTCTGGGTGGGGTATTTAGTTTGGCTTTTCATTGCCTATGTTGTATTCCGGGTATGGTTAAAGTTGCGACATGACAAGCGCCATTTAACTAAACAAAAGGACGAAACACAAGAACTAACCGACGAACAATTAGCCAAACAAAAAATACTGACGCAATTTAAAAGCCTGGGGCTACAAAAGTTTCCCCGACGTGGCAATAAGCCATAGAGCTAAACTTTAACAGCCTTATCGTCCTGAGAATAATAAACCGGTGGATTATACAGGCATTGAAAAGCAAAAGCGCTGCTCATTTAAAATGAGCAGCGCTTTTGCTTTATAGGTAGATGTGTTAATCTTAGAATTTATAAGCCAATGTAGTCAGGAACTGGCGTGGCGGAATTGGCGTAACGCTGTAGTTGTCATGAATCAAGTAGTTCATGGTGTTGGTCAGGTTAGAAAGCTGGGCCAGCAGCGATACTTTTTTGTAAGTATATCCCGCCGAAACATTCACCGTAACAAACCCGCCTACAGGCAATAAACGGCTATAGGCTTGAGTTTGGCCAACAGTGTTGTTGTAACCAGCCAGACGCGAGCCTGTGTAGAAGGCCGATGCTCCTAATTTAACGCCCTTCAGGTTTGAGCGGGTAAAGGTGTAGAACAAGCTGGCATTGGCAGTATTGCGCGGATTGATTACCAGTTGCTCGCCCTCAATGTTAGAGCCTTTTAAGCCAGATGTTTTAGTGTAACGGGCAAAGTTGTAACCATAGCCGGCAATAAAGTAAAAGTTTTTGCTCAGGTTACCGTTCAGGTCAACTTCCAGTCCGTCGCTAGTGGTTTGGCCGCTAAAGGTTTTAACCGTGTTGTCTGTATTGGGCGTTACGCCATCAGCCCTAAACGGAGCTACTACAGCCAGGTTATTGTTAATAATATGGTAAATGCCGAAGTTGGCCGATAGTTTACCGTTGAAAAACTCATTTTTAATACCCGCCTCATATTGGTCAATAACAGAAGGTTTTAAACCCTGACCAGTGCTTACATCGGTACCACTGTTAACAGCGAAGTTATTGCTGTAGCCTGCATAGATTGATGTAGTAGTGTTGGGCTGATAAATTAAAGATACTTTGGGCGAGAAAGCGGCATCGTTACGGGTAGCTGCGGTACCGCCAATGGTTTTGCCTTTTTGAAGCGAATCTACACTGGTTTGGGCGGTATGTTGTGATGTCCAGCGTAAACCGGCCAGCACTTTAAATTTGCTGGTAAGGCTAATCAGATCCTGCGCGTAGGTACCATAACGGTAAACCGGCGCAGTGGTGCGGGTAACTGCTACAGCATTAGGTTCGTCAGTACGTTGAGCGTATTGATCCAGGTTAATGATGTTGATCTTGTCATAAGCATAGCTGCCAATAGCTAAACCATTTATGGTATAAGCATAGCTGACGTTATTTACTTTGGTAACATCGGTACCAAACAATACCTGATGGCTGATGCCGCCGGTTTTGAAGTTGCCGGTCAGGTTTGCCTGACTGGTGTAATCGCCTTCATGGGTATTAGCGCGGGCCAATGTACGGTTCCAGTCGCCGTTAGCGGCAACAGTGTTGGGCTGGGTAGAACCGTAAGAATCAATATCAGTACCTTGGGCAGAACCAATAAAATTCAGTTTCCAGTTATCGCTAAAATTATGGTTAAGCGTAAACGAGCCGGTGTACTGGTTCATGTGGCTGTATGCCCAGCTGGTATTAATAAACTGCGAGCGTGATACCTGGGTTGGGATAGCCTGACCATTGTTCAACGAGCCAACACCCCAATCTGGAGTAAGGTTAGATTTCAGGAAATCGCCTTCCACTAAAATCGTGGTGCTTTTGCCCAGGTTATACAGTAACGAAGGGTTGGCATAAAAACGTTCGGTTTTTACATGGTCACGGTAGCTGCCGTCGTTTTCATAAGTGGCAATGGCACGGTAAGCCAGATTTTGCGATATCGGGCCGTAAACATCAATGGTAGGTTTGTACTCATTGTAGCTGCCTATGCGCATAGATACTTCGCCACCATTCTCAAATTTGGGTTTCTTGGTCACCATGTTGATAATCAAACCGCCTGAAGTGTTACCATACAACAAAGCAGAACTGCCTTTCAAAATCTCAACAGACTCCAGGGTACTGGCTTCAGGGAAACCGGCAGTATTTACCAGCACGCCATTTTTAAATATGCTGCCTGCGCCGCCGCCAATGCCAATGCTATAGCCACGCGCCGAAAATGTTTCGCCTACACCACCACGAGTTTGGGTAAGGCTCACACCGCTAACGTTGCGTACGGCATCACCCAGGCGTTCAATCTGCTGATCCTGAATTACCTGACTGCTTACCACGCCCGTGCTCTGGGGCATATCCAGCGTAGAAAGGCCTGATTTATTGAAGGTAACCGGGCGGCTATTTAATGTTTTGCCAGAGCTGATGCTTACTTCTTCCAGTTGGGCAGCGCTTTCGGTAAGTGTAAAATCTTTTGTTGAGACTTTGCCTGCCATAACCGTAACGGTTTTCTGGGCCCCGCTGGTGCCAATAAATGTTACATTAAGGGTGTAGCTACCAGGTTTTACATTCTGAAAAATATAAGTACCATTCTCATTAGTAATAGCGGTACGTTTAAGTTCTGTCAGGGTTATGGTTACGGCCGGAGCGCGTTTGCCGTCGGTTGTTTTAACAGTGCCTTGTATTTTGCCGTTGGTGTTTTGTGCTTGTAAGCTTGTAAAGCAAAACGCCAGGAGCAGCAATATAAAGCTTGTTTTAGAGGGGTAAAAGTTGAATTTCATATTTATTTAGACCAATTCTAATATTGCGGCAAATATATCTCGGCTTATTTATTTTTGCAACACTTATTTAGAATTAGTTTAAATACAGTCTCGATGCCTGTATTTAAAGAGCTGAGACCGCCACCTGCTGATGATGGATAGCCCGCACGGATATTAAAGTCCCCTGCTAAAACAGTCGGGATCGTATTATTGAGACTGATGAGCTATCGATGAAAACCCCACCAGCGGCAATAGAACATAATTTATTTTACGAAATAGCGTTTGTTAAATTTGCCATCCAGGCTATGATATAGCGCCATAATTTTCCATATTTACCCAATGTTCAGACGCATAAAGAATAAGTACCTGCGGTACCTCGTTATATTCATCTATTTTGTTATTGTTTTTGTGTGCGCTATAGAGCTTAACTTCCTGTGGCTCTTTGGCTATACACCAGACATGCAGGACATTAAAACCCCCTCTTACTCCGTAGCGTCTGAAGTTTATACCGCCGATGGCAAGCTCATCGGCAAGTACTACCACGAGAACCGCTCGCCCATAGCTTATAAAGATCTGTCGCCCAACCTTATCAACGCCCTGGTATCAACCGAAGACGTGCGTTTTTACAAACACGGCGGGGTTGATTTCTACAGCTTCATGACCAGTATGATCTCTACCGCCAAAGGCGATAAACGTGGTGCCAGTACCATTACTCAGCAGCTGGCTAAAAACCTGTTTGCTACACGTAAACGTAAATCGCAGGGTTTGGTAAAACATATCCCGGTGCTGCGTACGCTGGTTTACAAGATCAAAGAGTGGAGCACCGCTTATAAAATTGAGCATGTTTATAACAAGCAAGACATTCTGACCATGTATTTCAATACCGTTCCGTTTGGCAACAACTCGTTCGGTATCAAAACAGCATCGCTCAAATATTTTAATAAACAGCCTAAAGATTTAACCGCTCCACAGGCAGCTACCCTGATAGGCATGCTCAAGGCTACATCAACCTATAACCCTATCAATAACCCAACACGCTCGCTGGAGCGCCGCAACGTGGTTCTGGGTCAGATGGAGAAATACAATTACCTGAAAAAAGACGAATACGCCGCCGACGTTAAACAACCGCTGGGCCTTGACCTGAGCTATGTTGATGATGAATCTCAAGGCGACTCATACCTGCGCCAGGCCGTAGAAAAATGGCTGCGCAAATGGTGCAAGGATAATGACTACGACCTGTACGAAGACGGCCTGAAAATCTACACCACCATCGACTCGCACCTGCAGCAATATGCCGAAGAAGCTGTGGCCGAAAAGATGAAGATGCTGCAACGCCGTTTCTATAGCATCTGGGGTAATAAAAACCCTTGGCGAGATTCTAAAGGTGTTGAGATTAAAGACTTCCTATTGAAAGCCGAGCAGCGCCTGCCCATCTACAACCTATTGAAAAAGAAATACAACGGCGATACCTTGCAGATGAATGCTTACTTCACCAAAAAGAAGCAAATGCGGGTATTTACCTGGCATGGCGAGCGTGATACCACCATGTCTACTGTAGATTCGATCAAGTACTACGCCAAGATCCTGAACACCGGTATGATGACCATGGAGCCAACTACCGGCCAAATTAAAGTGTGGGTGGGCGGTATCAACTATAAATATTTCAAGTACGATCACGTCAATCAGGCCAAGCGTCAGGCGGGTTCAACCTTTAAACCGTTTGCCTATTTAACTGCGTTGGATAACGGCTACTCACCTTGCGATAAGTTTACCGACAAACCGGTTTCCATCAACTATACGTACGAGGGCAAGCAAGAAACCTGGGCGCCAAACAATGCCGATTTCCATTTCAGCTACCGCGATATGTCGCTGCGCTGGGCCATGGGTAAATCGGTTAACTCTATTACCGCACAGCTGACCGAGAAAGTGGGTTGGGATAAGATTGTGGACTATGCGCACAAGGTAGGTATCGAAAGCCCGCTGAAGGCCATTCCATCGGTATCATTAGGCTCAAACGATGTTTCGGTTTATGAGATGGTGCGCGCTTACAGTACATTCCTGAACAAAGGCAAAAAAGTTGATCCGATTTTGGTCACCAAAATTACCGATCAGCATGGTAACGTACTGGCCGATTTTAAGCTGAAAGAAGAGCAAGTAATCAGTCCGGAAACGGCATGGCTAATGCTATACATGTTCCGCGGCGGTATGGAAGAACCAGGTGGTACCTCGCAGGCATTGTGGGAGTACAACGGTCTTTGGAAAAAGAACAACCAGATTGGCGGCAAAACCGGTACCTCAAGCGACTATGTTGACGGCTGGTATATGGGCATTACTAAAGACCTGGTAACCGGGGTTTGGGTGGGCGATGATGATCGCAGCATTCACTTCAACTCGTCAGAGAGTGGCGAAGGATCGCACACGGCCCTGCCTATCTTCGGCAGTTTTATGGAGCGTGTTTATGCCGATCCAAAATCAGGCTACACCTACGGTCCGTTCCCGAAACCCTGGGGTAAGATCACTAAAGAATACAACTGTCCATCGCCGCATATTGCTGCGGATACAACCGCAACCGACAGCCTGACGACACCTGTTGATACCACGTTGGTACAACCCCAACCACCAGCCCCAGAGGGCGGCGGACCATCGCCCGAAGGCCAATAAATATGTTAAAAAAAGGTTGTTATGCTTTCATAACAACCTTTTTGCTGTAAATTTATCACGATATACCTATAAAATCCTCCTATATGGATAACCGCTACCAGCTATTGCGTAAAACCAGGCGATGCGTGCTCCTACTGTTCGCCCTGTTTTCAACCTTTTTTATCAGCCAGCAGGCACACGCACAATATTTTGGTCAAAACAAAGTGCGCTATAAAAAACTCGACTTTAAGGTTTATAAAACCCCGCACTTTGAGATCTACTATTACATGAAGAATGATAGCCTGCTCAAACGTTTTGCGCAGGAGAGCGAGTTGTGGTACACCCTGCATCAGCAGATCTTCCGTGATACCTTCCGCAAGGCCAACCCTATCATTCTTTATGCAGATCACCCGGATTTTCAACAAACAACCGCCATTGACGGGCAGATTGATGTAGGTACCGGTGGTATTACCGAAGGCCTGAAAAACCGTGTGGTAATGCCGGTGATGGAAACCAATCAAACCACCCGCCACGTAATAGGCCACGAGTTGGTGCACGCCTTTCAGTACCATTTACTGCTGGGTAACGATACCTCAAATATTGATAACATCAACAACATCCCGCTGTGGATGATTGAGGGTATGGCCGAGTACCTTTCCATCGGCAAAAAAGATGCTTACACGGCCATGTGGATGCGCGATGCTTACTTGAACCACGATATCCCAACTGTAAAAGACCTGACCGAAAGCAATAAATACTTCCCATACCGCTACGGCGAGGCCTTCTGGTCGTTCCTCGGTTCAACTTATGGCGATAGCATTATCGTGCCTTTCTTTAAAAATGCGGCCCGCTTCGGCTTAGAGTATGGCATCCGCAGAACGTTTGGTTATGATGATAAAACGCTTTCTAATCTCTGGAAAAACGCTATCTCCAGCGCTTATGCACCTTACCTGAAAGACACGGTGCAAAAGCCTATCGGCACCAAGCTGATAGACTATAAAACCGGCGGCGATTACACGGTGGCACCGTCTATCAGCCCTGATGGCAATTATCTCACCTTCCTCTCGCAAAAAGAATTGTTTACGATAGACTTGTACCTGGCCGATGCGCATACGGGGCAAATCATCCGAAAGCTCACGAGCAAGGTCTCCAACACGCACATAGACGAGTTTAACTTTATCGAATCGGCAGGCGCATGGTCGCCGGATAGCAAGAAGTTTGCGTTCAGTGTGTTTAGCAAAGGGCGCAACCGCATGATGATTGTAGAGGTACCTACCGGTCGCGTGCTGGACGATGTATCGCTGGGCAAGGCAGAGCAGTTTAGTAACCTGAGCTGGTCGCCAGACGGCAAGAGCATTGTTACGCAGGGGATGTCTGAAGGGCAGGGCGATTTATACCTGTACAACACCGAGAGCAAAAAAGTTACCCAGTTAACCAACGATAAATACTCAGATTACCAGCCCAGTTTCTCGCGCGATGGTAAGAAGATCGTTTTTGCCAGCGACAGGGCTACTTATGATAAATCGCTATCGCAGGATATTACCTTTAAACTTGCCGAGTTGGATCTGGCCACAGGCAAAGTGACCGACATTAACGTATTCGACGGCGCCAACAACCTGAACCCTGTTTACTCGTCAGACGGCAAACAGATTTATTTCCTGTCTAACCGTGATGGTTTCCGCAACCTGTACCGTTATACCCTGGCCGACGGCAAAGTAGAACAAATGACCGATTTGTTTACCGGTATCAGCGGCATCACCGAGTTCTCGCCTGCGCTGAGTATTTCTAATAATAACGATATTGTTTACTCTTACTACCGTGCACAGAAATATGCTATCTACCGCGCTAAGGATGCCGATTTTAAACCAGTAACTGTTGATGCCCATCAAACCAATTTTGATGCAGCGCAGCTACCGCCGTTTAAATCTGTAGGTGTAGATCTGCTCAACGCCAACCTGAGCAATTACCTGGCTTACCCGCGCATTCCGGCAGACTCTGTTAAGCAGATTAAATATCGCCCTCAATTTAAATTGGATTATCTGGCCAGCAGTGGCGTAGGTGTTGGCGTAAGTACCTATGGTACCGGTTTAGCCAGCGGCGTACAGGGTGTGTTCAGCGATATTTTGGGTAGAAACCAGATCTATGCCGGTGCTGCGGTAAATGGCGAGATCTATGATTTTGGCGGTCAGTTTACTTACATTAACCAGGAGGGCCGCTGGAATTTGGGTACCAGCATTTCGCACATCCCATTCCAATATGCCAACTACAACGTGGTGAACACTACGTACAGCTCCAATGGCCAGAACATTCCGGCTATTGAAGAGCGATATGATATCATCCGTGTTTTCCAGGATCAGGTAGGCGTGTTCACGTCTTATCCGTTTTCAAGAGTTACCCGTATTGAGTTTGGTGGCGGTGCAGCTTATTACTCTTACCGTGTAGACCGCTTCAGCACCTATTATGATAATAACCCGAATGACCCATACTATGGCAGCATTCTGGACGTGCAGAAACATCATATTTCAAACAAAGATTACTCTGCCGATCCTGCCAATGGCGGCGTAAACCTTAACCCGTTCTCGGTTTTCCAGGTAAACACAGCTTTGGTGGGCGATAACTCTTACTTTGGTATTGCAGCGCCGCTTAATGGTTACAGGTATCGTTTAGAGGCCGAGTACAATGTGGGCACATACCATTATTTCTCGCCTACTATTGATCTGAATAAATACATCCGCCTTAAACCAATAACCCTGGCTGGCAGATTGTATGCCTATGGCCGTTTTGGACCGCAAAATAACCTGTATCCGCTTTACCTGGGCTACCCATTCCTGATCAGAGGTTATGAATCGCAAACATTCTATAGTAATAACAACAAGACACCAACTAACAACTTTACGGTAGATCAGCTTTCAGGTAACCGTATTGCGGTGGCCAGCTTTGAGGTAAGATTACCATTTACCGGTCCGGAAAAATTGGCGGTTATTAAATCAAAATTCCTGTTCTCAGATCTAAACCTATTCTTTGATGCAGGTTTGGCCTGGAGCAATGGCGATAAAATTGAGTTCTCCAGCAACCCACGCCTGCTGCGTACCGAAACTGCCGTTGATGGCAACGGCAACCCTTTGATTGACCCCAACACCAACCTGCCGGTAACACAAAATGTATACACCAAGGTGCCGGTAACCAGCGCAGGCGTATCACTCAGGGTAAATATTTTTGGCTACTTTATATTGGAGCCTTACCTGGCAATCCCCTTCAACCGTACCGATGTTAAGAAACCCGTGTTTGGCTTAGGATTTACACCAGGCTGGTAAACAAAATTATTATTTATACCTTTGTATATAAAGCGGCTCTTTTGCCGCTTTATCTGTTCTATTGGTATTGTAGTTAATATAAGATAAGAGATATGAAGTGTACCGGATTGATTTTGATACTGAGTTTAATGACCGCCACCTGTTTTGCACAACGCACTGATACCACCTCAAAAGGCGTAAAAACCAAAGTGGTAGACGGTGTAAACATGACCACCAACCAGAATATCATCCAAAATTTTTCTAAATCAACCGATTATACTACGCTTGTTAACGCCATTAATAAAGCCGGTCTTGTAGAAACATTTGAGAGCAAAGGCCCCATTACCCTTTTTGCCCCAACCAACGCTGCTTTTGCCAAACTACCCGCAGGCGAACTGGACAGCCTGCTGAAACCCGCCCATAAGTTTGAACTGAGCAACCTGCTTACCTACCACGCCATTCCGGGTAGAGTAACGGCCAAAGATATTGCCCGCAACATTAAAGAACATAATGGCAGCGCGGTATATACTACCCTATCCGGCAGTAAGCTTTCTGCTACTATTGATGCCAACCGCAACATTGTATTAACCGACGAGAACGGTGGACAAAGCATTATCAAAACGTTTGATATTGAGCAAAGCAACGGCATGGTGCATATTGTTACCGCTGTTGTGGTGCCGAAGAAACGTATGATATAGGGCTGACAATCCCACAGAAACCGTCTGACAGGCCAGTCCGTATTTAGCTATATATGAAAAAGATATTCCTTTTAGTATTGGTTATTGGGACGATAGCCATATTAGCATGTCAGCATAATAACAACCCGGATAAGAATCAACCTAAACGCCCAAAAGCCAGATCTGCTGCGGAGTGGAAAAAAATCCTTTCGCCCGAAGCTTATGATATCATGGTGAACAGCGGAACGGAAACGCCGTTCGATAACCCCTACTGGAATAATCACCAGAAAGGCATTTATGTAAGCGCTGCAACCGGCGATACGTTGTTTACATCTGCCGACAAATTTGACAGCGGCACCGGCTGGCCCAGCTTTGTAAAACCTGTAGATCCTAAAAAGATAGAGATCCGCCGCGATGCCAGCTTCGGCATGGTGCGAGATGAGGTTATTGAAAAAAGCACCGGTCTGCACCTCGGTCATGTGTTTGACGATGGCCCCGTAAATCGGGGCGGCAAGCGCTACTGCATGAACTCTTACGCATTTAAATTTATTAAACAGTAACCGCTCTGCGGTTAGATGAAATAGCCGGGCGCATTTGCGGGCGTGCAAAGCGTGCGCTGCGTTCGGCATTTAAGCCAACCGTCAAATCAATCCAATCCGGGTTTACAGCCCTAATCATTTTCTCTTTCATTGGGCGGGTAAAAGTGCTTACGTATTTGAAGCGTTCAACGGCTTGCTCTTCGGTATTGATCTCCTCAAAGTAGACCAGACGGCTCAACTGGCGCGAATTATCAAAAAACAGGTTAGGCATCTGGCTGTAAAACTCCAAAGTCTTTAGCAAATCTGCACAAAGACCAACATGCAAATTAGTTCTGTTTCTGTCTGTTATGATGTAGATGAAGCGTTTCATGACAAAAAAATTTTGTGGCTCAAAAAATAAATACTAACTTTATGAGCATAAAATTACTAACATATTTAGTAAATCCAAATTTTTTATGTCAATAATTTCACAAAATATTAAGTTTCTTAGGAAAAAGAAGGGCTTAACCCAGCAGGCATTCGCCGATGAAATTGGTATAAAACGCTCATTAGTAGGCGCATATGAAGAGGATCGCGCAGATCCAAAATATGATCTACTAAAAAAACTAGCATTGTATTTTGATGTGAGCGTTGACGACTTTATTAATGAAACTATTGACGAAGGCTGGGCCCCCAAACCAAAAGGCGAAGGCAGCAACCTGCGTATATTATCTATTACGGTAGATAAAGACGAGAACGAAAACATTGAATTAGTGCCTGTTAAAGCTAGCGCCGGCTACCTGAACGGTTATGCCGATCCGCAATTTGTGGCCGAGCTGCCTAAGTTCCACCTGCCTATGTTTAAGCAGGGCACCTACCGCGCTTTTGAAATTAAAGGCGACTCGATGCTGCCGCTGCAAACCGGTAGTATTATTATAGGCGAATACCTGGAGCGCTGGACAGATGTTAAAGCCGGAGAAACCTACGTAATCATCTCAAAAAATGATGGTGTGGTTTACAAACGCGCAGGCAACAAGTTTAAAGACAATAAAAAACTGAAACTGGTATCAGACAACCCGGTATATGAGCCTTATGATATTAATGGCGAAGACATCCTGGAGATCTGGAAAGCCAAAGGCTACTTTTCAACCCACCTGCCAGAGCCCACACCAGAACCAACCATGGAAAGCCTGACCAGCATGATGGCCCAAATGCAGCGCAGCATATCAGACCTGCAAAAAAACAACACTAACTAAGTAAAAAAGAGGCATATAACAATTAAGTTACACAGTTGCTATTAAACCAATTGCGTATATCTTTATTCTAACTTAAAAACTTAAAGAATGAAAAAGTTATTGTTAGTATGCTGCTTCGTAATTGGAGCAACCGCGATGAGCTTCGCCCAGGGTGGCGGTGGCCGTATGCAACGTAGCCCGGAAGAACAGGCTAAATCACTGCAAACAGAGTTAAAGCTGAATGATGATCAAACTGCAAAGATCACTGCTATCTACAAAGATCAGGCAGTGAAAAGAGACAGTTTGATGAAAGCTGCTAACGGCGATCGTCAGGCAATGAGACAAGCATTCCGTCCTTTAATGGAAGCTTCAAACACCAAGATCAAAGCTGTTTTAACTGCTGATCAGGCTACTGCTTATGACAAAATGATGGCCGACAGAATGAGCCGTATGGGCGGCAGAGGCGGCAATGGTGGTGGTAACGGCGGCAACGGCGGCGGTACTCCTCCTGCAGGCAACTAATTAAAAGATTTTCGAGAAGTAAGAAAGCGGCCCATTCGGCCGCTTTCTTTATTTTAGCGCAAATTTATTTGCTTTGAATAAAGTCCAAGCGTTCATCCAACAAAGCCTGCAGGCCCGAAAAACGGCCGGCAATTATCGTGAGCAAAAACCAGCCACCCAACTGGCCGATTTTTGCTCCAATGATTATCTCGGCTTTGCCCGTTCTGCAACCCTGAAGCAGCGTGTTGACGACGAGCTGCGTGCACTGCCTTCGCAAAATGGCTCCGGCGGCTCCCGGCTACTGGCGGGCAATACCGCTTATGCTGAAGCTTTGGAAAATCAGATTGCGCAGACCCACGGTTTTGAAGCCGCCCTGCTTTATAACTCTGGTTATGATGCCAATGTGGGCCTATTCTCTTCGCTGCCCCAACGCGGCGACACCGTCATTACCGACGAGCTGATCCATGCATCCATTATAGATGGCATCCGCCTGAGCAATGCCAACCGCTATACGTTTAAACATAACGACCTATCAGCCTTAGAGCAGAAACTCAAGAATGCCGCTGGCAGAGTTTACGTTGCGGTAGAGAGTATTTATTCTATGGATGGCGATCGTGCTCCGCTGGCGGCAATCGCCCAATTGGCGGCGCAATATGATGCCGCCTTAATTGTAGACGAAGCCCATGCAACCGGCGTGTTCGGTTATGGATTGGTAGAAACTGCCGGACTACAGCAGCAAGTATTTGCCAAGATCATCACCTACGGTAAGGCCATGGGCTGTCATGGCGCGGCAATTGCAGGAAGCCACTTGCTGCATGATTATCTGGTTAATTTCTCACGCTCATTTATATATACCACGGCCGCTCCGCTGCATCAGTTGACCACCATTAAGATGGCATATCAACTGCTGGAATCGTCATCGGCACAAACAGAAAAACTGCATCAGCATATTAATCGTTTTAAAAGCAAGGTGAGTGCATCAGTACAAATCATTCCCAGCGATAGCGCCATACAATGCATTGTTGCCGGCAGTAATGAAAAGGCGCGCGCTATGGCCAGCCACTTGCAAACAAACGGATTTGATGTAAGACCTGTACTGAGCCCGACGGTAGCGGCAGGCACAGAACGCCTGCGCATCTGTCTCCACGCTTTTAATACTGACGGGGAGATTGACACACTTGCCGATTTGATTAATAATTTTACACTATGAAAAAACCACTATTTATAACCGGCATTGGTACCGATGTGGGTAAAACCATTGTATCGGCTATATTGGTAGAAGCCTTGCATGCTGACTATTGGAAACCGGTACAATCCGGCGATCTGGATAATAGTGACACCATGAAAGTGCAGCGACTGGTTGCCAATACACAAACGGTTTTTCATCCTGAGGCTTATCGATTGACACAACCTTTCTCGCCCCATAAATCGGCAGCGCTGGATGGTGTGGAGATCAACCTGGAAAAAATTGTAGCCCCGCAAACCAACAACCAATTAATTATTGAAGGCGCAGGCGGATTGATGGTGCCACTTAATGACCGCCATTTCATCATAGATATGATCAAAAAGCTGGATGCCGAAGTTGTTCTGGTATCGCGCAATTACCTTGGGAGTATCAATCATACCCTGCTATCCATCGCCCTGCTACGTCAGTATTATATCCCCATAAAAGCTATTGTTTTTAATGGCGATACTGATCCCTATTCAGAACAAGCCATCCATCATTATGCGGGTGAAACGGTGAACATTTACCGGGTTGGACTATTAAAGGAATTGACATCTTCAGAAATAAGCAAACAGGCGGTTGTTCTACAAGATCAGATTAAACATAATCCACTATAAACGAATGTAGTGCGACAGTTACATAACAGCCGATTTTTTATCAAATAATTACAATATGATTTCGATATTGTACTCATCAGTAACCCGGAACAGATATGATAAGAAACATTACCGTTATAGGAGCCGGCACCATGGGCAACGGCATTGCCCACACCTTTGCGCAGCACAACTTTAATGTGCAGCTGACTGACTTAAGTACAGAAGCCCTTGAAAAAGCTATTAATAAAATTTCAGGTAATCTTGATCGCCAGATCAAGAAGGGCAGCATTGATGAGCGCATCAAAACGGCGACGCTCAATAATATCAAGACAGGGACAGATCTGGCAGCAGCCATAGCCGGGGCCGATCTGGTTATAGAAGCAGCCACGGAGAATCCAGATATCAAACTAAAGCTTTTTAAGCAACTGAGCAGTTTGTGCGGCGATGAAGTGATATTGGCCACCAATACATCGTCTATATCTATCACACAAATTGCAGCCGTTACCAAAAACCCGGGCAACGTTATTGGGATGCATTTTATGAACCCCGTACCGGTTATGCCATTAGTGGAGGTAATACGTGGCTATGCAACTACTGATGCCGTTGCCGCCAAGGTGATGAATCTATCGCGCCAGCTAAATAAAGTGCCCGTTGAGGTGAATGACTATCCCGGCTTTGTAGCTAACCGCATACTAATGCCCATGATTAACGAGGCCATCTACACCCTATATGAGGGCGTTGCCGGCGTTGAAGAAATTGATACGGTAATGAAACTGGGCATGGCTCACCCAATGGGGCCGCTGCAACTGGCAGATTTTATTGGGCTGGATGTGTGCGTGGCCATTTTAAAAGTGCTTCATCAAGGTTTTGGCAATGCTAAATATGCGCCTTGCCCATTGCTGGTAAACATGGTAACTGCCGGGCACCTGGGCGTCAAAAGCGGAATGGGCTTTTATCAGTACACCACCGGCAGTAAAGACTTGGTGATAGCGCCCAAATTTGCCAGAAAATAAGGTTTTAAACCATTCGGCACGCTGTTTGTCATACTATATGGTAAATCTATCAGTTATGAAAACAGCAAATAAACTGTTGATCGGCCTGGTCCTTTTGGGCAGCTTATTAACCGCCTGTGCAGGCGATTATTATGTGACCGACCAACCTGCCGAACCGGTATACAGCCGTCCGGTAGCACCGTATGATGGTGCCGTCTGGGTATCTGGCGAATGGGTTTGGAATGGCGGACGCTACGTTTACAGAAACGGATATTATACCCGCCCGCGCACCGGTCGTGTTTGGGTAGGTGGTTCATGGGAACGCTCACAACGCGGCTACCACTGGCACCGCGGCTATTGGAGATAAAAAAAGAAGCGCCCTAAGAAAGGGCGCTTCTTTTATGCTTCACTGTTATCTAAGTAACGGGCTATCACTTTACTGTCTTTAACCACCCAAACTACTCCATATGAGCCTGCACCATCACTATTATTGGGCATACATATATAGATGCAACCCCGTTTATCAATATAAACGTTTAAGGATTCAAGCCTGGGTTCAAACAAATCATTAAAATCATCGCGGGGAATTGAAACAGGAATTCCATCAATTAGTAGCTCCATACCCTTGATCTCGGTATGCGGCAGCTCGCCATCAATACCGTAAGGCTGCTTCCCGTCAATTTTATCTACAGAACCGTGTTGGATTAGAACATGATGTGCCTTTCTATTAAATATCTGCGTGGTTAGGCTTAGCCGGACCCGGTCATTTTGAATAATTAGGTGTTGAGCGGGTAACTTTCCTTGCAATTTCAACCGACCGGCGCTTGGCAAATGTTCGATGGATATTAATCTATTTTTATAAACATAGCCTAATAGAACAAAGCCTTCCCGGGGTACACTTCCAACTTTGCCTGTATCATAAACAGTGGTTAAACTTGGAGTATATACTGGCCACCAAGCGTCCTGTGGCTTCACATCTCCTAACAGCACAACCTCCCCCCTATTAATCCTACCTTTAACTTTAGAAGTTGGACTCCTATCCGCCCGTACATTAACATACCCATCTGGATCATTAACTACATAGAAGGCCTGTGCGAAGACGCCCTGACTTACAATTGCGATCAAGAATAAGGTAAAAAGGTATTTCATGGCAAAAATTTGAGATCGGTCCTTCAACCCCTACTGCTCCTCTTTAAAGTAAACTTTATAATAGTTCATTGCCTTCTCGTCGTCAAAACCTTTTTCTATCAGCTCTTTGTCACCGTGAATATAGATATGGAAGTTACGGTCAAGCTTAAGTACGCTTTTGTAAACGCGCGCTTGTTTTTTTACAGCGTTTGACGAGATGTCAAAGCTATCGGCAATAGGCGTGTCAAACTCCTGTTCGTATTGGTTTTTATAGTTTTTAAATGACTCTATTGCCTGCGGATTGCCAATAACCTCGCCGGTAAACTCGTCCATATCAAAAGTTTCTTTCTCCTTGAAATATTTCATGGACCGGTTAAGCAGATCTATCTTATCGGCTTTAGTCATATCAAACTCGTCGTCCAATTTTTGGGTGACAAAATTTTTGTAAATGCTGAGCGTATTGTTGGTCTGATTAAAATTATCGTTACGGATCTTCAGCTGCAGAAAATCGTCCTTCCAGTAGACGGCGTCATTGCTGCGATTGGTATGGTCAATCACTACTACCTTATAACCTTCCTCTTTAGCTGTGTTGAAGATCAGGCAGCCTTTATCAAGCTTGTTGATATTGATGGCGTTCTCTTCGTAATCAACCTCAAAACCCTCGTCCTGCGGAAACACTTTCAGGTAAGTCTCCTTGTTTTCTGATTTGAAGATGCCGATGACATCGTGCAAATCGCCTTCTATTTGCACATTCTCAAAATAGCCCACATACAACTCGCCCGATTTTATATTGGGGTGCCCCGATACGTTATACAGATGTTTAGCAATGAGTTCAGACACCTCATGTAAGCGCAGCGAATCTTCAAATATTTTTCCGGCGAAATGATAGATCTCATTCAGGTTGATATCAGCATGATGCATCAGGTGATACACCTCGTTCACCTTCCCGAAGGGCGTAAGAAAATATTGCTTCAGCAACTCGCTGATAGTCTCGTCTTTAAAAGTCAATGATTTTTCAGACAACACATAGTGCTCATCTTTAGACTGATTACCCACATAATGCACCGAAAGCTCGGCCAGATTTGATTCAAAAAAGCTTACCATAATGAAGCTGCAAGGTACCTGTTTTCAGGTAATAGCAATTGATTTTTTCAACGTCAAATACTAGATTAGTAGCATTACATTTAAACCGCACAATTATTGATGATCAGCCAAACACCAGTAAATAAAAGTACTTTTTTCAAAACAACACAGACGGCACATGGAGCACTTATTGCAGGACAAATAATACTCGCTCTTATAGCTCTAGTCAATAATAAAAATCAACCACTGTATTTTAGCCTACCACGCCGACATGATCCTTTTTTTGAATTAGCATTGGGCTTGGCCGCCGGTGGAACCATAGGTGGGGTGTTGTTTTTTACCAGGCGGACGACCACTATCAGCCTGCTGGGATCATTGGATGAAAAGCTAGCCGCGTACCGGCGGGCGTTAATCAGGCGCTTCTCTTTTATTGAAGCACCTTCTATGGTGGCATTGATACTGGCTCTTCGGACGCATAATACTATCTATTTACAGTTATCGGCTATTCTTATTATTTATCTAATTACACTTCGTCCGTCCAGAAAGCGCTTTGAAAATGACATTGCTCTGAGCCCGGACGAGCAATCTGAGCTACGGAGCACTATTTAGTTGTACAGAATTTACGACCTTTGCCCCTGTGTTCATGGTTCATGGCTGATAGTTCATCGCCTTACTTACTACCATGAACTATGATCTATGAACGATTTACTAAACAACGATACCATTGTAGCCCTTGCCACCCCTGCCGGGATAGGCGCCATCGGGGTGATCCGCTTGTCGGGCACTGAAGCCATTAATATCATCGGCCGTGTGTTTAAGGGCAAGGACCTCAATAAACAAGCATCGCACACTATCCACTTTGGCCATATTGTAGATGGCGAGGTAACATTGGATGAGGTGCTGGTATCGCTGTTTGTGGCTCCTCGTTCCTACACGCGCGAGAATGTGGTGGAGATATCGTGCCATGGGTCTAACTATATTATTGAGTCGATCATCAAACTGCTGATCAAGAACGGTGCGCGTGCCGCCCGTGCCGGTGAGTTTACGCTAAGGGCTTTCCTGAACGGCCAGCTGGATCTATCCCAGGCCGAGGCCGTGGCCGATTTGATTGCTGCCAACTCCAAAGCATCACAACAGGTAGCTATGCAGCAACTGCGCGGTGGCTTTAGCAACCAATTGCAGGCCTTGCGCGAGCAACTGGTACAATTTGCATCGCTGGTAGAACTGGAACTGGATTTTAGTGAAGAGGACGTAGAGTTTGCCAATCGCGAGCAACTGCGATCGCTGGTTCATGAAATTATGCGGGTGATCGGTAAACTGATCCAATCGTTCGAGTTAGGCAATGCCATTAAGCAAGGCGTAAACACCGTAATTGCCGGCAGGCCAAACGCCGGAAAATCTACCCTGCTCAATGCCTTACTAAATGAAGAGCGCGCTATTGTAAGCCACATTCCCGGTACCACACGCGATACGATTGAAGAAATTTTGAACATCCGCGGCATCAACTTCCGCCTGATAGATACCGCCGGTATCCGCGAAGCTACCGACACCATTGAGCAAATTGGTGTGCAGAAGACGATGGAGAAGATCAGTCAATCGGCATTGCTGGTGTATGTTTATGATGCCCTGGCCATTACCCTTGAGGAACTGAATAACGATATTGCCAGCCTGCAAAAACCTGATATGAATATGCTGATCGTAGCCAACAAAGCCGATCTGCTTAACCCCGAACAGTTGGCCGCCCTGCCGCATACCGAAAGCGCAGTAATTATATCGGCCAAAGAAAAACGCCACATAGACGAACTGAAACACAAGATCTACGATGCGGCCATTAAAAGTCAGCTGAACGGCGATGAAACCCTGGTAACCAACATCCGTCACCTGGAAGCCCTCCAAAAAACCGAAACCGCCCTAACCCGCGTACTCGACGGCATAACTGTATCCGTCACCTCAGATTTCCTGGCGATGGATATCAAACAAGCCCTTCATTACCTCGGAGAGATTACCGGAACAGTAACTACGGATGATTTACTGGATAATATATTTAGTAAGTTCTGTATCGGCAAATAGGCCCGGCAAACACTCCAAATTTTTGACAACTTACGACAACTAAACAACTCACTGTTAGTAACTTACATCCATTTACCCTATCCAAATTCTTGGATAATTGCCCTTATTTTTCTCAATTTTGGTACTCAAATGGTGCTTGAAAAATTTGTTTTCGAGCTTATTTGAAATTTGGATGAATTAAGTCTCTTCGGGCTCTTATGTTGGAGAATTCGCTGATATTGACCACCTGATTTCGGCGCAAACTGACCACCGATTCCGCGGGAAAGTGACCACCTGATTTCGGAGGAAACTGACCACCCCGAACGAGCCACATATGCTGTAGAAGCAGGCCTATTTTTGAGGTTTAACAACTTCACTAATGGCCAACACTACGATAAGCATGAGTAAGATAAGACAGATCCTCAGGATGTACAGCCAGGGCCGCAGCAAGCTATCGATAGCGGCCCAGACCGGCGTGTCACGCAATACCGCAAAGAAGTACCTTATTGCGTTCGATGCCAGCGGCTTTACGTTCGAGGAAATCAATACCCTTAATGATAAGGAGCTGGAGGACTTCTTTGGCAAAAGCAGTGAACGTCCCCCGGACAAGCGAATGGTGGCCCTGCAACGCTGTTTCCCGCAGATAGATAAAGAGTTAAAGCGTGTCGGTATGAACCGCCGCATCCTGTGGGAAGCTTATATCAAAGAGTTCCCTGACGGGTTCAAGTACACCCAATTCTGCTTTTATTACAACCAGTGGAAAGCCCGCGTGAACCCCACGATGCACCTGGATCATAAAGCCGGTGATAAGCTGTATGTGGACTTTGCCGGTGAAAAGCTAAGCATAGCGGACAAGGATACCGGTGAGGTCATCGAGGCCGAGGTGTTCGTTGCTATCCTTGGCGCCAGCCAACTAACTTACGTAGAAGCTGTGCTGAGCCAGCAGAAAGAAGACTTTATAGCAGCCTGTGAGAATGCCCTGCACTTTTATGGCGGCGTACCTGCCGCCATCGTTCCCGACAACCTGAAGGCTGCCGTTACCAAGAGTAACCGCTATGAGCCAACGCTGAACGAGACCTTTGCTGACTTTGCCGACCATTACGGAACGACCATCTTACCAGCGAGGGCGTACCGCCCTCGTGACAAAGCACTGGTAGAAGGAGCCGTTAAGATCGTTTACAGCCGTATCTACGCACCTGTTCGCAAAGAGGCCTATCATACCCTTGCAGAACTGAATATCGCGATCAAGGTCGCTTTAGAAGCACATAACAGCCAGCCGCTGAAAGGCCGCAATTACAGCAGAAAGCTCCAGTTCGAGGAGATAGAACGCCAGGCACTCTCGCCATTACCGGCATTACGTTATGAGTTCAAACGGCAGCACCAGGCCACTGTAATGAAGAACGGACATGTTTGTCTGGGTATCGACAAACACTACTACAGCGTACCGTACCGCTTTATCGGCAGGAAGGTCAAACTGCTGTATTCCCGCACCAACGTAGAAGTCTACTACCACTATGAACGCATCGCCATGCACAGGCGCATCAAAAGCCCTTACAGCTACACAACGGATAAAGATCACCTGGCTTCGACACACCGCTTTATGACCGAATGGACACCCGATAAGTTCCTGGAATGGGCAGCATCCATTCACGAGGATGTGAGGCTTTACATCCTGAAGATACTGGACCGAAAGCAACATCCGGAACAAGCTTACCGCTCCTGTATCGGTATCCTCAGCCTGGCGCGCAAGGCAGGTAACGAAAGGCTGGCCAGCGCTTGCAGGCGTGCGCTCGGCTATGGCGTGTACAACTACAAGACCATACAGCAGATACTGGAGAACAAGATGGACAGCTACGAGGAAAGCTTATTTGCTGACGAGCTGCCTATGCCCAGCCATGACAATATCCGGGGAGAGAACTACTATAAATAACCATTAATGAACAGATCGATATGAACACGAACACCTTAGACAAACTTCGCAAACTGAAGTTCTATGGCATGTACCATGCCTTTAAAAGCTGCCTGGAAACGGGACAGACCGCAGAATACACCACTGATGAACTGCTGGCCCACCTGGTAGAGGCCGAATGGGACGACCGGCAGAACAGGCGCATAGAGCGTACGATCATGTATGCTAAGTTCCGCTATAAGGCCTCGGTAGAGAACATCCACTACCATGCCGACCGTAGTATCGACCGCAATCAGGTAATGCGCCTGGCAGACTGCCACTTTATTGACCGGAATGAGAACCTGTTGATCACAGGCAGCACCGGTATCGGCAAAAGCTATATCGCTTCTGCTATCGGACACCAAGCCTGCATACTGGGTTACCGCGTGTTCTATGCCAGCACACCCAAACTCTTTGCTAAGCTGAAGATGGCCAAGGCAGATGGTTCCTACATGAAGGATGTAGCCAAACTGGAACGCCAGCAACTACTGATCCTGGATGACTTCGGTATACAACCTTTTGATGCGCAGAGCAGGGCCGCACTGATGGAGATCATTGAGGACAGGCACGGTAAGACATCCCTGATCATCACCTCTCAGCTGCCGGTCAGTAAATGGTATGAGGTCATTGGTGAAAAGACGATCGCTGATGCTATCCTCGACCGCATCGTGCATGATGCGCACCGGATGGAACTAAAGGGAGAGTCGATGAGAAAAAGAAGGCCCGCAGAGCCCGAAAAAAGCTATCTGCAAAACACACTTTAAATAACTACTTTTGACAACGCTTCTACAGCGTTCGCTGCGCTCGTTCGCCAGCACTTTGGGTGGTCAATTTGCCACGGAATCACCTGGTCAACTTCTCCGTATTATACACAGAACAGGCAGCCTTCTTCAAGCCTTTTTTGGTTACGGAAAAGCTTTAATTGGCCATAAGTCACGAAAATTAACCTTTTGGGTAAGGGAATGAAGATTTTGACCCGCAAAATTCATGTTTTGTTACCCTCTTGTATGAATAAAGCGGCGTTACTTAGCGGTGCTTCAAATACGAGTTAACCAAGAAAATCTTCCCAAACGATTCAGAAATCAAGGCGCGAATCCAAGGGTACGACCATCTGCCTGATCTACGTACGACTATGTGAATAATTAACAAAAATTATATAAACCAAATGTTACTATCATGAGAAAAAAAGTTAACGTGTTAACGTGGAAGAAGGTTGTACTTCTTTCCACATTGTGTGTTGTTTTGGGCTGCAAAAAAAATATCCTTCAGGCCACCGAGGGTACTCCCGGAAAGGGTGCAGATTCCAAGAACCTGGCTGTCATGAGCACGACGCCTATCTCCACAGTCGATGTCAGTTTAAGCGGTTCTGAAAAATATGTCCTCAGAGTTGGCGGTATGCCCTATTACATGACTAATATCCAGATAAGGATCGACAAATTACGTTACTGGTCTACCTATGGTTGGAGCTGGGCCCAGTGCGAGGCTCTGGTTGCCCAGGCAGCATCAGACGGCTTCAATACCGTCAGTCTGCCGATCCACTGGTATGAAGTAGAACCAACAAAGGATAATTTTGATTGGACCATACTAGATACGTATCTTGGTTATTGCAATACTTATAACCTAAAGATGGAAATGCTTTGGTTTGGCGCTAACAGCGGCGGCCACGCCCAGCCGCTCGGTGACGCTTCCAGCAGCGTTAATCATTTACGCGTGCCGGATTATGTATTGTATTCTCCGGATGCGAACGGTCAGTCGCCCGCGACCACCAGCGATTATACCATCGACAGAACATACGGTAATTATACATTGAATATCACAGATGTGAATCTCAGGGCGCGTGAAACCTACGTGCTTGGCCAGGTAATGGCGCACATTGCATCATGGGATGCAGCGCACAGCTCCAAGCATCCGGTTATCGGCGTTCAGTTAAATAATGAATTCAGGGGCGGGAGCCATGATTCAGGCACCAATGACATCACCTACCTAAGTGCTATTGGAAGTGCGGTTAAAAACTCCGCCTATGTCGTGTGGACTCGTGTGAATAATATACACGACCAACCAACTTTAACAGCCAAAATCAATGCCAATGAAGCACTGCGCACTGGTGCCGGCACCAATGTAGATTTCATCGGAATAGATGATTATTCAAACGCCCCCGATGATATGGAGAGCGTGATGCCCTCTATCGGTAAAAATTTTAAAATGATCATGGAAAACGATGGGCATAACACAGGAAGGCTCAAACTAGCCTCGCTCGCCGGCGATACTCAGCTTGACACTTATAACATGTGCGGGCCAGATAACAATAATCTATATGATCAGACCACCGTGGGATCCTATAGCCCTCACGGAAGCTATGTAAACGAAGTGCGAACGATCAACCACATGATCCAGACAGATCCGGTTGACCTCGCCCTTAATGCGAATAGAAAGAACTTATTTGTACACAACTGGAAGGCCAACTCAACATCACCGTCGACTGGTGGCACATTATCGATAACCTATACGCCAACGACAAGCACGGATATCGGGATCAGCATTAAACGGAGTGCCACTGAGGCGGTACTGATGAGTGTTCAGGGCGGTACATTCACTTATGCTTCTTCACTTAATGTGACCGGCGCAAGCCAGGGGTACTTTGACGCCAGCAATACCTGGGTCAATCAGGGGACGGTTTCTTATACCAGTACATCAGTAGTGGTAGGGGCCGGTAAGGCCGTTCGCTTAACCTATACGGGCACCAGCGGCGGTACGGGCGGCAGCTCGCCAGCGCCGACCATAGTGGGTGTAGGCGCTGCAGCAGCCAGTACGGGAACGATCACGCCTTCACTGCCGTCAGGGCTACAGTCAAATGATATCCTTCTACTGTTTGTGGAAACGGCCAATCAGGCAGCGTCCATATCCAACCAAAACGGAGGAACCTGGGCAGTAGTAACGGGGTCAGGCGCAGGTACAGGAACCGCCGGCGGAACTGATGGTGCCCGGCTCACCGTTTTTTGGTCGCGTTATAATGGAACGCAAGGTGCGCCGACCGTAGGTGATTCAGGTGATCACCAACTGGCGAAGATGATGGCCATAAGAGGTGCCGTTGCAACAGGAAACCCATGGGAAGTTGTCAAAACCGATATCGACACATACACGGATACCGGTGGCTGGTCAACTGGTGGAACAACCACGAAAAACAATGATCTGATTGTGGTGGGCGATGCCGGAGCCTTGGCTAATACAACGGGAACTAACAACTATAATTATTGGTCGAACGGAGATTTCGCCGCTTTCACCGAGGTGATTGACGACAGTACGATAGTCGGGAACGGTGGTTCAATCGGCGTTGCTACAGGCGTTTTAACGATGGCCGGTTCTTATTCAAACAGCACTGACATTCATGCGGTGGCAACGAAAAAATCCCTGGTCGGTATAGCCATTAGGCCTCTATAGCGAAATTTAGGCTTAACATTCCGCCCCGTAACGTCCACTACGGGGCGGAATTTGTTTATTCACAAATCGTCACCGGGATTCCCTTAATTTTAATAAATAACAAATATGAAAATAATTTACTTGGTGCTGCTGCTGACGGGTGCGGCTCTTACGACTATCGCACAGCATAGCAAGGTTAATGAGATCAGTTCGGGCGTTCCCTGGTTTGATGATCGTGGTAAAGTGGTCAGCGCACACGGTGCTAATATCGTATCGGATCATGGACGGTATTATCTTTTTGGCGAAGCTCATTATGATAATAGTAATGCGTTCGCGGGCTTTAACTGCTATTCTTCTTCTGATCTTTATAATTGGAAGTTTGAAAAAATTGCCTTAACGGCACAGGATTCGGGCAGGCTTGGGCCAAAGAGGGTCGGCGAACGCCCTAAAGTGCTCCGGTGCTCCGCGACCGGAGAATATGTGATGCTGATGCACACCGACGATCTCGGTTACAAAGACCCGTGCATTGGTTACGCTACCTCGCCCACCATTACCGGTCCTTATAAATTTCGCGGCCCCATCCTTTTTAACGGACAGCCTATCAAAAAATGGGATATGGGATCATTTCAGGATACGGACGGCAGCGGGTACCTGATGTTACACGGCGGATTAATCTATAAACTCAATAGTGATTATCGCGGCATTTCCGAACTGGTGGCCGATAACAATTGGCACGGGTCTGAATCTCCGGCAATCGTCAAAAAAGGGGGAAGCTATTTTTGGCTCACCTCTGACCTGACCAGCTGGGAAAAAAACGATAATGTTTACTACACAGCGACCTCGCTGAAAGGACCCTGGACGTTTCAGGGAAACTTTGCGCCCAAAGGAACGCTCACCTGGAATTCACAGACAAGTTTTGTACTGACCATCGCCGGAACCAAAGACACGACGTATATGTTCATGGGTGACCGCTGGTCCTATCCCAAGCAAGCATCGGCAGCTACCTATGTTTGGCAGCCCCTTAAAATCTCAGGCACCTCGCTGGGTATGCCTGAATTCCTCGAATCATGGCAGGTTGATTCCCGGACAGGAATTGCCGTTGTTTCGGCACCTGGGGGAAAACCCATAAATATGAGTAACAAGAAGCATGTTACCCTGGCCGGAAACTGGATCACTGCAACAAGTGACGGCAGTATCAATACCACCGAAAAGGGTGCCGTCCTCACGATCAGGTTCACCGGAACCCGGATAAGCCTAACCGGGATGATCAGGCCGAACGGCGGTTATGCAAGCGTTTCGCTGATGGACAGTAAGGGAAGAAAAGCATTTCAAACACTATTAGATACTTATTGTAAATACCCGGCTACCATCTTATTATACAAGACACCAGTACTAGCCATGGGCACATATACCCTGAAGCTGACCGTGCTTGGTGAACACGGCAATTGGTCAGACAAGGCAGGGAATATATACGGCAGCACCGGAAACCTAATTAACATAAATAGGTTCATTGTTGGCCAATAGGAAGATCTTGCTTTTTAATTAGTAGCGCCCCACGATCATTTATAATTTTTACATCGCTCATAGGGTTTCCGGTTTTGTCAGATGTGAAAGATTCGCCGGTATTCCATACAACGTGTTTCACATGCGGCTTTAACGGCTTCTATTTAAATTCATTGCGCATACCAAACCATCTGAATGTCCGGTATGAAGGTCCTGATCATCCTCAGGAGAGATGGCCACTCCTGATTTCGTTGCAGATCAATAACGCCATGGTTCGCTATGAGGAGTAAAAAAAGAAAGTTCCTGCTACAAGCGAAAAAATATTAGCACGGGAAATCAGCATCTTCTTCGTTGAATCGCCCATTCAGCTATTTAATTGTATATTTTACATTTATAAATTTATTTATACCTTAGTGCTTCAATAACCTGGGTACACGTTAGCTTATTAACCAATTATTACGCGATTGCGGACTTTGAACAGATATTTAATCGGTATAGTATTTGAATTTTTAATCCTTGATTGATTACCGTTTTTTGGAATGGAAGATTTGGCAAAAATAACCGATGAACAGATTGTAAGCCGATTCAATGCAACGGAAGACCCTGCTGTTTTTGCTGAGATATATCGTCGTTATCACGCGCAATTGTATTCTGCCGCTTATAAACGTTGCTCTTCCACTGATGCTGCCGAAGAAATTGTTCAGGATTTGTTTATTAAACTCTGGAAGAACCGGTCGAACATTAAAATAACATCATCTTTGAGTGGTTACCTTTTTACAACCATACGAAATATGGTGTTAAACCATATCCAAAAAGAAGCAGTCCGAAAAAAAATCCAATGGTTATCCGGTTTTGAAAAAGCAGACTATGATAATTCCACGGAGGAAAGTGTCCTGGTTAAGGATTTAAATCATCATATCGACAGCAAATTAAGTACACTTCCTGATAAGTGCCGTTCCGTTTTTGAACTGAGCCGCAAACACCATAAAAGCAACAAGCAAATAGCCTCCGAGCTCGGTATTTCAGAAAAAACAGTGGAGAATCATATCACCCGTGCTATCCGGTTTTTACGGGTCAGCCTTCAATTCCTGCTGATCCCCCTGTTATACATTTTTTTCCATAAGTTACGATAGCCTTGCTATTGATTTCCCCCAAATGCCTGCCGTATAACGGACAAAAACGTCTGGAATCCCACAGAGCAATTGTCACTTTCCTTATTTAATCATACACATTTTTCATACTTAATCATACACTTGTTAACACGGTGTTAAAAAATTGTCAAATCAATATTTGTAGCCAGTAAACAACTTTGCGGCACCAATTACAAATCTGATAATGTTTTCAAAGCCGGCTCGCAAGATCGGGCCAAACAACCGTTCCATTACCGGTAAACATATTACCGGAAAATCGCCTACAAGCCAGCACTTTGAAAGTGCGCTTGAACGTGATCATTTTTCTTTGCTGGAGTATGACCCCGATATTGTAAAATTCACCGCCCAGCCGGTAACCATATTTTATTCAGATCAAGGTTATTCCCGCCGCTATACACCGGATGTTGCCGTTTATTACAGGCCCGAACTGGAACGCAAGCCTTTATTAATAGAAGTAAAGTACCAGGCAGAACTGATCGAAAAAAAAGATGCGCTTGAGCCAAAGTTCAATGCGGCACGAAAGTACGCCCATCAAAATGGCTATGAGTTCTGTGTCATTACAGAAAATGAGATCAGGACAGACCGTTTATACAACATCAAGTTTCTAAATAGGTATAAAGGTCAAAAGACCGATGCCGGTTTATTGCAGATTATTAATAACCGGTATGCGCAACAAGCCACACTTACCCCACTACAGTTAATAAATGACCCTTCATTTGAAATCAATGATCAGCTTCTTTATACGCTTTGGCAATTGGTGGCGGATCGCGTTCTCACTTTTGATCTGGATGAAAAAATAACCATGAACACGAAGATATGGAAACAGCAGCAGCACCGGTAAACGGCATTAGAGCATTATCCAATCTTTCAAATGCTGAGTGGGAAGTTGCTTTAAAGCGCTATTATATCATATTACCCCTCATTGATAATGAGCCAGGCTTTACAATCGCATCAGTTGCCAGAAAGTCAAAAGTAACCAGGCAGACTATTTACAGGTGGTTGGAACGGTACACGCAAACCCAATCTGTATCCTCGTTGCTTAAAGATGATACCGGATGCCCTAAAGGAACAAAGCGGATCGCCGTAGACACGGAAACCATTGTTGAAGAAGTTATCAATAGCCGGTATCTTAACAAACAAAAGCTTTCTTTAAAGAAAGCTACTATCGATGTAACACTGAAGTGCCGCGAGGCGGGCCTGCCTGTCCCTCATTATAGTACGGTCAGGAGGCGCATCGCCCAGATCAGCGAGGAACAAAAACTGGCGCGCAGATATGACAGCAGTATTGCCGGTTATAAATATGACCCTTTGTTGGATCAGTTTCCCAATGCAGACTACCCGCTTGCCGCAGTACAGATCGATCATACCAAACTTGATATTCTTGTTGTTGACGAGATAAACCGGGAATGTGTCGGCAGGCCCTGGATCACGCTGGCCATTGATGTGTACAGCAGGATGGTCGTCGGCTTTTATATATCGCTGGACCCGCCTGGTGTTTTGGGAACAGGTCTATGTTTATCCCACGCGATATTGCCAAAGGAACTTTGGTTAAGCCGCCTTGATGTGCCTGGTAAATGGCCTTGTCATGGGGTAATGAGATCACTTTACATGGATAACGCCCGCGAGTTCAGAGGCCGTTCGTTAGAACGATCCTGCCAGGAATATGGCATAGAGATCAACTTCCGACCGGTAACCAAACCACATTATGGCGGCCATATCGAACGCCTGATGGGTACCGTACTTCGGGAAATACATGCGTTACCCGGAACGACCTTTTCCAATATAAAAGACAGGAAACATTATGACTCAGAAGGTAAAGCCTGTTTCACTTTAACCGAACTGGAAAAATGGGTCGCCGACTTCATCGTTGGTGTTTACCATCAGCGAAAACATTCCGGCATTGGCACCACGCCACTTGCCCGTTACAACGAAGGAATATCGGGCAATCTGCATCAGATCGGGGTCGGTAAGGATATCAGAATGATAGATGAATTAAAGCTGAAGCTTGACTTTATGCCGTTTGAAGAACGCACGGTTCAGCGCTATGGGGTATCCATCGATGGCATAGCTTATTATGGTGACATCTTGCGGAAATGGATACATGCCTACAACCAGCCCAATTCTATGGACAGGTCTAAAAGGAAGTTTGCCTTTAAAAGAGACCCGAGAGATATCAGCACGATCTACTTTTATGATCCTGAAACTGAGCAATACTATGATATCCGCTACCGGAATACTTCGTATCCGTCCATCACGATCTGGGAGCATAAAGAAATCCTGCGGGTGTTAAAGGCGCAGGGTATATCCCGCGTGGATGAAAATATCATCTTCGAGACCTATGCACGGTTAAGGAATATGGAAAACAGCGCGGTCAATAATACTGCGTCGGCCAAACGCCGCCGAAACCAAACCCGCAAAAATTACGCGACAGCAAATAATATCAGAAATCAGTTTATGCAAGTTGTCGAACCCGATGATACAGAAACCGAGTTCAAATATGACCCCAATGCCGTTTATCTACCTTTTGAAGACTTAGAACATGACCCTTTTAACAAAAACAAATCTTACTTCTAAATTGTCTGACCGCGAGCGGATCGCCCATATCAAAGCTGACTACTGGATACCCTACAAACGTGCAAAAGAAGTACTGCAAACGCTGGAAGACCTGATGGATCATCCGAAGACCACACGTATGCCTGCACTTTTACTTTGCGCCCGGACATCCAACGGCAAATCCCACCTTTTGCAAAAGTTCTTTGATGCCTACAGGCCGGTCGTAACGCCTGAAACAGAGAACTTGACCATCCCGGTTGTGTATGTGCAGGCACCTCCCAAACCGGTTGAAAAAGCTTTCTTTGTCAATATATTAGAAGCATTAAATGCTCCTTACCGTGTTTCCAGCAACGAGATTGCGCTTCGTTACCAGGTGTTTAAGATCTTGCGGGCCGTGGGAACGCGCATCCTGATCATTGATGAGATACACCATATACTGGCCGGTGCATATCTGAACCAACGCGCTTTTCTAAACGAGATCAAAGGGCTGGCGAATGACCTGCAAATCGTTATTGTTGGCGCAGGTATCCGGGACGCTTTAAGCGCAATCAATACAGACCGGCAAATCTCTAACCGCTTTGAGCCAGCTATATTACCCACCTGGAAACTGGATGGTGATTACTTCCGGCTGTTGTCCAGCTTTGAGGCCATGCTGCCATTACACGAAAGTTCCAACCTGACCAAAGAAGATATTGCCATCAAAATATTGGGGATGTCCGGCGGCACCATTGGCGAAATATCTACCATTATCAAGAAAGCGGCGATCATGGCAATCCACACTGGTAAAGAACATATCGACATACTATACTGAATAATATCAGTTATGTAGGGCCGGATAACCGCCAAAAACAATACGAACAGATGGCCATATGAGCTTTAACCTGTTTGAAACGAGAAATAATCAACTGCTACCGGCGCTTTGTAAACCTTTTCCCGATGAACTTTTGAGCAGTTGGATGGCAAGAATGGCTTATCAGCATGGATTGACCACAAAGGAAATGTGCGCCTACATTTGGCCAAGCTATAGTGGCAACCCAGACATTGACCGTATAGTAGGCGATGCCAATCTTAATATACTGGCTGAGAAGACCAATTGCACTTTTGCAGAGGTTAATGCCACAACGATGGCCTTTTATAAGCATGTGCTGTTTGCTCAAAAAAACCTGTTGTATGCCCCGGAGCAATGGATCATACCCAGTAAAAGGATAGGAAGCAAAAGTGGTTATATGCAGCATAGCTCCGGCCTGATGTTCTGCCCTAAATGCCTGGAAAGCGAACCCTACTTTAAAAAACAATGGCGCTTAGCCATATCATTTGCCTGTACCAAATGTGGATATTACCTGATAGAAAGTTGCCCGCATTGCCATAAAGGCAACTCCTTTATTGATGTGCGCCAGCCTAACTTCGCTCATCAAAGCGTCTATGAACATATGGTTTATTGTCACCATTGCGGCAAGGATGTTACGGATTGTGAACCGGAAATTGCACCTGTTCGGGTTGTTAAAACCCAGCAGCTACTCTTTGAAATCATGGAACACGGGCTTAACGAAAAAGTCATTTACACAGAGTCCTACTTCAAAGTTCTGCATCACATGGCCTCATTATTACTAATCGACAAACAGACTGACAGAAATATAAAAAAGCTTGCAGAGTATGTTTATTGGGAGAATAATCTGTCTCACAGCGATCTTCGTCCGTATAATGATACTATAGTCCTCCGAGACTTGCCAGTTAAAAAAAGAGCGGTCGTTATCATGCTGGCACATTGGGTGCTGCAAGACTGGCCGCATAGGTTCATTGATCTCTGCCTTACTCATAAGGTTAAAAAGAGTAGCCTATTATCCGACTTCCCCAATGCGCCTTACTGGTTCTGGGAGGCAGTTCGTCACGGTTTAGAACCATCCTTTCCGGCCAAACTTGATAACCTAAAACACGATAACACAGATACCTGTACAGTCAGAATGAAAGAACCCTGCCTTAAAAGGCTCGATTATGACTATGATGAATACTTTTACGATGACAATAAATATGAAGACGATGATTCCGACTGTATCAATCCGGACAATATAGAAAGGATACAGCGATTGTATGGTATCGACGATACAAGAAGACTAAGATACCTGTTTAACCGTGAGGAGTGCTGGAATTGAATTGGCAGACCAACATCAGCAACGGTGTATCAAATCGGCAATAATAGAAAGTGTATGATGAAATGTGAAAAATGTGTATGATGAAATGTGAAAAGTGACAGCAATAGCCGCCTGAAAAAAATTTCTTAAACGTTTAGGGGGTAGGCCTGTCGAGAACTGTCATGAATATGTTACAGTAAAATTGAAACCTATATTCCCGATAAATGAAACCAATTTCGCCTGAATTGATAGAAAAATACCTGCGGGGAGAATGCACCCTGGAAGAAAAGGCTATCGTATTGAAGTGGTACAATTCGTTTGATGCTAAAATGGATCATTACGAAACGCTAACGGACCTGCAAAAACAGGAATTAAGTACGCGTATGTTTGACAATATCGAATCGGGCATCCATCCTGATCAAGAAATAAAAAATAATAGGGTAAAATACCTCAAACGCGTTGTTTATTTTATCGGTGCCGCCGCTGCTATTATCCTGGTGATTTATCTCCCGGGCTTACTGAAACCTCAAAGATCAACACAAGCAACTGCTTCTGTTCAGGATGAGGAAATTGTGATCACCAACCGTTCGCAGGCCATAGCAAAGCAAATCCTTCCAGACAACAGTATTGTGTGGCTTAGTCCCGATGCTCAAATTAAGTATCATAAAATATTTAAAAAGGAGTTGCGGGAAGTGACTTTGTCCGGTGAATCATTTTTTGAAGTAACTAAAGATAAAGCCCACCCATTTGTGGTTTACAGTAAGAACATAACAACCCGGGTTTGGGGCACAAGTTTCAGGATACGTGATTTCAAAAATTCATCTCTCGCCGAAGTTGCGGTGGTTACCGGTAAGGTCTCGGTTACGATTGCCCCGGATAATCAGCGCAAAGGCTTATTCAAATCAAACGCCGGTTTGAAAGACAATGTGATGCTGTTACCGCGTCAAAATGTTATTTATGAAAAAGCACAGAATAACCTGCAGATCGGTAAAGTCAATACGGCATCGTCTATCAGTATTTGGGAAAAAGCCAGTCTTTCTTTTGACAATGTTCCTTTAAAAGAAGTGGTCTCGGCGTTAAACAAACAATTTAATGTGGAAATCATCCTGCAGGATAAAGAGTTGGGTAATTACCTGCTCCAGGCCGATTTTAATGACCAAAGTCTGCCGGACGTTATGGAGATGTTAAAAAAACTGTTAAGGCTCACCTATGTAACAGATGGGAAGAAATTTATGTTGCAAAAGGGCTATTCCATTTAACTTAACCAATTTAGTTAACCTAAAAATCCAGCTATGAAAAAATAAAAAACTCAATTTTCCAAAAATGAAAAGAAAGAGTGGTTGTGACACTCTTTCTCTCAGTTACCCCAAAAGTCACGGAATGACACCTTGAAACAAGGTGATGGGGTTTGTTTTGTCTCATTTTTTAACCAAATAAAACAATCTAATGTATGAATTTTAATTTACAATCCATCGACTGGTGTAAAATCATGAAAATAACATTTAGCCAGCTATTAATAGCCCTTGTATGCACCGGAATTTCTATGGCAAATTCCAGTCGCGCACAAAGTGTCCTAACCCGGAAGGTCGATCTTAGCACTACTAATGCTGATCTGAATAGTACCCTAAAGAAACTCGAAAAAACCGCGGGGGTAAAGTTCATCTATTTCCGTAATATAGCAGAAACACCAAAGAATATCACGATTAATGCGCACGGAAGAACGCTTAATGAAGTGCTGGAAGAACTGTTGAAACCTTACAGCATTCATTATGATGTAGTGAATGACCGTATTGTCTTAAGTAAATTACAAGCTGATCCTGCTCGCCTAATCAAAAGCGACGCCCCTATGGCCGACGTACCACAAAGCGTGCCTGTAAAAGGTAAGGTTACTGATGATACAGGACAGGGATTGCCTGGTGTTGTTGTTAAACTAAAAGGGACAAACACCGCAGTGACCACAAATGCACAAGGAATTTATAATATAGATATTCCTGATGCCAATGGTATCCTGGTGTTCACCTTTATTGGTTATACCGCTCAGGAAATAGCGATCAATGGTCAGAGGACCATTGATGTACAGTTACAACCCGAAAATAAAACCCTGAATGAAGTAGTGGTTGTAGGTTACGGAACACAGAAAAAAGTGAATCTGACCGGTTCGGTTTCAACCATATCCTCAGCAGATCTGGATAACCGACCGCTAACCCAAGCCTCACAGGCGCTTGCAGGATTGGCAACGGGTGTACAGGTGCAACAAGGAGGTGGGCGCCCGGGCAGCGATGGCGCTAATATTACCATTCGCGGTATAGGTACGTTCAATTCAGGCCGTAACCCTTTGGTTTTAATTGATGGAATAGCCGGGTCTATAGACGATGTAGCACCGGACAACATCGGGAGCATCACGGTATTAAAAGATGCAGCTTCGGCCTCCATATACGGCAATCGTGCTGCCAACGGGGTTATTTTAATAGAAACCAAGCGCGGCAAGACAGGTAAAATACAGGTAGCCTACAATAACTATTTCGGTAAAGAACAAGTAACTGCCCTGCCAAAGTTTGTGGATTCCTGGACCTACGCACAATTAACCGGTGCTACTGCCGATATCGTTGCCAAGTATCAAAGTGGTGCTGACCCGGATAACTATCCTAACGTCTTTCATTTGAAAGACCTTGTAAACTCCGGTTCTGGTTTCCAACAGTACCATAATGCCAGTTTTTCGGGTGGAGAGGGTAAAACGGTTTATTTGTTTTCCGGCAGTTTTCGCAATGATAACGGGATAACAGCCAAAACTGACAACAAACGTTACGATATTCAAGCAAATATTGATAGTAAACTTAAGGATAATTTAAGCCTGAAAACCAGCCTAATGGGCTTTTCCCAAATTCAAAAACAACCACAATCCAATGCAGCCGGGATTGGCGGGATTATTGGCTATTCGGTTCGCGAACCAAATACTTATGCGGGGTTAAAATCCGACGGCACCTACGGTCACCAGGATTTTTTCGCACCTGAGGCCTGGCTGGCTAATCCCGGATTTAACAATTTCAGAGCAAAAAACTTTTACGGCAGTTCGGTTTTATCCTGGGAGCCGTTAAAGGGGCTAACATTAGCCGGAACCGCGGCATACCATTATTACACCAGTGTTAATACCACCTTTATCCCGGATGTAAACCTGGACAAAACAACCTATGTGGGGCCAAATAGCCTCCGTAACACGTCTGTCGATGGTCAGGAAGTTACATTGATTGCCACTGCAACTTATAATAAATCTATCGGGCAGCATAATTTTAAATTGCTGGCCGGATATCAGCAGGAGGAACACCGGGATAACACCTTCAGTGCTTATCGCGACAAGTTTCCCAACAATCTGCTCTACCAGTTGGATGCCGGTGCAACTACCAATCAACAAAACAGCGGGTCTGCTAACGAGTATGCGTTTCAATCTTACTTTGGTCGTTTAAACTACAATTTTAAAGAGAAATATCTATTAGAGGTGAATGGCCGGGTTGACGGTTCATCACGCTTTGCGCCGGATAATCGCTATGGTTTTTTCCCCTCTATTTCTGCAGGCTGGAGGATTTCAGAAGAGCCTTTTATCAAAAATAAAATTAATTGGATCGATGAGTTGAAGATCCGTGCATCTTATGGTTCATTAGGTAATGCCAATATCTCCAATTACCCTTATCAATATGCGATCAGTACAAGTCCTAAATATGATTTTGGAGGCACTATCGCTCCCGGCGCCGCGGTTACGGCAGCGTCAAACGCTGATATACAATGGGAAACAACCATTTCAAAGGACTTAGGGCTTAACTTTACTTTATTTAAAGGTAAATTTAGCGGTACTGTTGATTTATATGAACGGACTGCCAAGGATATTCTTTACCAGGTTCCGGTATCGGGTACACTGGGATTGAGTGCTCCAACACTCAATGCGGGCTCTATTCAAAATCGCGGGATTGAAGCTGACATCACCTATAACACTCAACTTGGAAAGCTCCGGTTAAGCGTAACGCCTAATTTTTCTTACAACACACAAAAGGTAGTAAAGATTGCCGGCGACCTTCAGACAGTTATACCCAACTTTTTCTTAGGCCAGCCTCTAAATCCTATATATGGTTATGTGGCAGATGGTCTATTCAAGGATGCAGCTGATGTGGCGAGTTACCCGACGCAACCCATCGCCGGGCAACCTGGTCAGATCCGCTTTAAAGATATCAGCGGCCCTAATGGCGTGCCCGACGGCAAGGTGGATGCTACCTATGATCGTGCCATTATCGGTACTAAAGACCCCAAAACATCCTATGGCCTGAATATTAATGCCGCGTTTAAAGGTTTTGATCTGGCCATATTATTTCAGGGCTTAGGTGGTTATCAGGTGCAAATGGGTTCATACCTGGCTTATGCCTATTATAACGGCGGTAACATTCAACAATGGCAGGTTGACAATGCCTGGACAACAGCGAATCCTGACCCGAATGCCCAATATCCTAAGATCACTAATTTAAGCCAGGGTAGTGCAAACGTGCAAACGAACTCCTTCTGGAACAGATCGGGCACCTTTTTAAGATTGAAAAATGCACAGGTCGGCTATAACCTACCTACCGGGGCTTTGCAAAAATTGCATATCAACAAACTGCGGATTTTTGCCGGCGGTCAGAACCTGTTTAACTGGAATCATTTTTACCAAGGGTGGGACCCGGAAAACAGCCAGGGCTCCGGCGATAACCCTAATTTCTATCCGCTTACGGCCATTTATACCATTGGCCTTAATGTGAAATTTTAAAGAAAAGCGTCCCAGCTATAAAACATTAAATTATCAAAAATGAAAAAGGAAATAAAATATAATATGACCATGAAAGCTTGGTGTATAGTAGGCTTGCTAAGCCTTGCCATACCCGCTTGTAAAAAAGATCTATTGGATAAACAACCGTTATCGTCCATATCTGATGCGACATTTTGGAAAACCTCCAACGATGCGACTTTGGCTTTAAACGGTGTATATGACTCAGGATCCGGGTTTACCGGTTATAATTTTTGGTGTGGCACCTCCATGGTTAACCTGGACCTGATGGCCGGGAATGGCTCCGAGAAAGAAGCGATACCTGATCATTTTACCGACGGTACTTTAAGCCCCGCGTATTCATATGTCGGTTCATATTATTCTCAAGCTTACGCGCAAATTGGCAGGTGCAATAATTTTTTGGATCACATTGGCCAGGTAACGATGGACGCAACGGCGAAAAATGTGATGATTGCGGAAGTCCGCACTATTCGGGCCTATGATTACTTTAACCTAGCTCTTTATTTTGGCGATGTGCCTTTGATCCAGCATTTATTAACGGTTGATCAGGCTAACAGTGTTACACGGGCACCGAAAAATGATGTTTGGACATTCTGTGAAGCTGAATTAAAAGCTGCTGCCACCGTGTTGCCGGCCAGTGTGCCTGATGCCCAACAGGGCCATATGACCGCAGCTTCCGCTTTGGCGATATTGGGCCGGTTACAGATGGCCGAAAAGAAATGGACAGAGGCTGCCGCCAGTTATAAAACGATCATGGACTTTAATTACTATGTTATTGACCCGCGGTACCGAGAATTATTTTTAAATGCAGGCGAGTTGAGCAAGGAGGTCATTATGTCCATGCAATACATCAAGGATACCTATAACCATGCTTTGCTCCAATACTTGACACCCGAAACCTGGGGTGGCTGGCACCAGTACTCGCCTTTTAATGAGTTAGCGAAGGAATTTGAATGTACCGATGGCAAAACAATTGATCAGTCGCCGTTATTTGATAAAAATAACCCTTATAACAATCGCGACCCGCGTTTAGATTTTACGCTGATGATATCCGACCGGACGGTATTGCGTGGAACAACCTACTCTGCCAAGCCAGGTACCACCAAAGCTGATCGACTGGATGAGTATCCGGGTGTTTGGAGTGGTTATTCCATCTATAAGTTCATTGAAGAAGATCCGGCAGTAGGCACCACTTCAAATGACGGCAACAACTTCCCACTTATCCGGTATGCCGAAGTATTGTTAGGCTACCTCGAATCTAAGATAGAGTCCGGCGCTCCAATAGACCAGGCTTTGCTTGACGCCACCATAAACAAAGTGCGCGGCCGCGCGGCGGTGCACATGCCTGCTGTAACCACAACAGACCCAACGGCGCTGCGCGCTATTTTAAGAAGGGAGCGCCGTGTAGAATTTGCCTTTGAAGGTATCCGTTACTACGATTGCCTGCGTTGGGGTATCCTTGCTTCAGAGAACAATAAACAATTTACCGGTATGAAACTAACCAATACGCCAGCTACATACACTGCTTTCCCGGTAGATGCAGATGGATATTATATTTTCAAAAAGAGAAATTTCGTGGCAGGTAAAAACGAACTGTGGCCAATACCACAATCCGAGCGTGATTTGAATAAAAACCTGACCCAGAATCCAGGTTACTAGATAGATTTTGGTTTTTTTAAATTGGTAGTCCCTCCCGGGATGGCGACAGATGGAAGTGTGGCCTTTAAGCCACCTTCCTGATGTTGTTTTGAACTGACAAAAAATTTGTATGAAAAGAAGAAGTTTAATAAAAGGATTAGCTACGGGTGCTGGCGCATTGATGCTATCCCGCGCTTCAGGCAATGGCCTGTTCTCTGATTTAATTGCTGACGGGGCAAAACGACCGTTTTTACCTACCTGGGATTCGCTGGCACAGTATAAAGTACCCGAATGGTTCAGGGATGCCAAATTTGGCATATGGGCGCATTGGGGGCCGCAGTGCCAACCGGAGCGCGGTGATTGGTACGCCCGTGGCATGTACCAGGAAGGTAGCGATCAATATAAGTTCCATTGTCAAAAATATGGGCATCCATCAAAGTTTGGCTTTAAGGATGTGATCAACGAGTGGAAAGCCGAGAATTGGAATCCTGAAGAACTGGTTTCGCTTTATAAAAAAGCGGGCGCTCAATATTTTATGGCATTGGCTAATCATCACGACAATTTCGACCTTTATGACAGCAAGTATCAACAGTGGAACTCCACGCGCATGGGGCCTAAAAAAGATCTGATCGGCGGATGGGCAAAAGCAGCCAAAAATAACGGACTGCCATTTGGTGTTAGTGTGCACGCGGCCCACGCCTGGAGCTGGTACGAAACATCGCAGCGGGCGGATCAAACCGGGCCATACGCAGGCATCCCTTATGATGGTAAAATAATAGAGGCCGATGGTAAGAATAAATGGTGGAATGGATATGACCCGCAGGAGCTATATGCTCAAAACCATCCTTTAAGTGAAAACAGTCTGGACAATGGCATGATCCATAGACAATGGAACTGGGGTAACGGCGTTGCTGTTCCAACCAAAGCATATTGTGACAAGTTTTACAAACGCACCATTGAGCTCATTGATAAGTATGATCCTGAACTGATTTATTTTGACGATACCGCACTACCTTTATGGCCTATAAGCGATGCCGGGCTACGTATAGCTGCGCATTTATACAATACCAGCATCAAAAAACATGGCCATTTACGTGCTGTAATTTACGGCAAGATATTAGATGAAAAACAACGTAAATGTATGGTATGGGATATCGAGCGCGGCCAAAGTAACCAAATAGAGCCTTTGCCTTGGCAAACAGATACCTGTATCGGCGGCTGGCATTATGATCGCCGGTTGTATGATAATAATAAATACAAGACTGCTAAAACGGTGATCCACACCATGGTCGATGTTGTCAGCAAAAATGGGAATCTACTGCTCAATATACCGGTAAGGGGGGATGGCAGCATTGATGAAAAGGAACGAGCTGTGGTGGAAGATATTGCTGCCTGGATGCAGATAAATAGCGAAGCTATTTACAGTACCCGGCCCTGGAGAGTATTTGGGGAAGGACCGGCTATGGAATCAGCTGCTCCTATCAGTGCCCAGGGATTCAATGAGGGTAAAGGTAAACCATTCACAGCAACGGATATACGTTTTACCACAAAAGGCAAAACATTATATGCCATTATGTTGGGTTGGCCGACAGATAAAATAGCTTTAATAAAGAAACTATCCGCCAATGCCGGAAAGGTTGAGGCCGTTAGTTTACTTGGTTATCACGATAACCCCCACTTTGAGCAAACAACCGAAGGTTTAAAAATACGGTTGCCGGATTATGCACCATGTAAGGATGCGTTTGTGCTTAAAATCCAGGGGGCGATAGTATAATGAGATGGCTTTACAGCGCTTGCGACCAGCCATACATGGGCAAACAATATTACCTAGACGCAATCGTCACCCGCTTAACAAAACCAGATGGATAAGAAGAAAATAGCCTCAAGCCCTGGATCTTATTCTCTTAAAATAACTTGGTAAATCATCAGATTTGCCAAGTTGTCAATCAGGTACAAAACAGTGTTGTTTTATCCAGACTAATTAATTTTATACTTTATCCTCAACGCCTTACCAGTGTAAACAACACTTTTATAAGCCTTACCTTCTGCAATACCGACACCATTATTTTCTTTAACCATAATGATATTGAAAACCCGGCTTTTTAAATATCGGGGGTAAGTACCTTGCCTTGCACCAATGGTGAGCGTTTGGTTCTTTTCATTCCAGCTAAATGGAATGAGAGTGTAGCTGCCTTTTTCATAATGATAACTGTCGCCCTCGTCTTCGTATAAATTAAAGGTTCCATTGTCTCCTTTATATACCCGAATCTCCAACGTATCTAAAGGCTTTTCGCCGGTATACTGCATTTCTTTCGCCATCGGAATAATGGACCCTGCTTTTACTAAAACCGGGATCTTATCCTGCGTGGCGGCGGCTTTAATGGTTTGCCCGCCTGTATACCTTTTTCCTGTCCAATAGTCGTACCAGCCGGCGCCTTTAGGCAGGTAAACTTCCCATTCGGTGGTATTCGCTTCGGTAACCGGGGCTATCAATAGTTCTTTGCCAAACATATATTGGTAAGGCTGTTGAACAGCTTTTTCGTCAGTGCTAAAATCCATCACCATAGGGCGCATCAGGGTGGATCCATTTTTTGAAATATCCCAGGCTGCTGAATAAATATAAGGCATCAGGCGATATCTCACGTTCATCATGCTGCGCATATTAGCTTCAACCCTTTCTCCATATTTCCAGGGCTCTGTTTCGGTTTGATAACCATGGATACGGAATATAGGGCAAAAAGCACCCCACTGAAACCAGCGGGTAAGCAAGTCGTGATATTTTTCATCGGTATACTGTCCCCGGCCTGGGCGAAAAAAACCACCAATGTCTGTAGCCCAATAGGGCATCCCCGTTAAATTGTAATTAAGGCCTGCTACAATTTGTCTTTTTAATACATCCCAGTTTGAGCCAATATCGCCCGACCAATTAATGGTTCCATAACGCTGTTGCCCCGGAAATGCCGAACGGGTTAAAATAGTTACTCTTTTATTAGGATCAGTTGTCCGCTGCCCATCATAAACCGCTTTACTTACAAATAGCGGATAAGTAAGCCTGTAAAAGTCACCCGGCCCAAAATAGGTTTGCTTACCAGCTAAAGCATCATTTTCCGGCTCTGTAGCATCCATCCACCAGGAGTCTACTCCTTTACTAAAAAGATTTGTGTTTAATGCATTCCAATGGGTGCGTTGTGTTTCCGGATTAAAAATATCTATCCATGGGCTGTTAGCCAGGTACAGATTCTTTTCCAGGTAGGGTTTGGCCACATCCGATTTCTTGTCCAGGTTTTCCCATACAGAAACCGAAAAATGGGCATTCAAATCGTGGAGCCCTTTTATAAACTGATCCGGGTTTGGGTAATTGGTTTCATCAAATTTAGGCACGCCCCAGCCATATTTTCCCCAGTATTGCCAGTCCTGTACGATAACATCCACGGGCAATTTTCTTTTTCTGAACTCTTTGATCGTTTCGATCAGGTGGGTTCCTGATGTATAACGTTCGCGGCACTGCCAAAATCCGTAAGCCCATAAGGGCAGCATAGGTACATTGCCTGATAAGCCACGATAACCAGCAATCACCTCGTCCGCATTTTTGCCATAAAACACCACATAATCAAGTGATTTAGCGTTAGGTGAGCGGAATACGCTTTCATCCGATGCTATCTTCCAGGTTAACTCTGGTTTATTAGCGGATTTGCACAATACCTGTACTGTATGTTCACCGGCCGCCAGATGTACAATTTTACTGACAGCAGGCGGCAGCCATAGGTTAGACTGATCTATTTGTGCTATGCCGTCAATAACAAGCAGATGCCGGTTGTCCATATTATCAAGATCCAGCATAAAAGTATAATCGCCGGCCTTGTCTAATTTAAAATTGCCGCTATAAAGCGACTGTTGCTGAGATACCCGTTGTGTCCCTGCGGTTGTAGTCACTTCCACATCGCGTATCTGCACCGCGTTTGTGTCTTTTTTAACTAAGGGTATGGCGTTGTCGGCAGGGTTGAAATAGGTGAGACCGTACTGATGCCACAAAATGCCATAGCCTTTGCTGGAATAAAGAAAAGGGATGGCGATTTGGCTGTTGACCTGGATTAATTTGCGCGATACGTTCCGTAAATTATAATGACCGTCCTGGAATTGTCCTAAGCCGAATAACGACTCATCGTTAGGCGAGTCAAAGGCCTGCTCTGCCACATAGCAAGGCAGGTCCATAATTGTGGCTGGCGTCAGCCTTCGGCTATTTGCTTTTTCATTTAAGAAAACCTTGCCCGCGCTGTTACTGTAGCTAAGCGCGCAGGTTTGCTTATCAAATGACACAATAACATCCCTCGTGCTCAAATTTAGTTTAGCAGGCGTTTCAGTTACCTTAAATACCGGTATGGGGCGCTTATTAACAAGTACGAACTCCTCTTTTTCTGCAGCCAACTCTTTTTGCCATTGGATTCTGATAGCTTTATCCGTTAATGGGGTGATGTTTAATACCCCTTCAGTAAGCGTTATCAAAAGCTTATCCTTTTGTAGGGTATGTTTTTTGTACCCCTGGCTAAAGGCCAGAGCCGGAATAAAGGCGATCAGGATCAGTATATTTTTCATTGGTTTAAGGTAGTATGTTATCTTTTATCAGCGCGTCAGTAACTACAGGGTTTGTCCGAAGTTAACCTAATTGCAATCGCCTTCGCCTACCCGATTCAAAACTAAATTATATCTAAATAATCGTATATTTGACATTTATTAAAACTTATTTTAAGTTTACCTTCTGAAGCTTGACAAGGCCGAAGATTAATTATAAATTGGGTTTATGATGCCCTCCGAAAATTACGATAGCTATCCTGATCAGGATAGTGAACTTTGGGATAATTTCCGTAACGGAGACCAGCGTGCATATACTTGCTTAATCAACAAATATTCCCGGCCATTATTCAATTATGGTTACCGCATTTGCCAGGATCGTGATTTTTTGAAAGATTGTATCCAGGAGATCTTTTTGGAGCTTTGGAACAGAAGATCAAGAATAAGCGCCACGGCATCTGTCAAGTGGTATCTTTTCAAAGCAGTCCGGCTAAGAATTTTTAGAGACCAATCGAAATGGCGCAGGAACGAGCAGTTATCCGACGATTACGACTTTATGGTGGAATTCAATATTGAGTCCAAAATAATTAATGAGGGTGATCAAGATAGTTTGACGTCACGGATTCAACTTGTTTTGAATCACCTGCCATCCCGACAGCGGGAAATTATTTACCTGCGTTTTTATGAAAATCTTGATTTCGACAATATTTGTCAGATCATGAACATCAGTAAACAATCGGTTCACAACCTGTTGCAAAAAGCCTATAAGAATTTTCGTCTGGAATGGATATTCCTTATTGCTTTCAAGTTCTTATCCTTTCTATTGATTTTTATCGGTCTGTAAAACAGCTTTTTACATTTTATTTCTGATTTGTCCCTTTTTTGGGGGGTAATTTTCCACCGCTTTGGAATATTACAGATATAAACCAACTAAACAATTTCATGGGAAACTACGAAAATTTCGATGTCGAAGATTTTTTGTGTGACGAATTTTTCATAAAATGGGTCTTAAAACCTGAAAAAGAACTGGACTTGTTTTGGGAGGAATGGCGGTCAAAGCATCCAGATCGCGAACCAGTCATTGTACAGGCCCAAAAAATTGCACGGTCGATCGTTATCGAGCCCATAGACCAGCAGCTCTCAGATGCCGAGGTGTATTCCATAATTGAATATGTTGAGGAAAACAGTACGGATTTTCTTGTTCAAAGAAGCGAAGAGGAATTCTTTCCGCTGCAAAAAACACCGAGGAAGCACGACCGCTTGCATTGGTTTAAAATAGCCGCAAGCATTCTGTTTTTCATTATTGCCGGAATCGCCTTGAATAAGATGGTATCCAGAAAGCCGGCAAGTAAACTTCCTCCGACCGAAGTTGGCCATCTCATGTCATACCTGAATAACACTGGTCAGTCACGGCTTATACGTATGAGTGATGGTAGCCTCGCTGTGTTAAAACCAAATTCGAAACTCACTTACCCTGCTTCATTCACCGGCGATAAAAGAGAAGTGTATCTCGAAGGAGAAGCTTTTTTTGAGGTGCATAAAAATCATCTCAGGCCCTTTTTTGTCTATGCCAAGAATATGGTCACCAAAGTATTAGGCACGAGCTTCACCGTACGTGCATTTACAAACGACAATGAGTTCAAGGTGGTGGTCAATACGGGTAAGGTTTTGGTATTTAACAGCAAGCAAGCGGCCAATCAGGTGTTCCATTCGGTTACTTTGGTGCCCAACCAGGAGGCCACATTTCAGCGTCCGCTAGCACAATTTAAAAAAGACTCTGTCATAACACCATCCGTTTTATCGAAAGAAGTCGCGGTTAAAGAGTTTACATTTAAAAACGCCGCATTGAGTACCGTCATCAGTAAGTTAGAACAAGCCTATCACGTCAACATTGCGTATGATGAGCAGCGATTCGGCAATGCCACATTAACCGCCTCCTTATCGAATCTTCCTTTAGATGAAAAAGTAAAATTGATTGCCAAGGCCATAAACGCGCAATGTGATTTTACAGACGGGCTTATCGTGATCAAAGAAAACAGTGCCGCTAACCAATAACATAACCTTAATTATATAACATGGAAAAATAAAAACGCATCCTTCATAAAAAAACCGGCAGTATAGCGTACTACCGGCCAATTTCAAGCCCAATAATGATTCGTACCCATTTTTGACACAGCTTTAAAAGTTGTGACCGGGCTTTCTTTGTCGAGTTATTAAATAATTATTAACCCAAATCAAAAGTATGAAATATAAACCTTTACTCGTAAAAATTATGAGAATTACATTTTTACAGTTAGCCATCGTTTTATCAATCGTTGGGAGCAGCCTTGCAAAAAATGGGAAAGCGCAAGCGGTGCTCAAAACAAAAATCAGCATTAACGAAACCGGGACCGAACTCGGTGTCGTTTTGAGTAAGCTGGAAAAAAATTATGACATCAATTTTGTATACAGTCCCCAGCTGGTCGACGTGAAGCAAAAAATAAATGTATTTACGCAGATGCGGCCGCTGTCTGAAATTTTAGACCAAATACTGACACCATTGAAGCTAACTTACGAAGCCTCTGGCGATGTGATCGTCATCAGGAACCTGAATATCACCGCAAGTCAGACCGGTCAGATAAATACAGCGCCGCAAATTATGGTCACAGGGAAAGTTGTAGATGAAAAAAAAGGGGAACCGCTACCGGGCGTCACGATTAAGATCAAAGGGACAACCACCGCAGTTTCTACAAATAGCAACGGTGTTTTTTCCATTAGCGTGCCGAATGCTGAATCGGTACTCGTTTTTAGTTTTATTGGTTACGATAATGAAGAACGAGTGGTCGGCAATACCACGATAATCAACGTAGTTATGAAGGAAAATCAACATAACCTGTCCGAGGTATTGGTCGTTGGTTATGGTACCCAAAAGAAATCCGACATCACGGGGTCGGTGGTGCGGGCGGATCTGGACTCCTTCCGGCAATCCCCGGATGTGAACGTCCTTCAGTTATTACAGGGAGCCGTCCCCGGTTTAAATATCGGCCAGGTCACTTCTGCGGGACAGACCCCGAGTATTCAGGTTCGCGGCCAGTCTACGATATCCGGTTCTACCGGCGTATTGATCGTTTTGGATGGAATTGTTTATGCGGGCGATCTTTCGCGCCTTAACCCAAACGATATTGCCTCCATTGATATCCTTAAGGATGCAAGCAGTAAAGCGATATACGGCGCATCGGCCGCCAACGGCGTCATGCTGATCACCTCCAAAAAAGGCAAGAAAGGTGACAAACCTGTTATCAATTTCTCCACTTCCTATGCCAGCCAAAACCCGGCGCAAGTCCTCCATCCGCTTGACAGAAACGAGTTCATTCAAAAAGTAAAAGATATTCTCTGGCAACAGGCCTACCTGGCACCGGATTACCTGACACCTAACCCCGCTTTTAATGTGAGGTCTAAGCTAGACGCTACCCAAGTTGCAGGATATGATGACGGGACTGATTTCGATTGGTACGGCGCGGCTACCCAGCCCGGGTTCATTTTTGACAATCAATTGAGCGTAAGCAACGCTACAGACAAAACAAACTTTTATGTTTCGGGGGGATATACCAAGCAGACGGGCTTTGTCATCAACGACCAGTTCATCAGGAAATCCGTTCGGGTGAATCTTGAAACTAAGGTATTTAACTGGCTTAGCATCGGTACACAAACTTTCGCAACATTGAATGATTATTCCGGGACTTCTCCGGATCTGCGGAGCATTCAACTTTACAGTCCGCTGAATACGCCTTTCTCTTCGTCAGGATCAATTAATCTTACGCCCAACGGGTCGATAAACAACCCGTTTTTGGGTACTTACGGAAATGATTTTGATCATCGGAATACGATTTCCGGCAACTTTTACGGCATCTTGAATATACCGGGTGTTGATGGATTGAGCTACCGGGTCAACTTTGGTAATAATTACTACTGGAACCAGCGTTATACCGCCAACCAATATTCCGCGAATTTTACGGGCGCCGTAGGTAAGTCTAACGATGATACCTATGATTACAGTATTGACAATATCCTGAACTATAACCGGACATTTAACCAGGTGCACAAGATCGATCTTACCCTGGTTTATGGGGCAAGGCAACTGGAATTCCAAAGTACAAACGCAACAGGTACAGGTTACAATAATATAGCGTTGGGCTACAACAGTATTCAGCAGGGACTGATCCTGAAAAATACATCCAATGCTTATAGCGATGAATACAATTACCAAACGGGGCGCTTGAATTACGGTTATAAAAGTAAATATCTCCTGACCGCGACGATCAGACGTGATGGCTATTCAGGATTCGCGGCAAACAAAAAGTTTGGTCTTTTCCCCTCAGTTGCGGCTGCATGGGTCGCCAGCAACGAGTCATTTTTTAAACTGACATGGGTGGACGACTTAAAGCTCCGTGCCGGCTACGGTTCAAACGGAAACCTGACGAACCGCTATGCTTCTTTGGCAACCGTGTCACAGGGCGCGGCTTACGTATTCGGAGATAATGGTGCAACATTGTTCGGACAACAGGTGACTTCATTATCCAACAGCGACCTGTCCTGGGAAACCACAACGGGTATCAACGTGGGCGTTGACTTCAGTTTTCTGAAAGGCCGGATCAGCGGTACCGTTGACTGGTACAATACAAATACGAACGACTTATTGTTCAATGTCAAGATCCCAACAATCACCGGTTTCGGATCTATCAACACCAACGTCGGCAAGTTAAATAATACTGGCACGGAAATCACTTTAAATACAGTTAACGTACGCCTCAAAGATTTTCAGTGGAAGAGCACGATCAATTTCGCCAGCAACAAAAATAAGGTTGTTGCTTTGACAGGGTCGGGTGACCTGGTTACCAGTAACTTGTTTATCGGACAGCCCTTGGGCGCAATTTACAATTACCAGACCAATGGAATGTGGCAAATCGGAGAAACTCCGATTGCTGGTTTTTATGTTGGCGGTAACAAAGTCGTTGACCAAAATGGTGATGGTAAGATCACCTCGGATGACCGGGTAATCTTGGGTCATACAGAGCCGGCTTACCGTTTCAGCGTCGGCAACACTTTTTCTTATAAACAGCTATCACTGTTCGCTTTTATCAATTCGGTACAAGGAGGTAACAATGGTTATTTAGGCTATAATAACCCCTGGTCAGATCTGGGTATACAGCAAGGCGATAACGCGATCAGGAACAACTGGTTCTCAGGTACAGACTATTGGTCTCCGCGAAATCCCGGAGCCACGTATAGAGTAACAGGCAGCGTACCAGCAACAGACCCCGGCCTTTATCAGAACCGGAGTTTCATAAGGCTGCAGGAAGTTTCTTTGAGCTATGATTTCAGCACCAAGCTGACGACTAAATTGGGGCTTAAAAACCTTCGGTTGTATATCAGTGGTAAAAACCTGGCAACCTGGACGAAATGGACAGGCTGGGACCCGGAATCGATACAAGGACTGGCTTACGGAGCAGCGCCCGTGATTAAAGCGTATGCAATAGGTTTAAATGTTACATTATAATTAAAAAAAGATGAGAAACATCCATAAGTTTTTGGTCTGTACGCTAATATTTTGTACAGTTTCATGTAAAAAAAGTTATTTAGATGAAGTGCCTTTAGATTTTGCCAGTACCGTCAACTCTTTCAAAACGGCGCAGGATTTCAACGCTTCGATCTATAATCTATATGCTGCCGTTCGCACAGAGTTCTATAGCTCGGATGAACAGAGCCCGTTCGATTACATCTACGGATTGGACTTGGTATACGATGGGCAGCCAAGCGGCCCGCAACGTTTCAATGATTACGCTGTTTCAACCAATCCCAGCAATAGTTATTTAACGTCCCACTGGACGAGACTATATAAAATCATTTCGGAATCGAATACCATTTTAAGCAGACTGCCTACATCTTCCGTGACTGGGGCCGATTTGGCCTTTATACAGGCCAATGCCAGGTTTTTCAGAGGATTTGCCTATCGTACGCTGGCTTACTTATACGGGGGCGTGCCGCTCGTGTTACAAGAAGTAACCTCCCCTAAAACGAATTATACCCGCGCCAGCCAGACCGAGGTATATGCCCAGGCCATCAGTGATCTAGCTTTTGCCTCGACTAGCCTACCGGCTATCAATACGGTGAAGGACGGTCAGGTCTCGAATCTTGTCGCCTATCATTTTCTTGCAGAAGTTTATTTGGCCGCCAAGCAATATACCAATGCAATCACAGCCGCGACGGCGGTAATCGGCAATGCCAATATGGCCCTGATGAACTCACGCTTTGGTTCGCAAAGCACCGATCCGGGTGACGTGTACTGGGATCTCTTCCGGCCAAAAAACCAAAACCGGAGTGCGGGCAACCGAGAGGCATTATGGGTCATCCAGTTTGAAAACGATGTTCCCGGGGGATCTTCCTCAGCTACCGCTATCGCCGGTTCTTATCAGTTAGAACGGCAATGTGCGCCGCTCACACGGGATGTGACTTTGGCAGGTGGAAAAAAACCTTTTCTATGGCCGGTATCCGATTACACCGGGGGACGCGGTATAGGATGGGCAATTTCCACGAAGTATTTTACGAACACCATCTGGCAGAGCGACTTTAACAATGATATGCGCAATTCAAAATACAATTTTGTGCGGCAGTTCACTTATAATGATCCCAATCAGCCGGCATTTTTTGGTCAGACCATTTCGACCGAAAACCCTCCTGCCGGTGTGACCGTACCGAGCCGGGTCTTTTACGCCTATCAATCCAAATGCACTACACCAGGTCACCATCCGTCAGCCTTGTACCTCAATGCTACCACAGGTCTCTTGAGCTCCGCGGCCGGCGGAACCTATGCCGATCAGTATATGTGCAGGTTAGCCGAAACCTACCTGATCCGTGCTGAGGCTTATTTAGGTGCAAATGACCCTGGCAATGCCGCAGCTGATATTAATATCGTGCGCGCCAGGGCAAACGCTTCACCGGTTTTGCCGGCTAATGTGGATATCAATTATATCCTTGATGAGCGGATGCGCGAATTAGGTATAGAAGAAAAGAGGAGGCTAACGCTTGCCCGTTTGGGTTTGGTTTACGATCGTACCGTTAACGTGGCCCATAACCCGGTCGCAGCGAATGTTAAACCCACCAGCAATCTGTGGCCTATCCCGCAAAGCGAGATCGAAAGCAACAAGGACGCTGTTTTGACCCAAAACCCCGGTTATTAAACATGAACTTTAAGATAACTTTAGCCTGCCTATCCCTGCATTTCTGCCTGTCCGCATTTTGCGGGCAGGCATTTGCTCAGTCAAATAGCACTCCCTTGCCATACATTTTGGACATGGTACATAACAATCCGGGGGAAGCGCCGTATGACACCAAATACAATGACCCCGTCTATATGAAATCGCAGGGCTTCAATGGGATGGTGACACATTGGTTTGTTAATTGTGCCATCACCTATGACAATTTTGAAAAAGACATCGTACCGCAGAATACCAAGGAAAGAAACTGGATATTAAATAAGGCGGCTGAGATCGACAAAAAACTGGCTGAGTGCAAAAAAGCCGGAATGGCTGTTTATCCTTTTACCGATTTTATTGTATTTCCACAATCGGTATGGGAAAAATATGCGGCTGAACTGACGGGTACCGGTAAAGTAGCCGGAACCGGCGGAATGGACGCACGATCAAAAAAGCCTAATATGCAAAGTAAGCGCACGCAGGATTTACTGCGCGCGCAAATTGCCGGGATTTTTGACCGGTTTCCTCAGTTGGATGGACTGACATTGCGTTTCGGTGAAACCTATCTTCAGGATGCTCCTTATCATGTGGGGGGCGGACCTATCCGGGATGGTAAGGAAGGGATGGAAGACCAAGTCACTATGATCAATATATTGCGGGATGAGGTTTGTGTGAAAAGGAATAAAAAGCTTTTCTTTCGGACTTGGGACTTTGGCTATAACTTTCACAATAACCCCGAATATTATCTGGCAGTAACCAACAGAGTTGAACCGCACCCCAACCTGATATTTGTGATCAAATATCAACAGGATGATTTCCATCGAATGACCCCTTTTAACCCCACCATAGGCATCGGCAAACATTATCAATTGGTGGAAGCGCAATCAAGGATGGAAGCTTATGGTAAAGGCGCCCATCCCTATTATACAGCCAAAGGTGTAATCGACGGCTGGCCGGAAACGAAATACGAGATCGCCTATGGCAGGCATGAATTTACCGGGAAGCTGAACGATCCGGCTAATCCACGCGGCATAAAAGATATATTGAACAAAGGTCTTTTAAAAGGTGTGATGACCTGGTCAAACGGGGGCGGTTGGGATGGCCCCTATATCAAGGATGAGCTGTGGACCGACCTCAATACTTATGTCGTTTCCCAATGGGGGCAGCACCCGGAACTGTCCGAAGATACCTTGTTTTACAGGTTTGTAGCAAAATTGGGTTTATCAGGCTATCAAGCGGACCTGTTCAGGCAATTATGTTTACAAAGCGTTGAAGGCGTAAGGAAAGGTCAATTAAACAGCTATGTGTCAAACTCAGTTTGGTGGACCAGGGATCAATATTTTACCGTGAGTGACAATCGCACGGTCATTAGAGAAGTTATCGCTGCGAATAAAGAAAAGGAGGTACTTGCTGAAAAGGCAGAAGCTTCTGCTATTTGGCGCAGCATTGAAGCGATATCGAAACAGCTCCATTTAATTAACAAAGACCGGCAGGAGGCGCTGGAAGTTTCCTGTACCTATGGCCGCATTAAATACGAACTGATCGAACAAATGTGGATCATGATGCTCCAAAATGCAAAGAATGGCGAAAAAGATACCGAAGTACTCAGATCGGCGCTCAAACGTTACGATGAATTATGGGCTGAATGGCATCATTTGAAGTCATCAAGTAAATATTGTGCGACCTTGTATACGGATCGGGCCTTTCGAAATAAAACACAAGGGAGCATAGGAGAATTGGTCGCCAAACTCAGATTGATCGTTAATAAACAGTAAATGCAGTAGGGGTAGACCAAAATTTGATGGACTGCATAGATGAAGAACCCGCGTCGGTATCTTTTTTGCTCATCCGGAATACTTACAATTTGCAGTAATAGGCCGTTATAGTAGGCCCCATTATTTTAGCCACCAAATGAGCTTTTCCCCAAGGGGATTGGACTAATGAATCAGTTAATAATTTGAGCAGGGTTCCTGGAGGGAATACTGCTTTAGTTTGCATTAGTTTTTGCGTTGACATTGAGACGTGCGTCATGAATAGCGGGCATTTTTTCCACTCAGAAGATTAATTTAAAATCGACCCCTTAATTCCCCGGCAAGGGTGAGACCGGGCGCTAATTTTGTCTTGAATCAAATCATTTATCTATGGAAAATCTTTGTAACCCCTCCTAAAAGTCGGACTGCTTAAAGGACGAAAAGTCTTAACTTTAAACAGTCAACAATGAAGAACTCTATTATTACCGAAGCACAGATTGTCAAAGCCATCAAAGAATATGAAGGAGGCCGTGAGCTAAACGACATCTGCCGGGAACTGGGCATCCACAAATCAACCTTTTATAATTGGCGAAAGAAGTATGCCGGCATGGATAGCCAAGAACTGAAACGATTGAAAGAGCTTGAAGAAGAGAACCGCAAGCTTAAGCATATGTATGCAGAACTGGCTCTGGACAATAAGATGCTGAAGGACGTTCTTTCAAAAAAGTTCTAAAGCCCTGCCAGCGCAAAGACATGGTTGCTTACTTACTGGAAGTTTACAGCGTAAGCATTAGCAGGGCTTGCCGGGTAGTAAAGCTGCCCAAATCCATGTATTACTATAAGAATGTCCGGGATGATTCAGAGACTATTGATAAGCTAATTGAGTTATCTGAACGTCATCCAACCGAAGGTCAGGATCTATATTACAGCAGGATTCGGCATCAAGGGTTGCTATGGAACTACAAGCGTGTAAGACGTGTTTACCTGCTGCTGGGTATGAATAAACGCCGCAAGGTCCGCAGGCGTGTGCCGGCAAGAGTCAAGGTCCCACTGATCGTGCCTGAGCAAGCTGGAGATACCTGGTCGATGGACTTCATGTGTGATGTTCTGATGAACAGAAGAAGGTTCCGAACGCTGAACATTATTGATGACTATAATCGGGAAGCTATTGCCGTAGAAGCTGCTTATACCATGCCAGCCGTTCGGGTAACTCAGATATTGGAGCGAACGATTCATGAACAAGGTAAACCAAACTGTATCCGGGTAGATAACGGGCCGGAGTTTAACAGTAAAGAGTTTAAGGATTGGTGTAAAAGCAAAGGCATTACAGTACAATTCACGCAGCCTGGCAAACCCATGCAGAACGGCTATATCGAGCGGTTCAATAGAACCTTCCGGGAGAATATTCTGGACGCTTACTTATTTGAAGATATCCAACAGGTACAGGTACTGGCTGATGAATGGATGGATGATTATAACTACAGCAGGCCTCATGAAGCATTGGGAGGGATAACGCCTGACCTGTATAAACGGCTAAACTGTGGGGATATTGAAAACTCTGGCGAGTTTCCAACATCTCCACAGTTACAACAATGATAATTATATTTTTGAATTAAATAATTCTATAAAATACCGGTCCGAACTAAGGGAGGGTTACACGTCGAACTGGATTTGAAGTTCGTTTCTGTCAGTGACTAAAGCATTGTAGGCTGCCTGCAATTTTTCCAGAGGCGCGCTTTCAACCTCATTGGCATCGGCAGCTTTTTCAATATACACTACCGATGAACGTCTAGTAAGAATATGTTCGTTAATTTCTTGGTTGTATACTCTTAGCGACTCTTCAAAATTATTTATATCATTTTCAATAGAAATAATTTCTTTTTCTAAGTCAATTTTCAATTTGAGTTTCTCGGATAACTCTGCTTCGGTGCCAGGTTTTAATGATCCAGATTCAAGAACCTGTTCTGTTCCGCAGATGGGGCACCGGTCTTCTTTAATAAAATTAACTGCCCTGTTATATAAATCTTCCGATTGATTACCACATGCAGGACATAATTTGTAGTGCAATAATTTATAAACTGATAATTTTGCCTCGTTAGATTCTAACTTATTCAATTGCTCAAAGAAAAAAGCATGTTCAAATTTTGAAAGATCATCTCTCAGTTTATCGATTTCTACAACGGCATTTGTATGCTTGAATTTAAAATCGTAAAATTCACGGCGTTTATTAGTTAGTTTGCCATTGAGTTCCAATATATTTTTCTGTAGTACATCCAGTCGGGATTGATCGAATGATTTTTCAGTCAAATCTACAACATCAATATCCGCAGTCGGGGGTTGCTTATTAACTTGGCCATCCGTAGATTGTTGTATCCTTTTTTGTAGTGCGTTAATACTTACAGTTTTGTGTCTGATGGCACTATCAATCTCCTTAATCGTGTTTCTACGCTTACGAAACCAGTTCTCTGCATTTGGATCAGCTAATATTTGCATGAGAATGCGTGTTTGCGCCTCCATATTCCATGCTAAATTTTCCCGTTTTTCTGAAAGATAGCAAAGCTTATGTACAACAAAATTGAAATCTTCTATATTGCTGTAACCGCATTGTTCCCGTAAATATTCCTCAAATCGCTGATCGGCAAATAAGCCCGGCAAACACTCCAAATTTTTGACAACTTACGACAACTAAACAACTCACTGTTAGTAACTTACATCAATTTACCCTATCCAAATTCTTGGATAATTGCCCTTATTTTTCTCAATTTTGGTACTCAAATGGTGCTTGAAAAATTTGTTTTCGAGCTTATTTGAAATTTGGATGAATTAAGTCTCTTCGGGCTCTTATGTTGTCTAATAGATGCTTATTCACCCTTATGGGAGACTTAACCGGTATATCTTTTCCTTCTGAAAAAATATACTACACCTTAATAATCAAAGAATTGCAAAATGAGCCAATTAGTGGGATATCGGATTGGCAAGTGAGAAATAGAAAGTAGAAAGTTGATATGAGTTCTAATTTCACAGTTAATAAAATATGTGAGCATTGCGGAAAAGTTTTCATTGCAAAAACCACTGTTACGCGCTTTTGTAGCTCCAAATGCAATAGCAGAAATTACAAGCAACGGATGCGCAATGAAAAAATAGGTCTTGCTCAGGAGTCCGTTAAACAGGCAATTAGTCATCAATTACAGGAGCTGACTTCGCTTGAGTTCTTAAGTGTGAAGGCAGCAGCCAAATTATTAGGCACATCGAACAAGATCGTATACACGATGATCCGGTCGGGCCGTTTAAAAGCGACCAATCTTTCTGTCAGGAAAACGGTGATTAACCGTGCTGATATAGACAATTTGTTTGCATTACCCGACATGCCGGATGAACGGAAACCTAACAGTTCAAATTTGTCTGATTGCTGTCATATGGGGGAAGCACAGCAACTATATAATATCTCTGAAAAAGCATTGTGCGACATCATAAAACGCTATCAAATTCCTAAATATCAAGTAGGTTGGTATACCTATGTGCTCAAAATCCATTTAGATAACATATTTAATCCGGGAGGTCATCATGCCTAAAGTACATATCAGAAAGAAAAAGATCAGTAAAGATCGTCAGTCGATTTACCTGGACTTCTCTCCTCCTTTAACAAATTCTCAAACAGGTAAACCTCAGCGATACGAGTTCCTTGGCTTGTTTGTTTATGATAAGCCTGCGAACGCTTGGCAACGTAAACATAATACAGAAACCAACTCCTTAGTGGAAAATATACGGGCCACTCGACAATTAGATATTCAAAACCGCAAATTTGGTTTTATTGCGGATAGGACAAGGGAACAGAGCTTCATCAGCTATTATAACGATTATATTAGGTCAAAAGGAAGCCTTCCGAATGACAATTTAAGCATGTCATTACGTTATTTCACCGAATTCGCCGGCAAGGATGTCAACTTCTTTGACGTTGATCAATTCCTGATCAGCGATTACAGAAGCTATCTGCTCGGACGGCCGGGGCTCGGCCGACGGGGCAGAGCGATCAGCTACAATACCGCATCAAACTATTTCGCAAAGTTGAGGACCGTTTTGAGGCGTGCGCACAAACAAAAACTATTAACGGAGGATATTTGCAATACAGTGGACCCAATCAACCCGAAAGAAACACATAGAGAAATACTAGAGCTGGAAGAGCTGCAAGCATTAGCCAACACCCCCGCAAAGCCGGATGTGGTCAAAAAGGCCGCGATTTTCGCAGGGCTTACCGGACTGCGTTTCTCTGATGTACATGGCCTGACATGGGAGGAAGTGCGCGGCGTTCCCGGAAAATATAAACTACAATTCGTACAGGAAAAAACAGAAGGCGCAGAGATATTACCTATATCAGATCAGGCAATGGAATTGCTTGGAGAAAGAGGAGAACCTCATCAAAAAGTTTTTAAGGAGCTTACCTATTCCAGTATGCGATACTGTTTCGAGAAATGGATAAAAGACGCGGGCATCTCAAAGAACATCACCTTTCACAGTTTTAGACACACCTTCGCTACACTTCAACTGGAATTAGGTACTGAAATCTATACCGTTTCAAAAATGCTGGGGCATCGAAGCTTAAAGACCACACAGATCTATGCTAAAGTAAAAGACAAGATGAAAATTGAAGCCGCCGGACGGATTAAACTCAAACTTTAAATATGGTTAAAATGAAGAGCTATTTGTTCTTTAACATTAAGACAATACCTATTTCTTAAAATCAGGGCAACGAACTGAATCAAGGCCTTTATGTTCCCGCCGGTCTCCATATCAGAGTTGGTTGATGAATGGTTCAATTTTCGTGCGCCATTCTCATAACTATCTTATATTAAAACCGATAAAATGTCGGAGAATTTGGCAAATAACCTTTACCATGTATTGAGGCAGGCAGCCATCCAATTAGGATCATTTAAATCCGCTCCATCCGCATCTAACCTATTTAATATAGTATTTGTTATTGGCCTAGCCGAAAGGCGATTTCCCGCTGATTCACCTGCCGCTATTTATTGCACTGAGATCTTTTAATCAAGTCGGATATCTCTCCCCTGATTGACATTATCTTAATGATCAATAACTATTAATAGTTCTTCTTGATTTTCTGTTTACCCTTAAACGTTATTGATTGTTTAAGAATCAAGTTTCCAGCTTTATTAGGATAGAATACATTTTTTATAGAATCTGTTGAGTTTGACTCTTTATTGTAGTAATAATGTTCTATAAATTCAATTCTATCTCTATAAACCTTGTAATCTCCGCTAACAAACACTGAATCACTACGGATCGCCTTCAAGAACGCACTACAAAGTCTTTTTTGTGTCCTTGCTTTATATACAACAAAGTATTCCGCATTCAACCGATCATCATGTAGATAAGCATTTTTTTTGCATATTGAATAGGAATACTTTCCTATAGTAATCTTTGCTAAAAAACTCTCTTGAAAGTTAAGGAAGGAGCAAAGAATGGTAATAATTAAAATTCCAAATGTGAGTTTCATAATTCAATGATTTTTTAAGTTTTACCGGAATACCCATAAGTGTACACCAGTTAGGGTAACTCCCGGTTCTTGTTGACCTATATTAAAATAGTTTCCATATAGAGGGCTACTTCCATTCCAAAGAGTAAAATGCCCCGTAGCATCGCTCCAACCAGAAACATTAAACTGTATTATCCCTGTTTTACCTGAAAAATCACCTGGACGCATCCCATTAATATTAGGCTGTCCGTAGGTAGCATCCATATAGCTCGCCATGTCCTTTACTCTAATAAAGTAGTTTAGATTGTTTGAACCTTTAAATGTTTTTCCACGTATGTATGGGATAGTGGCACCAGATTTATTCAAGGCATAAGATAATCTCATAGCACAAGTATTACCGTAACTTACCGGGTCTTGGTTGTAACTTCTCAGCAAATCTCCACCAACAAGAGCGTAAACATCTGCGACATTGCTCGTAGTCGGATAGTTTTTTACTAGATCACTAAATAGCGGCCTCCCCTGATTGGCAGCGTCAACGGAGCTATCGGTATTGCTGTCATCGGTATTGCTGGCTTGTTCTGATCCGCCGCTGCTTTCATTTGTGCTTTCAGTATCATCTCCATGCAAGTTAGCGTTTTCCTGGCTTGTCAAACTCGTCGGTATGTAAATACTTCCAAAAAAGTTAGCGTAGTCTGCCTCACGCTGTTCTCTGGCATGTGCGGCATCCACTGCATTCTTCAACTTATCGTATTCCTCTTGAACTCCCATCCCGTCAGGGTCTGTAAATCTTATCGGATTATTAACGCAATAGTTATACGCCGACCATCTCCGATATTTCTCCGCTAACGGATCGACACCCGTCCACCTTGCAATAACAGGATCATAGAACCTCGCGCCGTAATCATACTCATTTAATCCATCCTGCAATTCCTTCTTATTATAAAGATACTTATTTCCGGCATTTGCTTGTCGATGGACATTCAGGCCAAACGGATAATAATCATCCTCTCCCACTTTGCCGTGGGTCCTATCAAAGGTCACCCGGTTGTTTCCCAAGTGATCGGTCAGGGTATACTCAAAGTTGAATCCACTGCCACTGGCAATCGCTCTACCATCCTCAGTTTGCACAAAATCGATTACCCCACTGCTGTTGTACTGAATACCTGAGATATAGTCAGTTCTCACCCCGGAATTGACTGAACTTAGTTTTTCGCCGGTGGCAGAATAAGTATAGCTGATGGTATTGCTTCCGGTAATACTTCGTGGCAGGTCCAGCATATTGTAGTAAATCGTATTGCCTTTAGGCCCATCCGTGACCTTGTTACCATTCGAATCATAAACGTAACTGCCGTTGATAAAACCGTTCACATGATCCAGTTGGCTGCCGTTCGTGTAACTATAGCCCAATGTCCCATAGTTGCTCCGAGTAAGCCCCATGATATTCCCCAAATAGTCATAGGTAATACCACTTTCCGAGAAGCCAGCTGTTGAGTTGCCCCAGTTCAGCCTGTTGAGCTCATCATAGCCGTAGGTCACTGTCTGGGTGCCGCTATATTGAGCCGTATACTGCTGTTCTGCGATATTCCCATTATATCGCGCCACTGCCCCGGCGACCGGCAGATCATAACGCAGTACCTCATCGAAATAAACAGAGCCGATATGATTGATCCAGCCGCGCTCGTTATAGCTATAACTAATGTTTTGTAGGAAGCTGGCCGCGTTGTCTTCACTATGCAGGTGTTTGGTCATCAATTGCCCGATCTCATTATAGTCTTCCTGGTTCTCGAGGATGCTCGTCCCATTATTCATCGCTGTCCACGTCTGGAACTTACGGCCGGCATGATCATAGAAGTAGGCATTGTCCATCCGTAGGTTCTGTGAACCGTTCACATAATGGTAACGATAGGTTGCCGCTACACTATTATCGAAATTATAAGTGGTTTGAATGGCATCATAGTTATTCGTCGTGTACGATGCCGCGCCACCCAGGTAGTGTTGTTTAAAGGTTTGCTGCAACCGGCCTTTTGCATCATAGTAGTTGACCGTCCAGAGCATCGGCCCATAAGTACCGTTGGATTCCAACACGGTCGTTTTACTGGCAGTAAGCAACCCGACAGGCCGGGTCATCGACGGGTTCCAGGAGCCATAAGGGTTTCCGGGAAAAGTGTAGTCATCGTAATAGTTGATCGTCAGGATCTGCCCTGGCGGATCATCGTTATTATAGCCAGTGCTCGTGGTGTTATCCGGCGTCGACCATAGCGGGGCATGGGATGTCGACCAACTCTGTAGCCACTGTTCCCGACTATGACTTGGACTGGCTATATTGCCGTCGGCTCCATCACCCGAATACCAGATGCCGGTGATCACCACTCTGCCCTGTGCGTCATACCGTATAAAGGTCCATTCCTGGTTCGGCTTATTCCGCTGGTTGGCGTCCTGTCTGAAGCTCACCTGATCAAGGGGGTTATAGATCATAAATTCCCAGCCTTTACCTGGGATTTTCTTTTCCACTTGCCTATTTCTCCCATCATAGTGATAACCATAAATAAAATTTATAAATACAGCATCCGTTTCAAGGAATGCAGTAGGGTATGTTGTATTTGCGGGAATAGGTGGTATAACATAAGTCAGGTTATTGTAGTCGTCATATACATAGTAGGTACTCAAATAAGAGCTTCCCAATTGAGCCATTTTACAAACAAGGAGACCTTCTGTATCTTTAAATTCAATGGTATTGTTCCCATTTTCATCGGTCAATGTTCTTTTGCTAAGTGTATTCGGAGCGTACGTGGTCGAACCGATAGCTCCGTTGCCGCTGCTATTCACTTCCCACTTAATTACTTCGTTGTTGTTGGCTCCATAAGCAATACGAATTGTATGACCACTATTGTAAACACCACTGTTTGACAACTGCCAGGATTGCCCGGCGGCTCCGTTCTCGACAATCCTATCTAAAGGCGACGCCTCATAATTGATATTTGAGGTGGGATATTGGGTCTTTACTATACCCTGAGCCCACGCAGTAGTAGAGCCGTAAAAATTCGCCTGTTGAGTTAGTGCATCCGTTTTGTAGCTACCATCACTAGCAACGTTCGGATTGTTAGCATAAGGTAAATATTGGGTATTAATTCGTCCGTATTGATCATAAACAATGGGCTGTACAATGTCGTTATTGCCAGGACTAGCTTTAACCTGCACCGTCTGCATTGGCCTGCCTAGACCATCAAAGTATTGGATAGTTTCCATCACATCACACGTGGTTGATGTGGCAAGATCGGATACGTTACTCATCTCGCTTCTCGGCACATAAGTAGTAATATAGTTCCGATCACTACTCGGAACAGCTGTTAGTAACGTGCAACCTGTACCGCCTACCGTGGTACCGGCTCCTATATTGATTGTAGTGGTAATCGAGCCTTGGTTATTGCCATAGCCTTCACTAACCACATAATAAGTACCGGGTGATAAACTGTACGTTATTGCCGAGGTAAAATTACCGCAACCTGAATCATCGTCTGATGCAAGTTCGCTGCCGCTAGCGTTTAGCAAATGAAGATAGGTGTCTATGCCACTACCACAGGTACCGATGGTAACTGTAGCCGACGAAGATACCGTAAACACATACCAGAGGTCATTGCTCGGCTGGCCGATAAAACTACCTAAACACCCACTTCCATTACTCCGCGTATCTGTATATGTCCCGCCTGATGAACTGAAACTTCCTGCAGAAATGGCATTGTTCATTCCCGATCCAGGAGATGCACTGCCTGTACCGGTTACATTCAATTCCAGGTCAACATCTCCAGTATTTGACCCGTAACCACCTGTAGCTATATAATACGTTCCCGCTTGCAGACTGTTAATTGCAATAGCCGACGTACCGCCACCACAGCCCCCATCGTCATCCGAAGCGATGCCACTGCCATACTGATCCACCAGATATAAATAAGTATCCCAGCCCGAGTTGCAAAGAGATATATTAACGTTAGACGTTTGTGTTATCGTAAACCTATGCCATACCACATTGTAAGCCATTCCATAACTTTCCGCAGCATAATCCGTATTGTTGACATCCGAAAAGTTTCCGGAGCAACTATAGGTACCTGCGTCAATAGCGCTGTATTGATGTTGTCCATCCTGGGCTTGTGCGCGAAATGAAAGGATGCAAAAAAGCAGAGTACCCAAAAAGGTAATGTTTTTTTTCATGTGTTAATGGTGATAAGGTGCGCCCTGTTTATTGTTTTTTTGTCACAGTAGACTTTTCTTTACTGCGTTCGGTGCTTGGAATAATTTTAGCCTGTTGCTCTAGCGTCAAGATTGCCGCAAGTCTGGCATTCTTTTGACGCATCAATGAATCAATAGCCCTGCGTCTTTGATCTTCACTCAGGCCGCTGCTGGCCACCCGGGCAATACCCGCTTTATATGTTGCCTGAATAGCATCAACTTGTTCCGCCTTTATGGAGTCGATACCAAGACGCTGGCGAATGAAGCGATTCATCCTGTGATTGTCGCTTTCCTTGTGCTTAGTCGTGTCCCGCTGCTGACTGTAGCTACTATTTGTAAATATTATACCAAGGATTAATAACGCTAATATTTTTTTCATTTGATTGGGTTTATTGTTTGTAGTGATAATCCATGTGTTTTAATATCTTTCCATTCAAATCCCTTACAGTGGTAAGGCGCTGGAAACTATCGTACTCGTAATAAATAGTTTTTCCCATCGCATCGGTCATGCTTGTCATACCGACTAATGGGATATAAGTATAAGAGGTAATCTGGGCATTCGGCAATGCACGTAGCGGAGCAAGGAAAGAGCTAACTGCTGCGTCTGTCGGGGTGGAATTGTCTCTGAAGTTATTTATCGCCGACTGTCCTCCTAATACAGATTGCACAGTGCTATAATCCACATTACTTATTTTGGCAATAGGGTATGAACCGCCATAACCATATAAATAACAAACCGGTGCCCCCATACTCTGCGACAAACATTGCATGTTGCCTTTACTATCATAATTATTGAATATTACACGGGGCTCAGAACTATAATTGGCTTTTTGATATTCAACAGAGGTCGGAACAATAAGGTCGGTTATACTGTTCGTCCATCCGGACGCCGTCCCGTCCCAAAAACCATAATTGGTTTTAGTTGTTTCCAACAGAGTGCTTACATTGTTAACATTTACCTTATAAGTTCTTTTTTCTATCACGGGACTGATTAAATTGCGAAGTGTCATCTGATCATAGACTGCTACTCCCGAGTAGTCAGTGGGATAAGTAAATTCTGTCCTTCGCGTTTCGCCTTTACTGGTCGTACTTGTCTGCGCAGTGGGAAACAAATGATTCAGTGAATTAAATGATGACGACGTTGTTGTCGTTCCAATAGGGTTGTTGTTATCATCAAAATCGGTTGTCTCAACTTTGGTTAGTTTTCGGGTGCCAACTTCTATAGGTATATCAAACCATGTGAAAAGTTGTGAGTAAGTCCCGTTTTGATATTGGTCAGGATTGCAACCGCCAATTTTAGGATGCACCCGTTCAACTTTAGTTCCGGCGATAACCGTATTATCTCTAAAGTCGCTATAAGTGTTTGATTGTACCCGTTTTAATATGTACCCTGCGGAGGAATCATATTTATAATAGAGCACCCCGAGCAACTGCCCTTTTTTCCAAGAACAATCCACGAAATATTGATTGTGGTATCTTGGAGAGGTTACGCCAATAATTTGATCATTACTGGCCCCGTACACGTAGCTCTTTTTCAAATTTATATTTGATACCGGATCGTCATCGTATTCGTCGACATTCTGGTATACCACCTGATTACCATGAAAACTGGCAAATGGCAAAAAAGGACTTGTTAAATATGTAGTGTAGTTTGCGATTACCGAAAGACCGCAGTTAGCGGGACTAAATACCATCGGTTCCCAATCGTAACTATTCTGTCCCGCAACGTCTAAGTCCAAATCAGCCCTTAATAAGTTATTTGCGTATTCATACCTTTTTATTTTAGCTATGGTATTTGCATCTGTCTTCGATATGATTCGATGCACTCGCAATCCCGCCCCGGGAAATTGGCCGTATTGTGAGGCTCCTTCGTTGGAGGCATACTCAAACGAAGTCGAGCCTCCCGTTGGATAATTGATTTTAGTTAGTATACATGTTTTTGCAAAATCAAAATTTGAAGTTCTATCCGCGGGACTGACCCAGGCCTGCGCGGTAAAACCTGTGATCAAGTGCTGATTATTGTTTACTCCATTAGAATAGCCGTAATAATCCTGAGCGTAAGCAAATGGAGTATTATTATATTGCCCCGGTTGTGTGTACGGAGGCATCGGATACTGCTGATCATATTCGAAAGAATAATTCTCAACATTGTTTGCTAAAACGTCATAAACTGCGAGCTGATCTAACTTAAGCCGGTAATTATATTTATTATCGCCAGTGCCTGAATAGAAATAAGACTGTGAAAACTGGTATTTTTTCAGAGGAGACGCCGAGGCGTTAGAATAAATACTAACAACAGAAAGTCGGTTATCCTGTAAATCTTTACGACCATTTAAATAATCGAATGTTACGTAACCGTTCTTGAATGTGATTTTCTTTAAAAGTAATGAAGAAGTATTGGTTTGGGAGCCGCCATACGAAACCGGAGAAGAAAGTCCATCAAACGTCAAAGATTGTGATTGAGTGAAAACGACAGTCGGCGTATTCAATGTTTGATACTCGAACGAAATCTGATCTGCGTTATCAGCCGAAACTATTCTTGTTAGCCACCAGGAGGAAATGTAGTGAGGATCCATATCGGTCTGAGAATATTCACATGCCTCATAATAATATTTGGTACCGTCGGCACTTATTACTTCATAAGCAGATGGCCCTGTTTCATATGACAAAGGATATAATCCGATTATCTTATTATCCGTATATTCCGCTTGGACGATGTTAAGCGAGTGGTCATAAATAAACTCTCCAGATAATTTACTGCCTGCAGAGTAATAATATTTATCTGATTCCCCGTCCATGGTACCGTCGGCAACCATTTTCAATTCCATAAATTGACTCCCATCCTGTGGAAGCGCATCGATTTGCCCTTTTGTAAGATAAGGGTAATTAAACATGCCATAATTTGCGCTGTTATCAGGTTTTCCGACTACGGATTTTGTGAGTACACCACCTGCTGATAATCTCCAACCTAAACCCACCACACTTGCTACGTCGCTAACTTTTATGCCGGATGAATGATAAGTAATAGATACCGGCAAACTCAATTTGCCACTGGTAATTTGATATAATGGAACCTGTATATCCGGCACACCAGTACTTACATCAACCGGAATTTCCCCATAGCGCATAAAAGACTGTGCTTCCGGCGAAGGCGGTATTACGTTGGGCATTGGTGCAGGGACAGTTTGAGCCATTGATCTTGTATAATTGATCAATAGAAAAAGTAAGGTAAGTTTGATGAATTTCATGCCAATTGAGAATATCAAGTATGCTTAGATTTATGACTTTGCTTCCTTTTGATTCCGGTTCTCTACTAGGAAAAGCCAGAAATCGAAATATTAAGACTGGATATAAAATATAATAATCGAAAATCTTGTTAATCAATAACGAGGATTTGTCAATCGAAAAAAGGTTGGCGCTTGACACGAACTGCCGCGCCTGTTAAATGCTTTGTCAAGCCTTTTTATTAGGTAAGCGAATGATCGAGCAATAGAAATAAGATCTCATTAAATGAAGGTACATAGCCGAACGGCTTGACCAAGTGTTAGCAAAAGGTCTCATACGATTCAGGTTAAGGTTATAAATTTGAGGCAATCCAATTTAGGTAGCATATTTTTTAATTCCAAATTATTTTAAATAATATTCAATATTTAAAACAAATAATATTCAATTGAGATGTTTCCCCCTAATTGATTCTCTCACCATTGCTATAATTATATAATGTTCTGTGTTCATCATCAGCGTTCTCGAATACTTAGATAAAATGATAAACGATCTACATTTTTCTGCTGACTTAGAAAATGTATGGAGTATTGCCAAATCTCTAAGATAAACACACTGAGGACGTCTATCGCTTACCTATCGAGGCCTTTATATATCTCCTTAAATTTTTCTTTGTCAATCGGATAAATAGTTGCGTTCTGGTGAAGGTCGGTATAGCAGGAGAGAGCGCTATCGTTGCTTTTCGAAGCATCTTTTGGAAGATGGATAATGATGTATAAGCCTATAAAAAGTTACCTTGGAAATTTCAGGTTAGTACGTAAAAGCTTCTGGCGGCGAAATCAGTTCCCCACCAAATAACAGCACAACGCATCAGGACAAAAATCCAAAGATGCTTCAAGCCGAAAAGCGACCAAGGCATTAAGTGAGCAGGAACTATTGATGAAAAAGAAACTGAGGAGGCTCTGCATTTTCTATGTTTTTGGCCAAATTGACTATTAACCTATATTTCGACAAGATTTATAAAAATGCAATCTCTTGAGCTTAACCATTTGCATCATGCGAACCTCAACTTGACACCCTCCCCCGACAGTATATTATCTAATAACATAATGGTTCACATTTAGCCTTGTGAGAGTTATAGAACTAGCTGTTAGTGTCTTAAACAACGCTACATCCATATGACAAGCCTCTTATTTAACTATCTCCAGCCATGCAGTCAAAGTCAACCGACCTTCCGTTTGTAGCTGATCATGGCGAGTGGTGCTGAAATTAGCAGATCGCAAGACTCCGGCATCTTTAGCTTTCTCAATAGCATCTAACAACTTAACTAATCCAGCATAATCTCCCTCAAAGACCACTTTGTTGATAATATACTTGGCTGCGTGCGTTTCCTGAGCATCAGAGGGTAATTCAATGATTCGGCACTGGTTGGTCGATGCCATTTCTGATAATCTGGCCAAAGTATTATTCCGAAAAGTGGTTGAATCAATTCGATAGCGACTGATCACTTGTTGAAGGTTATGCTGCTTGCGTTCCAGGTATCCGGGTTGGTAACTGAGATCGTTTTGTTGGATAAGCGCTTTGGTTAAACGGTTATTGAGCTGCCAGGCCTCAATTGTTTTCTGAAAAGCCAGGCGATAGCTGATCACCAGCAGCAGTAAGGTTCCTGCAAGGAGCAAGTATTCTTTTTTAATTTTTCCTTTTAGCTTTTCCATGGCTTAAAAACTAATGGCGATGGTAAATACACCGGTGTTCTTTTCGTGATTATAGCTGTAATTTAGCATCTGGACTTCTTTTACCCATGCGTGGGTTTTGATGCGGGCCATCCATTCATTAACCGGGATGATCTGGGCAGATGTCCCTGATATTTTAATCAGGTGATTACTAAACACGATTGTTTTATTGATCCGGCCTGCGGCATCGTCAGTTGGATTGACCGCCATATCCGTTAGTTTGATACTCTCCGGCAACAGCGAGGCCAACTGATCAATAAGTACACTTTTTCTTACTAACGGCTGTTCGATGCCCAGCCCGCGGATTTCGGCTTCCATCTCCGCGATTCGTTTTTCAAGGGTGTCCCTGCCGGTGGTCGCTTGTGCCAGTGCGCCGATTTTTCCTGATAGCTGAATGTTTGCCGAATTTTTGGCATTGAAAACAAAAAAATTGACCAATAACAGAACAAAAAAGCAGAGTAAGACGACGGTGCCCTGCGCTTTAACTTTTCGGTTTTCTATGGTAACTGCCAGGGGCTGATCCAATGGAGAGGATTGCACCGCCGCCGCTTGTAACCGGTCATTCATCGCCAGCTGAAAAGCGGCGGCGTAGGGCAATACCAGTTCCTGCGGTAAGGGTTCATTGCCTACTTTGAGGGCAAATGTCAGTGGTGTGATTGGCTGTTTTTTATAAGCGATCCATTCCTGCTTTTCGTTCCTTTTGATGTGATGACCATTGATTTCAAAATCATGATCATACAGGTTCAACTGCGCCGCGATATGCAGGATAGGCAGGCCATCCAGCGATAGCATCAATAAGTTCAGCTCGTTTGCTTTGAACTGCTCCAGCCATTGGTCAGCCTTTTCCTTCCGGATCAGCGAAACAAACAATTGTGTTCCGCTATGGATTTGCTGGATATAATAATCTTCCCAGCGGGCATTTGGCAAGACGAGAGAGAAATTTGATTCAGTGATCTCTTCCGCTTGTTCTAACTGTTTGGTGATGATACCGGCACCGGTCAGGTTTAGTGATACCGGTATTTTGGCCGGGAGCTTTTTGGCCAGCGCAGCAAGCGAAGCAACGTTGGTTAGCTTTTGCTCAAAGCTTAATTCGTTCTTCTTAATAACGATCTGACAGGCATCGATCACCAGACTACCATCCGGCTTGAGCAGGATGCTAACACCCACTACTTCGTTCAACCGGTAATATTGTTCCAGCATATCAACGAATAATGGTTGGTTTAATAAACAGTACCGTCACCACCTTCTGGTTGGTCTTCGTCTTATTACTAAAAATCCATTTTAAGATCGGGATGCGTGAAAGCACCGGTACGCCAGAAGTGGAGTCATCGGTTTCATTTCGCTCAATACCGCCTAATACGATCATATCCTCGTTGTGTGCTCTAACAATGGACTCATATACACTGTTAGCCGTTGGCGGCGGCGCATTATCCGGTGGTGTACCGATAAAGTCAGAGATATTGACTTTAATATTCAGCGTCACCTGATCATCGCCCGAGACAATCGGTTTGATATTAATATCCATGTTCGCTTCCACCTCTTTATATTGATCGGTAAAAATGCTGGTGGGCGATGTGATCGACGGAATCACGTTCTGGGTTTTGATCTGGTAATAACGTTTCTGGCCGATGCTAAGTTTAGCCGAGTGCCCGTTCAAAGTGGCAAGCTTCGGTACCGCGCGCACATCCACATTATCATTGTTTTCCAACGCCTTGAGACTGACGTAAAAATTAGGCACTACATGTCCGAGGTTGAAACCTGTTGATCCGCTTATACGGCTTAAAAAGTCATTAATGGAGCTCGCGCCAAACGTGTAATTGATGCCGGGAAGAATAGAGCCACCTGTTTTAACACTATCGGATACGCCAGCAGCAATACCGGTAGATACCGTGCGGGTTTTATGAATATCGATCATATTAACCTCGATCAATACCATCGGTACCAACAAGTCGACCTGCTTAATAAAACTCTCAATCTCGGCGATCTGCGGCCTCGATCCGGATAACAGGATCGTGTTCTGCTCGCGAAACTCGCGGATCTCTACACTTTTTTTCCAGTCATTCGGGATTATTGCCATAACGGTATCGATCGGTCGATTTTCCAGTTTAATTGCTCTACTGGTTCTCAACCCCTCTAACTTACGGTCTCCGATCATGTATATACCGTTGTCAGCGATGAACGTATAATCGGTCCCCTTAAAAAGAGCGGACAGAAAATTATCATAGCTGATATCGCTGATATGAACCGTGATATTGCCTTTTAACTCTGAATACAGAAAATAGTTCTTATTCATCTCCTGTGAGGCCATTTTGACCAGATCAGCGATTGGCGCGTTCACCGCTTCGGCTGACAATAATTTTTGGCCGCCAACTACTTTACTAAAGAGATTGATGTTGGCACCACCCGTCGTAGGCGTAGCAAGTTTAAAATTCTTACGGACACCAGTACTTTTATCGCCATTGACGTACAGCTCTTCCCCTTCGCCCAATGTTTGGAACAGGTAATAGTTATCGCTGGTCTTGACCATTTTCAGCTCGTTGGCATAGGCCATCTTGTCCAAGGCTGTCTCAAATGGTGCCGAGTTCATATACGAGGTCACCTTTTTGCCTTGAAGTGCATTCGGCACCACCACGTTCTTGCCGGATAACTGGGCAATCTTGCGGGCCACCAGCAATAAGCTATCGTTATTCAGCTCAAAACTCAGGGTGTTTTCCAACTGATTATATTTGATGCTGAGTTCGCGAGGGGTAGGCTTCACCAATGTTTTAGGATCAATGTAAGGCGCTATCATAATGATCGAGCCTACGGGCTCGATATCCAGGCTGTATTGTTTGGCCAAAAAGATCAGGATATCCTCGGCTGTAACATCATTAAAATTATGGTTCACCTTGAAGGTCAGCCGGGAGTCGATGCTCAGACTCAGGTTGCTGGCTTTACCCAATGCCCCCAGATATTCGCTGATGGTGACATTGTTTAGGTTCAGCTGCACTTTCTGGCTCAGGCCGGGTACAGCCGCCGACAGGTTATCCAGCTTGTTTTTGATCGAGTTGATATGCTCATCGTCTTGCGCCTTTAGCGCAAAGGGTAAGATGAGTAAAAAAAATAAAATCGTGATTCGGTTTAGTAATCGTTGCATGCTTCGTTAATAGTTAAACAGAAGCGGGTAAATCTCTTCCATCGTTGTCAATCCTTCTTTAAATAAGTTAAAGGCATTTTCTGCCAGTGTTTTGATGCCGCGCTCAGCCAATAACTGTTGCACATCGATATTTTCTTTTTTGATCTCAGCCGCCAGTTCCTGATCTATCGGGATAATTTCATAGACAGCCTTACGTCCTTTATAACCCGTATAAAAACATTGCTCGCAGCCTTTTGCGGTATAATGTTCCTCCACCTTTGCCCAAGGCTTAAACTGCCTTGGGTAAAGCGCCTCATCAAATAATTCTTTGTTTTTGCAATGCGGACAGATGAGCCTGACCAGACGTTGTGCCACCGCGGTATTCAAGGTATTAGCGACCAGAAACGGTGGCACCCCCATATCTGATAGACGGGAAACAATGCCCCAAGCCGAGTTTGTATGGATGGTTGACAGCACCAGGTGACCGGTCAGCGCCGCGCGGATGGCCATATTGGCGGTCTCCGTATCACGAATCTCACCCACCATGATTACATCCGGGTCCTGCCGTAGAAAGGTACGCAATGCGGCCGCAAAGGTCAATCCGATGGTTTCTTTCAGTTGCACCTGGTTGATGCCTTCCAGCGTATACTCCACCGGGTCTTCGATAGTCAGGATATTTCGCGTCTCTTTATTGAGCAGCTTGAGCGTAGCGTATAAGGTGGTGGTTTTACCGGAACCGGTAGGCCCACTAATGAGCAGGATGCCGTTCGGCCTTTTAACACCCTGTAAATAGCTATTCAAGTCAAACTCGGAGAATCCCAGGGCATTCAAGTCGATGTTCGTCGCATCGTTATTCAGCAAACGGAGTACAACCTTCTCGCCATGTAAGGTAGGTAATACGGAAACACGGATATCAAACTGATGACCGCCATGATTAAAACTGATACGGCCATCCTGTGGTAAGCGCCTTTCGGCAATATCCAGGTTAGCCAAAATTTTGATCTTATTGACCAACGCCGGATATTCATCCTGGCTCAAACGGTAACGTTCGATCATCTGCCCGTCAATACGGATACGCACCCGACATTTAAACTCATAGATCTCGATATGGATATCAGAGCTTTTCAGGTTTTTGGCCTCACCGATCAGCGTGAGCAGGAAATCACCGTTTTCGCGTAGTGCTTCTACATCAAGCCCGGCCTTCGTCCCTTGATCTCTCAGGTAATGGGTAGACAACAATCTCGCCAATTGTTCGGCTGGGATAGGCACAAACGACACAGTTATCCCAAACAGCATCTCCAACTCATCGCGCAAAGTATCCGTATCGGCCTCTGCTTCGCAATAAAGTTCGAAGCTATCGGCAGTTTTAGCTACCGGTAAAACACGATAATGCCAGGCTTGCTCTTTGGTGAGCCAATGCAACTGATCGCGCTGTATGGATATGACGGCCGCTTCGTTCATGCCATCAGTTTTAAGATCCAGTCGGTCTGTTGTAAATTAAGAGCTGGCACCAACCAACCAGAACACAACAAAAGTGCAAACAGCAAAGCTTGCAATCCAGCCAAAGGAATATGCCGATTATTAGGTTTGCGCAACACCCAATACAAAAGGATCAATAGCAAGCTCGATAGATAAAAGACAATGAAATTTACTACCGGTAAATAAAAAGCCAATGCGCATAAAAAGAGAATATCTCCCCAACCCAATAATTCGCTGGTAATATTTGTCCAGGTCTTATTCTTTATCGAAAAGTAAAGTGACACTAAGCCCAGTTGGACAAAGAGAAAGATCAGATTGACGGCCAACTGCCGAAAATCATATATGTGTTGCTCCCTATAATTAAGCCATGCCAACGCCACAGCCAGTAAGGGAAACGCCCATACCCATACCATTCTGTCTTTTACATCCTGTTTAAAGATCAGCAGCAGTAGCATCATCACCAGTAATTTACAGGCTAACAACACGTTAATCGGGGGTAACTTCTTTTAAGTTCTTGTCCTGGTCAATTTCCCAGGTATTGAAGGCGCCGTTTTGGTTAAAATCAACCACAGAGGTAGCGCGACCGGTAAAACCAGAACTGGAAACATTGGTGATCTCAATCCGGTAGTTGGCATGCCCGCCATCACCATCGGTCACCAGTTTTTCCTGGATGAACCCAATCTCCGTTAAGTCTTTCGAATATTTGGAATGCTCGTAGAAGTAATTGCGCTCCAGTGTTTGCACGTGCTCCAGTTGCAACTTGGCCTCCATGCTTTTGGCTTTGGTAATCTGCGGGAGTAAGTTAGGCAAAGCCAGTAACACCAATATGCCGATGATCACCAGTACCACCAAAATCTCGGTGAGCGTATAGGCTTTAACTTTTTTATTCAATAAGGTTTCAGGCGGCTCCATGTCAAAATAATTGCAGCACTAATTTAGAAAACTTTCATTAGACCTGTAATTAAAATCTTGTTGATGTTCCGGCACATTGTAGGCACATAATGATTAAGCGTTTGGTACAGGTCAAGTTGGTTATCAAAATCATTCTGGCATTCGCCGTCACCGTTGTATAACTTTTTATTGGTATCAGTTTGTGTAGCCACCGCGCGGCTCAACATAATCAGGCCAAATGCATAGTAGTTATTCTCCTGTACTACTTTGACGGCGCCATTGTTTTACAATTAAAGTAAGAGATAAACAATTACACTTCTAATTTCTCTAAGATCACTATCTTATTGGGGTCATTTACATCGATCAAAATATTAAACCTCTCCCCTTCTTGTGGCGTAGACCGATATCGAAACGCTTGTTCAACATTCACTTCTCTTGTGCCAACAACCTGGTCGTTTATTCTTAATAATATATTCAATACCCGCCGAGTATCAAGCCCTGATCCATATTCCACAAAAGTATTATTTACACTAATATCTCTCCAATCGCAGCTATCCCATTTTGAATTTGCGCTTTATCCCTTGGCCTACTAATTGAAATTTTAACGGTTAAAATAAAAAAGCCTAGGAGTATCAAAAAAACAAGGAAAATTAATATTAACGCCATTTGATCATGTTATTTTATAGGATCGAGAATCAAACTGCATTGTACCCAAAACACCATTATATAGGTCAGGTGTAAAAAGAAAATAGAAAAAACTTTTTTAATATTTTTAAGCCCACCGTAAGCGGCGATATTTAATCTTTCGATCTTATTTAGTACAATATAGCGAAACCAAAAGTTCGCTAATACAGGTGCCATTTGCATAAAGATCAATGGCCAATAATACCGCCAACCCATCAAAATAGATATGCCTGTAAAATGCAATCCGGAAAATATCAAAACAATAATTATGAAAAACCCAAACACGTTCTTACCGATCACCTTTTGTCTATTTAGCCTCAGATAGATGATCAAATTTACTAGTGCAAAGTAAGCAATATAAAAATAGTCCATTATAATTTACCAATAAAATCTCTAAAATATCTTTAGTTTAAGTTAACTCATTTCCAAGGTATTTTTACATCGACGCCCAAGTTTTCACCTACGTCCCAACCTAAATTCTGCTCAAACTTGATGATGAAAGCTTGTTGTTTGCTATCATAGTATGCTCCAAATCCTAATCCTATATGATCACCGACATCAGCACCCGCGACATAATTTATTTTATATCCTGATATATCTAACATTCCACCAATCTCAGCTTTAACGGCATGCACTCCAAGGCTAACCTCAGCATTAAAACCTCTTTTCTCCTTGTCATTACTCATTGGCGTAAGGAGAGCGATTTTGCCATCTACACTCACGAATTCAACTTTACCGGTTATTTTATTAGTTATTTTGAAGCCTTTAACGTTCACACCGGTGCTGAAAGAGGCATTACCTTTAAAAACATAGGCATCGATCGACTCTTCAAACCCATCTTTGAAAGAAAACGGTTGCACGGTAAAATCAGCACCTAAAGTAGTTAAATCTATATCACCGTTCGCAAAGTACACTCCTGAATTAACACCAAAATTAGCACCAACCCTTCCAAAACTCGATGTCACACCGTTGTCGCTAAAGTAGCTCCTAGGCCCATATGCATACGCGCCGCCAGAAATGCCCGGTGCGTACAGTTTTGTCCAGCCATGTGCATCTTCGCTGTAAATATACGTATTTTTTCCATCGCTATAAGACGTACCCGTTTTAGGATTGCTTGGTGCGTTAGGCGGAGGCACGTTGCATGGATCGCAACCACCATTGATATCAAAACTATTAACTGGATTGTTACCCATTCCCTCATAGGGAGAATGATATTGTCCCATCGGGTCCATCGTTAACCAACGCCCTATCATGCCATCATACATCCGCAGATCAAAGTTGTTCCAGCCAGTAACAGCATCTTTCTCCGCATACTCGCCCTGATATTGATAACGGTAACCATTTCCGCCACTTTGTGCTACTGCGCCATAGGGGTAATAATCATCGTAACTTATTACATCCACGGAGCCGTCGGCCTTTTTGTTCCGATTTATAACAGCACGAACACTACCAACGTTATCTTTCAGCTCATAAACATAATTATTACCTTCAGCATAATAGGTACCGAGTCTGTCTGAGCCAAAAACAGGCATTTCCGACACCGACGCCCCGTTATATATCGCAAGTATATTCCCCATCACATCATATACATAATTTGTGGTTACCGGAGTACCGTTCATGGCATCCGTACGACTGATACGGTCGCCCATTTCGTCATAAGTATAAGAAACCAACGAGTGTGTCATTGCGGCATCGTCATAAACGCCTGTCATCAAACCCTTCGAATTATACTTGATATAAAGATTCGAGTCTCCGTGTTTTAAACTTTTTAATTGTCCAACATTGTCATAAGTATAACTTGCATATCCAGTAGGATCAGATAAAGAACCTACACTAACCAGCTTATTAGTACCTGGTTGATATTGATAATTATTAAAATTATCATGTAAAGCACCATTCTTATCATAGCGCTGCAGCCCAAGAATATTACCATTGGCATCATAGCTGATATTTTTTTCCTTGAAACTACTAGCAACATTAAATGTACCATTAGTAAGATCAGGTGAGCCCCACTCTGCTTGGGTCATTTGATATTTAGCATCGTAACTGTAACTATACATCGCCGGATCATCAATTCCAGGGGTGCTGCCAGCATCTGCCTGAGTTTTTGCACTTCGCCAAGCTATACCGTTTACATTCCCATTGTAATATGAGGTTTGACCTGTGTTTATACTTCCAATATTACTGCCGTCTCTTTGATAGTCGTGAGAAAAATATTCGATCTGCATCCCAAAAGCATCAGGCGCGAAGCTGTTATAAAGCCCGTCATTGTTAGGATCTTTGGCCTTATCCCCACTAGCGTTATTAACACTTTTCAGCCAACCTTGAGGCGTATAAACATAGTCTATTCCTTGTAATTGATCTCCTAATTCAATTCGTTTCAACGGACCATGTAAATAATAATAGTATTTCGCGTGCTGGATCAAGTTGACGTTATCACGGCTGGTTTTAACATTTACCAATCTACCGTCGCTATCATGATCATAATAATGTAAAAATCTATCTGTCGGATGTTCCCGCTGGTAATCGACAACGGCTACAGATCCTTTTGCATTATAGGTATAATTGACCGTTTTCGCCTCCAAACCAGTTTGCTTCTTAATTAACCAACTGACCCGCCCTTGATCGTCATAGTTATACCAAGTCTTACTATTTTCGCTTTCTGTCCAACTGACCAGCCCTCGCATTGCTCCTTCATTTTGTGTATAACCGCTAAGTCCATGGCTATTATCAGGCAGATCATAGTGCATCTTTACCCAATCCCCTCTTAATCCTCCGGTCAACGCATCGTCCGTAGCATCCTGTAATCCTGTGTTGGTCTTTAAGGCAGAGAACTGCAGATCGCCGCTGTTTTGCGGAGTATATTCACCCGATTCGATTGAGCGCCCTAAAGGGTCATAATTAATATAAGAAAAACGGCCACCGAACAGTGCAGTTCGCTGTTCAGCATTTTGAGTGAATCTAATTCTTCCGTCAGTACTGTAAATGAACTCGGTACGGCCGTTATCTGTAGATGTCGATGCGACCAAGCGTCCTTTCAGATCGTATTCATTAGCCGTAGAAAATGGCGCCGTTCCTCCCTGCGCATAATTATCAGGATGCAGGATCAACTCTTTTACACCATTCGGTGCGACATTCAAGATCAATTGACCAAGCTGATTATAAAAATTGTAACTGACATCAGCGAAAGTATTGATATAAGACATTTGCACATTTGCCATAGCCGAATTACCATCATTGCCGGGTTTTACCATTACTTTATAATAGCCGGCCGGTAGATCACTGCCATTATTGAAAGAGCTTGTGATCTCTGTCCCTGTTCGCATATCGAACAATCGATAAGGCCCTGTTATATTGATACTTTGAGATTTTGTGATATAAAAGTATTGTGCCGTGGTCGTAGGTGATTCTTTCAATCTTGCCGGCGCATTGTCCACCAAGGTCACATTGGGATTCTGCAAAGGACTAACGAACGCTTTTTTTGTATAATAAAAGGGCTGAGTAGAGCTGATCACATAAGTGAAACCTGCACTGGATTGAGGATCGGCGACGTTATCAAAGGAGTAATCATTACCAGAACCATCATATACCGTGACACCGTCTCGCGTAATATGGACATTATACGAAGAGATCAAGGAAAAACTGTTCGTATGGTAGAATTCGTCGGTCGACTTATTGTTGGTATTGATGGTTACTTCAAAATCGTTTGCTGAAGGCACCAGTGTGATATTATTCTCCACGCTGAACCATCCGTTCTCATCAGCTCTTCCACTGATCAAAGGTTTACCGGAAAGGTCACTGATACTAAGTGTTTGATTCCCATTCGCGTCAACGGAAATTTGTTGTATTCCCTCTCCACTCATCTCGGATGGATAACTTCCGATCTGCGTCGCCGGACAATACTTATTACGGATGGATAAATAATGATCCAGTTCGGATATCACTGGAAAACTTCGAATGGATAGTTCATGGCCTGTACCCATATTTAATCCTTCTCCTGCACTAGCGGCTCGGTTTTGATCCCCACTACCATCATTTACATACTCTATCCGCGAATAAGGGAATCCAGTAGCCGGTATTAAAGGCTCCAATGTATTATTATTACTATAGTACCAGCCTAGCGTGCCGATCTGGGTATTAGAGATCGGATCAGGGTTATTTACCTTGGTATACCGGCTACTCACATTAGATGGATCTCCATCAAAGTTCAAATATCCGTAATCGCCTCCGCTCGAATTCTGAACAAAATGTTCTTTATAAGCAAAAGAAGCATTATTGGTTGGTGCGGGCAAGGTGGTAAGCGCGGCCCTTCCTTCTGCGTCGTAAAGGGTCTGAGTTGCCAATACTTGACCCGTAGTTTGATTTTTCGTCTGAGACTGGATCGAGTTGCCATTATTGTCGTAAAAATCTTTTGACTCGCCAACTACCTGTCCGTCCTCATCATAGCTGGTTGTCATGACCCAATTACGGTTCAAGTCAGCTGATGGATTGTCTGGTGGCGGCGGTAAAACTGTCGTGTTATCTATATCTACTTTAACAGTAGAACCTTCTTCGAATAATGTTCCGGGCCCGAGCACAACGGACCGAGCGCTAGATATATTTCTTATTGTTCCATTGGACACAACATAAGCATTGTCGCCAGGCAAAGGCAATACTACTGCCGTCGATGAATGAATGTCTTGCGCCGTAGCAGTAACAACTATACTTAAAAAAACGCAAATAATTAAAACTCGTTTTCTCATGTTCATTTTTTGCTATTGCATTTTGCTATAATGGTAAACTATTGACTTAATAAGCGGCACACTGGTTTTGCCCAATACTTCCTTGTAACATTTGGTAAGTCTACCTGCCGCATCATATTCATAGTGCAAGTAAAGATTACTGTTGTCTAATATATAGCTCAATTCTCCAGTATGCTTGTCATATACATAAGCCTTGGCCGCGGCAGTAACGGGCTGGAAACGGAAATCGTCAAAATACAGATCCAGGCTTCCATTATTAACACACCCAACTTGTAAATTACCGGTCCCAGCCACAATGGCAGCTTTGGGGATACGCATCTCTAATAAATACCATCCAGCAGCCTGCTTATTGTAGTTAAGTGTAGCAGCTTGTGATGCACCATTACCGATCTTATAGTAGAGACCTGCATCGTTCTGATTTCCATTAGCGGCCTTGACCCAAACCGCCACATAATAATCTCTGGCACTTAGACGAGTTAACGGAACGCTATAATTAAAACCTCCATTTCCTCCATGTACCGTTAAACTATTAGTACCGGTATGAGCAACTGCGGTATTTAACACACCGTCCCCCGGTGCAATAAAACTAGTTACTCCCGTATTGTTTTTAAACTCATCTTCAGCGCCAGAGTATGCTATTTCATTGTATTTTGCGAAATTACCGGTCATTATGACCTTGGTATTATTATAGCCCAACCTTGACGCAGAGTAATTGTTATTGATGTCAGTTTGCTCAAGACCTTTTGAAAACACATTATAGAGCGTCAGTTCGCTGACCTTTTTCCAAGAAGAGTTTCCACTTCCTCCCGGGTCGAAATATGCTTGAAAACTGTTCGTTGGGGAAAGATCATCGCTTGAGGTCCCACTTGGCATCCAAGCATAACTGGCTTTCATTCTCCAAATATTTGACTGCCCTGTGTTGGTCAGATTCCCGTCCGGATCCAATACTTGTGATTGATTGCTCCAAGTATTGGCTGACGCGCTCACCACTCCAAGATGTTGGTCCGAGCCGTCCACTTTAAAGGTAGTACTAGCAGCTTGTTGGATGAGCATGTGTTTATTAGTAGCATCTGCGGTTTTAAGTCCCATCGCAGGATAAATATGATACGCTGGCAATACTTCGTTGATAAATTTATTCCCGTAAGAGTCTGTTATTCGGGTTTTTAAAATTGCACCGGAATAAAAATCATAGCTTAAATCTTGCTGCTCAGTTTTGGTACCATTTTTATAATCGATCTGGGTCGTACCCGTCATGATGGCAGGAAATACATCTCTTCCCGACATGACGCGTTTATCGACAGCTATACCACTTTGATAAACGGTTCGGGCATCAGCGTATCTTTCTTGAATAACTCCAATATTGTTATAAGCGCTCAAGCGGGGCTCGTAGCTTTGAACCTGTGTATCAAATGATTTATCGGCGATATCGTCATGCAGATAATGATTGATCTTTTCGGTCAGTTTATTCCCCTTATCGTCATAGGTGATCATTCGTTTCAGATTCCCGATCCTTGCCGTATAATCTTTGATGGACGTATTGAGTCTTCTGTCGTTGGTCGATTGGCTGAAATAGTAATCCTTGATACCAAGCATCCCCCGGCTAAATACTTCGTATTCATAAGTAGTCTTTCCTGCTGAAGCAATATGCTGATAAGTTGAAGAACCGCCAGATGCCGGCAAAAGTACCTCATCACTAACGGTGACATTTTCATACATTACCCCAGGAGGAGGAACTTCTCTACTAACGACCAGTAAAGAATTCATCTTTTTATATAGTTCCTTCTTATATAACGGCGCAGGCTCTAAAGATGGATCGGAGAACATGTCGTGACCGTAAAAAAAAGTCTGAAACTTGTAGACATCAAATATTACCGGTTGATAAGATGTTACACCGGAGGGAATATCACTCCCCGAATTCCCCAATAGGCCATAATCATAATTGGTTCTCCTGATCTGACCTGCTAGATCGTCTACTGTTATATTTTTCACTCTTATACCGCCCCCATAAAAGAGAGAGATCCCTTTTGCGGCCACATTTCCTCCTGCCAATAACACTTGCTCACCAGATAATGGTGTCGACCCAGTTTGTCCATTACTATTAACCCATTCAAATCCAGCGAGTGTCGTTAGATCGTAATCCATTTGAGGATCCACTTTTATCGTCAAAACATTACCATTCAAACTTTGCACCCTGACCGGAGAGCCATAATTTTCGGAGTTAATTACTTTAGCGGGATTAATGATCCGGGTGCTGGGATATTGATCAGTATAGACATACTTCATTATTAGCAGATCCAGCTTACCACCCGGCTGGAGCGCATTGTTAATATTGAGATCTTCATTATTGACCGAAAAACTAAACGTTTGCGAACCTGTCTTTGTAATAGCACTATTGATAACAAGACTCTTATTATCGTTCAAAACCGACCGATTATAGGTGTCTCCTTCATAGTTCACATTGATCTCTGCTCCAATACTTGACTTGATCTTTCTCAAAGACCAAACGTCGGCAGAGAGATTAGATATTTTAGTGGTGATCCTGGAGAGGTTCTCATTGTCGGACCCGATGTAATCAGACTTGTAAGCCCCCCAAAGGTCAAAGGCATCCTTATTGTAAGGCGGGTTCTTTGTTTTATAAGCAATTAAAGGCCCTACCGCACTGGTCGGGATCTTATCTAAATACAAAACATTAAAATTGCCGTTGCCTGTATCTTTTAATAATGTGCAATAGTATTTTACATTATTAGAAGTAAAGGTCAATATATCGCCCTCCTGAAACCTATTAGTAATATTCCCCGCTGTTATCGTACCTGATCTCCCGCTTGGCTGATTAGCGATCAGTATATCGGTATTATTCACATCATTGGGATCCAGATCATATTCAAATTGAACCGGAGGGATCGTTTCAGCTCCACCTTTGCCCTGAAGATCAACGGACAGTAGCGTTGACTTACCTAATTTTGTCGGATCAGATGGAATAGACGCGGGAGACGTACTATACACTTGTCCACTAGGATCATAACTGTTGACCACTCCAGGACATAATGAATAATCGTAATTAAATTGAATACGCCGTAAGCACTTCTGGTTCAGATTTTCACTCAACTGTTCGATATCATGGATATCAATAATGTTATGTCCGAAATGAGTATAATCATATACACCGCTGACGGGACGTTCCTGCGACCAGTCGTAAACTGTCGACGCCGACCGAATAGCATCTGTAGATGTAGTGAATTGATCGTTCTGCAACAGCAAAATATTATTTAACCTCAGGGTCGCTCTAGGGCAAACATCTGTACGCCCCGGGGTTGGCACATCATATCCATTAGAACCTAATGATTTTCCGTCTGCGCGTATCTCCTTTACAAATAAGGCGGTATGAGTTCTGGTCTTAGCAGCATCCAGATAATATACTTCCTTTTTCCCGGTAGAATAACTTTGAAATTGATTATCCAGATCTTTGTGAAATCCTTCAGATGGGTTTCTCCATGTATAATCTCCTGTCCATTTTCCATATTCAAAAGAAACCCAATACCCCCAATCATTATTGTCAGCTTGTCCATCGTTATCAACGTCTACATAGTCTGGTCCGGTAATAGCTGTAAGATACCACGTATAAGCATAAGCGCCTGTCTTCTGCAAATCGTTAAAGCGATAGCCTCCACTTTGATCGACCTTTTCCGTATGTACCAATTCATTCGAACTATAAGCGGGTAACGCATAATGATAAGTTACACCGCTCTCGTTCGTGATCATAAATCCACCGATCTGTCCATCATGATTACGCACGAACCCTGTGGCATGGGCTTGTAAAAAACCCAATGTCTTAACACGATTAGTAGAATTGGGGTTAGCCGCTGCGTCAGCGATCTCTTGATTGGTAAAGTATTCTATATGTCGAGATCCTTCCAACTGGTTAGTGCTGGAATTATACCCCCCGTCATTAGCGGCCTCACCATACTTAGGAGCTGTATCAAATACGACAGCCCCAGATGGATCATAACTCGGATCTTGTGTGTATTTATTTGAAAAGTCCTTAATAAATCTGAACTGATAATTTGTTTTAGTAGATATATTGACCACATTCGTAACATTTTGCACTACGTCGTTCTGTGGATCTTGATTATTCTTTTTGTTTTGATTGTACAAAATATTTTGGAATGCATAGGGCCGTATATTCCCGCTCAAACCTTGGGCAGTAACGACATAATCATCAAAGCTCGGGTAGGTCCCCCCTACGATACGATCAGGATCAGGATTATCAACGATATTTGTCTGTCGGTCGTTCAACAACCTATAAGTATCAAAGGCATTGTTATCAAAAAAATTACTACTTACCAGCGTTGATGGATCAACATTGTGCAGTGCTCCGTTCGTCGAGACGGTTGCCGTTTCATCCGACCAATATCGCTCATAATTATAACTGACCCCGACGCTAAACCCCGGTAGAGGCAATGTAAAACCAAATCCGGAAGACTCTGTTTGAATTTTCCCAGCATTAGCATTGCTCACCGATACGGATGCACCGCCAACGCTGAAACCTCCTGAGGTCCCTCGACCATTTGATCCGATAGAGGCCCCTAAAAGCGATCGGGTAGTACTACCGTCACTCACGTTGATACCTCCGGATACCCCAGCACTTACGCTTTTAAAATTGGTCGAGATCCCCAGATCGGCACTAGCGAATAACCCTTCATCGGTCTTTCCACTTACTATACCGATACTTGTCCCTACATATTCTTGTCCATATGGGGTTACGTCCACTCTTACTCCAACTCGAAATGGGCTATTTTTCATACCAGCCGTGGCTCCTAAAGAATATCCTACACCAAAACCTTTATAGGTATCTTGAGCAAAGGACAATCCGAAATTAACACTTACAGGCCCCTCACCGATCCCTACATCGACCCCAAAAGTTTTGGTATTTCCTCCACTCCAGTAAGTTCTTTGCACTCCTTGCACGGAATTCCAATCATCTGCATAGCCATTAACATTTCTGGCGATAGCTCCTGGATTAAGTGTCCAACCCAACCCAACCCAGGAAGCCTCTTCATTAGGCTGAATACCGGCATGATAAGCTAAAGCCAACGGATAGCCACCCTCTGGCCCCGGAACCTCTAGCAATGGCATAGAATAAGTGAAATCTCCGGTTAACGGATTTACCATATCGGTCGTGTCGACCGGTTCGAAGTTCGTTGCTTCCGGCGCTGTGGGCCCCGCTGTTAACGCCAAGGCGACACAGGGAAATAGAAATTGATTAACAATCAGCAAGGCAAAAAAAATGGCAATAGCTTTTCTTTGACCAGGCTTCATTTTTCGAAAGGCATACATAAGGTTTAGTTTATGATGTTATTTTTAAAGTTGAAATTGCAGTAATGTCTTTCTGCTCGAACTCAAAGCAAAGACTTCCTATATTTAATCCGAATTCTTTTATTAGTATTTTAAATCGACGACAACGCTCCAGGTCCCTTTCATCAAAAACGATCAATACCTGGTTGGCGGTGGTTGTACCGTACGTCTGTAAAAAGTAGCAAGTCATAGGGCTGACCGGCTTTTTGCCGTCAGGAACCAATGCTATAAAATCACTGATTCTGAAAGATAGTATCTGCACCAGGTCACTATACTCATTATAAGATAATTGCCTCAGCAATTCTTTATTATTCTTTGACAGTCCTAATAGGAAACAACAAGGCCTACCTGACACCGTTGTTCGCCATGAAGGCGCCAATTGTTTTGGACGATAGGCTAAAGATATTTTAACACCGTCCATCTGCGTATTCTTGGTTAATCCATTAGCTGGATCATTTACATAAGCTAACAATTCAGCTTTATTTTGAGGTGACCTGGAACATGAGAAAAAAAAGCACCCTAATATCAGATGAACTAGTAATACCGATCTTCTATTTTGAAGCATAACCAGAATTTAACTCATCTAATACTGATGCGGTAATATCCAGTCCCTCTCTGGCGTAAGCGATCGTTCCTGATTGATTAGCGATCAGTATCATTTTGTAATGATTCCTTTTGCCATAATCAAGTAGAAAACTGTTAACGTCAGCGACAACTCTTTGCGTCAGCTTTGTATCTTCTGCCCTTGCATTATCCTGTATCGCCTTTTGATAGTCTGTCAATTGTTTCTGTTTGGTTTGGATCAGCTCTTTTGCCAAGGCTTGCTCCTTAGGCGACATTTTTGCAAGTGTCTTTTCATAATTAGCGATCGAGCTTTTTACCCTTTCCGTCAGTGTATCTATATTGGCCTGCCAAACTTTCGCTTTGGATTGGTATTCTTTTTTTGCGGTGACTGCGCCTTTATACTCATTAAGTATTTTTCCTGAATCTACATAGGCGATCTTATCGGCCTGAAAAAAATGTCCATACAACAGGTATAGAACAGCAACAGTGATAAGCACAAAATAAGCTTGTACAAGCAGTTTAGACAGTCGGTCGTTAACAGTTTTTGACATTATTTAAAATTTGAGATTTTTGCTACTTTTTAAGATGAATTGAGCATTATCAGGGCACAATAAGGTACCAAAGTCGACTGTATCCTTCCGAATACATGATCGCTTCTGTAGGTAAGATCATTGGTTTTATTTACGAGCATGCTGACCTTGGTCGGTCAGCTTTTTGATCTGCTGCTGCTGCTCTTTTAATAATTTCTGCTGCTCGTCAAGCCGGCCATTCTGTTGGACCAGGTAGAGTGTCAATTCTTCAACTTTCTTCAACAGTAACTTGTTCATTTCAGCAATGTCCATTCCTTCTTTCTCAACGGTCGCTGCAGCTGGCACTTCGGGCAAATGCTGATTTTGATCGATATAGGTCTTTACTTCTGAAAGCGGGCGTAGCTTGTAGGTCGGTTTGAATACATAGTCGGGAAAGCCGGTCGTCTGTACCGTTATTTTCTTAGCGTAAGTTCCCGTTGGTGTGATCTTAAAGTTGATGGCACTTGCTATATTGGCATCGGTCAACGTTTTATCACTACCCGCTGTTGAACCGATGGGCGCGAATAAGATCTCACCTTCTATTGTTGAATAGATCACGCCAGCACCATTATGTACATTATCACCGTTGATCGTCCAATTGCTTCCGCTTCGCCCGGCATTGAAGCCCAAATAACTGGTACCATATTTCAGATCCGCTCCACCAGCATCACCGATACAAGCTTTGGCCTGACCGCCGTCGACCTGAAAAAGAGAGATCGGCGTTGAGGTGGCTATACCTACGTTACCACCGCTGGCTACGGTCAAACGTTCAGCACCGTATGTCGAACCAATAAAACCGTCTCCACAGTCCTCCCAAATACTAAAGCGGGTGGACGAATATTGTCCGCCTATTCCCCATTGTTTCGCTTTATTTCGGTAGCTAAAGAGTAATCTGGCATCGTCCCCATTAGCGGCGTCTGTAGCAAGTATGAGCGTATGCCCCCAAGCCTGGGAACCAGATGAGTGTATAATACCTGTTGAATGCTGCCCCCCAGATAAAGCAGCAATGTCGAAACGCCCTGCCGGAGTTCCTGTACCTAGGGCCAGATTGGGCAATCGCACCACGCTGGCTGTCCGGTCGAATTCGATCAAAGAGGTCTTTGTATTATTAGAGACACCATAGATATAACCTTTCCCATCAACAAGCTGATCTAATGCCAGGTCGAAGCCATATGCTGGATTGTTGCTCTGCCTGATGGCGATCGCTGATGATACGGTCTTGTCCGGCGCGTTGATCTGTAACGCACCTACGGTCGGATTGGTTGTACCGATACCTGCACTCCCACTCGCCGGAAATGTATTTTGGGCATAAGTAGAACTACAAGCGAATGACATCGCCAATAAAGAGAAAACTAATTTTTTCATGATAAGTTGTGGCTAAAAAAGGCTTTATTGTAAGGTTAAGCTTGGGGGGCAGCGATATTAACTAACGATCAACTCAAGGATTGGGTCAATAGAATTTTCTTTCATCGTGATAAAATTAAGGTATGATTTGTGACCAAAGATAAACGTTTGATCGAAAAAGATAAAATAATAAGTCCTCTTCCCATTTTGAACTTCAAGGTAATACTAGCTTGTTGTAGGCCATTCAGTGGGCGAGTATGAGGTATTTGGCAATTGTGCATAATCATAAGAACCCCAAAGCCCCTGTAAAATCTTCATTCCCTCGAATTATACGTGAAACTAAACCACCAACAAAGAGCGACCGATTTAATCCCATCCAACTGGCGTCCTGCCCAACCTTTAAGCATTGACATCATACGATAAGGTAATGGGGACGGAAAGATCTTTTGTTTTAATTTCATAAAAAGGAATGGACATGTCATGTGTTCCTGTATAGTAACGAAGAGGCACGTCATCAAACTTACCGAGAGAGCCGGTAGTAGGTGATGGGGGTACTGACTGCGGCAATGAGGAAACACCATTTTACGCTCTTGCGACAGGAATATAGCTCACTAAAAACAGAACCAACAAAGCGAAGACTCAACTATTGTTGCGTAGTTGAAAAATCATATTTATTTCTTTATTAGCTTTTCAAGTTGACTTAAACGTGCTTCTAAATCCAGATCCTTCTTCTTTTGGGAATCAATCTCCTTATCCTTTTCAATCAGATACAGCGTTAGCTCTTCCACTTTTTTCAGCAGAATCTTATTCATCTCCGCTACATCCATCCCTTCTTTCTCCACTGTTGCAGCTGCTGGCACTTCAGGTAAGTGCTGGTTTTGGTCGATGTAAGCTTTTACTTCCGAAAGGGGACTAAGACTATAGGCGGGTTTGAAGACAAAATCTGGCCAATTGGCAATCTCAACCTTAACTTGTTTTGAACGTATTGTCCCATTAACAGAAAGAGCCTCGCGAGGCGTCGTTGTGCCGATCCCGACATTGCCGCTACCGTCAATAGTAATATCGTTTCCATAGTACCATTGATTACCTGTTCCTAGTTTATTGAAGCTTCTCCTCGTTCCCAATATCATTTTTCCGGTAGCATTATGATCAAGACTGTTGTCCCCAATGGTAACGATTCTGGCCTGTCCCCAAACATTGCCACCATTTACATCTGCAGGAATAGCGAATTCTAACTGAGCCCCATTAGTCGTTGAACGATTACCTGTGTTTGCCTGAATAACGGCGCCTCCTCCCAAAAAAGGAAAGGTGTCTCCACCATCTAGTGTGGCTCCTGTGCCTACAACATGTAAGCTCTTTTGCGGAGTTGTCGTACCTATGCCTACGTTCCCGAACCGATCTATGCGCACCCGTTCTCTTGAGTCTGAGCCATTATTATGGGTTACGAAAGCTAATTCAGCGCTATTGCCCAGGCCGCCACTGGTGTGCACAATTGCCATCCCTGTTGACCCATTATCACCGGAAGAAAGATTGCCTCCGTTAAAAGTACCATCAGCACCAGTAATACCAACAAAAGCAAAACCACCAGCGGAAAGAGTATTATAATTACCTAAACTTATACCCTTACCACTAGCATTTATATTAACCGAAAGTGGTTGGCTTGGTGAGACTGTGCCAATACCCAAATAACCATTAACCAAACGCATACTCTCTGTTGTGTTGTTGTAAAATGTCAGATAGCCTGGCTGAGAAGCATTATAATTTGGTAAACTGAAGAATCGCGTTTCACCCGTATTTTCTCCGGGGCGCTGAATACCACCACCCTGATCGGAGTTTCCATGCGTTATATAGATCCGGTCATTGGGTTGATCAATAACAATGGAATGCTGATAAGAGGGCAGCGTTGGTGGCGGGATGTAGACACCCTGTTGAGGATAATGTCCAACTAATAGTGCACCGGTGGGTATCGCATATTGGTAAGCACCTCCAGAAACAAATAGACTTGTAGAAACGCCAACATAACCGGTATTATTATTCGTAATATTAGTACCGTTATTCCATTGTGCATGGGAGAAATTAAAAGCGAACATCATCGCCAGCAAAGAGAAAGCTAACTTTTTCATGATAAAATTTAGGCCGTAGCAAACGGCATTACGTGAATGATAATTGTTGATTGATGTAAATTGGGAGTGGCTATATTAAATCAGCACTATATAATGGAAGGGTTGCATAATGTGTGATTAAGTTTTGGTTGTATTATAATATTATCAGTGTGCGAAGGTAAAATATTAAAACTTGACAACCAAGTCAGTGATTTAATTTAAAATCATCATTGCCGCGATAAATAATCGAACGCCCGTGAAAGAAGGTATAGTCGAAAATTTATTAAACTATGGATTCTTATCTTAAATTTAAATCAGCAAATTTGCTCTAAATGAAATTGAACCTTATCCCTTATTATTTGATGTTGATGGTACTGGTAGGTGGGCTGGCGTCATCATGTAAAGAATTCATTGAATCAGACATCAGCGGCAGTAAAATCCAGCCGGAGGCGCCGGGAAATAATTACCAGAGTGCCAATTACAACGTCCAGTTTTGGTGGGATCAGGTAGACGACGCGTTGACCTACCGCTTACAGGTGGTAGCGCCAAAGTTTGACTCGGTGTCGCGTCTGGTTTTAGACACGGTCGTAAAAACTAACGTATTTTCCATTAACCTGGAGCCGGGTGTTTATCAATGGCGAGTGCAAGCCGAGAATGGTAGCTCAAAAACCGCTTTTTCTACTGGACGTAACTTCACCATATTCTTTTCGTCCATTAAACAGCAAAAGGTGCAATTAACTTCCCCTGCTAATGGATTCCTAACTAATCAGGCGACTATCGCTTTTCAGTGGGGTTCCTTATATGGTGCGACTAAGTACCGGCTGGAAATCGACACCAATAGCTTTGCCGATGAAAACACCCTGGTTTATAACCAGGTAACACCGGCGCAACAGCTCAATTTTAATTTTCAAAAAGATCAGACTTATCAATGGCGGGTACGTGCCGAAAATGACACCGCACAGGCGCAATGGTCCGCTATCAATACAATGACCTACGATCACACTCCACCGAACCGAGTGAATCTGACAGCTCCGGCCAATAACCAGTCTTTGTCTTTGCCCGCCAGTTTGCAATGGAGTGCTACTACAACCGCAACAAAATACAAGCTGTATGTGCTGCGTGCGGATTCTACCACTTTGTATAATTCCACTTTTCCGGTTGCATTGAGCACTACCAACTATAATTTTAACCTTGGTACGACCGGCGAAACGATTTACTGGAAGGTGTCGGCCATTGATGCGGCCGGTAATGAAGGCCAGGCCAGTACATTGCGGCATTTTGTGATTCAATAAACCGGGACGATGAAGAACAAGGCTTTAAATTATTTACTGATTACGCTGGTGGCGGTGGTGTGGGGCACTATCCTCTACAGGGTGATGGCTGCAACTAAGAATGACGATGACGAGGGAGCTGTCATGCGGCAGGCACAAATGGCTAAAACGCCTTACGACGATTATAGCGAAAGGACGGACACCACTCGTTTACAATTGAATTATCCTGATCCATTTGGCTCGACGCCAGTAGCGCATAAAGACACAGCTGTGCTTTCTATACATAAAAGCTTGCCTGTTTCTATGGCATTCAATCCTAAACCGATGAACAATACTGTAAACTGGAGCGCCATTAAATACGCTGGCTTTATCCGAAACGCCGGTTCCAAAAAGCTGATTGCTATTCTCTTGGTCAATGGCAACAATGTTAGTTTGCAGGAAGGGGAGTCAGCCGGTAACGTACGGTTGATCAAGAACCTCCGGGATTCTGTCAAATTGAGCTATAACGGCCAAACAAAATTTATTACCATAGATCGCAGCGCACAATGAAGCTCTTTTTTTCCATACTGTTATGTTTAATCGTGTTTTCTGGTTATAGCCAGAAAATGCCCGACCTGGGCTTAAATAAAGTACGCGTAGTTGAAAATGGCAGTACCATTTTATTGGAAACGAATCCTGTTAATTCCGGCCCCGAAATCGATCCTCACCTTACTTATTATTGGTACAGCAGCAATCATGTCCATACCACTCAGGGCGGTTACAGTGGGCGGTTGCTGAACGGTGCTTATAGCGAGTTTTATGAGAATAAAGAATTAAAAGAACAGGGAAAGTTTAAAAAAGGTCTGAAATCAGGTGAATGGAAAAAATGGAACGAACAAGGAAAACTGTTAGCCATAGTGACCTGGCATGAAGGTATCCAATCGGGCGATTTCAGCGTTTTTGACGAGGATGGGAAACTGAAACAATCCGGCGTTTATCGCAACGGCTTGTTGGAGGGGAAAATAAAAACTTATAATAAGGATGGTGTTACTATCCAAAAATACCATTTAGGAAAGCCGGTACCTCCAAGTCTTAAAAGACCATTCTTACAACGTATTCATTTTTGGGGTCATAAAAGGACTGCTGCCGCCAAATCGCAAAAACATTAAGGCGATGGTCAGGTCTGCTGCTTTATATATGGTGATCGTTATTGCGCTGGTGATCGGTGTGATCTGTTCATCCTTGATTATGGCCGCCGGATTTTACCGTTTACAATACAGCAAGCAGCTGCGTTATCAGCAGTTGCGCAACAATTTGCAATCGGGTATTAATCTTGTATTACACAGTCCGTTAACCCAGGGCTATACCCGACTGAGTCTTTTTGGCCAGGACAATGACAGCATTGCTATTTGCCGTAAGCCCTGGGGCATATTTGACGTTGGCGTAGTACGCAGCTTTATTCAGGCTGATACCTTGGATAAAACATTTACGATTGCCAATGGGGTGGACTCCGCTAAATGGGCTACGCTTTATATGATTGATGAGGACCGGTCTATATCTGTCAGTGGCAAAACAATCGTTAAAGGCAATGTCTTCATACCCAAGGCGGGTATCCGGCCGGCGTATGTGGACGGACAAGCCTACCAGGGGCCTAAACAAATTATCCAGGGACACCAGTATAACAGCGCTAAAGAATTACCTGCGTTGAACACCACCCGGTTAAAAGCGTTGGAAACTTTATGGAAAGATACTACCGGGATGGTGAAAAACCTGTCAGATGTTGACTCCATTCACTATTCTTGGATCCAGTCGGCGCACCGCATAGATCTTGGTAAAAAGGTAACAACATTGAGCGGTTGTACTATCGGCGGTAATGCAGTCATCGTATCAGATACCTTACTAACAATAGACAGTACTGCTCATCTTAAAGATGTGCTAATTTTTGCCAAGGCTATTCATGTAGCCAATGGTTTTAGAGGTCGCTGCCAACTATTTGCAGCAGATTCTATTACCACTGGCGCACGCTGTCAGTTTGACTATCCCTCTTGTATTGGGTTATTACGCTTTGCTAACGATAACGGCACACAAAAAATAACTATCGGGAACAACAATCTGCTCTCCGGCGCTTTGTTTACCTATGAACAGCAGCCGGGAAAGGTACTGCCGTTTGTCGATCTGGGTAAAGACACGGAAATCAGGGGGATTGTCTATCTCAAAGGCAATGTGGGGCTACATGCGGGCATTATTATCAAAGGTGGAATTTTCACCAATCGTTTTGTGTACACGTCCGGCTACACGCGTTATGAGAATTATCTCATCAATATTAATTTAGACGGCCCGAGGTTATCTCCCTACTATCTCAGCAGCGATTTGTTCCCGGTTAGCGGTCCCACTCAAAAGGTTTTGGCATGGCTCAACTGACAAATAAAGTCCGAAGCTCTTCCGTTATGGAAGTCATCGTCGCCATGATCGTGCTGCTGGTGGTGTTTGGCTTGGCTATGACCATTTTCACCAATGTTTCCCGCAGTACGCTTTCCGGACAGAAAGTAAGAGCCGCCGCATTGGCTAATGATTTAATGATCCAAGCCGAAGCCCGTCATAATTTCTCGGCTACGACATTTAAACAAGGTACCTGGCGTATTGAAACATCCATTAAACCTTTAGCGGACAACCCGGCATTAAGCGAATTTGATATCGCGGTCTTTGATGATGTCGATCAGCAGATCGCACTAATGAAAAAAGTGATCCAGCCTGGCCCATGAAAAAGACAAAAGCATTTACGCTGATGGAGATGGGTATTGCCATGCTCATCTCCGCTATTGTGATTGGGATGGCCTATACCATTTACCAGATCGCTATCGGGTCATTCAGCGGTTTCCTGCAAAAGAACAAAACCACAGAGAACCTGCTATTGCTCGACGAGCTGTTGGCTAAAGACTTTAACCGGGCTTCGGGGGTATTTCAAACCGATAGCGGAATTACCCTGGTTAAAGACTCGGCAAAAGTGAATTATGCGTTTATTGCTGACGGCATTATCCGCAGGGCAGCCATTACCGATACCTTCAAGTTCAATCATACGGTTCCCTCACTTTTGTTCGAAGGCCAACCTATCGACCAACAGGCAACAGAAGCAGAAGATCATCGGATTGACGAATTGAGTTTTACACTGTTATCCGGAACAGATAGCATCCCTTATCATTACTATAAAATCTACAGTTCTGCTAACCTGATAGAGCGACCAAACCATGCCAACCATTGATCTGAATAAATACCAGCCGCCCAAAGTAGCACGCAAGCCTGAATCGTCTAAAAACGAAAACGGCCTGCTGGCTTTCATGAATAAGGATATCAGCTTCGGCAGCAAAGAACTGAGCGACAAAAAGAAGGAAGCTTTTTACCTGGAATTAAGCTCCCTGCTGAAAGCCGGTATCAATCTGAAGGATAGCCTGGAGTTGGTTACGTCGGGTCAAAAACAAGAAAAAGATATTAAGCTGTTTGAGGAGGTATTAGCGAAAGTCAAAAAAGGTAGTAAATTTTCTGAAGCACTTCAGGCCAGCGGTAAGTTTTCGCTATATGAAGTTTTTAGCATTCAGATCGGCGAGGAAACAGGTAAGCAAACCGAAGTTTTGGAAGATATGGCGCGGTTCTTTCAAAATAAGATCAAACAACGCCGCAAAGTGATCTCGGCCCTTACTTATCCTTGTATCGTTATGCTCACCTCCCTCGGTGCGGTATTCTTTATGTTAAAATTCATCGTACCCATGTTCGGCGATATTTTCAAACGTTTCGGCGGGCACCTACCTTGGATTACCGAAAAAATCATCTCGGTATCTAATACCTTACAAAACTGGGCCGGACCTGTCTTTCTTGCAGTAATCGGCCTCACAACCGTTCTTTATGTGGGGCGAAAAAATGAGCAAGTGCGAAGTGTCTCCTCGCGTATTTTACTGCGCATTCCATTGGCTGGTGAGCTGGTACAAAAGATTTATCTGGCTCGTTTCTGTAACTCTATGCGTCTGCTCATAAACGCACGCCTACCCTTACTCAAAGCCATTACTTTGGTTAGGCAGATGATCGGCTTTTATCCCATTGAACATTCCCTCAAAAAAGTAGAAGACGACATACTGCACGGACGCCAACTACACGAAAGTTTTCGGCAGTTTAAAGTCTATCCTGCAAAAATGATCCAGCTCATCAAAGTAGGCGAAGAGACCAGCAAGCTCGATTACTTTTTTGGTATTATCTCCGAACAATATATCGAAGAAGTCGAATTCAAAACAGGCACCATTAGCAGCATGATGGAACCGCTAATCATTCTTTTTTTAGGCGCAGTGGTAGGAACAATTCTTATTGCGATGTATTTGCCGTTGTTTCAGATGAGTAATAATTTTCAGTAGGGTCGATGTTATTGGCAGATAAATTCGATGAGCTTTCAAACCAGACCAGTAACATTAAGGACAGAATGTAAGCGATCCCAAACATCTGCGATCTTACCCGTTCTATAAAAAACTTTGCATATGTCACTCTTATTACCTGTATTTGGAAAAGATAGTAAAGATCGATTGCGAGGAAGGGTTATCTGAAAGCTACATTAATGCAAGCCTGTTCGACAGCAAAAAAGACCCGGCCTTGCACCATATAGATTCCAAGTGCATCCGGCGTAGTTCTTTTTTATTATAAGGACAATGGTTTTGGCCAGCATTGCCGGTTTTATATATCGTCACCCGAGCATTGCCTGAATGATCAGCCAAGTCATAATTTATTATCACGTTCCTAACGGGATTTATGCTGCTGGGACCGGCAGCACGGATTTACTATTTATAGAGCTTACTTCGCGAGGTAATCTTTCTTTGGCCTCCATACTCTGAGAGGATTTCCAGACTTGTTTTTTGTTTACCCGACCGAACCCATTCATGAAGTTCAGTGCGACTAAAATATAATCGTTTCCCGGGTTTACTTACTGGTATCTCTTTTCTGCTAACCTTGGAGTAAAGCGAGGCAACGGACACTTTTAGAAACGCGGCGGCTTCGTTGATATTTAAAAACTCATCGTCGGTATCTTCTTTAGGCTGAAGACGGAGCAATAGCAGCTCTATCTGCTCTACTTTCTCAAATAAACGTCGTACGACATCGGGAAGCTCATTAAAGTTAAATGGATCCATGTTGCAAATTTTATAATTCACGCCATGGGCTTTTCGGTAGTTTTCCGGTAGTACCGAACATTATTTCTTAATGGATCGATCCGCTATAGTGTGTTATCCCTCTTTGCTATATCAATATAACTGTTCATGTATTTATTAGTTACGTTGCTGACTATTCGTCCAACTTTTAAATTATAAGTCTAACTTATTACGTTTGTCACTTTGTCCATAATTTCTCTTTGACATATCGTACACATTTGGCAATCTGCCGGTCAAGCCAGTAGTCTTTCCGTTAGTATGTTTTATACCGGCTGCAATAAGGGGAAATGCAGCAAACCACTCTAAAAACTCATTTGAATGTGTGCTAGCTAATAATAAGGAGCGTAGCCATCATGTTTGTTCTAAACACGACAAGCGAGCCGTTGTATGTTTTGAACATAGCCTAAGCTTTGCTCTTACTTAGTGAGGGAAAACAGGCACTCACCCTACGGCTGTACAAGCAGCCTCAAATTATTTATACCAAAGCCTTACTCTACGATCAGTGTAATACCGGCCTTTGCCGCCTTGAAAGCGATCAGGTTTTTTAGGCCGGCATAACTCCAGTTCCTCAAAATAAAAGTTTCCGTCTTTGCTATTTCTTCTTTTTCTTGTTGGCCGGTCAGAATTAATGTGGCCGCCTGATTCTTAAGGCAAATGTCTATCAATCGCCTGCTATATAAATGAAGCTTATGGGCGATGTAGTCCTTTTCTAAATGATGATAATGCTCTAATGGCTTCCTCTTTCTTTTCTTACCATGCCCAGCACGATTCATTCCTACCGAAGCCTGTACCCGCTGGCGCGCTGCTTGTATAGCCAATCTCCGGTATAAGAATTCTTCCTTACTACCGATGGTATACGTGTGTTTACCAATCTTAACAGTCAATGGGTGCTCCATCGAAAGAGATGCCTCTGCTATAATATCCTCGCGAAGCAGGTGCAACTCCTTTTCCCGAACGAAGGTCGCCAACAGAAAAACTTTCCTTTGTTCGACTTTCAAATAGCTGGTCGCCATCTTTAGCGTCCCTGAAGCCACCTCTCGCAGCAGATCCCGCTTATCGTCATAACCTGAACCGAGGTAAGTTTTAAAGGGAATGCCGAATAGCGTAAATGCAAAGTACCTCGCTTCATGGTTTTCATTAAGTTGCCGGATACATTCAGCACTGAATGGCATTGCTATTGAACGCCTGAAATTCTTTATAGATCGTTCACCAGTATAGTAAAGTGCTTTTTCCTGCATAAAAGTCGCGGCTAACTGATTATTCAGGTTATTATAAATACTGCTGGGCAATTCGCCTTTAAACTTAGCAGTCAGAATTTTATAAGTCGAGTTGGTTCGCGAGGAAACCAGCATACCGTCCGTGTCTTTATTGTGATCTGCAACCTTCAATCGTATACCTTCTGTCAAATAAACCATATCTTTTATTTGCTCCTGGACAAATTGATGGGTATAGATGAGGTTGGCGCACCGACGGCAGAGACCTTGCCATTCCATGAGCTTACCAATAGTCGCATATACGAAGTCCTTGTCTGTGCTATTGACAAGTATCTGCACTTTACGGGTAAAATGTAATGGTGCTGCCATATCATGCAATTAAAGTAACCGGCAAGTCGGAAAAACTATTAGCTGTCCTGCGACCACGGCGCTTGTCCTGCTGCTTTCTACTAACAATTTTCCAGGCTCGGACGTACTCCTGCTGTACAGAATTCAGCGATAACGCTAAGGTCGCTGCTATTTGCTCAAAAGCACATTTATCAACCGTCCGTAGGTGGTAGATACGGGATTGGTCAAAGGTAAGGCCATCGATGCGGGTGAATTGTATTTCTTGTTTTGGGAGCGAAACTGATGCCTGGAGCCTAGGCTTATCAAAACATTCGGCTGACGTTACAAGCATTGCTCTAGGCTTGGCCTTACCTTTGTCGAGTAACAAGTTTACTGTCCTAACAGATAGGCTGTAGCGTGAGGCGATCTGTTTTGAACTTTGTCCTTCTATAAAATATAGTTCGATCACTTCTTTTAAGCGACCTGCAAATAGAAAGCTAATTGCTTCTCTTGCTGACTTTAAGCGCTTATCCGATAACTCAACATCGTCCTCGAAAAACAAATCATTACTATCAGCAAGGTGTGAGATATTATCACTCCGTTCAAAATCATCAAGACGTACCATTTGTCTTTGAAAGCGGCTTGCGGGTTGTCGAAAATAGCTATAGCACCCCCACTTTACATTTTGCTTTACGAAGCGTTCTGCATGTTCAATGCTGGTGATTGTATCTCTGAAGTTCCATAGTTTAAGCAAAGCGTCCTGCACAATGGTCTCGACAGTAAAGGTGTCATTTAAAAGCATGAGCCCAAACGAGATGGCTTTGTCTTTCATCACAGCGTAGTGCCTGACGAAATCCCCGTCATAAAAATGACCGTTGTTGCCTTCTTTAGTAGTGAAATCAAAACCCATAAGTCGCATTTTCAACTACATCAAATCTAAAAAAGAAAAACGAATAGTGGTATATATACCCCTAATTATTTTTATATTAATTGTGTTATTGCTCTATCTAATGCGAGAGCTAACACACATAGAACAATATGTCATTGAGCAGGTCAAGCTCAAAAGGATCAGCAAGAATATCTCGCAGGACAAACTATCGATAATGATGGGGTTAAATGAAAAATTTGTAAGCAAAGTTGAAACCACAAACCGCGCAGAAAAATATAATATTAACCACCTTAATAAGATCGCTGAAATACTCCAATGTTCAATTAAGGACTTCTTTCCTGAGCAACCACTACCGGGAGAACTTAATGCTCATAAGTAAGACTGTTACTTATAAGAAAAGCCGCACAAGGCGGCTTCTCTACGAATCTTCCATCTATCAACATCTCAAAACATACCACTAACCACCTTTTTTCCCAATGAAGCAGCGGCGGCAGCATTTCTACCGAACGAGCTCGTGGCAGAACCTACGCCCGAGGTTGAAACTATCCAGGTCGAAATACTTGGTACAGTAAACATCGCAATAGCGCCGACCAAAAAAGTAATGATCACGGTTCCAAAGCTTAATATGCCATTAGATGCAAATACGGTAATCTCGGCCATTTTATTGGCTGTTACCCCACCATGTAGAATTTCCTGATAACGGCTGATCTCAGCTGTCATCGCATATTGCTGGATATAGGCCGACAACCACATGATTAAAAATGCGATAGCTCCGTACAGATTGACCGAAATAAAACGAGCTATCCATGTCGAAAAACTATCCCGGAAGGCAGGCAGGATGCTGACCGCAACAGCAAAAGGCCCGAGGATCACTAAAACGCTGGAATAGAACACTTGTAGAAAGAGCACAAAATAAGTTGCTATCCTGAGTATCCAGATCGCAAGCAATTCTAATAGCTGCGTGATAAGTAATTGCAAACTGATCTGCAGTCGCTGCTTCATTTCGAGTAACGGGGTAACAACGGTAGAAATCCCCTGCTTAACCGTACTGGTAACCGCATCCCAGGCTTCGCCATACCAGGTGTCAGACTCTTTCTCTGCGACCTGCGTTTGCGCCTGGAAATTGTAAAGACTGTCCGCCATTTCTTGCTGGAGCTCTGCCCGCTTTACGCGCAGATCGTCAGCAGCAACCTGCGCCTCCTTCCATTTATCCTGTGATTGTTGCTGGATTAAGTCACAGGGAAAGGCAATCATTCTAACAAATACATTCCACCATAGGATGATCATCGCCAGGCCAAAAGGACGTAACAGCGGCATGATCTCCAGCTGTTTGTCCCCAACCATCATCTCATAGGATTTAATAGCAAAAAAAACAATGGTGAAAATCGCGGCGAGGGCTTTGGCATCGCCTATAAAATCGGACCATCCGTTCCAGATAAAATCTCTCAAACCGGCTAGCATACCCATCATACCATCGTCATATACGCCGGCCCCCTGGATCATTTTGAAAGTTTGTCCAGCCGCACTCTCATCCTGCGCAAATACGCAGATGGTGCAAAGTGATAAAATCAGTGTTAATACTAACTTTTTCATTCCTGAAGTTTTTTTGTAATTGAAGTAGCCGGAATTCGTGCCGGCTACCTGATTCAAAGCTCTTGCTTTGCTATTCGTCTAAGGTTTCCGATATATACTCAGAAAGCCCCCTTCGACAAACGAGTTCGCCAGTAATAGCGAATAACCGACTCGGTGGCTCCTCTCCGGGGATCGCCCTTGATCCGGTAATACCAGCCTCCTGCATAAAGAGCAAAAAGCCCAATTGCTAAACTGATATAACCGAACCTGTACCGATGAAAATGAATGGCGGCCTCAATGGCTGCAGCTGAAATGACATTGGTTGCTATGAACCATACGAAAATGCCTGTTTTAACAAGTAAACGTCGCATACGATAAAAGTTAAATGTTAACGCCCCTGTAGAATTGACTCAGGGTATTAGCTTCCGGTTTTTGCCAGAAACTTAGTAGCCGACAGATTAACCGGCCCGGAAAGTCTACAGCCTGCGTTTAAGGCGATCCCGAAGATAAACATTGAGCATTTGCTCATTCTCTTCACGGGGCGACCTTTTCCGCATGCGTCTGTTTAGATACACCAGGCAAACGCCCCAAATCGTAAAGGCAATTACCCCATGTTTTACGATATCCATATCGGTGCCTTTGTAGATGGCAGACATCATAACGCCATAGGATACAACAGTGGTAATCACGAAGAAAATCAGCGTTTTCATAGTATAAATACTTTCCTGAATATAATAAATTAATCAATGGTTTACAAATTAACTGTAGCTTTCACTCATGGGCTTCGGCCTGATCCTTTGGGGGTGACGATTTGTTTCATTATTAAAAAATTAACGGGTGTTCGTTCTGGCTCTCTGCTGGCGTCTCCTGTTTCTCCCATTGATGGCTTCGTCATCGATATCCTCTGCTATCGAGATATGCAGATGTTGATCGTAACTGCCATCGTAATTATTTGAATCAGCAACAGTAATAACATTACTATCCAAAGCATCTGCTGCTTTTGCTGTGAGCTGGTCTGCCGTGATTCCTGCCGTTGGACCATGCTCCTGATCAAATTCAGGTCCTGTAACATCTTTGCGCTTGCCTGAAACAGGTTCAGCATTTCTTTCTCCGCTTCTTCCTGGGATAGTAATTGCTCCCGCCTGGTCGAGTAGCCCGTAGCGCTGCCTTGTCCGGCGATTTGTTTCGCTAATTGCCTCGCTGTCTCTGTTTTGCTCATAATCCAATTGTTTGACGATCTCCATCCATTTGAACCGTTCACCCAGTGCCTGGCCTTTTGCCTTAAAGCCTTCATGGAAATAGGTTATGCCGCTGACCCTGCCCGTGGAGGCCTGGTTGAATAATAGCAAAACACCTTTCATTTCGCATTGCTGGATGAAATCCTGCATACTCAGGCTTTGGCTTTTCAGGATAAGCGCCAGTTTTTCCTGCAAAAGCATTTTATCCGATGGTTTGCCCATGCGGATAGACATTTCAATCTCACCTTTTTTGGGTGCGCGGAGAGATCGGTAGTTATTCCGTTCTATCGTTACCTGGTTATAAGAGTTCTCCATCATAGGGTTACTTTGATGGCCAATTATAGGGTTACTTCTCCCCTCATTTTCAGGAGTACCGAGATATTTATTTTGCTGGTTGTTCCGCTCGGTTGTTATATTGTTAGGCTGATTGCTTGTTACACCGCTACCCCGTTTATTAGTTATCGGATTACGTGGCTTATCGGTTTCTGTGTTACTCCGATACATATTTACAGGGTTATTCCGCTCTGCTGTTATATTGTTAGGCTGATTCCTGGTTACATAATTATCCAGCTCATTAGTTATGGAGGTGCCTGGTTCACCGGTTACCGTATTACTCCGATACTTATTTACATGGTTATTACGCTCCTTCACTACATAGTTACTCTGTCCTACAGGTGTGAGGTTATAGCGATATTCCAGTGCTCTTACCAATTTTTCGCTCCGATTGTAATTATTGCTGTCAGACACGACACTGCCATCAAAACAGATCCGGTTAGCCAATAGATGAATGTGGGGGTGCCCGGCATCATAATGCCGGAATATCAGGTACTGATTGTTAGTGAATCCCATTCCCGTCAGATAGTCCAGCGCAATGTCCAATAGTTTTTCATTGGTCAGATTGCTGATATCTGCGGCGGAAAAGTTAAGGCTGGTGTGGTATACATACCTGCCTAGCTGAGGCCGGAGCTGCCGCATTAGATCAACCTCCCGCAATATGTTCTTTACCGCAACTGAAGAAAAGTTGGTGCCAAGTAGCTCGGCCCGCTCATGAGCTGCCTTATGAAGCTTCTTCACATTATAGTTCAATGCGCCAAGAAAGCTTTTACCGATACGTTGACTAGCGATCATATACGAGCTTTGCGGTGATGGCGTCCAGCTTTTGTTCCAGCCGGACGAGCGTCCCGATGAGTTGCGGGGATAAATGGCCACCGTTCGCCAGCCGTGTCAGTTGATTGAGGTTAACCCCGATCTTTTTCAGTTCGGTATAAGTATAAAGATCTAACCGTGCGGCTTTGGGTTCCGGGAAACGGCCTTTAAGGATTTTTTCACGTGCCCATACGGCAGAGCGCAGGCCGCAGGCGGAGGCAGCCTCGTCTATTTTTTTCTTTTCTGCCAGCTTCAGTTGTAACATGAATCTGGTAGAGCGTTTATCCGCTGACGAAACCTTGGGTCTGGCCATCGATAAAAAGGAAATTTACGTTGAAGTGGGTCGAAGCAACTGAAACGACCTCTCGGAATGCCCCAAAGGGACACTGCGGACGCACGGGCCGCATTTAGATGACCGTACAAAAGGTACAATCATTTGTCAGAGTAGCCAAATACAAATTAGGGGGTGCCCACTGACGGAACTCAAATATAAGTAATTTATAAAAGAAAATAAAAAATTATGCTGAACAAAGTGAGGCATATCGGGTCCGGGTATACCGGCAAGCCGTTTTGACAAAGTCGAAACATGGCTTGCTTTAATACAAAACAGTGTTTAGTATCCCGGTTTCCATCAATATAATATTGGCGGATATTGTCTTTTTTCTCTGGTGATCTTCATGGAAAAGAGAATAAGCAAATGTTGCTAACAATGTAATCATGGGGAAACACCAAAACAAATCAATATTTTGATATACAATTATTTACATTTCAAACCCAGCAACCAACGCCCCTTTTACCGCGCTCATATTGCTTCCCATTCGTTCATAGATCATTTGATAATGTTCACACAACAGTTTCAAAGCCGCCTGATACTCCGGGTAGAGATCATCCCTTTCTTGAGGTAAAGTACGCCTGATAATTTCTGACTGATCCAGCACCTTCAGGTATAGCTCATGCGAACGCTTATTGTCCTCGAGCATTTCGCCAAAACTGTAAGGGCGTATCAAAATAGATCCCGATCAGGTTATACTTCCAGTTTTCATTCTGGAGTTTGGTCTGGTAAGCATCCAAACGATCCATTTCCTGCTGTAAAAAACTAAGCGTAACATCACTCCGGTAATGCAGGCGCGTATGCCAGTAGGCAATATTCTTTTTGATCATGGCCATCAGTTCACCATTCATAAAATAAAAGTTCTCGCCGATTTCGGTCCTTTTGTTCCGGTAATCCCTTTGCAGATCCAGTCGTTGCCTGCGGCGGTCATTCATATAGCTGAACAGGCCTGACATCAGCTGTGTCAGTAAAGCACCGGCTAACCCGGCCAGGCCGGTGAGCCAGGCGATTTGTTTTGGTTCCATGTTTAAAAATACTAAAAAAATTAGTAATTAAAAACATCGAATCATAACATCGAGCTTTCTAACGAAAGCTTTGGTTGCCCGGTAACATTATTAAAAGACCTTTTAATTATCATTATTATAAGAGGATAACAACTCTACACTAATCGCAATCCGAATCTCAGTCAAATAAAAAAGTTCGCGAAAACATAGTAGGAATGCGCTTTTTTAAAGATTGCGCTAATTGCGATCCGAATCCCAGAATTACTATTATATTCACCTACAACAGTATGGGATAAAGTTACTTTTATATTTGGTGCATCAGTTGCCATTGATGTGGTAGTATTTATCTCTCCCTTTACAACCTCGAAATAGTGTATGCATTAATCGCAAAATTATCATTTCAAGTGTCCTGTTCTTTGTAAATCATGCAGCCATCTTCCATTTAATATTTCATTACGTATGTCCATTCTAAACGCTTTAGACAAAGAGTCATCATTCAGCATCTTCTTTAGAAGTTTACGTAATGACGGGTCGTTATATAGCTTGGCCACTTTATATTGGGTATCAAATTCGTTGAATAAACCTCTATTAAGTAAAGATTCGCTGATTTTATGATCCCGGAATAAAGCATAGTAGCTATTCAGAAGATCAATGTACTGATTTGTGGGCAAACTCGTCATTGAACACATTGCAATGATCTTATCTTCTAAGCTATGTTTTTCCTTAATATAATTTATGGCCTCATCTCTATATCGAATCGGATTGTAACCCCTCCTAAAAGTCGGACTTCTTAAAGGGCGAAAAGTCTTAACTTTAAACAGTCAACAATGAAGAACTCTATTATTACCGAAGCACAGATTGTCACAGTTAACTGCGCAGCCTTTCGGCTTTCAATGTACTGATATAGGCAGTTATTCTGCAACTTCCAGTTCGGTCTTATTATCTTCAACAATCCGAACGATATCTTTGATAATGGCGTTCAATGAGCGCATAATAGTTGCGACTTGTTCGCAGTCAACTTCTGTTTTCATTACGGGATGATAAATCGCGATCTTGTGATATTTACTGGTACGACTGCTAAACGACCAGGATATTTGGTTGGGATCTTTCTGCTGAAGTAGTTGTATCACCCTTTGTTTTAGCGAAGTTTTTACTGCATTAGGCGCCCCAAAGCTCTCTATCCTGATCATCAGCTTTAAGTCAAGTATTTCCTGATACATTTTAAATTTATGCCCTTGATAAAGAAATTCCGTCCATGAACGGTCGTCATTCAGGATATGTGCGGTGCCACCAGGATTATTGACAGAATAAATATAAAAAGCTTCATTAATCAGATATTTGCGGATCTTGCTATAGGCCGAGTAACTGCGCAAGTGTAGGCTAGCTGAACTATCCAGCCATGCGTCGTTGATATATTTCTCCTGCTTTTGTAAAGCTTCTTTATAATCCTCTGCGATGATAGTTATAGGAGCACCTGCTGGACTTAGACTTGCGAATCTTTCCAGTATTGAGATTAGTTCTTTGTACCCAACCTTACAGCTGCGCTGATCAGAGAATTCAGCAATGTCATCATAACTTTCATCACGGTAAAACTGGAGGTCCGAGGCACCCAATAAAATATGCACACCAGGACATTGTGTGAGTTCCAAATACCTCCGTTGCCTTTCGAGTTGAGCGTTCGATAAGTTGGACCACATCTTTAACTCAATCAGACAGATCATGTTACCGTCAGGATCTAGAATACCAATATCAAAAAGACTTTTTACAGGCTCTAAAACTACCTGGGGATTTTCCACTTCCAGGCCGGTTGCGGCTTTTAAAAATAAAGCATCATTAAAAAGGCACTGCAGAATCAACTGATGTGTTCGCTCAAACTTGAGTGAAGTGTTTAAAAAGTGTTTGAAAGGCATAATTCGGAGAAGGTTTAGTAAGCTGTAAATATATTAATTTCTGTTGGTACCCTAAATGGCGACCGAAAACAGAGCCACAAGAACTTATTGATTTGTAATTATAAAACTATCTCTTGCGACATGAGCAGTTGACCCAAGCAGATAAAGTGTTTTTGTATTATCAAGCGAGAATTACGATTGCGCTTTTTAATGGTCAAATCAATGCATTCAATTCGTCTAATGTTGGCGACAATACTGCGGACACTGCTCCATTTTGAAGCTGATCATAACTAACGACCGTTCGCTCAATAAGATCAGCAGTAAAGCAAAATTGTGGGTCTATTTGATGGTCGCGACCATAGACCAGCATCAGATATTCAAATAATGCTTCTGTATACATCCCCAGATCTCCAATATTAAACTTTTCAAGCCAAGTCACGAACCAAGCCCCGCCCAGCATCGCCTCACCATTTTGCTCAAAGCTAAAAACAAGCTGCGGAAGTATCTGTAACGGTACATTTTGTTTAATCAACGTGACTTTGGGCCTTGTCAGGTAGGTTAATGCAGTAGCCGGAGCCCACGCGGAGAGATTAAAATATTCATATAGGTGTAAAATCTCCAAATTTCGCTTATACATAATTTTGGAACCCATGTGATCTGCTGCCTTATAGCTGTCATTCAACTGACTAATTTTATCTGCAATAAATTGATTATTCTGTAATTTAAAGGCGTTGCTTATCGCGCTTGAACTTGAGATCCAGTAATCGCCGCCGCCATCACCGGAACTCATTGCTGGTGTAGTTTGTATTTGCCGAGCAAAACTCTGCCTGCGCCGATCTGACAATCTTCTGAATTCTGCTAGCTGCTTAATTGTTACATTTTTGATAATCATAATATATGGGCTGAATGGTTATACTTCCTGTTTAAAAGCTGCTTAAACAGGAAATATGGTTTAAAATCTCATCAATTCAAATTGCCTTACGATAAATCGTAAGGCAATTTGATCAGCTTTTAACTTTTTCTAGACGACCAATAACTTCTAATAGCAAATCACCCAATTGATAGATCCCGTCGAGCGATTTAATTTCATGCCGAACTTCTTTTTTCGTTTCGTCTAGGACCGCCAAGTAGTTTTTACTACCGTCGAGATAGAGGCGGCAGATGGTTTTGCGGTTATTATCGTCGAGGAGGATAGCAAAGTAGGATAAAGCGTCTCGGTAGGTAATGCGTTTGGCGTCGATATGCTGGCGTAAAAGTGATTTGATGATATAAAAGCCCTCCAATTCCTGTACTGTGGTGACGATACCCGGCCCCTGTGGTGTGTTGGCGGCTTCTTCAATTTTATCGGCTTCGGCGACTTCTAATTGTTTTTCCTGGTTAAGCGCGGATTTCAAACGCTCGTTAATAGCGTCGCTGATTAGCAAATTGAATGATCGTTTGATGATTGGGGCAAACTGTTCTTTGACTTTGGCAGTTAGCACGCCTGAATACACTTGCTTGGTGAAGAAAGAAACGAAATTATCTGATGGGGTGATCATTTCTTTGTTCAGTAGCACTTTTAATTCATTGAGATATTTGAGCTCACTGGCCGTGTTAGTGATGTTTTCTACATCGAAATAAGATTTATGGAACTTCTTGAGTTCGGCGATCTCGGTTTCTTTGATTTCTGTTATCGTGAATTCAAAAAAGGGCGTACTGTCCATCTTGTTCTTTTCATCGAGATCTGTGTAAAAGCGATAGGTCAATCCATTGGTCAACAGACCAAATTTGGCCTTGGTCGTATGGAAGTAACGAAATAGTTGAGAATTGTGGGGATCCAGTTTTTCGAGATGATGTTTGCACTCGATGAGGATCATAGGCTCTTCATCTTTCAAAATAGCGTAGTCAACCTTCTCTCCTTTTTTGATACCGATGTCGGCAATGAATTCGGGGTTTACTTCGAAAGGGTTGAATACGTCATATCCCAGTACCTGAATAAACGGTAGTATAAGTGCGTTTTTTGTTGCTTCCTCAGTTTTGATCTGTGGAAGCAACTTTTCAATGCGTGATGCCAGTTGTAAGATTTGGTCTTTAAAATCCATTGTGATTTGCTTCTAGTAATTGATTAGAATCAAAATTACTATGGGTTTATCAGCGTTTTTTCCGGGAAACCGTAACCGGCTACCAACTTACTTTGCAGTCACGGCATTTATAGTTTTTTGACATTTTACCGGCGGCAAAAACGCCCCACATGAGTGCGCTGCCGACTTTACTGGCATTGCTGACCCGCTCTACATTGTTGGAATTGCAGTTTTTACAGCGGATTGCCGTGGAAATGTTGATACCGCAATGAGGACATTTATCAGCTTCTGATGACGTCTTTGGAACATTCTTTACATTTAATTAAGGCCTTAATTTTGGATTTACAAGGTTTTAAATGAATAGACTGGGCCATAGGCGGTGCCAGCAGCATTTATGGCATAACCCCTAGCGTAGTAGGTGACGCCGCTGTTAAGAACCGACATCGTACCCGAAAGCGTTCCAGTTCCCGTGCCGCTGGTGAAAAAGCCGCCATTTGAAAGAGTAGGACTACTGCTGGTACTCCAGCATATTCCACGACTGGTAATAGTGCCGCCACCGTCAGCAGTAACACTACAGGATGCAAAGGCCGAATTTTTGGTTATAGTGGATATGGTTAAACTTCCTATCGTCGCTAGCTGTACGGGGCTTGTGGTAAAACTAATTTGTATGCCGTAGGCCGTTCCAGCCTGGTTGGTGGCATAAGCACGAACATAATAAGTGGTTCCTGGGCTCAATGTACTCAGTTGACTGCCATAGCTGCCTAAACCGCTGCCGTAAATAACATGGGCATTGCTGATTGTGGGGTTTGTGACCATGCTCCAGCAAAACCCTTTGGCAGATATGGTACCTCCGCCATCTGCAGTGGTGCTGGCCGATGCGATCGCATAAGTTTGCGCTATCGAGGTAATGGAGGTCGCCGATACCGAAGGAAGCATGATGGCTACCGTCGTAAAACTTACCTGCGAACCATAAGTAGTACCCGCTTGATTGGTGGCATAGGCACGAACATAATAGGTGGTGCCTGGCGTCAAACTGGTGATACTGCTGGTGTAAGCGCCTAATCCAGAACCATCGTTGGTCCTAATATTGCTGATGGTCGGCGTTCCTGTCGTATTCCAACATATTCCTTTTGCGGTAACTGTTCCGCCTCCCATGGCGGTAACATTCCCGCCGCTTTGCGCGGCGGTTTGTGTAATGCCGCTGATCGATGTGGTGGTGAGCGTTGCCGCCAGATAACCCATCGTAGTGAATTGCTGTTGGTCGCCGTAAATGGTTTCGTTTTTGGTGACCACATAGCCGCGTACGTAATAGGTAATACCCGGTGTCAGGCCAGATATATTTAAGCTAGTCAAGCCACTGCCTGCTCCACCAGATTGCTTGTTCTGCGAAGTTTGCGGTTTAGTTGTGGTTGCCCAGCAGATCCCTTTATCGATGATGTCACTCGCAAAACCGCCAGTGATTTGTACTCCCGTTGCAGCACTATTCTGGCCAATATTGGAAATGGGTTGGGTGTTCACAATCAGTTGACTGGATATATTAACTGGTACCAGTGGATCTTTGGAACAGCTGGTGCAAACACCTATGATCATTACTAAACCAGCCCAGATTTTGATGTTGATTTTCATAGCTTAAAAATTGATGCCTATGCCTAAATTATAGTCGGTATATTTGCCTTCAATGGAACTGGCACCTCCCATTATGTTGACCGCTCCGACTTTTAACATCAGGCCGGCTTCAAACTCTGCTCCGGTATAACTGTAACCTTGGTATTTGACCCAATCAGACTGATAGGAATAAGGGCTGTCATACAGATACCGACCAATGCCATAAATGAGTTCTCGGGTACCGTAGCCTCCGCCTAAATAAATAGCCACGTGCTTACCGCCAAGGTAGACGCCTCCTGTGTAAGCTGCTCTTTTGGCAATACTTTGTCCATTGTAGCGGTAATAACCAGTTGATGGGTAGTTGGCAATGTGAGGGTCACTGGTTTCATAATTAGCTTTCGTCTGATCGCCTGCGATCTTCGCCCGTACAAACCAGCCGATACGTTTGCCACCGCCCAGGGTAATGACATAGTTTTTTAAGTTATCGAGCCGTTGGGGATCATTAGCAACGACGCCACCATTGATAAAAAATATGGTCGTTAGTTTAATTGTAGAATTTCCATTGTAATGAGCAGAGCGGGCGCCAGATACACGAACCGTTTTACTAACAAAGGCAGACCGATCGCAATTGCCTTCTGCCCTAACGTAATAAGTTTCATCAGCAATTGCCGAGACAACCGTAAACGTGCTACCACGGCCAACCATTGTTTGGTGACCGATGCTCCCGGTATACCAAACCCACTGGGCGTCCGAGGCCAATGCACCACCATGAACACTTAAGGTCACTGATTGACCGTAACTAACACGCTCAGCTCCATCTACCCAATCGGCAGATTTAGATTTACCAGCGACTTGTATTTCATGCGACTGGCATTCCGAATGACCCTGCGGCCCTTCAGCCCTCACAAAATAACGGGTCGTCTGCAACGGGCTAACGTCGATGCTAGGCCCTGTACCAATTGCAGTGCCATCACATCGGTCTTGGTACCATCGCCATTGGTCTCCTTTAGCTAACTGTCCGCCGGCTACGCTAAGCTTAATGTTTTTTTCACCATTACAAATCTGTTGACGGCCCTCAATACCACTAGGCATCACACTTATGTCTGCTACGTTTACGGTAACTGTTATACATGATGTTGGGTATTCGCCTTCACCTCTTACAGCGTAAGTAGTGGTATGGTCCGGCTGAATGTTTAACGTTCTTCCGACTCCGATAAATTTACCGACACAATCTCCCTCGTACCATCGCCAAACGGTGCTACCGGCAAGATACCCACCATTCAGATTTAAAGTTGTTTTATCCCCTCGGTTGATGTTGAAGGTTCCAGTGATCTCTTTGGGTACCAGTGAAAAGGACGCCTTTGGCTCATAATTGCCAACTTCCGGTAGGTGCAATGCCCTGTTCACATCATTAGCGCTATTGGCCAGTTGCAATGCAAAAAAAATATTGCTATTATCGGTCTGCGTATAACCTACTCGTGTATTACGGTCGATCTTTAAGCTCGTTAGATGGGTTTTAAGCTGGTGTTCGCAATTAAAATAATCAAAGTGCCAGTTAATAAAGTATTCTCCATGCGGCTTGAGCTTAGTGATCCGGTAACGGAATTGAGAAGGTTGGGCGCCGGCGATACAAGGATCTTCGTTCAAAGCATATTCGATCTCTACGGTAATATAGGGATCTTCATAAAGCGGTCCTTTCGATTTCCAATTCAACTGTGCGTGAGCAGGCAGTAAAAAACAAAGGCAGCCAAGGGTAAGGATATAGCCGAGATAGCGATAACTAAAACAAGTTTTCATAAGATAAGGTGCTAATAGGTGTCGATAACTAGTTGCCCGTCACAAAGCATTCGGGTATAAGGATTTTGTGCCGAACGGCTTAGTACCGATTTGATTTCATAGTAATATTGTATCCTGTTTGCTTTGACCGGTCCGTCCTCAGTAAGCCTGAATTGACCTTGCTGAGGGATAAATTTGGATCGCCAAGCACTCCAGGCCCCGTCCCTTTGCATAGCGATTCGGTAATAAACCTGTACGCTGTCTGTCCGTGCATTGATATTGATATCGGCCAGTTGTACAGCACAAGCATCTTCTGGCGGTTCGACGGGCTTAACAGGCGGCGCTGGTGGAACATGTTTTGGCCTATGATGTGACCTGATGATAGGCGCGGAATATGCTTGGGTAGGACTCGTCGTAGTGGTAGTCGTGTCTTTGGCTATTGGCAATGACCTTGGTTCGACCGTAGTTAAAGGACTAGCGACTAGTTCCAAAATAAAAAATAACAGCATAACCGGTAACACGGTGGCCAAACACCATTTTAGAGATACTTGGTATTTTCTCCAGATCACTAATGCGCCAGCGCCCGCACCTAAAAATGCGCCGGCTAATAGCCACATGACGACAGGCGGATTACCCAGGTCAGCTCCCAAAAGGTGATCTCCCCAGACAAAGAAATTATAACTTCCTGCGGCCATGAGCTGATAACCCAGCACAGAAAAGATAAAAATAAAAAGGCCAAGCAGCACCCAAAATGGCTTTACGGTGGTGGTGTCGGTCACAGATGATTTGTTTATAGCGGCAGACGTTGTTGTTTTCATATTTTCTCTGCCTTTTTAATCCATAAAAATGAGCCCAATAAGCTAAGTAGCATTAATAAGAAAACCCAGTAAAACAAGGGCCAGTTATCGGGCAAGGAACGGCCGACTTGTTGATTGATAATAGCAGAGGGCAGCCCCTTGCTTGTACCCCTTCCTGCAGCGATCAACCAACGCATAACACCAAAAAATAAAGCACCAAAAGCTGCATATTTTAACAAATAAAGCACGTAACTACGTATCGGGAAGACCACGTTGATCGACACCGGCAAACTGATGTTCTCATAATCGGTTACGAGTTGCAAGGATGTCTGATGAAGAACGTTCTTTCCAAACTTCAGGGGGTCTATGCGTAAGGTCAGCGACGTACTGTTTTGCCCGGTCAGATCAAACAAGATGATCTGTGATTGATCTAAAGTGATCCCTGGCTGCTCTGATTCTAGCTGTATTTGTGCTTTCACGTAACCCAAAGTTTTCAGACGAACGTTGAGGATTACTTCAACGGTTTGAGTGGCAGGCAAAGCCAACAGTTCCACTTTTGTTTCGTTGAACGCCAACTGCGGACATATGGTGTCCGGATCAATTAGCAATAACAGTTGCTGGATCAGTGTATAATCTTTATGGTTATCCTCCCCTGCTTTTTTCCATTTGATGCGATTTATATTCTTTTGAAACGCGTCTTGCCAACCGGGGTATCCTTGTGCTTTAAACCAGATAAATAAATGGCCAGTCGCGCACTGGGTGAGTAGTTTTGGCCAGAAACTCAAATCCTTTTGTGCCTTAGCAACCAATTCGATGGGTGAATAAAAAAACTCACCGGAAATCGCAAATGGAAACGCCGAGTTTACGTTATAGATAAAGGTGAGGAATGCTGCTGCTTTCTTTTCGACAGGAATAACTGGATAGTCCTGGGGATCACGCTCATGTAACCAAAGGTGCAGTCTTCCTTGTCCAAAATCCGCGTAAAGTTGATCCATCAATGCCTTTTCTGCGAAGGCAGCATCAATCAAATCTGGCAGTTGACCAAACAACTGATTTTTAATGCGATAAGGTAAGCCCGGATTTAGCCGGTAACAAATTTTGAGGTAGCGTTTTTCAATGTCCGCTTCTGACTTATACAACAGGGCAAAAGCAATCGCAGTGTCTGCATCTGCCAGTTGATCAACGTGCGCTTTTAACAACGTACTATCCTCTAGATAAATTTGCTGACGAACAGGATCTTCGAACAGCACCTCTCCCAAACGTTTGAGACTATGTATTGTCGTTCCAAACAGCTTTACGGAAGTACCTTTGGAATTGGGCGGATCAGGGTCTTCTTCGGGGGCCGGGTCGGCTTCGCGAAATGCAGGTTTTAGAACGAGCTTGTAAAAGTCCTCTTCAGAAAGCCCAAACTGATCACATTGTGGCAAAAAATGATTATAGATCGATTCGCGCACGCGATCCTTGATCGGAAGCATTTTTAGATGCTCCTTGACCTGTTCCACTAACAATATAATGATCGTGCGTTCCACCTATTTGAATTCGATTTTTGCCTTTAATTGTATATGCCACTGATCACCGGCCTTAGTTAAAATACCCTCCTTTTTCATTTCGATCCGGCAACCTTTGAACGGCTGGTTTAATAATTCACACGCTCTGCTTAACATGCCAGGCTCCGCCAGCGCATAACGTTGTGCATCGATATCGTTCGTTATTTTATAGATCGCTCGGTCTTCCTGTTCAAAAATTTCAAACAATTGCTCTCCATCCTGATGCCTAGTGATGATCTTCGAGCTGAAGCCGTTTTCCAAGTCGGCCATTTTCGCATAAAAAGCCCCTTGTTGGGATAGGGGTTGATCGGAGACAATCGTAGTTTCTGTTTTTTCGGGTGTAGTACTACGCTCCCCAGCAATGGTCCGCTGGATATCGTCCCGCTCCCAGCTGATCTCCCTGGAGTAACTGTCTCTTTCAATATATTTTCCTTCTACAAGTTTAATGCGTTCGGCGAGGCCATTGAGATCATTTATCGTTGGCCGATCATCAAGTTTATTTTGCAAGCGCATAATCTCTTTTTGCAGCTGCCTTAATTCTGCCCCGGAATCGTTCCGTTGACTAGTTCTAGCGCGAGGCGACCGAAAGAGCTGTAGACAAATAGCTATGATAGCTAACGTTAGGGATAAACAAATTAGCCAGCCACTAACGCTATCAAAAAGCTGGCGCATCAAGCCTGCTTCATCTGCTTGAATCAATGGCTGTGCACACAAGACGCCTGGCATTAGTAGCAGCCACAAAATTACAATAGGTCGTTTCATTGGTTTAGGATTGAGCGGTCTTTGCGATTTCTTCGGACAATTGGATGAGTGCGTAATTCAAAGGGAAAAAGAAGAGAGAATCGTCTACTTTATCTCCCGGATTAGCGTTGCTTAAGGTTGTTTTGAAACTATCACGGAGTACCCCGGTGTCATACACATCCTGGTTCACGGGCAAAAAGAAACGTTTGTATTGCGAGAAATTTGCGATCTCCAGTTTACGATTGATGCCTTCGACCAATTCGGTATCGCCAAATAGCAATTCGAAGAAATCTTTTAGGTTATCGATGATGTCGCGATAAAGGATCTCATCGTTGATAAGGTCCCCATAGATCATGGATTGATCCTCGTACGCAAATGTTTTGAACCCTTTATAAATCACATTTTCCTTAACGAGCTTTTTTTGGTGATTGGTTGAACTCGTTTCTGGTGCATTTCCCCAATCATTACTGTCTTCATCAAGTACGTCCTCGGCTGCATAGTAAACTGCACCACGAGCGGTAATTACTTTGGGTTCTTTGCTTTTCTCGATAATAAAATCAGGCCGTATTGCCTGCTCTGCAAAAATGCTAAGCATTTTACGGGTAAAGCCCTTTAGATCCGCGTTGTTATTGTTAGCACTAGCTGGAAAAATGAGGTTGAGATACTCACTGCCTTTTCCAGAAAAACTTACCGTACGCGGCAGCGCTATTTTTTTCCAGGCTGATAACTTACTGATATAATATAAGATCGCTGCGTAATGAATTAGTGGCACCACTCGGAAAGCCGGTTTCTCTGAAAAGATATCTTTGAACTTATAAGCTGGTCTACTGAATAACAAACCCACAAGATCTTCTGTCCGAATATGCGAGCCATTAAGTAGCTTATCCAAGTTACCGGCACTTTCCTGATCTACCTGTACATTTGGGATAAATCGCTTATAATAGTCGATAAAGCCATTGTTGCTGTTGATGTATTCAGCAATACCGCTGCTCCAAAGTTGACGGCCAGCGAAACGGAAGGATGAACAATAGCATTTCAGTTGATGAAGGTTATTTCCCTCTGTTGTGCTGGTTAGCAGAATATCAGTTGTTCCCCCACCAATATCGATATTACAGAAGTTATCGTTTTGAATATTACCATTCTTTGACTTCAGCTCATAGTAGGGTGCGATTGATTCTGTCACCGGATTGACCAGTGGCAGTGCGGTCGCTCCGAAGACTTCCTGGCGCTGTTTATCAAATATTTCGATCAGTTTGTTTTTCAGCGTTTCCCCCATGCTGATCGGAAATGCCAAAATTATCTTTAGCTTTTTCAGATTGCCGTTTGCTTCTTCCAACAACACTTTTGTCCGGATCATGAGCAGCAGTTGTCTGGCAAACAAAGACACCCGGTTGACATTAAATGGATCGCTGCTGGATTTTTGGAGCAGCCATTTTAGATCGGTCTTATAGGCCGCGTGATCGGCCATTTGATCTTCGTCTATCAGAAAACCGATGTTAGCGTCCAAAAACAGTCGGTCATTATTGGGATTATTAACAAAGCTGGCACTTTCACTTGTTGCGGTGCGGAAAGGGAACCGCACGGAAGCACTTTTTTGAGGCCCAACTTGGAAAGGCACAAACTCACGCATAGTGACCAGTCTGGCCTTATCAATTCTTGGGCCAGTGCTGCGTTCATAATCTAAATAGCTGTCTCCATCATTTTGTTGAAACGGACTGGGCTTATTGAGCAGGAACATTTGCATTTTGTTTTCCTCGATAGCAAATGGCATCGCTCGTTGTATCCGTTTATCTTGTACCCGGCCATACTCTACATGGGTATTGGAAGTACCAAAGTCAATGGCGTAGATGTATTCTGCTTCACCATTTTGAACCTGGCGAAAAAGCGGCAGAATGATCCCTCCTACTTTGTTATTATTCTTTTTAAAGTTCAGCTGAATCAGGTCGAATGAGCGATTCAACTGATAATACACGGTCCGGGTATTGATGTCACTATAGTTGGAGCGTTGTACCGGCGTTGGGGAAATGGAGCTGATGGCATCTGCTTTATAAAACTTTAAAGCCTCTAATGGATTGATCGCATTGGTTTTCTCATAGGAAGCCACCGTATATTGATTGATAAACAATAAGGATTCATCAGCGGTTCGTGTAAATGGAAAGATACCCAAAATCCCATGATACTCGATCTCCGTGTCCATTTGGTAGGTTTTGCTGCACGTAATGACCCGCGATCCTTGGGTCGGCCCGTAAATCGGAATTTTTAACGTAAATTTTATTTCGCCATTTACTTCTTCTACACTGAGGTATTCTTTAATACGGTGCGCGGGAAATAAATGAAAAAACAAGGGTTTAATCGGATAAACAAAAGCCTGGTTATTTTTTAGGGTCAGAAATCGCTCATCGTTTAGCAAATAGCCTGGTAATTTGATCAGCGCCGATTCAAAAAAATCAAACGAAGTAAAAAACGGATATTTGATACCAGATAGTCCTGGCAGCTCTCTTTCATGAACAATTTCGCCAATTGTATTTTCCGGATATTCCATTTCCGATATCGGGGTAATCGAAGACCAGGTACTTGTTGGCGATGAGTACTGGCCGTTCATACTCATTTTATGTAATAAGAACAACGGTTTTAGCGGTTCTTGGTAATGTGTGTCTTCCGGTAGTTGTAATTTAAAGTCGCTACATTCATTGATCTTTTCCCGCAAATCAGCTACTTGAACTTGTTTAAGCGGAATGTTATCGGCGATTAGCACTGACTCACCGATCCTGATATCCGTTAATGCGGGTATCGAGCCATCAAACTGGCGTTCATACCTACTGCGTGTGTTGGTCACATATGCCGAAAACCCTTTAAAAGACTCGCCAATTCCCGGTGTATGGGAAAGGGACTCCAAGTATTTGATAAAGGCACGGTCCCGTTCGTGCAACTGCAAGTACTTAGAATCAAACAGGATGTCATCAGACACCAGGCCTTGTACTGCTTTGAATCCCCGATCACGCATTTTCCGCTTAAAATTGGGTGACGTAAATACAAAGGTGAAAGGCGAGGTACCTCCAATCAGCACTTCTTTGCTGCCCTCTCTAAAGTAAATCAGTGTAAGCTCGATTTTCTTTTGAAAAGGATATTGGCTGGCAGCTTGCCTAAAGGAGGTTGCTAATAACCGATGTCCGGAGCTTTGACCAAAATGATGGATAGCATCATCATTGTTCTCAAATGTCCAGCGTTGATAGCGGAATCGGGTACTATCCGAGCCATTTTTATACAACAACTCCAGTAAGTCCAACGTTTCGGATACCAATCCGGCATAAATGCTCCCCGGCTCAACCGAATTTTTTTGGATCTGCGCGGCCATGATCTCAAACGCCGTCTTAAAGAGAAACAGGCGTGCAAGCGGCGTGGGTATAGAAGTACCTGCAGACGAAGAAAGAATATTGGTCTTTTCGTTGATATCCTGTAGATGGCTGGCGTTGATCCGATCAGAGGCCCTCCAGTCATAGATATTATTATTCGTCCCTTTATGGAACCTAAAAATGTATGGCATAGCAATAAGATTGATTAGGGTAATTGACCAAGTTTATCCAGGCAAGCCTGCGCAGTTTTATAAAGGGTATTCAGGTATTTTTCCGTAGTTCGCAGATCTTTAGGCTCGGCCAAAGCGGTTTTGGTAAACCAATCACTGAGTTTTTTTTCGCTGAGCCCGGCTGATAGCCAGTCTGTTTTAATGGGTTTCCCGTGTATCAGGTGATTGAGGTCTTTACTGGAATCGAAATAAAAGGAATTAAAAGCTCTTCCATTATCGCTACTGGACATTTCACGCCCACTCCAGTTCTTGAACTGTAAATAAAAGCCTAGCAGTTTACGGTAAGCGGTTGGGTCACCGAGCATACCTTCCACATTGAGCTCTTTAGGACCATAAAAGGCTTCTTTCGTAAAAGTGGGCACCAAATCTGTTGCAATCTTAGCAGCATAAGCGAAACCGACCAATGGCTTGATATAGCGTTGTTTGGTATCATTGCTAAAATGGGCAATACTAAAAGGGTTGTCTCCGCTTTCTGCGCCAAATTCAAAACATTGGGGATAACTCAGATCTTCGTCGTTCTTTTGAATAAAGTCGGTCACCGCCGTTGCGGCGATCAATTCGACCAGGTGGCTGTTATTCACCTGTTCCTGACCGCCTTCCACATTTGGCAGGGTGCCTGATTGGTTCGGATCTGCAATATAATATAATGCATTGATCGTTTTTATTTGTGCATCCTCTGCATAGAAAGCTAGAGCGGCTTTGGTTTTCGTGTCAAAAATGGCAGAATTGATCGCACTGGTTTCTACCGCCTCTACATTGAAGTAAGGCATAACAGTAATGGCGCCGATCTTTGTTTTGGCCAAGTTACTGTTGGTCGTTGATTCGCGGATCAATTTGACCAAGGTTGGAAAGCCGGAGGCTCCGGTACCGCCAAAAATAGAGCTGATAATAAAGATACGATCGTTTTGTGTGTAGCCACTTTCCAGGTTCCTGAATTGTGGGGAATCTTTGAGTTCGTTAAATACCACGCTGCCGATATTCGGATTACCTTTAAAACCAACATTTAGATTCAGGTGCAATTCTGGATGTTCATCCAGCGAATCGTTGTAAAGGAGCTCGATGAGATCTTTATTGGCTTGGCTTAAACCGTTGTAACCTATAAAGTTTGAAAACGTATTATCCTGATTTTGAAAATTGAACTGTACGTCCAAATCAGCCGCATCAGACAATGTGGCATCCAAGCGATTGAACGAGCGTATTTCGGTATTAAAAAAGCTATCGCTTTTTGATGTGGTGTTTTTGTCTGTAAAGGTTTTCCTAATGGTGTAATAATCCCTGAGCAGATCTCTTGTACGGGCAGTGTCTCCATTATGGGCGTCCGTATCAATAATAATAGGGACGATCGTCAGGTCGGGGTGCGAAAACTTTACACCGCTGGCCAATAACATGGTTAGCGAACGGAGTACACGGGAGCCCGTGCCGCCGATGCCGAAAATAAATACTCTCATATAGTGATTAAAAAGGAGTTCTTTTAGAGAAAATTGAAAACCGCTTGAACAATAGAGAAAATGCAATAAAGTAAATGGCGATGATCACTGCATTGAATAGTGCGAACTGCATGAGGTAAGCGTCGATAATACCAAGCGTACCTTTCCCCAGGCCGAAGGCCAGGCCAAATCCGATAGCAGCCGCTAGCACCAAAGTAATTACCCAATGTACGCGGGTGTACCAGACGCCGCGCCAGCGACCAAGCGCTAAATAAAACAACAGGACCAAGATCAAGGCGACGATAAAGGAAAGCCATCCTACATTTCGATAGATTTCCGCACGGTATTCATCATAATTTTGATTTTTACCGCAGATAAATTCATAAATACTCGTAAATAAGGTTTGCATTATTTAGTCAATAAGAGTGAACAGTCGATATATTTTGTATTAGGCAATTCATAGGCTTCTTTCACCCCAGTGATCAGGTGCTCCAAAGCGAAGGTTCTTTCTACCTGGTCTTTAGCTGCCCGATCGTCCATGGTCGACCAATCCTGGTACCAGGTATCATATTTCAGGGGCAGATAGAAATGAATATTGGCTTTGGTTAAAGGCATATCCGTCACACGAACCACCGCGACGTGCGTGCAAGCTGCGAAGGCCTCCTTCTGGCTATCGGAACGCAGTTTAGATTGGTCAACAGTTGACTTGGATTGAAAGGAGAGCTGGGCGCTACAACCGGTAGTGTTAACCACTAGGTTCTTCTGCAAATAGGATAACGATCGAGCATAGGACGGCAATTGATCCAAGTTTAATACTAATCCGAATTGTAGCGATTGTCCTTTATTTAGGCTAATATCACTTATACCTTGAGTGCTCTTCAGCCATTCCCCCTCATGCGTTAATTGTGGCAGGATGTTGTAGTTGGTAACCGCTCTGTTAACTAAACCGAAATGCAGGGCTTGATCTGGTTTGAAGCTACCGATCTGCTCTAATTTCATATTAAATTGTAGCAATAGCGCTTGCTTGGCAATTACCCAGATGTAAAACGGGCGCATCGTTCCCTTAAGCTTTGTTTTACTATTCTGGTAATCATAATAGGTCCCGTAAAACTTAGACCTAAATCCGTAAATGCTGGCCGCAAAACCTTGTTTGCGTAGATCCGCGAAGGAGAGGTAGATATTGTTTTTGAGGGTACTGGCTGCATTTTGTACGTTCACATTGGGGTTAACTTTGATATCGCTATCAGGGAACGATAGAATACAGTCTGAAACCAATAAAGACACTTCATCTTTGGCGCAGTGCGCTGCGATATCATGAATCATCCGATGTAATTCAGAGCTTTTTTGGGCTGCCATTGGCGCAGTGGCCAGGTCACTCGTAAAATCCGAGATGCTTTTTTTATAAGGCAAATTCTCTTTTGCGATGAAGGAAATCTGTACTGGATGGATCTGCTCATTCATTTTCATCGCCAGGTCCGAAACAATTGTTTTGTATTCGGTTTGGGCTTGGTAATAACCGCCCATGCTGGCGGAGTTGTCCAGGTAAAGATGAATACCTTTAACTTTGGGAATCACCGGGCAACCATGATTGGTCTTACTGCCTGCAACCAACTTGCAGCTATCAGCGCCATCTAATACTCCGTCCCTATCTGTATCTATATCCGTAGAAAAACACGATATTAATGTGGAGTAAAGCGTCAACAGGCAGATGAATAAACTGAGCTGGTACAATTTTCTCATAGCATTTAGTGTAAATTGTGATAAGGTTTAGGTTTATTTACACTCCGGGAGTTTTAAAAGATTGTCTGAGGCCACTTCGTCGGCTACAGTTTTTACATATTTGGTACCTTTTTCAGTAATCTTGGCAAGCAGTTTCGCTTTATTACCCGCGGCATCTTTTACGTAGGCCTCGCCCCCCTCCTTCACATAGTCATACATTTGTTCCCGGCTGGTGCTCCCTGTAGCATGGGTGTCTTCGTTGATCCAATTCATACTACTGATTGCGACATACGGGTTATCGTGGAGACTATTGTCTTTTCTGATGCAAGTGATTCTTACTGACATATATAAATTCTTTATTAGCTTATTTTTTGTTTAGCTGCTAGGGGCGATCAACTTCCCAGTGACAAAGTGTCTTACCCTGTTTTTTTGCTTCTGCCAGCGTAATTTTCACTTTTCTATAGGTACAATTGCTGAGCCCCGGACAATTTTCCCTGAAGTGATACCGCGTCGCGTGCGGACTGCTACAGATATAAACCGGAGTAGATTCCGTGCAAGCGCTGTTGATCAATAAAAACAACACGATCATGCCTAGTTTCATGGCCGCTGGTCAGTTACTGTTTATCCCCGATGAATAATTGCTTCGTTTAAGGCGTCAACAATGGTCTGTATATAGGCGCGGTCTTTAGAAATAAAACTGTTGGCCTCGCCGGAGTTGGTGCTGATGCGCACAGCAAACTCATTTTTAATGACGAACAATAAGGCGATGCCTAGAACTAATAGCACCGCACCTAAGACCCGCGCACTATCTGCACACATCATTAAACCGCCTACAATGATCAATAAAACAGGAAACGTTCGGCTTTTGACGATCTCGAAAATATGCACCGAGGAGATATTCCTCATGGCATACGTTTTTGAGTTGGTGATATAACGAGATTGGGTTACGGTCACGCTGCGGTCCTGGTAAAAGGTAACTTCGCCGGTTGTGGTGGATTCCATTGTGATTGATTTGAGTTTATGCTTCAAAACTATAGCGACACAACACTAATTCCTTACGGGAAACCGTAAACACAAAAAAGACTTAAAGAAATGTTAAAGGATGTTTGCACTTTTGGCATAAAAAAAGACAGCCCATAAGGCTGTCCTTCCATCATAGTTTATCGTTAGGTTAAATAATCCCTTTGTCCTTGCAATAGGCCACTAATTGTTCGTTCTTGGTAAATCCCAGCGCTTCTTTGATTTGACTAAGCCGCTTTTCAATACTGCTAAGCCCTGATGGTCGTATTTGTTTTTCCTGCAAATAGGCCGGAATATCTTTCTGCAGCATTCCACCTGACAACTGGGTAATGATCGTTACATCATAAGGTGTAAAATCATGGGCGTTATTTTGACGGATCACTTGTCGGTAAGCTGCCGGGAAATATTGTTTATTTTTAAAAATATGCTCTATTGCTATTTTGAGTTCTTGCGCGTCACGTCTAGCTTTTCGTACATAAGCATTAACTGCGAATTCATTAAAAAGTCCTGCAATGATGGCTTCCCTGTGCTCTGCTGAAAAAACCAATACTTTTAGATCCGGCTGAAGTTTACGAGCGGCTTCTACTAGCCCAGTCCCTGACTTGATGGTTTGCGGGCGGTCATCTTCTTCAAAGGAGAGATCGGTAACCAGTAAATCATAAGCATCACCTGCTAGTAGGGCATTTTTTAATTGCAGTAAGGCATCATCACAATAATAAACGTATTGTACATGTGGGATGCCCAAATCTTTCATGGTTTTTTGTAGGGAAAGATTGGCGCTCTCGTGGTCTTCTGTAATAAGTACGCGTTTGAACATAGTCTATCTTTTAGGCCTTAGGAAAAGTCAGCTGAATTTTCGCTCCTGATCCCAATATGCTGTCAAAAATAAGTTGACCACCCAAGCCATTTATACGGTTTCCCGTATTCCGTAAACCATTTCGAGGTTTTGTCCCTTCGGCAAAGCCTACCCCATCATCGGAATAGGTGATTTGAAGCGAGTCATTTTGTGCTTCAAATTTGATAACTACGTTACTGGCCCGACTATGCTTTTTCATATTCACCATCAACTCCTGTAGGATGTGTTCCAATTCTTCCCGGGCTTTTGCGGTCGTGTGTTGCCAAAAATCTTCCTGATTACCGACGAGTAGCACCTTGGTATTCGATGTCGCAAAAGACAAGATGAGTTTTGCTATTTTGGGATGAAAATCGATGGTTTCCATCCTAGGCGGATCATAAGAGATATCCCTCGAACGCTCATAGAGCAGATCAATTTTATCCAACAGGTTTTCTTTATCTACTTCGTGCTGATTTTCAATTTCGGACATGATCCGGTATAGCCCATTGGCCACCACATCATGAACTTTTTTCGATGTTCTCAGCTCATTCTCCCGAACGACTTTTTGGTTCTCTAAAATAAGTCGCTCTTTGCGTCTCCGATACCAATAACTTCCGCCGATCAAACCACCAATGAGGAGTAGCAAAGACGCAAAAAGCAATAGTTGTTGTTTAAAAAGCTGGTAGTTTTTTGCATTGTTATCCTTTTGGAGCTGTAGGTTTTCCACCTTTTTTTGTTCAACTTGGTAACGAATCAATGCAAATTGATTTTTAGCGGCATTTCGTGCTTTTTGTAAGCTGTCAATCAATAACTGGTATCGTGCAAAATACCCGCGCATATCTCTCGGCGGGCTGGATAGGATCAGTTTTTTTAATGCCGTTAAGCGATCATCGGGACTTTTTAAAAGACTAGCCACTACATACATTTGCTGCGCATAATATTGCGCAGAATCTGGTTGTGTTTGCAAATAATAGTCTGCCAAATGGGAATAGCTGGAATTCAGCCCCCATCGATCTTTTGCCGCCAAACGCAAATGCAGCGCTTGCTGAAGTGGAATGCTCGCATTATAATGGTGATCTTGTAGCCAGCGAGTCATCGCCACATTCGTTAGCGTCCGGGCGTATTCTACTTTATTCTGATCAGTACGCTCAAAAGCACGTTGATAAATAAGCAGGGCATGCTGGTAGTCTCCTTTTTTCTGGTAGGCGTTCGCTTTGTTATTTTGGAAAATGGCCGTATAGTTGGGTACCACAGAAAGCTTAATAGCCTCATCATAATAAGCAATAGCCGCGTCGTAATTCTTTAGACTATAATTGACCATACCCAATTCATTATAATTGGAGGCTAAACATTTACGATCACTGGTGTCTTGCTCATGCAGGTATCGGAGGGATTGTACTAGAATTTCTTGTGCACCATAGTAATCACCGGCATCGGATTGTATGGCAGCCATCTGGTTAAAGGCCATGGCCATACGGAGGCTATCTTTTGAGCTAGTGGTAAACTTATTGAAATAATAAAAGGCAGAATCGTTTTGGTGCCAGAGGAATGATTTAGCCGTTTCATAGTCAGTCGAGATCGGATGCTGCGTTGTAGGCATCTTTTTCTGACAAGCATAAAATGCCGCAAGGAATAAGAAGAATAAGGATAAGTAAAGCGGCTTTCTCAAGATTTAGATTTTTGAATAAAGATAGTAATCAATCTTTCTGTTCAAACCGCTCAGGTAAAGACAAAAAATAAGGCAAGAGCTAGTCTTGCCTTATCGTTGCGTAAAGATCAATTTCCAGGTGCTGAGGTAAAGCCTGGAGGAACGTGTCCGTTATCGCCGCCGTCGTCATCTCCGTCGACCGGCGATAAGGTGTCCTGAGCTTGTACAGTAGTACCATTATGGTTGTGGCACTTGGTAGGGGTATGCGAAGGGCATGAGAATGCCATAAAGAGTGCAAAAAATAACTCGATCATTTTTCAAAAAATTAAAAGGTGAATAAATTCTGCAGGTGCCCCGGGAACTGTTCCCGGGGTAGCGCTGCAACCGCGTAAGAGGCGCCTCTCACATTTTTTGGGAAGTGTCCGAGCGTTGATTGCGGAAGCCTGTACCTGCTTCCCAAACCGGATACCTGCTGCCGCTTTCTCCGCTCGTCGTGAATTCAGCTGGTTAGTGACCTGATCATGAATGTGGGTCCCGTCTGAATTCGAAAGCAAATGTAGAGCGACGTAAACAGCTATACAGCAAGCGATTCCGAAGATTCCGCGCGTTCCGATGGAATTCCGCAAACGCCTTGGAGATTCCGGAAAATGAGTTAGCTTTACCTATTATTTTTTGAAAAATGTTTTCTGATTATAAGAAACAGGTCCTTCTGACCTATAAAAAAAAGAGAGAGCTGAATCAGCTCTCTCTTAATCTTTTGCACTCTACCGCTGGTAAGCTTAGGAAAGAATGTCTTATTGTACTTCGAGATCGATATCGTCAACAGGATCTTAGAATTCTAAAAGATTTTTTTGAGACCGAAGTGGACGGGGCGGATTATATGCAGATCATTAGAAGACATGACAGGGACAAGTTTAAACCCTTAGATAACTACCTGAAAGGAGACACTGATGATACAGAAGACAAGAACGTAGAGTTGTTGGCTTGGTTGATCGATTACCCAGACCGCCCTTATCAATTTCGCCCGAATCAGGAAACAAAGCCGGTTGTGGAGATTGCTGATTTTACGAACCTGGCCGATGAGCCAGTCAAATCAGAAAGTTCAGCAGCCATTATCGATATATCTGATCCTACTACTGAAAAAGCACCAAAAACGGACGAGCCAGATATTCCTGCTGCGCCAATGGGCACAGTCATTCAACTTCCTGGAAAAAACAAACGTGTTACTCAGGTAAGGAACCGTTTAGTTGTTTTATTAGGTGCTGTATTCTTAGGGGGAATTACTTATTATTACTGGCCTACTAAGGTTGTTGATCCTTATGCTAACGGATGTATGTTTTGGAAAGATGATCATTTCGAAAGATCTGCCTGTCACGTCCAGCGACCTGTACCACTTGTTCCCTATGACAGTGTGCGTCTAGCTCGCTTTCATGCAATAAAAGATTATAGTACCATCACTAAAGCCTCCGTCGGAAAGGTCTGGTATTTTAAGAACAAAGGTCATTTGGAGTTCTATACAACGGCTGGCTTTCATCCGATAGATACGGTTAGGTGGCTAAAACCGTTGACTGAATATATGTACGACAAGTACATTTTGCATAAGAACAATCAGCTGCTCTCCACGCCTTTGCAGTCTAGTGTAAATACAAAACCTTAAACTGGTTATTTTTTACAAACGCCACAGGTTCCTTTGTCTTTCGCACAATGCTTGCAGTACTTACAATTTTTGCACGCTTGACATGGACTCGCTCCAGTGCAGGTTGCCATTGGGTGTTTTTTTATTGTCGATGGATTTAAAGAATGGAAACTGGTCGTGCCTAATGCTATTGCTAGTAATAAAAGTAGAGGTTTCATGGCGAATTGATTAAGTAGGTTATCGAGTATCTTATTAAAGATAATCTTTTCTCTGAAGAACCTTATAATAAACTAAAAATCAATCACATATTTACTTTAGCTGATACTGATCTGTCAATGCCGATAGGCTATAAGTTGTATTCCTTTCACCACTTCGTTCTTTTTCCCATCCTCTTTTCTATCCGATCTTGGGTTATTCACCGCAATATTGCGGAGAATAATGCATTTATTCTCCGCATCATCTTGTTGATTAGATTCGATGATTTTAGTAAAGATCTATTTTCAGATGAATTTGTGATACATAGGGATCAAGTCGGCTGATAGACTTAAAAGAGTTGAGCCTGGTGATTTTGTTTTGAGTGCAGTCGTACCAGAGCTCGACGAAGAAGTTGCTGATGCTGTAAAGCGCTACGGTCTGTCCGGCTTCTTTGCGGGTTTCAAGAAACTCACCGTTGACGGTAGCGATCTCTTGTTCTTTAGGGCTTAGAATATTGAACTCGTAAAGGGTCATGTATTGAAGTTAAATAAATCTGTGGAGTTGTAATAAATTGCGGTAAAAAAGAACGCCCTTCTACAGTGAATGCAGAAGGCGTAGATTTAAACCTTACCTCAATTGAACTGATTAGGTTTCAAGTTCGGATACGTAATATAACCACTGGTATTGTTATTATTGTAACCGTTTGAGTTTTCCCGCAATGGCTTCCAACAGGCCAGGGTCTGGCGCCTGCTGATTGTTATGATTGCTGTTCAGCACGCGGTAATTGCCTTCCTCGTCGAGTTCAAACACATAATTCTCATCACTAATAGCTACAGCTATGCGGTAGGTATAGCCGTATCGCTGGAAAGCTGCTGGGAATTCCAGTGCTTTGTTCTGATAACTGACTTCCAGGATAAATGGCTCGTTCATTGGATCTTGAGTTGATTAGGATCGGTGACGATGATCTCTGGTTTGCCTTTATAGTTAATGAGCTGGCCGGTTACGGTAATGGTCTTTCCTTCAAGACTGTCAGCGCTTGCTTTGGCCTCGCCTTTGATAGCGATGGTCAGCAACTGATTGGGATAAGCGGCACCCATATTGACCAGGATCATGCTGCCAATATCTTTACTACTATAGGTTTTACCGTTCACGGTAACCGTCTTTCCAATGTTGTTTTTGGCCTCTTCGGCTTTGATAGTAGTAATGACCGCTACGGTCTGAGCGGTTGTTGGGCCGCTTTGTATCGTTTGGGCTGTGGAGCTAATTTGCGGTACGGGTTCATTGTTGAACAGCTTATTGAGCTCTCCTGCCAGGCGAATGCCAGCCTGGTCTATGCGCTTACGGATGGTTGGTATATATTTGTTGTAATAAGCTTCGTCGATGGTCTGTCCGGATTTAATATTTGCGTAAAGTTCGCTGGAGATCTGGTAGCTTTCCCAAATCCATTCCATAGGGCTGTCTGCCTGCCATTTTTTGATATCAGCGGGTGTAGCGGTATCGTAATCTTTGGCGATGTCCGCTTCTGACTTTCCTTCATGGTCAATTAACTTACTGTCCCAGAGGCTGTGAAGGTTGGTGCCTTTACCATCAAAACGCACCTGAATGGTGTTGCCACCTTTGTCTTCCTTGCGGCTGATGTGCATAGGCTGATGGGCATCCCCTACCAGGTGGATAAGATATTTGAGTGCTTCGTTCTTTTCATCCGTGCTCAGACTTTTGTCTTTGAGCTGGGCTTCTGTTTTGAGGATAGCGCTGTAAACATTGTTGTCGCTTTCTGTAACGGCTTTGACGAATTGTTCATGGGTTAGCCCCAATGGTAAATTAAGAAAGTGCCAGGGGGCTGTTTTAGGATTGCGGTTCTCGTCGGCCCAAGTACTGACATCGGCCATCCGCTCTCCTCTCAGGTAAGCCGCTACGACATAGGCTGTGTTAGAGGTGAGATGTTTTTGGGCGATGCTAGCGACTGCCCGATGACCTTTGAAGCCCCAGGAGGCTAGTAGTAAGGTAATGGCAGTCAGGCTGCAGGTAAAGAATGTTTTTCGGGGAATGCTGGTTATTTTCATGGTATCATTATCGGCGTTTGCCGGTTTTCAATGATACGAATTGCGCATTACATTTACTAACACCATTAGTAAACCAAAAAATAACTGATGTGATCAGGATTCTAAAGAGGCAACACGAGTGGCTTGTCCACAAGAATCAAACATACGAACATCTTAAGTAATTTCTTTTGTTAAAGAAACTGTTATATTTGACCGAACCTTTTATCACACTTCTATGATCACCGGTATTTCCCTCAAAGAAATCGCGACCTATGATCGCGATGGCGCTGAATTCCAGGACCTAAAAAAAATCAATTTTATTTATGGAACCAATGGCAGCGGTAAAACAACGATCAGTAATTTTTTATCGGATACTAAACAGAACAAATATGCACAGTGCCGTATAACTTGGCAGAATGCACTCCCTTTGCGCACCTTAGTTTACAATAAGGACTTTAGGGAAAAGAATTTCGGCAATGGGCAGATTGACGGTGTGTTTACGCTGGGACAGGCAACAAAAGAAGAGATCGAAGAGATCGAAGCGAAGGTCAAGATAAGACAGCAACATAAACAAGACTGGGAAAACCGAAAGGAAACGCATGATAAAAAGGTTTCTGAGTTGGCGATACATGAAGAGGATTTTAGAGAAACAGTATGGCGAGATATTTATAAAAAAAATGAAGGGACCTTCAAAGATGCTTTTTCTGGTTTTATGACCAAAGAAAATTTCAAGAAGAAGATATTGGAAGAATATGCAAGCAGCGCAAGAACATTAAAAACAAGGGAAGTTCTTACGGAGAAAGCGAATACAATCTTTGGACAACCACCGACCGCGCTTAATTTACTGGGAACGTTTGATCCAGAAAAAATAATTGCTTTAGAAAATGACCCGATATGGCAAAAAAAGATCATTGGTAAGGCAGATGTTAATATTGCTCAACTTATCCAGCGTCTGAATATGAACGATTGGGTTAATACCGGTCGTGAGTTTTTGGAGGAAACCGGCGATACTTGCCCTTTTTGTCAGCAGAACACCATCACTTCGAATTTCCGAGATCAGCTGGAATCCTATTTTGATCAAACTTTTCTTACTGATACAGCCAAAGTTGGCGAACAAGCTGCTAGTTATCAGCGCGAGACCCAAAACCTCCTGGCCATATTAAATCAGATTACTGTAACAGAAGAACAAAACGCAGGAAGAAAACTTGATCTAACTTTGTTTAAAGCTTATGTGCATACTTTCTCCACTCAGATACTTTCAAATCAGGAGCAATTAAACAATAAGATAAAAGAGCCCAGCCGTAGTATTGAACTGATCTCTGTAAAAGTGCAACTGGAAAACATTAGTAACTTGATCACGGCTGCCAATGATGAAATTAACAAACACAATCAAATAGTTGTCAACTTTGCCCGGGAACGACAAGAACTTGTCGCTGATATCTGGCGGTTGCTTATAGACGATCACCAAGCAATGCTAAAACAATTCGTTGATCAAAAGGCGAACTTGGAAAAGGCTATTAAGGGAATTGAAACGACTGTCAGAACAGCCAAACAAAATTACCACACGGTTAAACAGGAAATCATTAACCTAAGTGATAATGTAACCAGCGTACAGCCATCTATTAACAAGATCAACAAAACGCTTAGAGCTTTTGGCTTCCGTAATTTTGAGATCGTTCCATCTCCTGAAAAAAATAAATACCAGATTAAACGCCAAGATGGGGAAATTGCGGAAACGACTTTAAGTGAGGGCGAAATTACTTTTATTACCTTCTTATATTTCCTCCAGTTATGCAAAGGCGGGCTATCTGAACAAACCATAACGGAAGACCGTATCTTGATCGTTGATGACCCGATCTCCAGTTTGGACAGCAATGTATTATATGTAGTGAGTTCGCTCGTTAAGGAAATCATTAAGGATATCAAAAAAGGCTCGGGAAGTATTAAACAACTGATCCTTCTCACTCACAATACTTATTTTCACAAGGAGGTATCTTTTATAGATGGCAGGACTAAAGACTGCGCAGATACTGCATTTTGGATCCTTCGAAAAAACAGTAGCCAGTCGGAACTTCAAGCACATGGTCGTAAAAATCCGATACAAACTGCCTATCAGTTATTGTGGAAGGAACTACAAAACAGACAACATAGCTCGCCTCTTACGCTACAGAACACGATGCGTAGAATTATTGAACATTATTTTAAGATTCTGGGAAAACTTGGCGATGATCAGATAATTCAACAATTTGAAGATCAAGATGATCAGCAGATATGTCGTTCCCTGCTTTGCTGGATCAATGATGGGTCCCATACAATACCCGACGACCTTTTTGTGGAACAACCTGAAGATGTGACGGAGCGTTATTTTGAGGTATTTAAAAAGATCTTTGAACACTCCCGCCACCAAGAACATTATCTTATGATGATGGGTGAGCCATCCTGAAAACCTACCATTCAAAGTGAATAAGGAATCCACATATTGAAGCGCACAATATTAATGTAGTTTAACAATATTAAATTTGCTCAGTTAACCGTTCAAGTACCCTAATTATAATTAAATGATCTTTGAAGAATTAATAAATCATGTAAATAACCTGCAGGCTGACAAGCAATACTGGTTTGTCAGAACAGATAGCGGTCTATATTTTGATACTTATACTAAACATGATTTTATTGGAATTGGCTGGAATCAGATCACTGTAGAGGATTTACATAAACGCAGTGAAGTTGAGATTAAAACTAAAATTGCACAATCAGAAGGCTATGATCTAGGTATCACCAAAGGGAAGGGTAAGGTTTCGGCAATTTATAATAAACTTAAAAGATTTGATAGTTTAGCCAAAGGAGATATCGTTATTATTCCAAGTGCAAGTTCGAGCCGCTATGCGTTCGGTGTCATCGAAGATTCAACCATCTATGTGGACAGCAAAGAAACCAATGACTGTTCTTATCATAAGAGACGAAAAGTAAAATGGCTTGCCATTAAGCAAGTGAGCTCGCTGGATCCTGTATTTTATCAGATCAAAGTTTCGCGGCATGCAATCAGCAATATCAAAAGATTTGAAAAGTATATCGATAATGTGACTGATCATCTTTACATCAAGGAAGGCTATGGTCACTTTGTGTTAGACATCAAAACACAAGATGATATTAATGTGAAGGCCCTTTTAACGCTAATAGAATCCTTACAAGAACTTGCGAAACAAATAAATATTGAATTCAATCTGAATGAAAACATTGACTCGAGTTCTATCAGATTAAATTTGCAATCACCCGGAAAGATTGAATTTAAACTTCATTCGGGAAAGACACTTATCATTTTGGCGGCTGTTTTGAGCATTGCAAGTGGGTGCACGCTAAACAGTGATCAGATTTCCACTGCAGACAACCACAAACTGGAAAAGTTTGTAACCATCCATCAGGATACTATACAACAAGCGGAACAAGGTATTGATGAACTTAAGGTAGACAGGGACAAAATAAATGCGTTTAAGTAACCATGGATTTTAGTAGTCTTTTTTCAAGCGGTGACAACCTTTACAAATTCCTATTTGTTGGTGGAATTGTTATGTTCTGTTTTTCAATGGTCTACCCCCTGCAAAAAAAACAGGAACTTGAGATTGAGATCAATACTTATAATAAACAGGCTGAATTCCTTAACCAAAACATCAAGGATCTTTACGTTAAAGTTAAAGAGTGTAAGGCTTTGTCTAAAACTTCGATGGAGGATCTAAAAAGGCTTAAATCTATCAAAGCTAAAGACAATAAGCAGTCGAAGCAGATTGACATTCAGATGTCGACAATTAAGAAAACTTTTTCAGTACAGCTTGACTCCTTAGAAAAACAACAACAGCAAGTCACCGTTAAGCAAATAATATTAAAGTATAATCAACAAAAAATAAACCTGTTACAAGAACACTCCCTCGCATATGATCACTATTCGCTTTGGTTAATGATCGCGGGTGTCATAACGGGTGTGTCTGGCCTATTTTTCTGGGCGATTTCTACCTACAATTCTGAAAAACTGAAGAAAGAAGAGATCAAAAAGGCGCAGCGCAACTAAATGTTCGCTTTCCATCAGTCCACCAGTAACAGTCCTCCAATTAGTTTAGCTTAGTCTGAAACTAACCGTTCATAGAGATTTTGTACTTCTCGCAAGTACCAGAAAAGCATGTAATGTAGCAACGAAGATAGATCCTAAGTTATGTATGGACCATTTCAATGGTCCATACATATAAGTTGGTCTTAAAGTGATTATCCTTCCGAATGTTTTCATCCTGACATTGCGGGTGGGGTGCGGCTTTAAACGCTACATTTGTAGCACATTACCTTCAAATCATTTCCAGTGAAAAACGATCAGGACACCTTTGACCGGCAGCAGTTGTATGACCTGGTGTGGTCTACTTCGCTATTGACGCTTTCTAAAAAATATCTTATTTCGGATGTTGGCTTGCGGAAGATCTGTAAGCGGATGGGTGTGCCGATGCCTGTGGCGGGTTATTGGGCTAAGGTGCAGCATGGGCATAAGCCGAAGGTGACGTCATTGCCCCCGGTGCATTCAGGGCAGGTTAAAGTGTCGTTGTACTTACGGGATGAGGCGCATCCGGCGCTGGTGGATGGTATGACGCCGGTGGCTGCCATGCAGCAACTGATCGAGCGGGAATGTGCGGCGGAATTGCGGGTGTTCTCGGTGCTAACGGATCCTGATCCGCTGACCGTAGCGTTGCAGGATGCTTTTGAAAAGCAGAAGAAAGCTAAACATTATGAGCCGGGAGGCACCTTATTCAGCGGTCCGGGGATGCTGAGTGTCAGGCTAACGGCGGGACAGCAGATTCGGGGGCTTTGTTTGCTGGATGCTTTCGTGAAGGTGATGCGGAAGCGCGGGCGGGATTTTGATCTCCAGGGCGATAAAAGCTTTGTCGTGTTTGGCCAGGAACGCGCGGAGTTTACAATGCGGGAAGCGGGAGTGTCTATTGTAGCAAAGGATCAACCAGGACAGGGTAAATTAGAGCTAAAGTTCATTAGTCTGGAGTCGGTCACGGGACGTGATGGAAAAGTTCCAATGGAGGAGCAGTTAGTCAAGATCATTGCCCGGCTGGAGCTGATGATGGAAAAGGTCAGGATCCTGATGGCAGAGAACAGGGCGCGCTGGGCTAGGCAGGAAGAGGAAAGAAAACAGGCGGCTTTAGCTGCGGAACGTCAAAAACAGGAGATACTGGCCTTTCAGCGCGCGGTAAGCGATGCGGAGCGCTGGCAGCAGGCTGATGCTTTACGAGGTTATATTGCTGAGGTCGAAGGCCGGGCGCAAGCTTCAGGTGAGCTGAGTGAGGAGGTTTTAGCCTGGATTTCCTGGGCGAGGCAGAAGGCGGACTGGTTTGATCCGCTGGTGATGGGTCCGGATGAGTGGATGAAAGGTATCGATCCGGCTGAGGTGATGCGGTATGAAGGGGTCAGAAAGGAGCGCTATCCAGCTTCCCCTGATCAGGAACGCAGGCCGGAAAGGTCACGATGGCCGCTTTTGCCCTGGTATGCGAAAAATAAGCTTTAGGGCGCCGACTATACCTTAATAAATGATGCTGAGACCAAACTAAAGCTCCGGCAGGAATGCTCTCAGGTGCTCCTGCCGGAGCTCGCCAAGGCCGCGGAGGTAATCCAAGGTTACTTTTAAACTGGAATGTTGTAGTAGTTGCTGCAGGACGTAAGGGTCTTTGCATTTCTGATAGATCCGGATGGCGGCAGTATGGCGAAAGGAATAGATCGTTTGGCCTGGTTGGAGTAAGCCATCTTTTTTTAGCTGGATGCTGGCTCTGCGCCATTGGAGGTTGAAGTAGCTGGTGTTGTAGGGCTTGGTTGCCACTGTGAACAGGTTGCCGCCGGGTTTGCTGATCGCCTGGAACCTCGGGCGGATCTTTTGCTGTACGTATTCCGGCAGGTAAACGATGCGTACTTTGCCACTTTTATTTTCTTTGCCTGACAATACGATCTCTGTGCAGTCTTTGACGATGTGTTGTTTTTGGAGCAGCCGGATCTCTTTGTGCGGTCGCAGCAGGCTGCCGTAGGTGAGCAGGCAGTATAAATAAAGTTGAGGATAATGAGGCTCGAGGTATTTTAGGATGCCTTTGAGTTGTTCATCAGTGAACGGGATGTTCCGGACAGCTTTGGGACGACCGGGCCGTGTGTGTGCGATCAGGTCTTTGGTGCCGTAACCTTTTCTGACGATGGCTTTGAAGAATACGCTCAGGCATCTCCGGTAGTTGGTATAACTCCGCTCCTTGGTGTGATACTTGCTGAGAAAAGCTTCTACCCTGCCTGGCAGCAAATAATCGTAGGGACTGGCGAGTTCATGGGGTAACAGAAAATCGGTAAAATGCTGGTGTAGGGCTTTCAAATTCTTTTTGTAGACGTCTGAAAGTTCTGAGGTCTGCTTTTCTTCCAGTACCAACTGCAGGGCGGATCGCAGTGAGTGCCCCTTGGGCGGGGTTCCTTTAGGTTGCCAGCCTGCCAGAAGCGCCTGATGGAATGCGGTTTGTAATGCTACGGCCAGCCTTTCCCGACTTTCATGATCCCGGTAACGGTTGGGGTGGATCGCCAGCCCCAGGCCTTTTCCGTTGTATTCGCGATGCCGGATTCCGTTGTAATGATAGTAGATATAGATCCTGCCTGCTGGATCTTCGGGAAAGCAAATGCATGGTATGGTGTACATGGATTATGGTAATTGAACGACGCTTGGGTTTTGATAAAAAACCAAAACCTTCCCGTAAAGTTTAACGTATAAGCAATCCATTGGCAGCAAGCCAGCAAGGGTAATAAACTGAAAATCTTTCCTTAACACCCGGTTCATATAGGGGTTGCACTTTTACCTTTCTGCTCAAAAACAAACATTAACATGAAATTTAAACATTTACTGGCCCTGCCGGCGGCGGCTATGCTATTGCTGTCATCCTGCGCCAAAAATCAAACCATTGCACCCGTAGCCGCTGCTGAGCAGACAGCGGCCGTGGCCAAACTGAAAACCGAAACGATCACCCAGACTTTTGACGAGACCTTTGAGTCCGGTACAAAAGGTGCTTATGCAGCAGCGGATGTTACGCTGAGCAGCGGCAGCTGGAATCTGGACAATGCGCTGATCGGAACGCTGAGCACTGACCATAAGAACGGTAGCAAGAGCGTGCGTATCACGAGCACTGGTACCATGACCATGAATTTTAATGTGAGCACCGGCGCATCGACCGTGACCATGCAATATGCGGTTTACGGTTCTGATGGTGCATCAACTTTCCAGTTGTGGCAGTCGACCAACAGCGGTTCTTCTTATAGCCAGGTAGGTTCAACGATCACCGCTTCATCGGCTACTTTAGCTACGGCTACTTTTACGGTGAACACTGCGGGCACGATCCGCTTCCAGTTACGTAAGGTATCGGGCGGCTCGAACCGTATCAATATCGATGACTTTACAGTTAACAGTTATGATAATGGTTCTGGTGGCGGCACGGGTGGTGGTACTGGTGGTGGCGGTTCTACCGGCGACAATACTAACCTGCTGCTGGGTAACCCAAGTGGTGCGGTAGCCAGCACGACCACCGCTCCGAACAACTATCTGTGGGATCAGACCTATTTTGTGGAAAGCTATAACAGCACCCGCGGCGAACCGAACTGGGTGAGCTGGTATCTGGGTGCTACTTCACTGGGTTCTACCGCCCGTACTGATGCTTTCCGTGCGGATCCTAACCTGCCTGCTGGCTGGTATGCGGTACAAAGCACGAGCTATTCAGGCAGCGGTTTTGACCGTGGTCATAACTGTCCAAGCGCGGATCGTACGACTACCACCACCGCGAATGAGGCGACTTTCCTGATGACCAATATGATCCCGCAGGCACCGAACAATAACCAGCAGACCTGGGCGAACTTTGAAAATTATCTGCGCTCACTGGTAACTGCCGGTAACGAGGTTTATATCGTGATGGGCAGCTATGGTACCGGTGGTACTGGCTCAAGTGGTACCGTTACTTCAGTTGATAATGGTCACGTTGCTGTGCCGTCAAACGTTTGGAAAGTTGCCGTGGTGATCCCGAATGGTAACGGTGATTTGGCGCGTATCACTTCCTCGACCCGTGTGATCGCGATCAATACGCCGAACATTAATACCATCAACAGTGACTGGAAAACTTATCGTTGTACCGTACGAAGCATTGAATCGGCTACGGGTTATAACCTGCTGTCAGCACTTCCGCAATCTGTTCAGGATGCGGTGGAGACTGTAGTTGATAATCAATAATAGTATTAACTTATTCCAAAGGAAAGCCGGGCAGTATGCCTGGCTTTTCTGTTAAAATACCGTTTATGGTAACGTGATTATGCATGCAAGGTGCTTCTCCATACAAGTTTGAAACAAACTTTAGGAAACAATCACTGATAAAAAACTACAGGACAGTTTGGCAAACTGCTAGACGCTCCAATCTTCCCTACTATTTTTAATTACTTCTTTCAAAAGCGGATAAATAATAAAAAATAAATATGGATGGATTCATACTTCGGGAACGGTATGGCGCTAAAATGTATAATACGGAGAAGTTGACCAGGTGATTCCGTGGCAAATTGACCACCCAAAGTGCTGGCGAACGAGCGCAGCGAACGCTGTAGAAGCGTTGTCAAAAGTAGTTATTTAAAGTGTGTTTTGCAGATAGCTTTTTTCGGGCTCTGCGGGCCTTCTTTTTCTCATCGACTCTCCCTTTAGTTCCATCCGGTGCGCATCATGCACGATGCGGTCGAGGATAGCATCAGCGATCGTCTTTTCACCAATGACCTCATACCATTTACTGACCGGCAGCTGAGAGGTGATGATCAGGGATGTCTTACCGTGCCTGTCCTCAATGATCTCCATCAGTGCGGCCCTGCTCTGCGCATCAAAAGGTTGTATACCGAAGTCATCCAGGATCAGTAGTTGCTGGCGTTCCAGTTTGGCTACATCCTTCATGTAGGAACCATCTGCCTTGGCCATCTTCAGCTTAGCAAAGAGTTTGGGTGTGCTGGCATAGAACACGCGGTAACCCAGTATGCAGGCTTGGTGTCCGATAGCAGAAGCGATATAGCTTTTGCCGATACCGGTGCTGCCTGTGATCAACAGGTTCTCATTCCGGTCAATAAAGTGGCAGTCTGCCAGGCGCATTACCTGATTGCGGTCGATACTACGGTCGGCATGGTAGTGGATGTTCTCTACCGAGGCCTTATAGCGGAACTTAGCATACATGATCGTACGCTCTATGCGCCTGTTCTGCCGGTCGTCCCATTCGGCCTCTACCAGGTGGGCCAGCAGTTCATCAGTGGTGTATTCTGCGGTCTGTCCCGTTTCCAGGCAGCTTTTAAAGGCATGGTACATGCCATAGAACTTCAGTTTGCGAAGTTTGTCTAAGGTGTTCGTGTTCATATCGATCTGTTCATTAATGGTTATTTATAGTAGTTCTCTCCCCGGATATTGTCATGGCTGGGCATAGGCAGCTCGTCAGCAAATAAGCTTTCCTCGTAGCTGTCCATCTTGTTCTCCAGTATCTGCTGTATGGTCTTGTAGTTGTACACGCCATAGCCGAGCGCACGCCTGCAAGCGCTGGCCAGCCTTTCGTTACCTGCCTTGCGCGCCAGGCTGAGGATACCGATACAGGAGCGGTAAGCTTGTTCCGGATGTTGCTTTCGGTCCAGTATCTTCAGGATGTAAAGCCTCACATCCTCGTGAATGGATGCTGCCCATTCCAGGAACTTATCGGGTGTCCATTCGGTCATAAAGCGGTGTGTCGAAGCCAGGTGATCTTTATCCGTTGTGTAGCTGTAAGGGCTTTTGATGCGCCTGTGCATGGCGATGCGTTCATAGTGGTAGTAGACTTCTACGTTGGTGCGGGAATACAGCAGTTTGACCTTCCTGCCGATAAAGCGGTACGGTACGCTGTAGTAGTGTTTGTCGATACCCAGACAAACATGTCCGTTCTTCATTACAGTGGCCTGGTGCTGCCGTTTGAACTCATAACGTAATGCCGGTAATGGCGAGAGTGCCTGGCGTTCTATCTCCTCGAACTGGAGCTTTCTGCTGTAATTGCGGCCTTTCAGCGGCTGGCTGTTATGTGCTTCTAAAGCGACCTTGATCGCGATATTCAGTTCTGCAAGGGTATGATAGGCCTCTTTGCGAACAGGTGCGTAGATACGGCTGTAAACGATCTTAACGGCTCCTTCTACCAGTGCTTTGTCACGAGGGCGGTACGCCCTCGCTGGTAAGATGGTCGTTCCGTAATGGTCGGCAAAGTCAGCAAAGGTCTCGTTCAGCGTTGGCTCATAGCGGTTACTCTTGGTAACGGCAGCCTTCAGGTTGTCGGGAACGATGGCGGCAGGTACGCCGCCATAAAAGTGCAGGGCATTCTCACAGGCTGCTATAAAGTCTTCTTTCTGCTGGCTCAGCACAGCTTCTACGTAAGTTAGTTGGCTGGCGCCAAGGATAGCAACGAACACCTCGGCCTCGATGACCTCACCGGTATCCTTGTCCGCTATGCTTAGCTTTTCACCGGCAAAGTCCACATACAGCTTATCACCGGCTTTATGATCCAGGTGCATCGTGGGGTTCACGCGGGCTTTCCACTGGTTGTAATAAAAGCAGAATTGGGTGTACTTGAACCCGTCAGGGAACTCTTTGATATAAGCTTCCCACAGGATGCGGCGGTTCATACCGACACGCTTTAACTCTTTATCTATCTGCGGGAAACAGCGTTGCAGGGCCACCATTCGCTTGTCCGGGGGACGTTCACTGCTTTTGCCAAAGAAGTCCTCCAGCTCCTTATCATTAAGGGTATTGATTTCCTCGAACGTAAAGCCGCTGGCATCGAACGCAATAAGGTACTTCTTTGCGGTATTGCGTGACACGCCGGTCTGGGCCGCTATCGATAGCTTGCTGCGGCCCTGGCTGTACATCCTGAGGATCTGTCTTATCTTACTCATGCTTATCGTAGTGTTGGCCATTAGTGAAGTTGTTAAACCTCAAAAATAGGCCTGCTTCTACAGCATATGTGGCTCGTTCGGGGTGGTCAGTTTCCTCCGAAATCAGGTGGTCACTTTCCCGCGGAATCGGTGGTCAGTTTGCGCCGAAATCAGGTGGTCAATATCAGCGAATTCTCCACTAAAAATCCATTCTTAAATATAATTCAATTTTTTGATGGCCTGGGCCGCCCGATGCAACAGGTGAACTGGCAGGCCTCAGGAAATGGGGACAAAGATATAGTAACGCCAATAGCCTATGACCAATACGGGCGGGAAACAAGAAAGTATGTGCCAGCACCAGGCGACTATCCGTGTATCTAATACCCGTAAGGTGAAGGTAATGGCCGTGAAGGCCATGGATTACAAATTAAAAAGCAGGTTGTAGCCTGCCTATCTGAAAACTATTAATATTAAGAACGATGACAACGATCAATAATGCAGCGGTTAAACCAAAGGTTTGGCAGCTATTAGGTAAAACGATCACGAAGTGCGAGACCAGTGCGGAGGCGATGGCGGAGGCCGGGCTGGATTTTGAGGTATTGAAACGTCCGAATGTACATCCGCTGCCGAGCGGGATGAATGTGATTTCGGAGAACAGTTATTTCACGTTCCGAACGGATACGGAGGCGGTGCTGGGCGATAAGATCGGTCCGGACTATGAGGTGGTGAATAACAGCGAGGCTTTTGCTTTCTTTGACAGTATTGTGCGGGAGTATGGCGGCGTCCATTACGAAAGTGCGGGTGCGCTGGGTTATGGGGAGGTGGTTTATATCACAGCCAAACTGCCGGAGCATATCCGGGTGGGCCGGGATGACCTGATCGAGCAATATATTGTGCGCCCATAAGGGTATATAGTGAATGTAGCTTTGGCAAGCTATTAGGCAAGTGTTTATATCGCCTATCAACAGCCGACTTATCTGAAAGGGAAACTGGACAGGGAGTGTAGCATGTCGGAAAAGCCATAAGTCAACTAATTGTCGTGTTGCGACTGAATGGCAAGTTGAAAAGTAGATATGAGGATGAAATCTATTCTGATTGAACGAGAGCCTTAGCGGTTAGTTGTCTAAGCACGGACGGAAGACAGTTATAAACGTCGGTATTGTGATACTACAACGTAAACAGATAGCGGATGTAGCATAACGTATCACAATCGCAGCTACAATAAGTAGAAACAGGTTAAATCGCATCCGACAATCTACAAAGCCAGGTCACTATATATCTAAATGGGGATTACCTAAATCGGAATGCCACTGGCGTGGCTATGGGGATAGCCCCTGAATATTCGACATGGTAACGGAGCTCCCGTAGTAGTCCGAGCAAGGGAAAGCCTTGTACATGGCGAAGGGGATGCAGTTGATTCAGTTTAATATGATTAAAGGAAATTGTGAGAGACATGAGAAGTCCCGAAAAAGTATTAAACAGTCTAACCGAACACAGCAGTGACTTAAACTACAAGTTTGAACGGCTGTACAGGCTACTGTTTAACGAAGAGATGTATTACACTGCTTATCAGAATATCTACAGCAAAGTAGGTAATATGACGGCAGGCACCGATGGCACAACCATCGATGGCATGAGTATATCCCGAGTTAAACGGTTGATAGCTACGTTGCAAAACGAAACTTATCAACCAGCACCATCCAAAAGGATATACATTGCCAAGAAAAATGGCAAGAAACGTCCTTTAGGTATTCCAACATTCATCGACAAACTGCTACAGGAAGTCATCCGGATGATACTCAATGCAATATATGACGGTAGTTTTGAAAATACTTCTCATGGTTTCAGACCTGAAAGAAGTTGTCACACAGCGCTGACCAAAGTTCAAAAGACATTTACAGGAGCAAAATGGTTTATCGAGGGAGATATAAAAGGTTTCTTCGATAATATTAACCATGACGTTCTCATCCATGTTTTAGGTGAACGTATCGCAGATGAAAGGTTCATTCGATTAGTAAGAAAGTTCCTCAATGCAGGTTACGTTGAAGATTGGGTATATCACAGATCATATAGTGGTACACCTCAAGGTGGTATCATTAGCCCAATACTGGCTAACATATACCTTGACAAACTGGACAAGTATATTAAAAATTACATTAGCCAGTTTGATATTGGAACATCAAGAAAGCTTAACCCCGTACTCCGCCAACTGGTACTAAAGAAACACCGCTTAGTTAAGAAACTCAAAATTGAAAAGGACGAGAATGTTAGAAAGCAGTTAATTGAACAAATTAAGGGAATAGTTAAGGAACGACAGAAATATCCTCCTATGGATGATATGGATAAAGGTTTCAGGAAACTAAAATATGTCAGGTATGCAGACGATTTTCTCATAGGTATCATAGGTAGCAAAGATGATTGCAGAAAAGTAAAAGAAGACATTAAGGCTTTCCTTAATGACACACTTAAATTGGAACTTTCAGATGAAAAGACCCTGATAACCAATGCGAATTGTCATGCAACGTTCTTGGGCTACGATGTATTCGTACGTAAATCAAATAATACGTTAACGGATAAAACTGGTAATCCTATCAGATGCTTCAATAGTAAGGTGGTACTTTACGTCACCACAGAGGTAATGAGAAATAAACTACTGGAATATAAGGCTTTGAAAATAACAACGCCCAATAAGAAAGAAGTTTGGAGAGGCAAGTCCCGTGGAAATATGATAGGGTTTGATGCACTGGAAATAATCACCCAATACAATGCCGAGATATTAGGCTTCTATAATTACTATTCAATTGCCAATAACAGCCACATTATCAACTCTTTTTATTACATCATGCGATACAGTATGTATAGTACTTATGCAAGTAAATACCGCTCCACGATATCGAAGTTGATGTACAAATACAGAGTAAATAAAACTTTCTCTATACCCTACACTAATAAAAAGGGCCAGACAAAGTATCGTCCTCTCTACAATGGGGGTTTCAAACGAAAGACACCTACGTACGACAGCGAAGTAGACACCATTGCCAAAACAGTAACCTACACAGGGGGCAGAAACAGCTTATCGGACAGGCTAAAAGCACGCATTTGTGAGTATTGCGAAGCCACGGATGATATAGAAATGCACCATGTAAGGAAACTGAAAGACCTTAAGGGTAAAACGGAATGGGAAAAGAAAATGATTGCAAGAAGAAGAAAAACCTTAGCAGTATGTTCAACATGTCACGACAAATTACACGCAGGAAAGTTAGACTGAATGAATTGATGGAGAGCCGTATACTCGGAGACGGGTACGTACGGTTCGGGGGCAGATTCAGGGAAACCTACTACAGCAATGTAGTGCAAGGCGCCAGGTCTCGAGCCTACTTCCTGACCACTTCGCACGATGGTTCGGGCAGCATTACGATCGCTTTTACGCCGGTGCGGATCTATTGCCGCAATACGCTGAATGCCGCGTTAAAGAACTGTACCAACGCGATCAAGATCCGGCACACGGTGAGCGCAGCGGATAAGTTAAGGACCGCGCATGAGATGCTAGGTTTGTCTATCAACTGGCCGTTGAACTGGAAGCGATCTATAACCGCTGGTCACGCATTACGCTGCGCGACCCGGAATTAAAACGACTGGTTCAGTTGGCCATGGCGCCTAACCCGGAGGCGCTGAGCAAATTGCAATTGGGACAAGAGGAGGAGCTTTCCGGCCAGTTCAATAACCTGGTAAATGGCGTGATGGAGTACGCCCTAACGGCGGAAAGCCAACTAGAAAACACTACCCGGGGCACTTTGTTCGGGGCGTATAACGCGGTAACGGGTTATCTCCAAAATGTCCGCAATTTCAAAGACGATGAGATCAAATTTCGTTCGCTATTCTATGGCGATGCGCTGAAAAAGAATCAGTCGGCTTTGACCTTTGTACGGGCTTTGCCAAATATGGTAATGAGGTATTGAATTTCAATTGAGTGTTTAGGGTGCGGGCTACAGCAGCCTGCCTCTATTTGCTAACAGCTTGGCGGGATAGATCTACCCCACCATATTAGACAAAAAAACTCCGGTCGCCCGCTGTTGCTTCGCAACAGACGTGCGTTGCTGACGCAAGTAAAGCCCTTTAAATACCCGACATTTATAACGCCATATACCTAATCATTTCCTGAGTTAGTGTCTTACAAATGTTCGTTTAATTACAATGTTCGTGAATCATGAACATTAAATAAAACTGAACATTTGTTTGCATTACTTAATCATGTTCATTAAATTTGACTGTTCATGAAACACGAACAAAAAATTTAAATGAACAACGATCTACAGATACTTAACGAGGGCATTCAAAAGCTGGCTAAACTTACGGGTATGGGGACCGCATTTAAAACAACCGGCGATCCTGCACATCAGGATGCCGGATATGATGGTATTCTGTATTTAAAGAGCGGAGCATATGAAGCCCAATTCTTAGCGGACATCCGCTATGAACTACGACAAAGCAAAGTTTTCACGGTAGCCAAACCGTTCAAAACTGACAGGCCATTGCTAATCGTTGCCCGCTATATACCCAAGCCTCTCAAACTGGAATTCCGGGAAAACGGCATTAATTACCTGGAAGCATCAGGAAACTGTTTTATACATACCGAAGGGCTGTATATATTGATCAATGACCAGCAAGTCACCGAGACCAGGGTCCCGGCGCAAGGAAAACTATGGCGCAGTTCAGGATTAAAATTTCTGTTCTCCATTATAACGGAACCCGGGCTGTTGAATGCGCCCTATCGCGCAATTGCCGATCACGCGCAGATCGCCTTAGGCACTATTGGCGGCTTGCTGGATGAATTAAAACAGGAACAGTTTCTGAAAGAGACCGGCCAGACTACTGGCCCTAAATATTTACTGGAGGGGCAGGAAAGGCTTATTCAACGCTGGTCAGATTATTTCATGGCCAATCTGCGCCCCAAATTAACGGAAGGAAGATTTTCATTCATTGATAGCAGCGCCAATAAATACTGGAAAAATAAAGGAGATCATAACATACAATGGGGGGGCGAAAACGGCGGCCATCTTTTGACCGGCTTCCTGCATCCTGAACGACACACACTTTACAGCGACTTACCTAAAACGGAAATCATGAGGAAGCTATTGCTAAAGCCTGATCCCGATGGCAATGTTGAGTTATTGAAGCCTTTCTGGAGACTAGATCCTAACCCTGAACGAGGGCCCAACAGCGCCCCACCGCTGGTTGTTTATGCGGAACTGAGCACTAATTTTGACAGCCGAAACAGAGAAACCGCTAAACGTATTAAAGCAGATTACTTTGAATAATTTTTTACTGAATCCTGAGATCGCGGATATGATCCAGGATTTGAATACCATCTTTTCAGAATTCGGCATCGATTATTATGTGGTCGGCGCCATTGCCAGGGACATCCATCTATCTGCTGACAGCACAGCCGCTGCTAAGCGGAAGACGGACGATGTGGACCTCGCCATATCCATCAACGATGCAGGCCAATATGAAGCGCTGAAACAAAAACTTTTTGCTACCGGAAACTTTGAGCCCCATCCGACAGAAGCGATTAAAGTATTTTACAAAGGCGGCATCGAACTAGACCTGCTGCCATTTGGGGAAATTGAAGGTCCGGACCGTGCGATCACTTTCACCGAACCTTCGCTCTTCATCATCAACATGCCGGGGTTCCGGGAAATCTATCCTTTTGTGGAAGAATTGCAGATCGGGGGTCAGAAGATCAAGGTATGTACGCTGGAAGGGATCGTGCTGCTGAAACTCATCTCCAATAATGACCGTCCACAACGGACGCACGATATCACGGATATTGAACATATCATCCAAGTCTATTTCGATCTGTATGCCACTCGTATCTATGAGGACCATTTTGACACCATGGATCTTTACGATACCGGCCGGATGAATTATCTTCAGCTGGTTTGTGCGCGGGTCATCGGCAGGAAGCTCAACCAGCTTCTGGAAACATCTGCTGAATTGCGGGTCCGGATTCAGCAGATACTCAGCCGGCGTCCAACCGCATTATGGGAAGCGATGTACGATGGAATGAACGATTAGCCCCCTATCAGAACACAAGTCTTTTACAGCCAAGGCGATCATTTCACCTGGCGCCGTGCATGGCGCTTCTTTTCCGGGTATCCTGCAATTCACTGAATCTGGCTCTGATATGTTCCTGGCCCCATATTTTCTTGCCGGCTCTTTTTGGGTTGGCCAGGAAATAGGCGTTGCGGATACTGAAGTGCAGATCGATGGCTTGTTTGCAGGCTTCCAGTGTTGGATAGTCACTGTTATGGATGACGGCTTTGGCCAGACCGCCAAAGACGGCTTCGATCACATTGAGGAACTGGGTACTGGCGGGTAAAGGTGCTATTCTGATCTCGGGTTTCGCGGTGGCATTGTGGTCCTGAATATATTGTTTGAGGATGAGCGAATTGTGCCAGCTGACGGCGTCCCAGCAGAGGTAGATCCTGGACTGGTCGGCATACCGTGCGAGCAGAAGGTCGATCAGCTTGATCATCTCAAAGGTGTTTTTCTTTTCGGAGTAAAAATGGTGCACCTGATTGGTGGAAAGCTCGAGTGCGGCGGTGCAGATGATAACGCCCTTGGCTCTTTGTTTTTCGGGGACGGCAACAGGACTCTCCTTTTCATGACGCAGGGTGCGCCCGCCCTTGATCTTTACCCCGACCGGACCGTATTCATCGATCGAAAAGAACTTTTCATTGGGCTTCAGATGCTGTAGTATGCGCTGGATCTTCTTGATCTTCTCCCGGAACTTCGGATCTGGACTGGTGAGCATATCGCGGGATTGTTTATACCGGTAACCTAATTGCCGTAAACAACGCGATACCTGCATCACATGAACTTCAGGCTGATATAATTGATTATAAATACGGGTCAGTGCAACAATTGACCAGCTCGTCCGGTTAAGACCATGGCTTTGCGGGGACTCATGCAATAGCTTGACCAATTTCTCTTTCCGGTTCTTGATCGTAGCTTGGATACGTACGTTAGGTTTACGGGGAGTAGGCTCCAACCCAGCCAGGCCTTTGGTTTTATAAGCACGGATCCATTGGGTCACGGTACGCCAGGAAGATTCCGCTTTACTCATCAGTTCAGCTAACGTCGTTGCTGTTATCGCTCCCTGTAGGACCACGGCGATCTGCCAATGCCGGTGATCATTTCCCCTGCGCCAATGTTGCAGTATCGGTTGATCGGCGGGTGCAATACTGTCCAACAAAGGGACCGGGTAAGGAATAACACTATCTTCAAACCAATCAAAAAAGATAAACTTGAATGGAGAATAACTGTATCCCTGAGGACAATGTTTACGGTACTCCTCCCAGAGCGGCATGGCTTTCAGCACCTTCCCCTGCATGCCCGCAGCCAACACGGGCAACATGGGTATCAGCTCTTTGTATAACGGCGTTTCCCGATGCGGCTTGGGTTGCTCCGGCATGTAGAAGTACATGTTATCTAACTGATCCGGATAATGTGCCTTGATCCGCTCAAACTCCTTTTGATAACGATAGGTCGTAATCGTAGACACTCGCAATTCATGCGCCAGCTGGTAAGTGCTATAAGTCCCCTCAATAAAGCGCCGGCGCATGATATTACGCTTGAACATCGGTACCTGATGGCGATTCATAAAATTGCAACATTTTGACAACCAAAATGTTCACAATTCAAATCCGGCGACCAATGCGCTTTTTACCGCTTTCATGTTAGTGCCCATCTTTTCATAGATCAGCTGATAATGTTCGCATAGCCGTTTGAGCGCTGCCTGATACTCGGGATAGAGATCGTCGCGTTCCTGGGGCAAGGTGCGCCGGATGATATCCGACTGATCGAGCACTTTGAGGTATAATTCATGTGACCGCTTATTATCCTCAAGCATTTCGCCAAAGTCGTAGGGGGTATCAAAATAGATGCCGATCAGGTTATATTTCCAGTTTTCGTTATGGAGTTTTGTCTGATAGGCATCGAGGCGGTCCATTTCCTGGCGTAAAAAGTTAAGGGCGGCATCGCTCCGGTAATCCAGGCGCGTGTGCCAGTAGGCAATGTTCTTTTTGATCATGGCCATGAGCTCGCCGTTCATAAAATAAAAGTTCTCGCCAATCTCGGTCCTTTTGTTCCGGTAGTCCTTTTGCAGGTCCAGCTGTTGCTTACGGCGGTCATTGACATAGCTGAAGAGTCCAGTCATTAGCTGTGTCAGTAAGGCGCCGGCTAATCCGGCCAGACTGGTGAGCCAGGCGATTTGGTTTGATTCCATGTTTAAAAATACTAAATTTATTAGCAAATAACAAATCTGAATTCACCTCCCTTTTTTTATCTGCCTGCTATCATCAAAAATTTCTTTTGCTTTGGTAAGTTTTTATCTTAGTCTTGCAATCGTAAACATTATCACGAATTCTTATGCCGCAATTAACCGAAGTCCTTGAGTTTTTAGACAATACTGGTACCATTATGGTCAAGCGGGTACCTGACGACGGGCCCACTGAAATCAAATGGGGTGCACAATTAACGGTCCGCGACAGTCAGGAAGCGATTTTCTTCCGCGACGGTGAGGTCGTAGACGTCTTTGGTCCGGGCCGCTATATGCTGGAAACCCGTAACTTCCCGGTGATCACCAAATGGGTGACCAGCTTTGCCTATGGACCGGATTCACCGTTCCGCGCTGAAGTTTATTTTGTTAACAAAAAACTGTTTCTGAACCTCAAATGGGGGACACAGGAACCCATCCTATTTGCTGATAAAGATCTCAAGATGGTCCGCCTGCGAGCCTATGGTAATTATGCGATCAAAATCGTCGATTCCCACGTTTTTGTAAATCAGGTGGTGGGCACGATGGGCCTGTACCAGGATGCCACTATCGCTGATTACCTCCGCACCCTCATCACCGGTAAATTAGCCGGGGTGATCGCCCGTCAGGCACAATCCGTTATGGAATTGCCCGCCGCGTATGACAGTATAAGTGAAAACGCCAAAGCCGCCTTAGCTCCCGACTTTCAGCACCTCGGCCTGGCTCTGGATGAGCTGAACATCGCTGCTATCTCCGTGCCTGAAGAAGTTCAGCAAATGATCGACCAGCGTTCCGGCATGTCGGCATTAGGTAATTTGGACGAATTTATGAAGTACAAAATGGCAATGTCTATCCAGGATGCCGCTGCTAATCCTAACGGAGCAGCCGGGCAGACGGTGGGTAGCGGCGTCGGACTCGGCATGGGACTGATGATGCCACAGATCGTACAACAAACCTTGGCTTCCGCTGTCCAGTCACCGGCTCCGGCGGCATCCTCTGTCGAAAAACTAAAAGAACTCAAGGGGCTGCTGGATCTCCAGATTATTACCCAGGCAGAGTTCGATCAGAAAAAATCACAATTGTTAAGTCAGCTCTAAACCCTGATGGAAACCTTACCGTACGAACTTTTTACCACAGCCGTCACCTTACTACAGGCTCAGGTACTCATAGAGGCCTTTGCGGTGTTTCAACAGATCGCCGACGACTATCCAGACCATGAACTGGCCGATGATGCGCTTTATAATGCTGGTCTTTGCCAGTTTCAGTTGAATAACTTTCCGGCTGCAGTTAACTTGTTTGAGGAATTGATCAGGCGATATCCCGAAGCCACCATATACGACGGTCATGCCGGGAGAGAATTTGGCCGGACCGCCGCTAAAGCCCATTATGCCCTGATCAATTGTCACCTCAGGCTTGGTCAAGTAGCAGCAGCCATCAAAGAAAGCGTATCGCTTCAGGCTTACCCGGAATCCTATGTGCTTTCTGAGCTCGGCCAGCCGGTTTATTATCACGACCTCGCCCAAACTGCCATTCAAACTTATCAGCAGCTCAGCTAATATGGAAATCAATTGTACTAATTGTGGTGCGACGCTGTCTTTCGACTATGCTGCCAATGCTTATCAATGTGGTTATTGTGGCAGTATTTTCCAGCATGCCGGCCAACAACAGCAAGCGACTGCACAGGGTCTCGAAGCTGGCTGCATCCCTTTTCAAAAAACGCTCGATGATTTCCGTCAGGCAGTCATCGAATATTTAACCACGGGCGATCAAACGCCTGTAGATGCGTTGCCCAATGCCAGTATCGACCTGGTAGAACAGGTTTATTATCCTTTTTATACCGGCGATGAGCAGAAGCGTCCCTTTCCCAAACCCATCTATGGCGGCGACAGTGATTATGATGGTGAAAGTATCACACCTTTTGCCATCAGGACCGATCTTAAACAGATCATCCCGATCAGCCGTGCAGACACGAGCGGCATCCGTCTGCAACCCACAAACCTGCAAGCTACCGGTCTGTTTTACTATCCCGGCTGGTTCACCCTTTACGAATACCAGGGTCATTCTTTTTTGATCTTCATGAACGGTGTTACCGGTGAGATCAGCGGGACGAGGCCCCAGAACCTCCAGATTGCAGCGCCGGCCCGTTTGAACGTGTTGAAGAAATACGCCCTCATTGGCCTTGGCCTGTGGTTCGGTATCCTTGTCTTACGCGCTGCGCTAGGCGCATTTATCGGGCATCCGTTTGATACGCATGCGATGAATAATCCGCTCTTTAGCGAACCTGCCGAAATGTTCTGGTTTATCCGGGGTCTGATCTTCGTCGTTATTTTTCCGTTGCTCATGATCAGTGTATTTTACCCTAAAATCACCGAGGCTTATTATCAGCGTTTCCGTGTTCAACGCGGGCGCATCGCTAAACAAGCAGCCAGTCATCAAAATACTTTCCTCTTCCTGAAAACCAACACCTAACCTCGTATGGCCAACACACCCGCCCATTGCCAGAACTGCGGCGCAGACTTGCAAGCTGATCCTGCAGGAGCGCTCCGGTGCACTTATTGCGGAACAGTATATGCCCCGCAGGCCCTGCAAACCCCGGCATCCGGGCCAAACATCGCCTCCGAGACGCCGTCTTCTCTGGACAAAGACAATAACGCCGATTGGATCGTAGCCGTCATTGGCTTCCTGATACTGATCGGCATGGTCATCGCTAAGATCAGTACCAGCCGTCAGGAAGGTGAAGCTGCACTCGTTCAGGATTCGATCCGCACCGCGGCCTACAACCGGGATACCATACCTCAGGTGATCGATGGTCTGGCCACTGCCCGCGTCGAAGTTTCCCTGCACGACCGCGAGATCCTGCAGGCCCTCAATCCGGTTAAGATCGATATCGCGGGTTTCCGCAAACTCTACCGCAATGCGCGCAAGGAAAAGAGTCCGGTCGAAATTTATCTTCATGACAAAACCTCGCCGAAAAGCGAAAAGGTGAACGCCTGCTATGTCTACCTGACTAAAGGTTCCGCCGAAACATCGGCGTGGTTCACGCTGCAATATGCTGCCGAAAAGTGGCTGCTGCTAAATGATGCTACCTTTCTTTTCGACGGTAAAACTTACGAATACCCGGTGCATTTTGAACATCATCGCGGCCACCACCAAACCTGGGAGACCAGCGATCAGGGCACAGCCAGCGAACAAATTAAGGCACTGGTTAACATAGCGGCAGCTAAAAAAGCGCAGATCAAATATATCGGCGAACTCGGCACAATCATTGCTGACATTATGCCAAATCAACAGGCCGCCTTGCAACGCCAGTTACAACTGTATAAAGGCCTGCTGCTGGGCTACGACCAACCTGATTAAACGCTATGTCAACTACCCAAATCCAACAATGCCAAAATTGTAGTGCGGAACTTCAATCCGGAACCAGCGACAATTATCGCTGCGCTTACTGCGGGAGTACTTACGGGACACCGGTCGTACCGCTGGCACCTGCTGCTGTTTCCGGCGACGGACCGGTGGCCAGGGTGATCCCCAAAGAACCGGACAAGCGCAACAAAAGCTGGCTCAACTGGATTGCACCGCTGTCGTTATCGTACTGGTCAGCTGTCTTTGGCTGGTCCTGTCACCACCGGTGACCAGTAAACAGGCCGCGGCTACCGATGCGTTCGCTGCTGACAGTGTATTTTTGCTGGGCAAACTATCCGGCGGCTACATCAATAAACAAGCCATCCCTGATAACCGGGCGGTCTTAAAGCAGCTAGCGGGCGTGGCCACCGACCGTGCACTATTCTTCCGGAGCCTGCGTCATACCTGTCAGCAGGACACCCTGTTTTCCGATGAGTTCACGCTCCTGGATTCCTCAACCATTCTAACACCGGCTAAGCATGCGGTTTATGCGACGGTCAGCTCCGATTTGATCGGCTATCATTTGCGCCTGTTCGTCCGTTATGTCAACCCGGATTTTCAGCAACTTCGTAAAGTTATTTTTCAAATGGATGGTCAAAAGAAAACCTATGCGCCTACGTTCGGCACTGAAAGCGACAACACAGGGAACTGGGCCCAGAGCGAAGATCTGATAGACGCCGACAACATCGCTTTACTGCTCCGGTTGATCAATGCGCAGCAACTCACCATTACCTACCATACCGGCAGGAGCCGTCAGACCCGGACCATCAGCCCCACCGAGCAGACCGCCATGCGCCATATGCTGGAGATCTACAAGGGACTGTTGCTGGGATATGCATTTTAACGGAAAAGGTCAGTTCTCAACTTTTCCGTTAACGACTTTGCTTGAGCCTGATGCTAAGCTGTCTGGCTAAGAATTCTGCACATGATTTTCGTATCTTGTCTGCAAATCTTATCCCATGCGTTTACTCAACCTTGTCCGCATTGCTCTGGCGCTGCTCCTTTCCGCAGCCGCCTATTATATTATCAGCAGTCATCGTGTCCCCAATGTGAAACTTCTTCCGGGCGAACAGGTCAACGGTCAGTTTGCGGGGGATTATCATGGTCGTGTGGATCTGGAAAACACGAGCTTCAAGATCAGCGAACAGATCAGCTTTGTCAAGAGCAAGCTGGATTCCTTTACCTATCAGCGTTTTCTTAAGATGCTGACACAAGGCAGGCAGCCGGATAGCGCACAGCTGCGTTTTGCCCGCGCGAATGCGTCGCGGATGGTACCGAACTGGCGAATGGTTTATTTTCAGCGTATGGGCACACGAGGCTGGACCTTAGGCGACACTTCGGATCAGCACTATCGTTTTAAACGGCAGGTCAGCAGGACCTTCCGCCGTGACGGCTGGCACCGGTTCCAGGTATTGCCCATCGGTTTGCTGTTTGAAGAGCTGGGTAATACGGATGTGCTGCAGCACGATACGCTGGTCATCGATCCGAGGCGGCTGGTCGATTTCAACTATAAGCTGTCTGCAGGTTCGGAACTTGCACTTTACAGTCCGCACGGATTAGTTACTCAGACTTATCCAGCTGCAAAACCAGCGGACCTGCTCGACGAGGGGAACCGAGAGGTCTACCGTTTCAATGCGGCTGACCTGAATCAGCTCACGGATAATGAGCATCCGGCGATGGTCCTACGGCTGCGGCTGCTTAATCCCTGGCTGAATAATGTCATCGGTGAAACGACCAAAGACTGGGGTCCGGGAAAGGTCCTGGGCTGGCTGATCCTCAGCTTAGTGGCACTGTTTGGCGACAAGCTCAAAAAGAAAATACTGGAGCCGGTGGCGGACCGCATCTGGCCGGACCGGAAGGAAAAGAAGCAAGAACCGCGCCCTAAAAAACGTCCGGCTGCCCCACAAAAAAAGAAGGCCGTCAAAGATTGACGGCCCCTTTGCTCGATTTACAAATAGCGTTTAGTTTCCGGAATCAGCAGATTTGCTTTTCAGACCCAATGCGGTTGAAAACGCTGCGGGTGAAAAACTGATACCGATGGAGAAAGCGCCTTTGGCATACTGACGATGCGCATATTTAAGGGCATCATCTACCGATGTGATCGATCCGATACTGGTGACCTGGTTGGCATACTGGTTGACCCAGCTCCAGCCGAAGTTAAAGCCAAACTCTTTGGTTACCGCGAAATTACAGCCGGCATACAAATTCGATAAAGGATCGCTGGAGATCTTGGCACCGCCATAGACGCCCATACGGCCAAAGATGTTCTCCACGAGCCACTGGCCGGCGTCACGTTCTGTTTGTCCGTCCTGTTTGGAGAACAGGGACTTCCACAGTGGCCGGAAGTTATCGATGTCGCGGCCCGGATGCAGTTCCAGGATCGCATAGGCATTGCTTTTCCAGTCTTTGGCCTGATCCGCACTCGGTTTAACGGTCAGGTTGCCGCCGGAGATGGAGACATCCTGCACATTCAGCTTGCTGTTGGTCACGCCCACCTGGAAACTGCCGTAGTTCATCTCATGCACTGTAAAGGTCTGATCCGCTTTAAATGATTTATTGCTCAGGACGATATCGCAGGGATCTTTTATACGGGAAGCATTAACTTTGATCATGGTCACGCCCAGCTTTGGAACCGGTGCTGCGCCCATTGATCCCCAGACTTTGACCAGGTCATTGAAGCTTTGTTTGAGGTAACTGGTTTTGTAATTTACCTTTACCGTACTGGTCGTTAATTTTTTATCCACATTGGCCGACTCACTGTTCGCAAAAAAGTCATTTGAACCATCAACCAATACGAAATAGACCGTCTTAGTGGCCAGCAGGTAATTGCTGTAAAGCGTATCGGTGCGGTGCGCCTTATGGAAGACCTTTACGTTCAAAGAACTGAAGTCGATGTCAAAATTGGCGGCATTGTCGGTTAAGGTCCGGTACACCAGGATGACGGCCACGTTTTTTCCGTCATTGACATCTTTCAGCGCCTGTGCCAGGCCAGCTTTCATGTCACCCAGTTTCTCTGAGGGATTGGCCCCGGTCAGGTCGCCGTCGTTCTGGAAGATCTGTTGTAACTGCTTAAAGGCGCTGGCGTCATCTTTTCTTAGCGCGCTGATCAGCTGTTTGGACGGGGTGTTTTCCAGGTCGGCATAGACCCGGCTGCTTTCAAATTCGGTCTGGCCCTGCTGGGCATAGAGTCTGGTCATTGAAGAAAGGACCAGGAGGAGGATGAGGTAAGGTTTTGTTTTCATATAATCTGGATTAAAATGTTTCCTGAGGATAATCCGTCGCGGGCTTGACGACGCAGGTTTCGGGAATGCCCTGGGCGCTAAAACTGTTGTTGATCGCCTGCTGCATCTGGTTGAAGGGCAGGCCGATCACTTTTTTCAGTTCCTTATAGAAGACACTGTTATCATCATAAAGCGCGGGGGCATTCCGCGCGGAGGCTGCGATAACGGTATGATAGGCTGTAGCTTCCAGGAACTCATCAATGAGTCCGTAAGCATAGCAGCAGTCAAATATGGTAATGAGGTGGCCCTGAGGCACCTTTTCATGAAAGGCTTCTACCAGCTGATGGTAATCGGCGGCGCTGATAAAGTTGCCGATCGGCGGAAAACTACCGCGGGTGAGTCCGTTATAATAAGTCACGGCATAGGTGAGCGGGACGCTGTTCGGATCGGGATAATACTTGGAGGCATGCCCGGTAAAATAGAACAGCATGCGGGCATCCGGTGTCGTACAGGCTTTCACCATCTCGAGGAACTTCAACTTGATGTTCTCCGCACCTGCGGTCGGATCGAACAGCGGCGTGCTGCAGACCCATTGTCTGGCGGTCAGATCGGTGGCCAGCGACAGGACATTATTATACACAAAAGGCAGGGCGGATAATCCCGTCGGAAAGTCGGCATAGAACTTTCCCAGTCCGACCATCATCGATTTTTTTTCCATATCCTTAACTGATGTAAGCGTTGATCTGATTAATGTCCCCGGTCAGGTCGTCGATGAGTGACTGGGTGTCGTTGATATCTTGGTTAATGGCGGCCACGGAGCGCTGATCCACTACGGAATCTTTTCCGGGCTGGGTCACCTTCATGATACCGGTCAGGATGGTCCTTTTCTTTTCGAGCTGATCTTTCTGGAAGACCAGTTGCTGTTGTTTGTCCGTCCGGACATCGGCGAGTTTGAAAGAAGGAACGAGCTTCTTACCGACATAGACGCCCTGGCTCATGCCCATCAGGACCACAAAGGACCAGGGCAGGTAAGGTACATAAGGGAGCTCGGCATGGGGTCGCACCTGTCCGTTGTATTCGTTGTAAAAGTGGTTGAGGAGATCGTCGATGCCATCCTTGTGGTGCACAAAGACGGCCTGGTTGAAATAGAAGGCTTTGCTCAGAAACACGACCATGGCCAGCAGCGTCCAGATCAGCATCTGGCAACGGGTAAAGTCCAGTCCGTTTTCCCCGTTCAAAATATCCTTGAGGCTGGGTCTGACGACACCGGTGGCCGGCACATTCGGGTTGACATCTCCGTTTTTGACGGTAATGGATTTGACCGCGATCGTACTGCCCAGGCTCAGTCCGAGCAGCCAGATCTCCGATTCGGAGAAGAGCGGTTCGTACATTTTAAAGGTAAGGTCCTTATTGCAGCAAAGACAGATAATAAGCGCGATCTGGCAGGACATGATGAGCACCGCCCAGGCGACGGCCTGGAGCCGCGAAAGGCTATAGGTGCCGCTGTCCCCGATCAGAAAATTAAGGACGCCTTTTTTAAAGGTGGTAAAGCCGAAAATGACCGTGACCAGGTAAAATAGTAAGATGGTCATGCCGAGGGAAAGGAGGATCAGATCCAGCCCCCAAAAGAGGCCGACCGATCTATCGGTGAGATCCATTCTTTTCAGCCGGTAAAAGCCGAAGGACAGTGCCGCCAGCACGATCAGATTCAGAACCAGAACGCGGGGTTGCCGCTTTGCAGTGATAAGGCCCATAAGTTGCAGTTTAGGTGTAAGAACCGGCGGTCAGGCTAAAGCGCCGGTTCGCCAATTCTGGTTCAATATAATAATTTAAATACTGACTGTCAATAAGTTACTGAAATTAAACCTGGAGATAAATACTTTTAAGAACCCTGCTGACTGGTTTAATTTGCAGGAAAGAAAACCAACATTATTTGATATTGAGTCCAGCTACAGGTATTCCGGCTGACCGCTGACACGTGCGGCATTGGCCATTGGTATATACCAGCCTTTGGTAACCTCCTCAAGAAACCCGTTTTTAACGAGACGCAGTCTGACTTTATCGTTACTGATGTCATCAGTGTGAATGGCTACCTTGCCTGTATATCCTGCAGTGCCTTCAGTTCTTCTAACGCCTGTGCTAATCTTTCCTGAGGTGACTTATTATTTAACTTTAGATGTTTATATGGATAACTAATCCGTGCAGCAATACCATTAAATAAACATGCAATTCATGCATACATTCATTATTAGCTATTCCGTCGCAACAACGCGCAGTTGCACATACAAGTTCAAGTATAATAGCACGAACAAACACAGCAACTTTAAAAGCAACAATCGTGTACAGTTGCACGGATAAATAAATGTACAAGTACACGGATATATAAACGTACAGTTACACGGATATACAGAAGAAAAATATAGAACGAACTTCTCGAACACCAGTAACAACAGAAATAAAATTACATGGAAGACCAGGAGAAAGAATAATAAAGAATCAACAACAGGAAGATTAGAACTTTTCAGGTTTCTTTATCATTAGATATAACAGGGTATTGCCCTCGTCCGAAAAATAAGCGAGTATGATTCGTAATGAAAAAACTGTTACTGATCTGTAACTTTGACACCATTAACTAACTGAAGATCAGCATTGTTTATTTTCCAGCAGCAAACATGCTAGAAAAAACTTATTAACATATTGATTATCAACAAAATAATGCTTATCTTATTTTTTGTTACTATTTTGTAACTAAAACCTCATAACTTACTGATAATCAGTACCACATTGCTTTCTGTATCGGCAAATAATATCAACTAACAGCTCCTTATAAAAAAGCCGCTTAAACATCTTTAAGCGGCTTTTTTTATGAATCAAAGTCCTATTTCTCACCATCTCCGCCCTCGCGCCAGGAGTCACGTTTGTTGGTTTCAACAAAATATTTCTTTCTGAACTCGGCCGAACGGATGGCAATTTGTTTAACTGCTCCGGGGGTAAAACCATGAGCAGAGAACGGCTCTACATACATTTCTTTGGGCGAGGTAATAAGTTTAAACATGGCGTAAGTGCCACTTGGTGGTACGGTTTTGTCGTTAAAGCCTTGTGCCAGAAAAACCGGTGCTTTTATAAACCGGGCGAAGTTACAGTTATCATAGTACGCTGATACCTTGATGGCATCCTGCAAATATTCAGGCTTTTCTACTGCGTCTAATACCCTTGGCCATCCGGCTTCTCTGCCGGGCTGGCGGATGGCGGCGGTATGATCGCACAATACAGGGCATTGTACTTCGATGTATTTGATGCGCTGGTCAAGGCCTGCAATAGCCAGCGTCAGGCCCCCGCCCTGGCTGCCACCGGCGACCATCAGTTTATTGACATCTGCATTGGGTTCTGCGCAGGCAATGTCAAGGGTGCGCCACAGGCCAAGGATAACCGATCTGTAGTAGTATTTCTCGCGGTCCTGGATATCAAACATTTCATAGCGTTGCTTACGCCCATTGATCATTCTGAAATAATTCGGGATAACTTTTTCATAGCTCTCTATCGGCTGATTGATCGGGAAATCATGCACGCTCAATTCGATGGATATGGTATTAGGCGCCGTACTGATATGCACATGCCTTTTATAAACACCAGCCCCCGGAATGCGCATACTCACAATATATTTTCCGGGCTTTTTGGGCTGGGTCATCACGAAATAGAACCGCTTGCCTTCGACATTCTGAAAATCGATGTACTCATATTTAAAATTGGGATCTGGTCCGTCAAACTCAACGCGATTCAAATTCATTGGGATAGCATCAAGGCCCGCCTTCTCCTTCTTCCAAAATGCCATAAAGTCTGACGGAAAGGTTTGGCTCGCATTGATCTTTTCGGGATCAAATGCCGCGGTAGCATAATTGGTATCGCTATAACCATTCTGCTCAGCGGTGATGTATAGTCTGATGAAACCGGGCGTGGTAGTTGTCGTCAGATATTCAGTTTTACCGGCAACAACGGATAAATCACCCTCCTTAATAGTTTTTGAATCTTCATCGGTTAATCGAAACTGGCATTTTCCGTTAAAAGCCGTACTATCTGCGTTTTTTATGGAGATCAAAAAGTGAACGTTTTCCCCAGTTTTATAAATAGCGTCTTTTTTATCAAAGGCAAATACAATTACGGGAGCGGGCTTTTTATCAACCTTTGCAGGCGCACCTTCACTTGTGTATTCGTGGTTCATTTGCATGGCACGCTGCCGATCTATCACAATTCTGGGCTTGGGTGTTTGCGCCTGACTGATGTTTAAACTTAAACAGCCGACTGTTATTAATCTCCAAAGAGTCACTCGCTTTTTCATTACTTTCAGATAAAATCCTCTATTTAATCACCACACCATCTTTCTTGGCGCCGTCGCCGGCTTCAACCGGTGCGCTTATCCCTTCCATTCGGGTATTGGCCACGCTTATACCACTGCTCTTCTCTCCTTTCAGACTGATAAATGTGTGGATGTTATCGCCAAACTCCATGTGATCTATCTTGAGGTTTGAAGTATTATTCAGGCTGAACAATGTTTTTTCGGGAGATAAAACTTTCACATTCTTAAGACTGATATCTGCGGCCTGCGACATATCAACCGGCTTATCTGCCGAGATAATCATGTTTTCAAAATACAGCTTGCTTACCGGCATTTCTGGCAGGCCAACAATAGAGATAGCGTTGTGGGCGCCGCTACAGTACACGTTGCTGATATGAAAATCCTGAAAACGCGGGGTCTTGGCGTTCACCTCAAAAGTTTTGCCGCTATCGCCACCAGGGCCGTCATCTTCGTAATAAGTACTAAAGAGCACAGCCTCGTTCAAGATGTTGTGCATGTAGATGTTATCGATATAAATATCGTGCACCAATCCGCCTCTGCCTCTTGAACTTTTAATACGGATGCCTACATCAGTATTAACATAATTACAGTTGGTTACATAAACATTTTGCATGCCGCCGTCGGTATTGCTGCCTACCACAAAGCCACCGTGAGCGTGGTACACCACACAATCGGCAATGATGATATTTTTCAGTGCAGCTTCGCCGTCTTTAGGCGTTCCGCTTGATTTCATGCAGATGCCATCATCGCCGGCGTGTACGGTACAGTTAAACACTATGGCATTTTTACAACTCGATAGATCTATCGCGTCGCCATTCTGTGCCCAGTATTCGTTAAAGATGGTCACATTGCGAATAATCATATCGGTACAGTTCTTAGGGTTCAGCGCAAATTGCGGTGAGTTCTTGAACGTCGGTCCGTCAAACAATACGTTTTTACTATTAGTGATAGATACCATAGTTGGGCGCAGGAAATCGCGGGCGGGCAGATAGTCCTGCGGGGTCAGGTTGGCTTTGCCTTTCAGTGTTTTCAGGTAGGCTTCGCCGTCCATAGCTTCCTGGGTAGGCCAAAGCATGCTACCGTCTTTACTTACCACATGGCCATGCTTCTGCATGTCAGCCCAAAGCGAGGGCGATGCTTTTGTTTTTTTGAGCGGTCGCCAGGTATCGCCGCCGCCGTCAAATACACCATCGCCGGTCACGGCTACGTTTTCCAGTTTGTTGCCACTCAGCAGTGTTTTGGTTTTGCCCTCAACGATGGGGTAGATCGAATGGTCTGTGCTGAAGGTGATGAGCGCGCCACGTTCGGCATGCAGATTCACATTGCTTTTCAGCTCGATTGGTCCGGTAAGCCACAAACCTGAGGGGATGAGCACCGTGCCGCCGCCAGCCGCATTACAAGCGCTGATGGCTTTTTCAAAAGCTGATGTATTGAGCGTCTGCCCATCGCCAACGGCGCCGTAGTCTTTAATATTAAACACCTTACCGGCAAACGTTGGTGCGGTGATGGCAGGCATCTTGAAAGGCGCGTGCGCTATGTAATAGTCTATCGTATGTGCGGGCGTTTGCGCCTGCATTTTACCGGCGGCCAGGCAAAGGCCCAGCAAAAATGCAGCACGGGTGTATTTATTCATCTTCATTATTAGGGGTTATTTAATTTGCTTAAGCGGGTTCCAGTTATCTTTTCCTGCCAATACATTTTTTACAGTGTAAGTCTTGGCTTCCTCATCGGTTAATTGGTGCGCCCATTTTACGCGGCCTTCGGGATTAGCGCCCGGACCGTAATCTTTGTACTCGCTGTATCGTGCTGTTTTATAGCTTTCGGTATTGTTCCAGTTGGCAAAGCCTTCGGGCATAATGTGGGCACCAATTTCGCAATGCAGATAAGCCACGCAGGCATAAGGGCGCCATGGGCGACCCAATGACACCCTATGCAATGAAGTGTCTTTTGCAGTCAGCTTACACTCGTTAAACACATAGCCAAAAGGATGGCTCTGCGGTGTTGATGCCGCAGTAACGTGCGAGTTCTTTTTACTCTCGATATGGCATTGCTCAAACCATGCCGTGGCTGCGCCAAAAATAAAATCGGTAGTACCTTCAATGTAGCAATGGGTAAAATATTGCCTGCTGCGCTCGCTATTCAGGAAAAGGATATCCTGGTTACCTATAAACTGGCAATCGCTGAAAACCATCCGGTCGCCGCGGCTCTGAACAGCTACGGCCTGCCCGGCAGAAAAACCGGCATCGTTACGGAAAGTGATCTTCTCGGCCGTGAAGTCATCCCCGGCAATTAAAAAGCTTTCTGAGTTTTGGGTATTAACAGGTCTGCCCTGGGCATTGGTCATTCCGGGATGATCCTCATACGTCAGTATCACGCCTTCTTTAGATTGCCCCACCATGTGCACAAAATTTTTACCGCTGTCCAGGCGCAGTTTCTCATGATAGGTGCCATTTTTAATGTAGATATTAAACGGTGCTTTATTGTTCATGGGTACCAGATCTAATGCTGCCTGAACGGTTTTCACATCGCCGCTGCCATCAGCAGCTACGGTAACTTTTTTGCTTTGGGCAAAGCTGCCAACGGCTATGGTACAGGCAGCTAAAAGGGCTATAAAATGCTTCATAAGGGTTTAAAAGTTAGGTTTCCAGTCACCAAGAATAAGGTCTTTTTTATATTGTTTGGCTTCGTCGTCTGTTAGTTGGTGCGACCATTTTACGCGCTCTGCGGGCTTGTAACCCGGACCCGTATTTTTGTACTCGGCATAGTAGGCTGTTTTCTCGTTTTCAGCATTACGCCAGTTGTCCCAGCCATCGCCGCTAATCACGTTGCCTAAATTGCAGTACAGGTAAGCCACTTTGGCATTAGGGCGCCAGGGCCTGCCCAGCGCATAGGTATTTTCTTGCGCATCGCCATCAATTTTGCAGTGCATAAAAACGTAGCCGTAGCGGGTAGTGTCCAGGGTTGATGCAGCCGTTATGTACAGGCCGCCTTTTTTACAAAAGATGTGGCAATCTTCAAACAGCGCGGTAGCTGCACCGAAAATAAAATCGACCGCACCGTCTATATAGCAGTTCTTGTAGTACTGGCGGCTACCCAGTCCGTGGGTATAAATGGTATCCTGAAAACCCAGGAAACGGCAGTTATAAAAGCCGGCTTTATCCCCCTTAACATAAATAGCCAGTGCCTGCCCTTTCGGCCCGGCAGAGTTTTCAAAAGTGATGTTCTTGGCGGTGAAGTTGTTGCCATAAACATAAAAACTGGCCGTGCGCGATGTGCCTAACTGTTTACCGGCAGAGTCTAGCCGCAAGGCATAATTATCATAGGTAATAACGGTATGTAGAGCATCTTCGCCAATCATGGTTACGTTGTTTTTATTGGCCTCTAATACTACGCGTTCTTTGTAAATGCCGGGTTTAACCAATATCTGGGTTTCGGTGGCGGAGTTGTCGGGTACTGCGTTAAGGGCTTCTTGTACGGTTTTATAATCGCCGCTGCCATCCTGGGCCACCACAATTTTGCTTTTGGCTATGGCCGTTTGTGCCAGGCCAATTATCAGCCCAAAACAAACAGCAAACAGCCACTTGCCACACTTAATAAATTGCTTACAATTACTCATTGGTTTTATGGTTTATACTTTCAAGAATACTAATCGCAACACGGCCAATGCCGATGAATTGCCGATGGTTGGTTATGCTTTATAATTGGCTAATGATGCAGCCGTCCTGGTCTGCCGTTGTACAGCACAAACCTAAGCGGTCTATTTATTCTTGAGGTAAGTAATTTGGTCAAAAAGGTCCAAAAATTACCTATTCATCGCCTTTGTAACATTAAAATTATACTTCGTACAACTCTGGTAAATACGTTGTTAATCTGGCTGCTTATTGGTAAAAGCATTTATATTTGGTCCTGTCTTTTATAAACCAATGTTAAGGCCTGCTAAAGTTATTCACGGTCTATTATTATGTCTATTGTTTTGGGTGCCGGTTTATGCGCAGCTCAAATGCAAGATTGTGCATTACTCTGCCGAAGACGGGCTTTCGCACAACCGTATCAACTGCATGCTCAAAGACCGCGATGGCTTTATGTGGTTTGGCACCTGGAACGGATTGAACAGGTTTGACGGACATAACTTCATTGTCTACAAATCAAGACCTGGCGACACCTCCAGCCTGCAGAACGACCGCATCCAGGAAATGGTGGAAGACAAACAGGGCTACCTGTGGCTACGGCCCTATGATAATCGCATCTACCGTTTTGATAAAGCCAAAGAACAGTTTCTGGCGATAGATATTAAAAAGCCGGGAACCAACGTTGCTGTTTCTTTTAGCAGGATTTTCCTCAGTCATACCGGGCAGATCTGGCTAACCACTGCCGACAACGGCATCTATCTTATCCCCGATCCTGACGCTCCTCATCCTCATTATATCTGGTTCGCTACAACTTCAGCGCCAGCCTATCGCTTGCCATCAAACGAGATGACCTATTTTTATGAGGACCACGATGCCAATGTTTGGCTGAGTACTACCGCCGGGGTATGCTGCCTGCGCAGAAACGGGCAAAAAGTTGAGGTGGACGCCACACTACACGGTCCGCCGGGACAAACTATAACTGCCATAGCAGGCACGCAATATAAAACCTGGATGGCATCGGCCACGGGCGATCTTTTTTGCCTTGATAAAACAACCAAGTTGTTTACCCGAGTAAAGGCAGCTAAATCATCTGTAAACCGGATTTTTGAAGCACAGCACAACAACAACATTTACCTGACAACTCAAAGCGGCGAACTGGTGGCTGTTGATCGCAACACCATGCAAGTGAGCAGTTTTAAAAGCCCCAGACCAGGCTCACTACGTGCCATGTATGAAGACCGGAGGGGCCTGCTGTGGATAGCACCCGAAAACAAAGGCATCTTAAAGTTCGATCCCGCAAAGCGTGCCTTTAAATATTTTGAGCAGGTTATTGATGCCGATTATAAAAATGCCTCCCACTTTTTCAGGCTAACCGAGGATAAAAACGGATTGCTGTGGGTGAGCATGGAAAACGGCGGCTTTGGCTATTACAACGCCGAAAAAGACAGCGTTGAATATTTTTACAACAAGCCGGGCACCAGCGACAAGCGTTTTTCAAACATTGTAATTTGTGCGTACGCAGACCCATCGGGCATCCTGTGGTTTAGTCCGGATGATAAGGGGTTGGATAAGGTGGTGGTAGAACCCGATAACTTTCGTCATCAACTGGTGGCGCCACATAGTACCATCCGGTGGGATAACGAGATCAGGGGCATTGGTAGCGATCGGCTCGGCCGGGTGTGGGCGGCGTCAAGATCGGGCAGTCTATTTGTCTATAAATCGGGCATTGAGCAAAAAATCACTTACAATAATTTACCGGCTGATGGTCTGGGAGTGATCTACAAAATTATTCAAGACACGCAGGGCAACATGTGGTTGGGCACCAAAGGCAAAGGTCTTTATAAAGCCGAACCGGTTGATGCCGGCCAAACCACGTATAGATTAACCCACTTTGAACAGGATAAAAATGATCCGTACAGCCTGAACAGTAATATCATTTATGATGTATTTGAAGACAGCGCCAAAAGGATTTGGGTAGCCACCTATGAGAATGGCCTGAACTTGTTGGTTACCCGTAACGGAAAGCCAGTTTTTTTGAATGATGCCAACACGTTTAAAAACTATCCAAGATCAACCTTTAGAAAAATACGGCACCTGCAGGAAGACCGCGCCGGGCGGCTATGGATTGCAACTACCGATGGCCTGCTGGTTACCCAGCCCATCCCTAAAGCATTAGATCAACTGCGGTTTACTGCCTACACCAGGGTGCCCGGTAATTTGGAGAGCCTGGGCAATAACGATGTGCAATACATTTACCAAGCCAAAAGCGGCCGCATGTGGATTGCCACCGCCGGCGGCGGATTGAATGAGGCCATTGGCGATGATCCATCAAAATCATTAAAATTCAAGATATTCATAACGGCCAGCGGCTTGTCTAACGATTATGTTTTGAGCTGTATTGAAGATCAGCAAAGTCGCCTGTGGCTGGCTACCGAAAATGGCCTGAGCTGCTTTACCCCATCCACCGGCAAGTTTAAAAACTATGACTCGGTTGACGGGCTTCCGGGTTCGGGTTTTTCCGAAGCTTCTGTTACCCTGCTGGCTAACGGGTGGTTGGCTTTTGGCTGCATTAACGGGTTTACTTATTTTAACCCTGTGCAGCTGGCGGCGCCAAAAATTGCTGCCAAAATGGTGTTTACCAACTTACAGGTAAACAATGCTGATATTGCCGCGGGCGATGCTACCCATATCCTTCAAAACAATATTAATGAAACCAGCAGCATCAACCTAAAGTATAACCAGAACATTGTTGGCCTTGATTTTGCCACGCTGGATTTCCGCTCTAATGACCGGCTGGAATATGCGTATCGCCTGCGCAATTTTGACGATAGCTGGCACATTAACAAAGGCCTGCGCCGGGTGGTTTACACCAACTTGCCACCGGGCAATTATGAGCTGGAGGTCAAATGCGTAAACACGGGTTTGTATACCACAGAGCCTTACAAAAGCTTGTCCATCCACATTACCCCACCCTGGTGGAAAACTTGGTGGGCTTATCTTTGCTACCTCATCATCCTGATCATAGCGGGCGAGATAGCACGCCGTATTGCCTTTACCATGTTGCGCCTGCGCCAACGGGTAGCTGTAGAGAAAAAACTGGCCGACCTGAAGATGAACTTCTTCACCAATGTTTCGCACGAGTTGCGCACCCCGTTGACGCTCATCCTCAACCCTATCGAGGAAATTTTTAAGAAAGAGCGATTATCTAACGAGGCATCGGCCCACATCCAGGTGGTGCGCAAAAATGCGCGGCGCATGGTTTACTTTATTAACCAGCTGCTTGACCTGCGCAAGGTACAGAGCGGCAAGGCCGTGCTGCATATCTCGCAAGTGGATATCAAGGCCTTTGTAAAAAAGATAAGCGAATATTTTAATGATGCCGCCGCCGAGAAACGCATCAACCTGCAAGTCATTGCTGATGACGACCTGCAGCGCGCCTGGATAGATGCCGATAAGCTGGATATAGTGATCTACAACCTGCTGTCTAACGCGTTTAAGTTTAGTCCGCCGGATAAAACCATTACCGTTCGCATCAGCGGGCAACCCGATGGACAGTTAGCTATTGCCGTTACAGATGAAGGCAAAGGCGTTCCGGAAGATCAGCTGAAGGATATTTTTGAACTATATTATGAAGGTCAGCATACCGATAGCAAGCACGCCAAAGGCACAGGTATTGGCCTGGCGTTGTGTAAAGAGTTTGTAGAACTGCATCATGGACAAATTGCCGCACACAACAACGCCCTTGGTGGATTGACCGTCACCATCACCTTATTACAGGGCAGCGCCCATTTTGATGCAGACAAAGTAATTTTTGCCGATGAACCTGAGTTTTCAGAGCCCCGCCATGAGTTGACTGCCGATATCAGTACGCAACTGCCTGCTCCGGCGCCAGACACCTCAGGCGATAAGCCATTGGTGCTGCTGGTAGAAGACCATCAGGAATTACGCTCATTCCTGAGTTTTCAATTGGCCGAGTTTTACCGGGTGGCAGTAGCCGTTAACGGTCTTGATGGGTTGACCAAAGCCAAAACGCTTTTACCCGACCTGATCCTAAGCGACGTGATGATGCCCGAGATGGACGGCATTACCATGCTGGATAAGTTGAAGAACGATATGCAGACCAGCCACATCCCGGTGGTTATTCTATCGGCCAAGTTTTCTATAGAAAGCCAGATTGAGGGTTTGAAATACGGGGCCGATTATTACATCACCAAGCCTTTCCATAACGATTTTTTGATGGTGGCTATTGATAACCTGATCAAACAGCGCAGGCAGCTATTTAAACAGTTGGTTACCGGCGAAAAGACGCAGGTTGATTTGTCGCCCAGCGAGATTACCATTACCACGCAGGATCAGCAGTTTCTTAAAAAGATCATCCAGGTGGTAGAGGAAGGCATGACCGACCCTGACTTTAACATTGATAACGTGGCCGATTCCATGAACATGGGTCGCTCCACCTTCTACCGCAAATTTAAAAGCCTGACCGGCCAGCCGCCGGTAGAGTTTGTGCGCGAAATGCGACTGAAACGCGCCGGCCAACTCATGGATGCCGGCGAACATAACATTGCCGAAATTGCCTATTCGGTAGGTTTTAACAACGCAAAATACTTCAGCACCTGCTTTAAAGATTACTACCAGCTTACGCCTTCAGATTACCTCAAAAAAAGTCAGGAAGCGCGCTCTACGCAGCTGTAGGCCGTTTTTGCCTGAATTTTAAACCCATTTGCCCGAATTTTAAACCCTCCCGGCAGCCCTTCCTGTCTATGTTTGTTTCGTGCTCATTTCTCTAAGAAGCACGGTAACCAATTATTTATAACCTGTCCTGCATTGATTGATCAAAGGGTCAATTGTGTACGGATCAAAATCCAAGTACAATTATGAAAAAAGTTTTACTACAACTTTTCATGCTGTTCTTTCTATGCTCAGCATGGGCGCAAACCAAAACAGTTGGCGGTAAAGTAACCGACGAAACCGGCCAGCCGCTGCCCAGTGCCAGCGTAAAAGTTAAAGGGACCCCCATTGCCACCTCCACTGGGGGTGATGGTACCTATCACCTGTCGGTTCCCGGCACACATTCGGTGCTGGTGTTTTCATTTGTGGGCTACAAAGCCAAAGAAGTAGCCGTTGGCAGCCAGAGCCAAATCAATATTAGCCTGCAGCCCGATGCTACCCTGCTTAATGAGGTGGTGGCCATTGGTTACCAAACCGTGCGTCGCCGGGACCTGGTTGGTGCGGTATCATCTGTAACCGATAAAGACCTGCGTGATAACCCTACCCTCTCAGCCGCCGAAGCCCTGCAAGGCAAGCTGGCCGGTGTGCAGGTTACCGTGGCCGACGGTCAGCCGGGTGCACCTGCTGATATCTACATCCGCGGCCGTACTTCAATTACCCAAAGCGGTAGTCCCCTTTATATTGTTGACGGGGTACAGGTAGATAACGCGCTGAGCGTACTCTCACCGCAAGACATAGCCAGCATTGACGTTCTGAAAGATGCTGCATCAACCTCTATTTATGGTGCGCGTGGATCTAACGGTGTGGTAATTATCACCACCAAAGGCGGTAAAAACACCAACGGCAAAACTTCTGTAAACTACAACAACAGCTTTGCCATACAGAAACTGCCCAAAGAGCTAGACATGATGAAACCGTTTGACTTTGTGGAGTACCAGTATGAGCGCTCAAAGTTTACTAACGATACCACGTTCATTACCCGCTTTGTACACAACAGCGACCCATACAGCAAGGTGCTGAGTTACCAGAACACCCCGTTTGTAGATTGGCAGAAGGTGATGTTCGGTCGTAATGCCTTACAACAAACGCACAACATAAGCGTAAACGGCGGTACCGAGCAAACCCAGTACAATTTAAGTGGTACCTATAACGATCAGCAGGGTATTTTACAATACACCGAATATAAAAGGGGCATCATCAACTTCAGGTTTGACCATCAGGCCAGCCAAAAGCTAAAAATTGGTTTTAACGTACGCTACAATAACAACGTGCTTGACGGCCAGGGCACTACCGATGCCGGCGGCGCCGGCACCAACAACCTGCGCCAGATTGTGCGTTATGTGCCTATTCAGCAAGACGGCCAATCGCTTGATTATTATGATGCAGCCGAAGCTACCGCTACCGCAGGTAATGGCCTGTCGCTCATCAACCCACTGAAGGAGTTGCAGCAGCAGTACCGCAAAAAATCAAACAACGTGCTTGATCTTAATGCGTACCTCAATTTCAACATCATCAAAAACGTAACTATCCGCTCCGTTGCGGCTATTGACTATAACAACACCAACAGCCGTTCTTTTGATGATACCGTTACTTATAACGCGCGTACTACCGGCGGTAAGCAACCATTAATTCTGGTGGCTAACAACAACATCCGCACCATCAACAACTCCAATACCATTGATTATAACAATCAATCCATCTTTGGCTCTAAACATGGTATTGACCTGTTGGTAGGTAGCGAGTTATACCAAACCTACACCTGGACCAATGGTCTTGACCTGCGCAACTTCCCTATCGGCACCTCGCCAGACCAGGCTTTTGCCAATTACAGCCTTGCCCAAACCGTGCAGCCGCCAACGGTGTCAGAAGTACCTATTCATAACTTCTCGCTCTTCTCCCGCGCCAGCTACAATTATGCGGGCAAATATTTGGCCACCTTCAACTTACGGGCTGATGGCAGCTCGGTGTTTGGGCCATTGCATAAATGGGGCTACTTCCCATCGGCCTCGGCTGCATGGCGCATCTCGGACGAGAACTTTATGAAATCGCAGAACCTGGTATCAGACCTGAAACTGCGCGTCAGCTACGGCTCTGTGGGTAACAACCGTATTTCGCCCTACTCATTCGGCAATTTCTTTGCTCCGGGTCGCTCTTATTATTTAAATGACTTGTTCATCTTTGGCGCTTCAACCGCGGGCCTGGGTAATCCAAACCTGCAGTGGGAGTCGCAGATCTCGCGCAATATTGGTGTGGACGCAGCCTTCTTTAAAGGCAGGTTACAGTTAACGGTAGATGTTTACCGCAACAGCACCAGCAACCTGTTGCTCAATAACGTTATCCCGGTTAACTCTGGTTACGGCAGCCAGTTCCAGAACGTGGGCGCTACCCAGAACACCGGTATGGAGATTCAGCTGAATGGTACCATTATGCAGCGTAAAGATTTCCGCTGGACAGGCTCGTTCAACATCTCATGGAACAAAAACATCATTAAAAGCCTGGGCTCTCAGCAATCATTCACCGTTAACTCTGGTTACTTCAACACTTCACAACAACCGGCAGATTACCTGGTTAAAGTGGGTGATGAGGTGGGCACCTTCTACGGTTTAATTAACGATGGCTACTACAAAGTATCAGACTTTGATGCCCAACCATACAGTAACCCTACCTATCCTTTTGCTACCACCAAATACACGCTTAAAGCGGGCGTACCGGTTTCTGGCATCACTTCAACCACCATCCAGCCGGGCACCCAGAAATTTGTGGATGTAAACGGCGACGGCAAGATCACTACTGCAGACTTTACTGTTATTGGTCATGCCCTGCCACGTGCCATTGGCGGTTTCGGGCAAAACTTTTCATGGAAAGGTTTTGATGCCAGTGTATTCTTTAACTTCTCTTATGGTGGCAAAGTGGCCAACTACAACAAACTGGAGTTCACCAGCACCTACTCTAACGGCGCCAACCTGCTATCAATCTTCAACGATCGTTACCGTACGGTTAACCCTGCCACCGGCGCACAGGTACAATACGCCAGCGCAACTACCGGCGCCATTGGTGCATCGCCAGATGTTTTGCAGGCGCTCAACGCCAACGCCAAATACTGGATTCCGGTACAAGGCATTGAGTGGGATAACAACCAAACCTTCGCGCTGGAGAATGGCTCGTTCCTGCGTATCAACACCATTACGCTGGGCTATACGCTGCCATCGCGCATCAGCAAAAAGTTTGCGGTATCTAACCTGCGTGTGTTTGTTACCGGCAACAACATTGCCACCATTACAGGTTACTCAGGTTATGATCCTGACGTAAGCACCAGGCGTTCTTCGCCGGTTACTGCCGGGGCAGATTACTCTGCCTTCCCTCGCTCGCGCATGTATGTGGCTGGTATAAATGTTTCATTCTAATTAAGGTATCATCATGAAAAATAGCATATATCGTCAACTTACCCGGGCTGCCATCGCTGCTGTTATTGCGGCAACCGGGCTCACCTCCTGCAAAAAGTACCTGTCGCCAGACCCGGTATCTTCTTTCAGTCAGGATTATGTTTTCAGCAACTTGCCTTATGCCAAGGCAGCCGTAATTGGCGTTTACAATAACCTTTCGGGCCAGAACTCTTACGGTCTTTATTTTAGCGGATACTATCCGTATGACTCTGACGAGATGATGGGCGCCAGCGGTACTGCCGATGGCGAGCGCCGCGATTTGGCCCACTACAACATCCTGAGCACTAACGGTGGCATTGCATCGGCCTTTGCCAACCAATACTCGGGCATTGAGCGTGCGAATATCTGTATTGAGCAATTGCCGAAAATGTCGCTCAACAACACCGGTACCACCCAGGAAAAAGGCGAGCTGAAACGATTACTGGGCGAAGCGCTCACCCTACGTGCCCAGTTTTATTTTGACCTGGTTAAAATCTGGGGTGATGTGCCTGCACAGTGGACACCATCGGCAGAGCAATCTAACTTGTTCTTACCAAAAACAGATCGTGATACAATCTATAACCACATCCTGAGCGATCTGAAAACCGCCGAAGACCTAGTGCCATGGCGCACCGAGATAGGCGCTTTAGGCGATGGTGCCGATGAGCGTATTACCAAAGGCGCCGTTAAAGCGCTGCGCGCCAGGATAGCACTATTCCGTGGCGGCTACTCTCTGCGCCGTGCCACCAACCAAATGGAGCGCCGCCCTGATTACCTGACTTACTACAAAATAGCGCGCGACGAGTGTGCCGATATTATGGCCCGTCGCGATCAGCATACTTTGAACCCAAGCTATAAGGCCTTGTGGCAAACCTATGTATGCGGCCGTAACGCTAACGAGCCTAATGGCGAGTTTCTCTTCCAGATTGCCGAAGGTGGTAACACCGGTAGCACAGACGGACGTATAGGTATTTACAACGGTACCCGCTTTGCCGGCGCGGGCGGTGGCTCATTGTCGGTACTGCCCAATTATTATTATTATTTTGACTCGACCGATGTGCGCCGTGATGTAACCGCCGCTCCGTATGAAATAAAAACCGACGGTAAGAGCGTGCAGGCACACAACATTAACGTGGTATATGACGGCAAGTTCCGCCGCGATTGGTGGTCAAATCCGGTTAACCCTACCTTGGCTACCCTTAACTCGGGCATCAACTGGATCCTGATCCGTTTCTCTGACGTGCTGCTGATGTATGCCGAAGCCGATAACGAGCTGAACAACGGCGCCTCTGCCGCGGATGTGGCCGCAGTTGCCGAGGTAGATAAACGCGGTCACGGCGGTAACGCGGCGCTGGTGCCAACCATCCCGACGGATCACGATGGCTTCTTCAAATTCCTGGTGAAAGAGCGTTACCTGGAGTTTGGCAACGAAGGCATCAGGAAATATGATCTGATCCGCTGGAATTTACTGACCACTGCCATTAACGAAACAAAAAACAACCTGGCCAACTTTGGTGCAACCACCCAGTTACCAATGGCTGCACCAAGCTATATGGCGCCGCCGCCAAGCTATTCGATGACCGGCACCCTGCCTACCTCATTGTATTACTGGACCACGCTGCCAACCGTATTCAACGGCAGTAACCTCAATACTTATGATGACTCGCGCATGTTTGCCAACTCGGTTTATAAACCAGCGCCAACTGCCACACCGGCCAACACCGCAAAGGTAAGCTGGATTAGTTATAGCGGTATCAACTCTACGTTTACCACCGTATTTGCCAGCTCGTTTAAAACCAACCATAGCGAGCTTTACCCAATCTACATTAACCAGATCAACGCCAGTGGAGGCGTGCTGACACAAGATTACGGTTACTAACCGTATGTAACATCTTAGCCGGAGATCATTAACTGATCTCCGGCTTTTTTTACATTTACGCTACCAATTACAATACCCCTTTTATATTAAAAATGAGAGATAAAAAACGACTTCCCTTTGTGGTGGCAACTGCGCTCATTGCCTCGCTTTCTGCGGCATTTACCTTGCAGCCGGGCAAAATTACGGTTTACCTGGCCGGCGACTCAACCATGGCTAACAAAGCCATCAGCGCACGGCCCGAGACCGGCTGGGGCATGCCTTTCAATGCTTTTTTTGACACCACAGTACGCGTAGATAACAAGGCAAAGAACGGCCGCAGCACCAAATCATTTATTGACGAAGGCATCTGGAAATCTATCACAGACAGCCTGCACACCGGCGACTATGTGCTGATTCAATTCGGCCATAACGATGAAGTACCTACCAAAACCACCTACACGCCCAAAGCCGATTATCAGGCCAACCTGGAACGCATGATTAAAGAAACTCGCGACAAAGGCGCCAACCCGATATTGATTACTCCCGTGGCCCGCCGTTCTTTCGATGGTACGGGCAACGTGAAAGACACGCACGAGGAATATGCAGCCATTGTGCGCCAGGTGGCATCAGCCCAACAGGTTCCGCTGATTGATCTGGATAAGGAGAGCATGGAGCTAATCCAGAAATTTGGGCCCGATGATTCTAAAATGTTATTCAACTACGTAAAGCCGGGTGAAAACCCAAACTACCCGAACGGACAATCAGACAATACCCATTTCAGCGAACTGGGTGCCCGAAAAATGGCCGAAATTGTATTGAAAGACATCAAAACACTAAATCTTGAACTGGCCAGCCGCATTGTAGTATCACACCTTGGCATTAAATAAAATACCCCAATGAAAAAATATCGTTTTGGCCTTTTGGCCGCCACAGGTTTACTGGCGTTGCTGGCCTTCAGCCTTCCCCCGCGCAAAACCAAGATCTATATGATTGGCGACTCTACCATGTGCCTGTACGGCACGCGCCAGTTCCCAATAACCGGCTGGGGGATGCCGTTTGCCGATTATTTTGATCCAACCGTAACCATAGACAACCGGGCCAAAGGCGGCCGGAGCACCCGCACTTTTTTAGAAGAAAACCGCTGGCAACCCATTGCAGACAGCCTGCAACCCGGCGACTATGTGATTATGCAATTTGGTCACAACGATGAAGCCAAAGAGCCACAATTTGCCGCCCGCTACACCCCGGTGCCCGACTATAAAACCAACCTCATCAAATTCATTACCGAGTCACGCCAGAAAAATGCGATCCCTATTCTGGTAACCCCGGTGAGCCGCCGTAATTTTGATAAGGATGGTAATGCCAAAGAAACACACGTAGAATATACGCAAGCCGTATTTGATGTAGGCAAACAATATCAGGTACCCGTTATTGATCTGGACGCCAAAAGCCGCGCCCTGTACCAGCAATTAGGACCGGACAGATCTAAACTGCTGTTTATGGAACTGGACTCCGCAGAGCATCCCAACTATCCGGTTGGCCGCCATGACAACACCCATTTTAATGAGTACGGTGCCCGCTTAATGGCGGAGATTGTATTGAACGAGATTAAAGCACAGCACCTGGCACTGGCTGATAAGATTGTGCATAAGGATGCAGCACTTACTAAGTAGCGCAGATCGAATCACAAAACAACCCTGACGTCATTGCGAGGAACGAAGCAATCTCTGTAAAGGACAGTCGGACATGCATATCCGATTAGCATCCGCAGAGATTGCTTCATTCCTCGCAATGACGTTTTTGTAGTATTATTTCACCATATTTAAACCTATGAGAAAGCTGATTAACTGCCTGCTACTATTGGTGCTATGCACCGGCGCTGCATTGGCCCAGCCTGCCGCCAGGATTACCAACGTGCCCGATACCTCTTACACCACCTATAGCGATTTTCAGAAAAACCTGAAGGTCTATCCGTTCATCAAAATGGTGCCCGATAGCCCGACAACAAGCGTCAAAGAAAGCCGCAACCTGGTGTATTGTCAAATAGGCAACCGGGCTTTACACATCGATGCCTTCATCCCTGCCAAATCAAAACTGAAAGCCGTGCCTGCCATTATTATGGTGCATGGCGGTGGCTGGCGCTCGGGCAACCGTACCCAGCATATCCCACTGGCGCAGCATCTGGCAGCGCTGGGTTATGCTTGTTTTACGGTAGAGTATCGTCTCTCCACCGAAGCCATATATCCGGCTCCTTTAAATGATATTAAATCGGCCATTAAATGGGTACGCGCTCAGGGTAAAAAGTTTAAGGTAGATACCAACAAGATGGCGGTACTGGGTTTCTCAGCAGGCGGGCAAATTGCGGCGCTGGTGGGCGTTACCTCAGGCACGAACGTGTTCCCCGGCAATAATTGCAACCAGTCACACTCCAGCGATGTGCAGGCGGTGATTGATATTGACGGCACGCTTTCATTTGTATCTCCCGACGCGCAGGAAACCAAGAACCTTCAAACCGTAAGCTACTCGGCCTGGTGGATAGGCTACCCGCGCACCGAGCGTTTAGATTTATGGGCACAGGCCAGTCCGCTAACTTATACCGATCAAAACAAGGTGCCTTTCCTGTTCCTCAACAGCAATCTGGAACGCATGCACGCCGGTCGCGACGTATTTAAAAAGGCGATGGATGAGAAACATATTTATACAGAGATCGTCAACTTTAAAGATACGCCACACTCCTTCTGTTTGTACCGTCCATGGTTTGATGATGTGGTGACGGACATTAATTCTTTTATGCATAAGGCTTTTAAATGAGCTGCAACCGGCAATAAAAAGCGCGGGAAACGCGCGATTTCCTCCCCTGGGAGTGTGTAGGGAGGGGTTTAACAAAGCGACTAAACCCCTCCCTACCATCGCTCTTACCTTACGTACCCCTCCCCAAGGAGGGATCTTTATAACAAAAAGCGCCAGGTGTCATCCTGAGCCTCGTCGAAGGGCGCGCGAAGGCATAAATAGCCGACATGTCATGCTGAGGAACGAAGCATCTCTAAGGACCGTCTTGATGACCTGTCCTCAGAGATGCTTCGTTCCTCAGCATGACATCTTTAAGGAAACATTGTTTTTTTCCCATCCCTTTAAAATGTTTTTGCCCGATATTCGTCGGTTTGTTTAAAGCCTCGACGTTATGTATCCAACTCTGCTTGCCCTGCACTCGCTTGTCCGCTGGTTTGTACTGGCCAGTTTAATTATCGCCATCATCAGGGCATACCGGGGCTGGCTAAAGCATCAGCCTTATACTTTGGCCGATGAACGCCTGCGTTGGATTACCGCCACCATCGCCCACATCCAGTTATTGTTAGGCATCACCCTATATTTCATCAGCCCAATTGTTGATTATTTTCTGCATCACTTTAAGGAGGCTGTGGTTATTCGCGATATCCGTTTCTTCGGGATGGAACACGTAACCATGATGCTGACGGCAATCATCCTTATCACCATCGGCTCGGCAAAAGCCAAAAGAAAGCCTACCGATCTGGAAAAATTTAAAACCATGGCCGTCTGGTTCAGCATCGCTTTATTCATCATCTTTACTTCTATTCCCTGGTCGTTCTCGCCCTTAATCAGTCGCCCAAACTTCCGTTCGTTTTAAACTTTGTTAAGTTCAGCTATGTAACAATCTGTAAATAAATACGCATCAGTTTTTTAAATGTGGTTTTGACACTTTATATTAGTACTCGAAACCAAATTAGACCAAACATGCGTAAACCTATTTTCTTTACCCTGCTGGCGTGCGCGCTAACGGGTTGGGTAAATGTGCAGGCACAAACTCCTGCCCTAACACTTCAACTTGATAAGCCCGGAGCAGCGGTTAGTCCAACTTTTTATGGACTGATGACCGAGGAAATTAACCACTCTTATGACGGCGGCTTGTATGCCGAGCTGATCCGTAACCGTGTATTTAAAGACAACGCCGACAAGCCCGAAGGCTGGAGCACCGTACAAGATGCCGGCGGCAAAGGCAACATTATGCTGATTGGCGCAAACGAGCACAACGTACCGGCAGATCAGGGGCGCAATGCCATTAATGATGCGTTGACCACCTGTCTGAAACTAACAGTAGAAACGGCCGGTCGCGTGGGTATTGCCAACGAGGGTTTTTGGGGCATTCCCGTTAAACCATCAACAGCTTACCGCGCCTCTTTTTATGCCAAATGCGATGATAATGCTGCTGGTCCGCTAACCGTATCGTTAGAAAGCAATGACGGCAAAACCGTTTTTGCATCAGGCAAGGTAACTATAGAGAAAGGTTACTGGCAAAAGTACCAGCTAACGCTCAACACCGCCGCAGGCATTAAGCCTACCAAAGATGCCCGCTTTGTAATTACTACAGATCGCACCGGCACCTACTTCTTTAACCTGGTATCATTGTTCCCTCCTACTTTCAATAACCGTACTAACGGCAACCGCCCTGATTTGATGCAGATGATGGGCGCCATGAAACCAAGCTTTCTGCGTTTGCCTGGCGGTAATTTTTTAGAGGGCGATTACTTTACCACCCGTTTCCCCTGGAAAACTACTTTAGGTCCGCTGGAAGAACGCCCGGGTCATCCAGGCTGCTGGAGTTACCGCGCGTCTGACGGTATGGGCCTGCTGGAATTTCTGGAATGGTGCGAAGATCTGAAGATCGAGCCCGTACTGGCAGTATATGCCGGCTACTCGCTCAAAGGCGATTTTGTGCCACCCGGTCCGCTGCTGAAACCTTACATTGACGAAGCCCTGGAAGAAATTGAATACGTTACCGGCGGCGCTAACACCGTTTGGGGTGCAAGACGTATTAAAGACGGCCACCCGGCGCCGTTTAAACTGCAATTTGTAGAGATTGGTAACGAAGACGGCTTTGACCGTGCAAAAAGCTACAGCCAGCGGTTTGATCAATTTGCCGCCGCCATCCGTGCCAAATATCCGCAGTTAAAACTGATCTCGACCGTAGGCGGCAAGGATGGTTTAGGCTCACGCATCCCGGCGCCAACATCGCGCTATGACCTGGTTGATGAGCATTACTACCGCACGGCCTGGCAGATGGAAGAAAACGCTGATCAATACGATAGCTATGACCGCAACGGTGCCAAAATATTTGTAGGCGAATGGGCAACCCGCGAGGGCGCACCAACCACCAACATGAACGCCGCTCTGGGCGATGCCGCATGGATGACCGGTATGGAGCGCAACGCCGATCTGATCAAAATGTCGTGCTATGCGCCGTTGTTTGTCAACGTAAACGAAAAAACAGAGGAGCTGCCCCGCGCCTGGCAATGGGGATCTGACCTGATTGGTTACGACGCCTTGAACAGCTATGGCTCACCATCATACCATGCGCAAAAAATGTTCAGCAATAATCTGGGCAACCAAGTGGTACCAGTTGTAGCCACCAACATCCCTACAAAAAAAGCCGGTAAACAAGACAGCACCAATGTGCGCAGTCTGCCTAAAAAAGCCATTATCCCTACCTTGTTCTATGCCGTTACTAAGGACACTAAAACCGGCAGCATTTTTATTAAGGTGGTGAATACGGCCAGCACAGCGCAAGCAGTAGATATTGCCATCAACGGCGCTGCTAAAATTGCGTCATCAGGTACGATAACAACTTTGAAAGGCGACCATCCGGAAGATACCAATACCATTAAAGATCCTGAAAAGATTGTACCGGCATCGGCTAACATTACCGGCTTGGGCAAAAACTTCAACCGGGTGTTTGCACCATATTCTATTACCGTAATACAGCTTAAAGCGCAGTAATTATGGCCAGATCATTTATGAATAAACTACTGATCTTGTTGATGCTCTGCATCGGCATGATCAGTACATCACTCCACGCCCAGCAACCCGGCGGAACGTTTACCCTCGGCAACAAGCAGTTTCTGCTGAATGGCAAGCCATTCGTGATCAGGGCGGCAGAGCTGCATTATGCCCGCATCCCGCGCGAGTATTGGGAGCACCGCATACAGGAGTGCAAGGCCATGGGCATGAACACCATTTGCATTTACCTGTTCTGGAACCTGCATGAGCAACAGCCCGGCGTTTTTGATTTTACCGGTCAGAATGATGTGGCGGCCTTTGTAAAACTCATTCAAAAGAATGGCATGTACTGTATGGTACGCCCCGGCCCTTATGTTTGCGCCGAGTGGGAAATGGGCGGGCTGCCCTGGTGGCTGCTCAAAAAGCCCGACCTGCAGGTACGCACCCTGGCCGATCCGTATTTTATGGATCGCACCAAACAATTCCTCAAAGCCGCAGCGGGTCAACTGGCACCGCTGCAAATCCAGAACGGGGGCAACATTATTATGGTGCAGGTAGAGAATGAGTATGGTGCCTACGGCGGCGATCAGGCTTATATGGAAGCCATACGCGATGCCGTGCGCGGCGCGGGCTTTGATAAAGTGCAGCTGTTCCGCTGCGATTGGTCGTCAAACTTTACCAAGTACAAGCTTGATGGTGTGGCTACCACGCTCAACTTTGGTGCGGGTTCTAACATTGATAATCAGTTTAAAAAATTCCAGGAGGTATATCCCGAAGCCCCATTGATGTGCAGCGAGTACTGGACGGGGTGGTTTGACCATTTTGGTCGCCCACATGAAACGCGTTCGATTGAAAGCTTCATAGGCAGTTTGAAAGATATGTGCGATAAGAAGATTTCCTTCAGTTTGTACATGGCGCATGGCGGTACATCTTTCGGTCAGTGGGGTGGCGCTAATTCTCCGCCGTATTCGGCCATGGTGGCGTCTTATGATTATAATGCGCCTATAGGCGAGCAGGGTAACATCACCGATAAGTTTTGGGCGGTACGCAACCTGCTGAAAAACTATTTGAATGAGGGCGAAACCCTGCCAGACCCTCCTGCCGAAAAACCGGTGATCGAAATACCTGCATTTTCGTTAAATGAAACGGCATCGTTATTTGATAATCTTCCTGCGGTTAAGAAAAGTCAGCAGATCAAACCAATGGAGGCCTTTGATCAGGGTTGGGGACGAATTTTGTATCGCACCAGCATCCCGGCATCTCCAAACAAAAGAAAACTGGTGATTACCGAGGTGCACGATTGGGCCAACGTGTTTATCAACGGCAAACAAGTAGGCATTTTGGACCGCCGTCGTGGTGATAATACATTAGAGATACCTGCCACACCGGCCAACGCACAACTGGATATATTGGTTGAGGCTACTGGCCGCGTAAACTATGGTAAAGCGATCATTGACCGCAAAGGGATCACCGAAAAGGTTGAACTAACCGATGGCAACAAAACTACATCGCTTGAAAACTGGAGCGTTTATAATTTCCCGGTTGATTATGCTTTTCAAAAACAGCACGCTTTTACTCCGAAGAAAACCAACGGACCAGCCTGGCATCGCGGTACTTTCACGCTGACAGAAACGGGTGATACTTTTCTGGATATGAGCACGTGGGGCAAAGGCATGGTTTGGTTAAATGGCCATAACCTGGGCCGGTTCTGGAAAATCGGTCCGCAGCAAACTATGTTTGCGCCTGGGGTATGGCTAAAGAAAGGCCAGAACGAAGTAATTGTGCTGGATGTAGATAAACCAACACAAACCACTATGGCCGGCTTAAAACAGCCAATTCTGGATAAGATCAATCCTGATGAATCACTATCGCATCGTCGTAAAGATCAAAACCTTGATCTGAGTAAAGAAAACGTTATCAATCAGGGCGAATTCCCTGCCGGGGATGGTTGGAAAGAAGTAAGTTTTGATAAAGCTTACACTGGTCGCTATCTCTGCTTTGAAGCGTTGAGCGCCCAAAAACCGGGGGACCCGCTCACCACCGTTGCAGAAATTGAGCTGACCGGCGCCGACGGCAAATCTATCTCTTCACTTAAATGGAAAGTGATTTATGCCGATAGCGAAGAAACCATTGCCAGCAACAGCACTGCCGATAAGGTTTTTGACTCGCAGGAGTCTACCTTCTGGCAAAGCCGCTCTACCGGGGCATCACCCGCGCAGCCACACCAGTTTGTGCTGGATCTGGGCGAAAACGTAGCCGTTAAAGGTTTCAGGTATCTGCCGCGCTCTGATAAAAAACCCAATGGCATGGTGAAAAATTACAAGGTTTACTTTAAGGCCACGCCGTTCCATTTTTAATAAATCAAAAACATTTTGTCATTGAATAAAAAGAAGCGTTGGAATTGTGCGATTCCCCTCTTGAGAGGGGTGGAGGGGTGTGTCCTTTATACGTGCGAAATGACACACCCCTGCAACCGCACCGTTAACGCGCCCCCTCTCAAGAGGGGATTTTATTCATCCCGTGCGACGAGGTTGCTTCGCGCTAAGTCCTAACCACAGCCCTGCTCGCAATGACAAAGTTTGCTTTTCTTATAGTTGCTAACTCAACAAAAATGCATCGAACTAAAATATTAATTACCGGTTTGCTGTTTGCCTGCTTTGCCATAAGTGCAAACGCGCAAAAGAAGATCAAAGTGCCCAAAGAGAAAGACATGGGCGCTTACCTGATGGTTTACTTTAAAGACGACACCCATGGCCTATACTTTGCGTTGAGCAAAGACGGCTACACCTTTACCGATGTAAACCGGGCCAAACCTATTATTGCCGGCGATACCATTGCCGAGCAGAAAGGCATCCGCGACCCCTACATTTACCGCGACCCACAAACCGGCTGGTTTTATATGGCGCTGACCGATCTGCACATTTACGGCCAGCAAGCCGGTTACCGCACTACCCAGTGGGAACGCGATGGTGCGCAATATGGCTGGGGCAACAACCGCGGACTGGTCCTGCTCAAATCGCCGGATCTGGTGCACTGGTCGCACACCGTGCTGAGGGTTGACAAAGCCTTCCCAGAACTGGCAGACATTGGCTGTGCCTGGGCACCTGAAATGATCTATGACGACACCCGCAAGCAAACCATGCTTTACTTTACCATGCGCTTTGGCAACGGCAAAAACAAAGTGTACTACACTTACATGGATAAGGATTTTACCCGTATGGAAACCCAGCCAAAGCCCATATTTGAATACCCTAAAGCAGGCACCGAATATATTGACGCTGATATAACCAAGGTGGGCAACAAGTATCACATGTTCTATTGCTCACACGATGGTACGGCCGGCATCAAACAGGCCATATCAGATTCGGTTAATACCGGCTATCAGTATAACCCAGACTGGGTTGACCCTGAAAAACATGGCTGCGAGGCACCCAACATTTTTAAACGCATTGGTCAAAACAAGTGGGTGCTGATCTATGATATCTACGGCATTAAACCGCAAAACTTCGGTTTCAGCGAGACGTCTGATTTTGTTCACTTTACAGATCTGGGGCACTTTAACGAGGGCGTAATGAAGGCCAGTAATTTTGCCATCCCCAAACACCCGGCGGTTATTTTGATTACCCGTAAAGAGGCGCAGCGCATTGCGGCCAATTGGCACATGGACGAGAAGTATTAGTACTGATATAATTTAATCTATTCACCATGTCATGCTGAACGATAGTGAAGCATCTCTGTGACCAAGCCTAGAGGACGGTCCTCAGAGATGCTTCGTTCCTCAGCATGACATGGTGACTATTTTATCCCGACCATCTTTTGATGATGCATCTTTTAAAAACATCATCGACCCAAACGTGCCTTATCTTCTCGCTCTAATAGCATCATCTTTCAGGCCAAAATATATTTTATGCAATCGATTGCATTTTTAAAATAAAAGATTGAAATTGCGTGCATCAATAACCAATCAACCGAATTAGTCCTATTCATACGATGAGAAAAATTCTTGCGCCAATTAGTGCCGCTTTGCTAACAGTGGCCCTGTTTACGGGATTTAAAGGAGCCCGTCATCATTTTGATTACCCTTTTCAAGATCCCGCGTTAAGCATGGAGCAGCGCGTTAACGATCTGGTTAGCCGCATGACGCTGGAAGAAAAAGTGGGCCAGATGCTCAACTCGGCACCGGCCATCCCCCGCCTGGGTGTACCCGCCTATAACTGGTGGAACGAGTGTTTGCATGGCGTAGCGCGCACACCGTTTAAGGTGACGGTTTACCCGCAGGCTATTGCCATGGCCGCTACCTGGGATCGTAACTCTATCCATACCATGGCCGATTACACGGCCGATGAAGGCAGAGCCATTTATAACCAGAGCATTAAAGATGATAAGCACGGCATTTACCTAGGCCTGACTTACTGGACACCCAACATCAACATATTCAGAGACCCACGCTGGGGCCGCGGACAGGAAACTTATGGGGAAGACCCATATCTGACCGGCGAGATCGGTCGCTCTTTTGTACTGGGCTTACAGGGTAACGACCCTAAATATTTAAAAGCAGCCGGTTGCGCCAAGCACTATGCAGTGCACTCAGGCCCGGAAGAACTACGCCACAAATTCAATACCGATGTAAGTGATTATGACCTGTGGGATACTTACCTGCCAGCCTTCCGCAAGCTGGTGGTTGACGCTAAAGTGGCCGGTGTAATGTGTGCCTACAATGCGTTGAAAGGCCAGCCCTGCTGCGGCAGCGATTTATTGATGACCAACATTTTGCGCAACAAATGGAGCTTTAAAGGCTACGTAACATCAGATTGTGGCGGTATCGATGATTTCTACAAAAAGAATGGTCACCTTGCCCAGCCTGATGCCGAGAGCGCCGCTGCCGATGCAGTTCTGCATGGCACCGATGTGGAGTGTGGCAAAGTTACCTATCTATCGCTATTGCAAGCGGTTAAAAATGGGAAGCTAAGTGAAGATCAACTGAATACATCACTTAAAAGACTATTCATGACCCGTTTCCGTTTGGGTATGTTTGATCCGGCTGATGCGGTGAAATATAACAACATTGGCAAAGAGGCGTTGGAAGCACCTGCACACACTGCACAGGCGCTAAAGATGGCACACCAATCTATCGTACTCCTGAAAAATAGCAACAACACCTTGCCACTCAGCAAAAGCCTGAAAAAGATTGCCGTACTGGGACCAAATGCTGACAACGCCGTAAGTGTACTGGGTAACTATAACGGTACCCCATCACACGTAGTTACCGCGCTGGAAGGCATCAAATCAAAACTGAGTAAAAACACAGAGGTGGTTTATGAAAAAGGCGTTGATTTTGTGGCCGACTCTACCACCAACCTCAACTTCCAATCAACAATAGATAAGGTAAAAGATGCCGATGTAATTGTGTACGTTGGCGGCATTGCCCCGCAGTTGGAAGGCGAAGAGATGAAAGTGAACAAAGCCGGTTTCCACGGCGGCGATAAAACCAGCATCCTGCTGCCAGGCTTGCAAACCGAGTTTTTAAAAGCACTGAAAGCCACAGGCAAACCGGTGGTATTTGTGATGATGACCGGATCGGCCGTTGCTACACCTTGGGAAGCACAGAACCTGCCGGCCATTGTTAACGCCTGGTATGGCGGCCAGTCGGCGGGTACCGCCATTGCCGATGTACTTTTTGGCGATTACAACCCTGCAGGCCGTTTACCGGTAACTTTTTATGCGTCTGACAAAGACTTGCCTGATTTTGAGGATTACTCTATGGCCAACCGCACCTACCGCTACTTTAAAGGTACGCCGCTGTTTGGCTTTGGCTATGGTCTTAGCTTCTCCAAGTTCGAGTACGGTGACGTTACCGCTCCTGCAACCATCGCTAAGGGCCAAAACCTGGTGGTACACGTAAAAGTAACCAACAAAAGCACCCGCGACGGCGAAGAGGTAACCGAGCTTTACCTTACCCACAAAGGCCTGAAACAACGTACCGCCATCCGCGCGCTAAAAGGTTTTGAGCGCACGTTTATCAAAGCCGGTCAAACTAAAGATGTGGCCTTTACCATTCCGGTAAGCGATCTATCGGTAGTTAACGCAGATGGCGAACTGGTACAACTCCCGGGAAAGCTGGAGCTGAGCGTTGGCGGCAGCCAGCCGGATGCTAAGAGTGTGGTGGAGAAACGCACTGTTGCTAAAACAATCACTCTACTATAATCTAAACTTTAAATGCACAGAAAGAGCCGCCCGATTGGGCGGCTCTTTCTGTGCTACCCCACTTGTCATTCCGAACGAACCGGGGCAGGATTGTGCGGTTGCGTGAGGAGGAATCTTATACGTGCAATTAGTCGCCGGATCAGAAAGCATGCGGGATAAGATTTTTTCACTTCGTTCAAGAGAGTAGTTCTCCCGTTGGTCGAAATGACATGGTGGCTATTCCATTGTATTAATAACAGTAAGAGCCACCCAATTGGGCGGCTCTTACTTTTTTGAGGACACGGGTCAGCATGCCCTCCCTCCCCTGAAGAGGAACACAGAAAAGTGTAACTAACTAACCAACGCCTTCCCTGCATTATTTTGAACCGGGCAGACACCAATTCTGCCCAGGTTATCATGTACAATCTTTTACAGCTTAACTACTTTGGGCACCCAACCGCCCAACACATTGGCAGGCGTATAAACTGCAGCTTCGGCATCGGTTAACTGGTGTGTCCATGCCGGGCGCTGTGGCGTTACGGTTGATTTGCTCTTGTATTCGGCATAATAAGTGGTAGACAGGTCTTTCTCGTTCGACCATTCCTGCCAGCCTTTGGCGCTGATACGGTCGCCCAGATCGCAATTGATATATACGGTTTTGGCATACGGTCTCCACGGGCGGCCAAGCGCAAAGGCCTGCGGAGCGGCATCGCCACTCAGATGGCAATTGTTAAATACGTAGCCATATTTAACCGAGTCTGGCTGAGCCGCGGCGGATGCATAACCTCCGCCTTTTTTACAGAAAATGGAGCAGTTCTCGAACCATGAAGTAGCCGCGCCGAAAATAAAATCGACGGTACCTTCAATATAACAATCGCGGTAAAACTCCACCGTGCCGAAACCATGGGTATACAAAGTATCCTGAAAGCCCAGAAATGCGCAGTTCTGGAAATAAGCCCTGGTGCCGGTAACACGCATGGCTACGGCCTGGCCTACCGGTCCGGCTGAGTTTTGGAATGTGATGTTTACCGCGGTAAAATCATCGCCAAAAATAAAAACGCTTGATGAGCCTGATGTACCGATATTTTTGCCGGCGGCATCTGGCTTTGAGGCAAAATCATCATAAGTAAGGATGGTTTTATCGCGGCTCTCACCAATCATAGTGATATGGTTTTTGCCCTCGGGAACGGTCAGCTTTTCTTTGTAGGTACCGTTCTTGATAAAGATGGTAACAGTTTTTGTGGAGTGATCGGGCACAGCGTTAACGGCTTCCTGCACGGTGCGGTAATCGCCGCTGCCATCCTGGGCAACTACAATTTTGTCTTTAGCCGATGCGATACTGACGATAACCAGCAGTAAAGTAACGATGGAAAGACCTAGCTTATTCAAAAATTTCATGGTGGTTATGGTGGGGTTTATGGTTTACTTTTTGTTTTTAGCGGCACGTTCCATCTCTACACTGGCCTGAAGGAATGCCCCTACGCCCTTGGCATCATTGGTAATCACCTTCTCACTCATATAATAAGCATAACTGCCATCGCGGTAAGGCTTACCGCCCAGGCCGCTCACTTGTACGGTACCGTCCAGAACCAGCAAACCACGCTCATCCGTACGGATAAATTTTTTGATAATGCCATCATAACCCTTTTGTGCCACCGGCAGGTAGCTGGCCGGTAAGAAACCTTCGCGCACGCCTTTGGCCAGGGCATACACAAACATGCACGACGCTGATGCCTCGAGATAATTACCTTTCTCGGTTCCCATATCTACAATGTCATACCACAAGCCGGTTGGCTTGTCCTGAAAGCGGGTTACTGCATCCGCGTAGCGCTGCAGTATGGCAATGAGTTCTTTACGTTTAGGATGATCAGCCGGGAATTGCGTCAACGCATCAACCAAAGCCATACCGTACCAACCCATTGCCCTACCCCATACATGAGGTGAGCGACCGGTCTTCGGGTCGGCCCAGCGCTCGGCTTTGGCGGCATCCCAGGCGTGGTATAGTAAGCCGGTTTTATCATCACGTGAGTGCTGCTCCATCAGGATAAACTGACGGGCTACATCATTAAAAACAGAGTCTTCGTGAAACGTTGCGGCGTACTCGGCATAAAATGGCTCTGCCATGTACAGTCCGTCCAGCCACATTTGGTTGGTGTAACGTTTCTTGTGCCAAAAGCCGCCGTCAAAAGTGCGCGGTTGGGTAGCCAGCTGGCTGCGCAGCATCTGCAGGGCCTTCAGGTATTTTTCTTCTTTAGTTTGTTTATATAAGGTGAGGACGTTGCGACCGCAAAGCACATAGTCCAGATTGTGCTCATCCATACGATAGGTGCGGATGCTGCCATCGGGCTGCACAAACTTGTCCAGGCAGTATTTTATAAAATCGTAGTATTTCCTGTCGCCGGTATCCTGCCAAATGCCTTCGAACCCTTTCAGGATCACGCCCTGGTCATAGGTCCACTTGTTGCCGGTGGGCAGGCTGTCTTTCCACAGGGTGGTTACCGTGTGGGCCATTTGCTGCGAGTATGGCTGTTTGTTTTGTGCCGATGCCGGTTTAACGGACATTACTGCCAGGGCCAACACGGGCAGGCTGTTCTTCAAGAGCTTAGGAAATAACATTGGTGGTTTATTTAAATACTTTGGCTAAAAATACATCAATATCTTTTACCACGTCATCAAACCATGGTCGGTATAAACAAAAGGTGTGTGGTGTATCTTTAAAGTTGATGATCTGGGTGTATACGCCTTTTTTATCCATCATGGTTTTAAACACATCGCGACCGGCATGCATCCGCTCAACCGAACTATTCAGGAACAGGAACGGCAGCTTATTACGCTCTGCATAACTTAGTGGACTGGCTTCTTCCCACAGATCCAAACGTTCGGTACGCTTATACCCCATCCACCAGGCAGATGGCGCTACCGTTTGCTGATTCTGTGTTTCCCATGCATCGGGCGATACGAACGATAGCGTACCGTCAATATCAATCACCGCCTGTACAGCGCTGGAGTGCGGTTTGTTGAAATTGAGCGCATCAAATTTATTCAGCCCTGAGGTCATACCCACCAGCGCGGCCAGTTGACCGCCGGCAGAGAAGCCCAGGATAGCAATCTTATTGGTATCGATATTAAATTTCTTAGCGTTAGCGTGCATCCACTGGATAGCCGATTTAATATCATTAACACCGGCAGGATACAGCGCCTCGGTAGACAAGCGGTACTCTACCGTAAAACTGGCATAGCCCAAAGCCGCCAAATGCTGGGCCAGCGGAATGTGCTGGGTATGATTCCCTGAGCGCCAGCCACCACCATGTACCATAATTATAGCAGGTGTGGGTTTGCTTTTTTTAACCGGAGTAAAGGCATCTATATGTAATTGACGATCGCCTAACTGACAATAAACCAGGTTGCGCTGTTCTTTTACGGCAGCGGTAACACTATCTGGCGCAATCTTAATAAAAGGATAAGTCTTTAAGTTTTGGCGATAATCTTTGTTGATGTTAAAAGAGGTGTCGGGCACGCCGGTTAGCCACTCTTTAGATTGAGCCATGGTTTTGCCTGCGCAGAACAGACTTAAAAGCAACAGGTATTTTTTCATAAGATGAAGATAAAAAAGCCCGGCGAGATGGCGCTCCCGCCGGGCCATGAACTAACCAATTAATTAATATCCTGGGTTTTGCTTCAGGTTAGGGTTTGTTGCCTGCTCAACGGCAGGAATTGGATAAACGCCCAACGTTAGTGGGTCATTTGTTGATGTTTTAAAGGTCCAGGTACCGGTAAAGTAGTCGCCAAAACGAATCTGATCTCTACGACGATGACCTTCCCAGATAAACTCGCGACCGCGTTCATCTTCAATGTTCTGCAAGGTTAATGCAGCCAATGCAGAGGCGTTACTACGGGCACGCACCTGGTTAACCAATGTTAATGCGGCAGCTACATTACCTAAACGAAATTGGGCTTCGGCTTTGGTTAACAAAACATCGGCATAACGGGTAACCACCAAATCGTTATTAGCACTGATGCCCGAGAAAGTGGCCCCATCTGGCACATATTTTAATACGCGGTAAGCCTCATTATCGGCGGCGGCAGTATAGCTCACAATGTTAATCAGGTTTAACTGCTGACCTTTGCTATCCAGCAACGGCGTAACGCCGTCTTTATAAAATTGCGGACCGTACTCTAATAATTTTTTACGGTTATCCTGATTTTCATAACGGTCTAACGCTACCTGGAAGGTTGAGAAACCATTGGCCGGCGCAAATGGCAGGTTATATTTCTGCTGATCTGCAAATGGCTGCGCATAGATAATAAATGGATTACCTCCCGCATTTTTGGTAGGATCCATTGAAACAGCAAAAATGGTTTCTTTGGTTTTGCCTTTATTGGCAACTTTAAAATTATCTACCACGTTTGCCTCCAATGCGTAAGCTCCGCTGCTGATGATCTTATCGCACATGGCAGAAGCGTCAGACCAGCGTTGAGTACCGGTATATACCTGCGCATTCAGATACATGGTAGCCAGCACCATATAGGCCGCTTCTTTAGTCATCCGAGGATAGTAGGCCGCTGTTACTGTACTGGCAGAAGGCAACCCGTCTGCTGCAGCCAGCATTTCTGATTCAACAAACTTAAACACGTCAGCGCGCGCAGCGTTAGTTGGCAAGTTGCCCTGGTCAAGGCGTGAGGTTGTTACAATAGGCACATTACCCCAGAAATCAAGAGCGTAAAAATAGAAATAGGCGCGCAAAGCTTTGGCTTCGGCAATTTCCGGTTTAAGACTTGCAGCAGCTGCAGAATTGTTCAGGTTTTCCAGAATATAGTTGGCAGAACCAATAGCACTAAAGATATTAGTCCATGCATTAGCTATCTGCGTGTTAGTAGTTGTTGGTTTATGCAGCATAATATCAATATTATTCTGGTCATACCAACCACCGCTGGCGCGGCCTGGTACCACAAACTCATCAGAGCCAATTTCAGAGATGGTCCACGGTGCAGAAACGTTGGCAACGTTACCCATTGCCGAGTACAGGTTAGCAACCGAAGACAGCGCTTCTGTTTCATTATTATAAAAACTTGAAGGCGGAAGGCTGGCATAAGTGTTCTCATTCAGTTTTGTACAACTGCCCAGCATAACTGCGCCCAGTGCGGCGGTATATAGTATTGGTCTTAATTTCATTTTAGTGATATTTTAAAAATTCATTAATTAAATGTCAGGTTAACGCCCATGCTAAAGGTTCTGGCTCGTGGATAGCCCAGGTAATCAATACCCAGCGGAGCAGTACCGGTACGAGACGTTTCGGCATTTACCTCCGGATCAACACCAGAGTACTTGGTGATCAGGAACAGGTTCTGAGCATTCAGATACACGCGTAAACCAGAAATAGCAGCTGTTTTTAACTTTACATCATAACCCAGAGTGGCGTTATCCATCCGCAGGAACGAACCGCTTTCAATCCAACGTGAAGAGAAAGTTTGAGGCTGACTGGCAGAAACACCATCATCTACTACAGAGGCCAGTGCGTTTTTACCTGGCAGCAGTTTCTTATAACCCAGGTTATTGGCGGTAAGGTTATATACTTTATTACCGTAAGAACCACGCATGTTAGCAGTAAGCGTAAATTGTTTATACCTAAATGTGTTTGACAGGCCGTAGGTAAAGTTTGGCTGAGCGTTACCAATAATCTGGTTGCCACCTGGTGCATAGGTTTCCATACCAGACGAGTTAAGACCAGTATAAACAGGACCGTAGAAGGTGCCCAGCGGCTGTCCGGGCATAATGATTTGGGTGTTACCACCGGAAACGGTTCCCTGAACAGGATAGCTCTGGATATTGGCGCTTTTAAATACGCTATTTGACAGGCTGATTACCTTGTTCATGTTACGGCTAAACACGATATTGGCATCCCAGTTGAAGTCTTTATGATCTATAATGGTGCCGCCTAACTCAATCTCAAAGCCTTTGTTCTCAACACTACCTACGTTATTTGTTTGCCTTGTTATAACAGTTGGCTGAGGGAGGATGATTGACAGCAACAGGTCATTAGTTTGCTTGTTATAATAATCTACAGTACCGTGCAGGCGATTATTGAACAAAGCGAAGTTAAGACCAAGGTCTAACTGTTTGGTAGACTCCCATTTGATATTAGGATTTTGTAGCTGGCTTGGGCCAATAAGCGTGTAACGCGTTCCTCCAATAATATATCCAGTAGAGCTGGGCGATAATAAGCTTTGAGAAAGCAGGTTAGAAATATCCTGGTTACCTGTTACACCATAGCTGGCGCGCAGTTTCAGATCTGAAATTGGTTTAACTTTAAAGAATTTCTCCTGAGAGATGCGCCAGGCCACAGAGCCTGACGGAAAATAACCCCATTTATTGTTGGCACCAAAACGGCTTGATCCGTCGCGACGCAGGGTTGCGGTTACCAGGTAACGGCTGTCATAGTTATAGTTAGCACGGGTATAGAAAGATATCAGCTTGTTGTCTCCAGCTCCGCTGCTTACTGTAGCAGGTGTCCCGGCAGCCTGCAATGCGTTCCACATAAAGTTGTCAGACAAGAAGTTGTTGGCAGTTATTCTGCTGCTCTCTGAGTAAAAATACTGGTATGAGTAGCCGGCCAAAGCCTCTATATCATGCTTTCCGTAGGTTTTGGCAAAGCGCAAAATGGTTTCTGACAGCTTGCTGTAATCAGAAAACTTCTGCATGCTGGCCCAACCGTTTAAACCGTTGCCCAGCGGGCTGTTACCTTTTGATTTATCAATGTAGGTATTACGATCTGTACCGGTGCGGGTATAACCCAACGTTACGTTAATACTCAGCGGGTCAAGAATTTTGTATGAGGTTGTTAAGTTACCCAGGATACGCTGATTGGCTTTTTGATCTGTTACCTCGGTAGAGAATGATACAGGGTTAACACGATATGGCGGAATATTGTAGTAATTGCCATTAGGATCATAAACCGGGTAAGTAGGATTAAATACATAAGCCTCGTAGTTCATACTGGTACCTAACTCGCTACCCACTGTGTTTGAAATTGGCGCTACGTGCTGCTTGTTCTGACCGTAGTTTAAGTGAAAATCAAATTTCAAACGGTCATTCAATGCTTTGTGGGTTAGGTTTATGGTAACATTGGCCTGCTCAATGCTTGAGCTGCGCACAATACCCTGCTGATTGCTATAGCCTAAAGAGGTGCGGTAACTTGTTTTATCGGTGCCGCCAGACAGCGCAACGTTATGGTCGCTGCTGTAAGCAGTACGATAAATTTGGTCCTGCCAGTTGGTGCTGGCGCCTTTATCGTCAATTGGTAAGCTAAGTGTTTTGATTAAGCTGCGGTACTGATCTGCAGATAGCATGTTCAGTTCTTTGGCAACATTTGACACGCTGGCCGAACCATTGTAAGAAACTTGTGCCTTACCATTTTTACCGCTTTTAGTAACAATAATGATAACGCCGTTTGCCGCTCTTGCCCCATAAATTGCCGCCGCAGATGCATCCTTCAACACCGAAATAGATTCGATATCATTGGCGTTCAGCGTTTGCAACGGGTTGATGGCTTCTTCGTCAAATACGTCTGTACCACTTACCGCAATGTTAGACTGGCCCTGGTTAGATACCGCAATAGGCACACCGTCAATTACGTAAAGTGGCTCGTTAGACTGGGTCAACGATTGACCACCACGAATTCTGATGGTGTTGGAACCACCAGGTTTACCACTATTTTGTGCAATGTTAATACCGGCCGCTTTACCCTGAAGCATCTGCTGCGGTGTTAATTGCGGGCCTTTATTCATGTTCTCGGCAGTAACAAAGCTTACAGAACCAGTCAAATCTTTAGACTTTTGGGTACCATAACCAACCACCACAATCTCATTCAAACCTGTGTTTTGAGCTTTCAGAGAGATATTAATAGTGGTGCGGCCGGCAACAGCGGCTTCCTGCGATTCATAACCTACAAATGAAAATACCAGCACAGCGCTCACATCAGGCACACTGATCTTGTAGTTACCATTGATGTCTGACGCCGCTGCCGTTTTTGTATTCTTTACCTTAACGGTTACACCTGGCAACGGTAAACCTTTTTCATCTACCACCCTACCGGTTATGGTAATAGCAGCCGGCTTCTCATTTTCTACGGGAGCGGGCTCCTCTTCGGGCTTTGGGGTGATAAGAATAGTATTACCTACCATTTTGTAGGTAAGCGGCTGGTCTTTAAAACATTTGTTCAATACCACCTTCAGGTCTTCGTTTTTGGCTTCCAGGGTGATGGGTTTCATGCCAGAAACGGCGCTATTGTTGTACAGGATGTCAATTTGCGTTTGCATCCTGATCTTGGTGATCACTTCGGTTAACGAAGCATCTTTTACAGAAAGATTAATCTTTTGCGCAAATATTGAGGCCTTTGCCTGCAATAATGTAACGGCCAACAAAAGAACAGTAAACTTCATCCTCAATAAAATTTTAGGCAATAAGGGGCTTATATCCCTGAACCTTGATTCAGCAATTTTTTTGTACATTTGATTGTTAGGTTTAAATAATTGTTATTGTTGAGTCTCAATAATGGATTCCTAACTCGGTCTGCTACAGGCCGATCATCGGGGGGTCTTGGCGGGCTCCCTGACTTTTTAGGGGACGTTTATAATTGGTTTTCTAAATACTTGTTCCACTGCCCTATCTCACCTGCAATCGATTGCAGATTAATAGCAACAGTTAATTTAAAATAATGTGTATCAGTTTGATACGATAATCCTCCTTTCTTTTACGTCAAAATGCAAGTTGCTTATTAAAGCAAAGTTCTTTAACAGTTCGTTCAGATTAGATGAGCGCGAGAACGTACCACCAAACCTTACCGGTTTGTTAATCTGGTAGTTCACATCCACATCATACCAACGGCTCACCAGTTTCATAATGCTGCGGATATCCTGGTTATCAAAAATAAAGTAGCCGTTCTTCCAGGCTATCACCTCATCAACCTTGGCATTGCTAATGGCTATGGCGCCGTTACCTTTATAAATATCAGCCTGTTTGCCCGGTACCAACAGTTTGCTCTGGCCCGAAACGCTATTGGCAATACTCACGCTGCCCTGTAGCAACGTGGTCGACATTTTTTCTTCATCGGCATAAGCCTTAATATTAAAGTGGGTACCCAGTACGGTAACCGTTTGGCTACCGGTACTCACTTTAAACGGCATGCTGGCGTTGTGCGCCACCTCAAAATAAGCCTCGCCGGTTAACATCACCCTACGCTCTTTACCCTGAAACTGTACCGGGAAACGCAAACTGGTCTCGGCATTGAGCCATACTTTGGTGCCATCTGGCAATTCCAACTCATACTGCCCCGCGCGCGGGATGGTGATGTTGTTCCACGCCAGCGTGTCTTTAGCAGCGGCTTTCTGATTACCGGCCATCTGGTAGATTATTTTACCGCCTGAGGTGCTATGAATAACCACGCCCTGCTGTTGGGCTAATTGCCCCGGACGGGTATCATCCAGATCTATCTTACGGCCATCAGCCAGGGTAAGGAACGCCTTGTTTTTACCGGGCTGTCCGGCTGGTGCTTTTACCTGAGCAACAGTATTGGTTTGAGGTATTTGCTTGTTAGTTTTAAACAGGAAATAACCCGATATCAGTGCTATAACTACCGATGCAGCTACCCAACCAGAATATGCAAAGCGCGACCGCTTTTTATTTTGCTGTAGTTTTTGCTGAAAGTTTTGATACAGCGTATCGGTTAGCTGCTCCTCTCCCCCCTGCTCATTTACCCAGGCTTCAAAGTCTGGTTTGCCGCCTTTCAGGTTATGATACCAGTTGTCCAGCTCGGCCTGCTCATCGGGCGAACAAATGCCGTTGTGGTATTGATCTAATAAATAATCCAGGCGATCTTGGTTCATAGCTGGTGGTAAAATAGGGTCACGAAAAACGGGTTTATATCGGTATTTGATAGTAAGACGCGGCTCGGGTAACATTGCCGTTACTCTAAATGAAAAAAAATTTACATTTGCCCTGTGGATGTCTTAATTTCGTAGAACCAACTAATTATAAACATTATTAAGCTTGTAACAGATCATAGTGATGCGGCCTTGTTGCTGCGATGGTCTGAGGGCGATGATGGCGCGTTTAATGCGATCTATCATAAATACGCCCTCAAATTACTTGCTATTGCCCTTGATAAAACCCGCGACCGCGTTATGGCCGAGGAGATTGTGCAGGATGCCTTTATTGCCTTTCATAAATTGCAAACACAGGCAACAAGCATCAACTCGGTATTTGCTTTCTTATACATCGTTGTAAAAAACAAAATTCTGGATACGCACCGCCAAAGCAGCACCTATAAGCGATACCAGGAAGATTTTGGTCATTATTTTAACGATGTAGATAACTCTACCCAGGCCCTTATTGAAACCCGCGACCTGGAGCGCCTGCTGAGCGACGAGATTGCCAAGCTGCCGCCGCAATGCCGCAGGGTGTTGGAGATGAAACAACAAGGTGCCATGAACAAAGAGATTGCCCAGGGCCTCAACATTTCAGAAAACACGGTAGAGCAGCATGTGCGCAAAGCCCTGCGTTTGCTGCGCGTTGCCTTTGTTAATCATGATGTGTTAACGGTAAGCGCTATTTTTTATTTATTGCTGAAGCGATAAAACTTCGGCTACGCTCACCCACTAAAACCAACACGCCCTATTTTGCGTATTTATTATTAAATCGACTATTCTGGAAATAATACATAAGTAAAACAGCAAAAGCCAGGCAATGCCTGGCTTTTGTATTATAGATTTATCTGAAAGCTTTTAGAATAGTACTCTCTTTAAAGTTTAGCATCCGTTTTCTTAACAATCTTAGGCAGATCACCAGGTAATTCGTCCATCAGCTCTGCCAGGGCGCTTTGGCACATCGGCATCACTTTATCTGCCGACATTACCGGAACACCGCCTACCATCGGGCTCTGGCTTTTTGATTTAGCTTCTTCTGATACGGCAAAAACTTTGTCGCCCGCTTTATTGTAAAGGGCAATGTTGGCTTTAGCAATAACCTTTACCACACCCATACCGCCGAAACCAATTTTGGTCAGTTTAAAATCAATATATACCACCATTACGCCATCGCACTGCTCAATCAGTTTAGCCAGCTGTTTCTCGCTGGCATGACCAGCTAGTGGGATGATGGTTTTATAACCATCATAAGGCGTAAGGTAATTGCTCAACTTAAGTACGCCGCTACCCTCGCCGTTTGCCGGGGTAAAGTTTTTGTAAACATCGCTACCGGTCACCTGATCTTCTGGCAGCAATTGGAACGGCAGATTTTTTGAATAGTTATTAAAAAATTGCTGGTGGAAGCCTTGCAGCAAAGGGGTCAGGTTAAACCGCGGGTCGTCGCTCAGTTTTACAGAGGCGGCGTAGGCGGCGGCGCCAAGTTCAGTTACATCAATTTGTTTGTTAATGTAAAAGGTAATTACCGCTACTTTTTTTTGGGCAAAAGCAGCCGGTGCCAGCATCAGGCCAAGCACCGCAAAAATTAAAAGTTTCTTCATGTGACAGGAATTTATCTATAGATATTTTTTGCGAAGATAAAGCCATCGGTCCGGATAAATATTTAGATAATATTAAAAAACACGCCGGTTGTGCGTTTTGCCGTGAGCCGGGTAAACCTATCTGTTAGCAAACCAAATCCAATTTTCATGAGCGGCAAATCAACGGCTAACAATTGCTTTAGAAATTGCCGGCCGATATGAAAAAGCTATTTACTTTAATAATTGCACTGCTCACCCTGCAGCTACAGTTACATGCCCAACAGGCTAACCTGATCTTAACCGGCGGCAACATCATCACCTTGAAACAAAAAGGCAGCCGCGCCCAGGCCATTGCCATGGCCGACGGTAAAATACTGGCTACCGGCACCGATGCCGAAGTGATGAAGTATGCTGGCAAGCAAACTAAAATCATCAAGCTTAACGGCAAAACGGTGGTACCTGGTTTTAATGATGTGCACCAGCACCCTGCTGCACTTTACCCCTTCGAGGCACCTTATGCATCGTTAGAACTGGATACAGTAAGCTCCATGAAAAACCTGATCGCTCTGATTAAACGCAAAGCGGCCATTACTCCTAAAGGCATGCTTATCCGTGGCGTGGGATATAACGAGACTGCACTAGGCGGCCAGCCTATTCGCGATAGCCTGGATAAAGCCACTACAGATCACCCGGTGCTGATCAGTCACGTAAGCGGGCATCTTTCTGCCGCCAACTCTTACCTGATGGATCGGGCGGGCATTACTGATACTACTAAAGATCCGGCTGGCGGTCTGTTTGAACGCTACCAGGGCACTAACAAACCCGATGGCATTTGTAAAGAATCTGCCGCAGGTTACCTGCATCGCGCTAAGATCACTACCCCGCCGCAGCCAACACCCGAGGAGGAGATGAACGGCTATCGCCTGTATTTTAACAAAGTACTGGCCAGCGGCGTTACCAGTATTGGCGATGCACATACTTCGCCAGACAGGGTGGAGATTTACCGCAAACTGGTGGCAGAGCATTTCCCTATTCGTGTAAACGCCATCATTTGGTGGGAATATTTGGACCAGGTGCTGAGTGGCAAGATCCCTCGTACAGAGACTGACTACCTGCGCATTGCATCGGTAAAAGTAATCCACGGCAACTCGCTAAGCGGCAAAACCTGTTGGCTGAACGAGCCTTATGACATGATTAACCCGGTTACCGGTAAGCGCGATTATTATGGCATTCCGCCAGCCCGCAGTCAGGCCGCACTGGATAGCTTGTTTGCCAAAATCCACAATTTTGGCTGGCAGATTGCCTGCCACTCCAATGGCGACCGCGAGATTGATATGGTTATTTCGGCTATTGAAAAAGCGCAAAAGGCAAACCCGCGTCCAGACCCGCGTCATCGTATTGAACATTGCAGCCTGACAACACAGAAGATAATGGACAACATTAAGAAAGACGGTATTATCCCGGTGTTCCATTGTTATATGTATGAGCTGGGCGAGAAAATGCTGGTTTACGGTCCCGATAGATTAAAAATGCTGCACCCAACTAAAACCGCGCAGGATATGGGCATTGTTTACGCGCTGCACTCAGATGCGCCAATTTCGCCCTACCAGGCCATGCCGCGCCTGGGCAGCGCCGTTACCCGCAAAACCAAAGAGGGCGTGGTAGTTGGTGCCAACCAATGTATTGATGCCGAGGATGCCATTAAGGCCTATACCTACGGCGGCGCTTACACCACTTTTGAAGAAAAGAAAAAAGGCAGTTTGCTACCCGGCTACCTTGCAGATATGGTGGTACTGGATGCAGACCCAACCAAAATTGATCCGGACCAGATCCGTAACATTAAAGTAAATACTACCATTGTTGGTGGTAGCGTGGTGTATCAGGCGAAGTAAAAAGCGTCTACAATCTTGTCATTTCCGAACAGGCGTTGGATTGCGCGATAGCGTGAGGTCGAAATGACAACGATCTATATAAAAAGTTGCAGCTCCAATCCGCTGCAACTTTTTTCATTTTATAACCTTTCCCATAAATTTCCGCTCCCCATAAACTTAACCGCCGTAAATCTGTTTAGCCATTATTGTATCTTCACTCCTTCTTACTTTCTAATAACATGTCCGGATCCATCCGCCTCAACAGTGATGCGCTGCTTGCTATTCTCAATCTCTCTAAAGACGCCACGGCTATTTACACCGGTGCGGATATTGTAGTGCAGATGGCTAACGATGCCATGATTAGCTATTGGGGGAAAGACCGTTCTATTATTGGCAAACCCTTGCTGGAGGCCGTGCCCGAACTGGCAGGGCAGCCCTTTATTGGTCTGCTACAGGATGTTTGGCGCACCGGTAAAACCTACGAAGCCCGGGATACTTCTGCCGAGCTGAAGATTGATGGTAAATTAACAACCTTCTACTTTGATTTTGCTTACCGCGCCCTGCTTAATGAGCTCGGCGAAACCTATGCCATACTGCACACTACAACCGATGTGACCGAAAGTGTACAAAACCGCCATGCCCTTGAAGAAGTGCGCCGAGCCGAAGTTGCCCGTACCCGGGCCTTACGTGAGAGTGAATTGAACTTGCGACTGGTGATACAACAAGCCCCGGTGGCCATTGCCATCTCCGCGGGCCGCAATATATTACTGAGATTGCCAATCGTCACGCCCTTACGTTGTGGGGGCGTAGCGAGGATGAAGTGTTACACTTACCCATTTTGGAAGCCATGCCAGAGCTGAAAGCCCAGGGCATTGATGAGCTACTAAATGCCGTGTATCACGGCGGAGAAAAGTTTTATTTTACAGAGCGCCCGGTTGATTTGCGGCGTGGCGATCATCTGGAAACGCTTTATCTCAATTTCTCTTATGAACCGCTTTATGATGCCGATGGTGTTATTAACGGTTTTATTACTATTGGAACCGATGTAACCGAACAGGTAAATGCCCGCCTGGCCCTGGCCCGTACAGAAGAAATGCTGCGCTTTTCTGTGGACGCAGCCGGCGCCGCTACCTGGCACATGGATATAGCTACCCGCAGCTTTGTTTTTTCTGAAGGCATGAAGAGCCTTTATGGCTTTCGTGCGGAAGAAGAGGCCGGTTACGATGATTTGCTTGCCCGTGTGCCTGCTCCCTACCAACAAACATTAAAGGAGCAGGTAGAACAAACTATTGCAGACGGTAGCCCCTACCTGAATGAGCACCCGGTTAAAATGCCCGATGATCGTGAGCGCTGGGTACGCGCCATTGGCAAACGCTATCCAGGAGAAGGCAAATGGGGCGCCCACTTCTCTGGTTTGGTGATAGACATAACTGATGAAAAGCTAGAAGATATGCGCAAGAGCGGATTCATTGGCATGGCCAGCCATGAGTTGAAGACGCCATTAACCTCGTTAAGCGCCATTATACAGGTGGCCGGCTTGAAGCTAAAAGACAGTGAGGACGCATTTTTAAAAGGGGCCATGGAACGCGCTAACAACCAGGTAAAACGCATGACGGCCATGATTAACGGCTTTCTGAACATCTCGCGACTGGAATCGGGCAAACTCATTATCGATAAAGAGAACTTTGACCTGGAAGCATTGATGAGAGACATTGCCGACGAGATCTCGCTCACAGCAACCAATCATGAAATTGAGCTTGACTTGTGCGGTTACCTCGGCATCAGGGCAGATCGCGATAAGGTTGGCTCAGTGATATCAAACCTACTTAGTAATGCGGTAAAATACTCGCCTCCGGGTACCACCATCCGTGTAAAATGTGGCATCGAAGGCAAGTATGTACAAATCAGCGTGCGCGATGAAGGCATGGGCATTGATGCCATTGACATTAAACGTTTGTTTGACCGTTACTATCGCGTAGAATCCAGTCGCACCAAGCACATTTCTGGCTTTGGCATCGGGCTGTATCTCTGTTCAGAAATCATCAAACAACATGGCGGCAAAATCTGGGCCGAGAGCACGCTGGGCCAGGGATCAACCTTTTATTTTACGCTGCCGCTGATAGGGTAAAAAGTTAAAGCTAATTAAAGTCCTTACTATCATCCCGAACAGCGTGAGGGAGCTTTTCGATTATGCATCCTGGCGCGTATATCCTGCATGTCGCTCCGAAAAGATCTTTCCTTGGGTCGAGATGACAAGGGACAGAACAACAACACCACGCCAACCACGTTAATTAATGTTAAATCTGTTATCAAATCACGCCCCGTGGGAACGATTATCGCATTTATTATTTTACCTTTAGGCGTGGTTTCTTATTTTCGCAACCAGGAGGATCTTTATGGAAGAATTTGAGGAAAGCTCATCAGCAAAAAAAACCAAAACCATCTACATATCAACTGTATTTGGCATCTCGATGGTATTGCTGATGGTGGGCCTGCTGGGCCTTATTCTGGTGCATGCCAACAACTTATCTAAATACGTTAAAGAAAACATCGTACTGAACGTTTTTGTTGACGAAAGCGCACGCGATGCCGATGTGCAGCAACTGCAGCACCAGCTGGAAAACCACCCTTTTGTAAAGCAATCTACTTTTGTTACTAAAGAAGAAGCTGCCCGCAACCTGCAGAAAGATCTGGGCGAAGATTTTGTAAAGTTTTTGGGTTACAACCCACTGTCAGAATCACTGGATGTGTATCTGAAGGCCGAGTATGCCGATAACGAGCATATTGCCATGTTTAAAGCGCAGTTGCTTAAAAACCCTATTGTTAAGGAGATCAAATACCAGCAATCACTGGTAGATCAGATGAACCATAACCTGGCTGCTATTACGCTGATTATTTTGGCCTTTGCCGCTATATTTGTGGTGGTTTCTGTGGGGCTGATTAACAATACCATCCGCCTGGCTATTTACTCACAGCGTTTCATTATCAAATCTATGCAGTTGGTGGGGGCTACCCGCTCTTTCATCCGCAAACCGTTTATTTTATATGGTATATGGCATGGCCTGCTGGGCGCGCTGATAGCCATTATTATACTGATGGGTACGCTATACCTGGCCAATACCACCATACCAGAACTGGTGGTGCTACAAAATTATGCCGAGTTTGGCATGGTGTTTTTAATTGTTATTGGCCTGGGTATCCTGATATCTGGCCTGAGCACCTGGCTGGCCGTAAACAAATTCCTTCGTTCAAAAATCATTAGTTTATACAGATAAAACATGGCACTAAAAACTACGCCGTCATCCCCTATTAAGCGCAGTGGCGCTACCGCCGCCAACCCTGTACAGGAGCCCGTTAACCTACTTTATGATAAAGGCAACTACACCTGGCTGGGCATCAGCGTACTGGTGGTAGCCTTTGGCTTTGTGCTGATGAGCGGTAATACCGACATTTACAGCACTACAAAAATCGTCATTGCACCTATTTTGGTGCTGGCCGGCTTTGGTTTAGGCTTTTACGCGTTACTTAAAAAACCAGCCACCAAATAATCATGACTACTTTTCAAGCGATCATCCTCGCTATTATTGAGGGTTTGACCGAGTTTTTGCCTGTATCATCTACCGGGCATATGATCATAGCCAGCTCCCTGATGGGTATTGGCGAAGACAATTTTGTAAAGCTGTTTGAAATTGTGATCCAACTGGGCGCCATCCTTTCGGTGGTGATCCTGTACTTCAAACGCTTTTTCCGTTCGTTCGATTTTTATGTAAAGCTGGTGGTGGCCGTTATCCCGGCATTGATCTTTGGCGCTTTGTTTAACCACAAGATCAAAGAGATGATGGGTAACCCATTAATCCCCGCTACCACCTTTATTGTGGGTGGTGTTATCCTGTTGTTTGTTGACAAATGGTTTAACAAGGTAGAAGTTGAAGAAGAAAAGAATATCAACCTGCCAACCGCATTAAAAATCGGTTTCTTCCAGTGTTTGGCCATGATTCCGGGTGTATCACGTTCTGGTGCATCAATTGTAGGCGGTATGTCTATGAAGCTGAGCCGTAAGGCCGCTGCCGAATTCTCATTCTTCCTGGCGGTGCCTACCATGCTGGCAGCTACTGCTAAAGATATTTTAGACTACTATAAAGACGGTGGCTTTAAAGGCGCTAACCTGCACCAGGAAATCTCTCTGCTGCTGATTGGCAGTGCCGTAGCGTTTGTGGTGGCATTACTGGCTATCCGCTCGTTTATCACCTTCCTGGAGAAGAAAGGCTTCCAACTATTTGGTGTTTACCGTATCATCATCGGCGTGGTTATTATTGCGCTGTATTATTCTGGCCACTTAGGTGCGTTTAAGGGATAATTGATAAAGACTGGTAACTAGCGAATAAGAGATTATCATTTTATAAACGAGGCAGCTCAATGAGCCGCCTCGTTTTGTTTTATATCCAATGAGCCACCCTTTACCACGTCATTGCGAGGAACGAAGCAATCTCTGCATATGCTACTGGATGTGCATAACCGAATGTCCTGTACAGAGATTGCTTCGTTCCTCGCAATGACGTGATAGATAACAAACAGCATCCCGCGAGCATTTATCTGCAAGGGCAAGAGCCACAATTATGTGGCTCTACAGGATATGCAACAAAAAAAGGCTGCAGTTAACTGCAGCCTTTGCTATGCTTTAATCTTCGATCCCTAATTTTCTTCAATAAGCGTGTATCGGCATGAACAGCCTGCTCCATCTTATTTTGTGGATAAAGCTGGCGTTGTCATCCCAACTCATCCAAACAAAGAGGGCTTTACCTACGATGTGATCTTCTGGCACAAAACCCCAGTAACGCGAGTCGAGCGAGTCATGGCGGTTATCGCCCATCATCCAGTAGTAGTTCATTTTAAAGGTATAGGTATCAGCCTTAGCACCGTTTATGTAGAGTGTGTTTTTATCTTTCTGTTCTACCTTGTTACCTTCGTAAACTTTGATGGCGCGATAGTAGATTGGGATGGTCAAACTATCCAATTTAACGGTCCACCCTTTTTTTGGGATAATTACCGGACCATAATTATCAGCATTCCATTTGTAATGTTTTGGGTCTTGTGGAAAAGTCTGGTAATCAGCAACACCTTTAGGGGCTATAACCGGGTTAACTGCTTTTACATCCGGGTAAGTACGCAGCGTAGCGGCGGATGCTTTGGTCATGGTTGCCAGCGTATCACCTTCGTAAATACTGATATGCAGATCATCCAGCAACTTTGGGTTTAAGCCGTAAGCGGCAGCACTGGCATTAACTATAGTGTATTGAATTTGACTCTCGGGTGGGTTTTCGGCAGCCTTACCGTTTACAAAAACCTGCGAGTTAACAACCGAAAGCGTATCGCCCGGGGTACCCTGACAGCGTTTAATGTAGTTTTCGCGTTTGTCTACCGGTCGGTTAAATGGCGAGTCGGCTTCCATAGGGTAGTTAAATACTACTACGTCACCTTTTTTCACCTCGCTCAATCCTGGCAAACGGTAGTATGGTAACTCCAGGCCATCCCAATAAGCTTTGGTACCAATTAACGGCATGGTATGATGCGCAAACGGAAATGCAACAGGCGTCATTGGCGTGCGCGCGCCGTAGTTTACCTTGCTTACAAACAGGAAATCGCCCACCAGCAGCGAGCGTTCCATTGATGGCGTAGGAATAGTATAAGCCTCAATAAAGAATGTACGGATCAGCGTTGCGGCAACCACGGCAAAAATAATAGCCTCGGTCCACTCACGGCCCGATGATTTTTTAAGACTTAGTTTATGACGCTCTTTGAAAGAATCACTGGCAGCTTTACCCAGGTATTTGGTGTCTTTATCGGTCCCCCATTTGTAAAAGGCAATAAACGGGAACAGAATGGCGGCGGCCTGCTCACGAAGCCTGAACTTACCGAATGATTTTACAAAATCAGTAACAATGCTAATGATGGCCAGAATGTTTACCACCGGGACCAGCATCAGTATAAACCACCATTTGCGTTTACCACTCAGCTCCATCATCACCCAGGCATTATAGAGCGGAACAACGCCTTTCCAGCCAGCTTCGCCAGCCTTCTCAAACATTTTATAAAGACCAATAAACGGTATAATGACGTATAAAACGACGAAGAGCAGAATTACAACGTTGTTCACTTTGGGTAGCGGTTAATTGGTTACAGGCTAAAGTTAAACATATCTTTAACCGAGTAGAATCCTTTTTTGCCTTGCACCCACTCGGCAGCCAATACGGCGCCTAACGCAAAACCGTTACGGTTGTGCGCGGTATGCTTAAACTCAATGGTATCTACCTCAGAGTCATAAATTACAGTATGTGTGCCCGGTACGTTTTCTACCCGTAATGATTCAATCAATACCTGGTCTGGTTTTACCACCTCTTGTGCAGAAGCGCCGGCATCAACCAGCTCGTTTACCCATTCCTTTTTGTCTGCTAACCCATCAATAATGCCTTCGGCGATGGTAATAGCTGTACCACTTGGCGAATCGAGCTTTTGGGTATGATGAATTTCTTCTACCTGCACATCATAGTACGGATAGTTGTTCATCAGCTTAGCTAAAATTTTGTTAACGTGGAAAAACACGTTTACCCCAACGCTAAAGTTCGATGCATAAAGCAGGGTGTGGCCGCCGTCAACGCAATCATCTTTTATACGCTGCAAATGCCCGTACCAACCGGTGGTGCCAACAACAATAGGCACATTGGCTTTAAAACATGCGTCAATATGACCAAGTACGGTATCGGGGATGCTAAACTCAATGGCTACATCGGCCTTTTTCAGGTTTTCGGTAGTCAGTTCGTGCGCGTTATTTTCGTCTATTTTCAGTACGATCTCGTTTTTGCGATCTATGGCGATTTTTTCAATAATACGGCCCATTTTGCCGTAGCCTAACAATGCAATTTTCATCTTAGTGTAATGGTGAGTTTTATGGCAGGCGTAAAGGTATTAAAATTTGCCGCATAAACCGGACTGAGCGGATTATTCAACAAACCGCCGCTGATGTGAACATCGCTCAGGTTATTATCCATAGAATATGAGTGCTTGAACTTGGCAAACACATAAGCATCTATACAGTTAACGCCCCAGGAGAGCAGGAAGCCCAGGATACATAAATCGCGACTACGCAGTGAGTAATCTTTTTGATTGACGATAGATGCGTTAGGGTACTTGGCGTATTGTTGGATATAGTTATTATACTTGGCGTTGGTATAATTAGGATCTCGCTGGTATTTTGCTACCGCCAAAAAACCCTGGTAGTCTCGCTCGTTATACCAGATATAATATCCTAATGAACCTAAGGCACCATAAATAAGGGGAATTTTCCAATAATGATGATTATAGGCCTGTCCCCAACCCGGAATAATCAATGAGCGGATAACCGCCTTGTGCGGACTGTGCAGCGTATCTGGAATAATTATCTTATCCTTCTTAGAAAGCAGCCCGGGTTTAAATGGTTTAGACTGGAGCGAATCTGCCCTGTGGTTCAGGCTATCCGTCACTGTAGCTTTGGTACGCTTTAGCGTATCTGGCTTTTGTGCGGCGGCCGTGAGGGCCAGGCCTGCAATCAATATAAAAGTGAGCAGTAATTTAGTCATTTACCAATCCAGCATTTCAAGAATACGATTCAGGTCATCATCCGATAAAAACGGAATTTCGATAAGGCCGGAGCCTTTGCTACCCACTTTCAATTTAACTTTTGAGCTAAAGCGAGATGACAGATCGTCCTGAATTTTTTGTACCTGGTACGATAACGGCTCATTTAGTTTATTATTACCTTTTTTTGCCGAAGATGCGTTTTGCTGCACGTTACGCACCATCTCCTCTACCTTGCGCACAGATAAACCATCGCGGATAATCATCTGATGGATGTACAGCTGATCAGTCGGGCTTTCCAGACCAAGCAGCGCGCGGGCGTGCCCCATGGTAATAGCCCCATCGCGAATAGCCACCTGGATAGCCGGCGGCAGTTTTAACAAGCGCAGGTAGTTGGTTACGGTAGAGCGGTTTTTGCTTACGCGTTCGCCCAGTTCTTCCTGTTTCAGGTTCAGTTCATCAATCATCCGCTGAAAACTGAGCGCGGTCTCAATAGCGTTCAGGTTTTCGCGCTGGATATTTTCAATCAGCGCCATTTCCAGCATCTGCTGGTCATTAGCGGTGCGAATGTAGGCCGGAATATTTCTAACACCTGCCAGCTTAGAGGCACGCAAACGGCGTTCGCCAGATATCAACTGATATTTATTGCCGCTAATACGGCGCACGGTGATGGGTTGTATCAGCCCCTGCAGTTTAATAGAATCTGACAACTCCTGCAGCGCCTGCGGATCAAACTCTGTACGCGGCTGGAAAGGGTTAACCTCAATCTCGTCAATACTTATTTCATTAATAGCGCCCGGGCCATCTGTGGTTTGCACCTGCGGCGGGGTGGCTGTCCGATTATTGGTTACCTGAGGGGTGTCATCCAGTAACGCGCTTAATCCTTTTCCTAATGCTCTCTTTTTTTCTACGCTCATTTATTAAACTGTTGCTGTAGTGGCCTCGGCCTCGTCTCTTACCATACCATTTTTGCGTACAATCTCGCGCGCAAGGTTCAAATAGTTAATAGCGCCTTTGCAATTGGCATCGTGCATAATTACAGACATACCAAAGCTTGGGGCCTCGCTTAAACGGGTGTTACGCTGAATAATGGTTTCGAACACCAGATCTTCAAAATGCGTACGCACTTCTTCTACTACCTGGTTGCTCAGGCGCAAGCGCACATCATACATGGTCAATAAAATACCTTCAATATCCAGGTTGGTGTTCAAACGGGTTTGCACAATCTTGATGGTATTAAGCAATTTGCCCAAACCCTCTAACGCAAAATACTCGCACTGCACCGGTACAATTACCGAGTTAGCGGCAGTAAGCGCATTAATGGTAATTAAACCCAAAGATGGCGAACAGTCTATAATGATGAAATCATACTCGTTAATTACCTGATCAAGCACACCGCGCATTTTATATTCGCGGTCTGTCAGGTTAATCATCTCAATCTCGGCACCAACCAGGTCAATGTGGGCAGGCAGCAGGTCAAGATTTGGGGTTTCTGTTTTTTGAATAGCCTCGTGCGGGTCTGTACCATTAATAATGCACTCATAAATGCTGTTTTTAATAGTACGGGGGTCAAACCCGATACCCGAGGTAGAATTGGCCTGCGGATCTGCATCTACCAACAATGTTTTATACTCTAACACGGCTAAACTTGCCGCCAGGTTGATAGATGATGTGGTTTTACCCACTCCGCCTTTTTGATTGGCCAAAGCAATTATTTTACCCATTATATCTAATTAAATTATAATTGATGTCGATTAGTTATGAACGGAAAGCCAACATAAAAATTTTTACTTTCGTGAAGTTTTTACCGCGGGCTAAAGATACGAATTTAAACTATCCGACAATCCACAGGTTAGGGCTACTTACAAACAATTTACAGTTAAATAGAGAGGAGAAAGGGTAAAGGCAAGGGGCAAAAGGTTCTCTTATATCATCTACTAATTTCAGCTTAAAACGTTGAATTATTATTGCATAAAAATACAGCACGTTTTGTCTTTCAGCTTGATCCATTTGCTTTTTCACCTTTCACCTTTTACCTTTCGTCTTTTTACCTCAGAAAAAAATGATCACCATTATATCTGGCACTAATCGCCCCAACAGCGCTACGCTTAAACTGGCAAAATATTATCAGAGTCAACTAAGCGCCAAAGGGCAGGATTGCCACCTCCTATCATTAACCGACTTACCCGCCAGCCTTATTGCTACCGATTTGTATGGCAAACGCAGCGAAGAGTTTAAACCCATCCAGGAACTCATTAGCGCAACCAGTAAATTTTTATTTGTAATACCCGAGTATAACGGCAGTTTCCCCGGCATATTGAAAACCTTTGTTGATGCTTGCGATTTCCCAGACAGTTTTTACGAGAAAAAAGCCGCACTGGTGGGCCTGTCCTCAGGCCGATACGGCAATATACGCGGGGTAGAGCACTTTACAGGCGTGTGTGGCTATATGCACATTCACCTGTTACCGCTACGTATTTATATCCCCTTTGTAAGACAAGAACTGAATGAAGAAGGCAACCTTTTTCAACCGGAAACACTGAAGTTTACCGATGAGCAGATTGAGAAGTTTATTGCTTTTTGATCTTCGTCATGGTAGTTTTTGCTATGTTTAACCCATAATTATAACCGTCACAATTCAAATGAAATTACTGCCCTTGACGCTAATAGTGTGTCTATTCGTCTCTTTTCAACTATCTGCTCAAACCAACTTCAAACCCGGCTACATTGTAACCCATGGCGACACATTACGCGGCGAGATTGATTATCGCCAATGGAATAATAACCCGCGGGAAGTGCATTTTAGAAAAGGCAGCAATATTGAAACATACAACTTAAGCAATGCTACTGCTTTCGGCATAAATAACGCCGATTACTTTGAGCGCTATGTGGTTTCTGCCAGCCAGGCCGGCACCCGGGCAGACCAGTTAACAACTGTTGATACCACTACACATATTGATACCGTTTTTCTAAAAATAGTATCCCGCGGACCGAACGTTAATCTGTACACTTATACTGACCCAATTAAAACCCGGTTTTATATTAAAACAAACCGGCAAGAGGTGCCGCAAGAATTACTATATCGTGTTTATTTAAACGATGACGACGCCAGCCGCATGGCCATACGCAATATTTACCGGCAGCAGCTCATTAATCTGGCCAATGTACTACATCTTGACAATGAGAGGTTAGTAAATAATATTAACCGCACTAATTACTTTGAAGATGACCTGGAGAAAATCATTCTCAAGTTAAATGGCGGAGATGCTATCGGCGGCAAAAAAACAGGTCAGTCTAAATTTCGATTTTTTGCAGGCGCAGGTGTAAACGTACAAAGTCTGACATACACCGGGTCTATCTCCTTGGCCTATAATAATCCGCAAACAAAGTTTTCGGCATATCCAATGATTAGCGCCGGTTTAGATTTTATTGATAACCGCGATGCAGCACGATCATATATCAGAATGCAGATTTATTATACCGGCAATAACCTTAAAGCATCAAACGCCATAGCAACAGAAATGCTTGATCAAAGGACGCTGGGCATATCACCTCAGTTTTTATATAATTTTTACAACGCACAGCATGTAAAACTTTTCCTGTCTACCGGTATCGTTTTAAATTTTTCTACATATCCCAAAAACATTACTGTACCCAATTCAGATCCTGATAGAATTGTTTATAACAATTTTCCTAACATGCGCAAAATGTGGTTTGGCGTTCCATTGCATGCCGGCGTTGCTTTAAATAAGCGTGTTGAAATTAATCTGAGTTATATCTACACTATGCCGCTTACAGATAATTATGTAGAAATTACCGGCAAAACCATCAACTTTCAAGGTGGTGTTAACTATTTTTTCAATTAGCTTAGGTGCCTGCTCCTCCCGCGATAGACATTTTGGTTATTGCAGGCGGTGCAGACATGTTGAACGTTGTTTAAGTACTAGCTTTTGCCATGCTACTACAATGCGACCGCTTAGCGCTCAGTTTTCATAAAGGTTACGATCTGCTTATTTTAATCGCCCATTACCGCTTTGGTGATGCGGCGGCCAATCTCTTGCACCAGCTTGTCTTCCAGGTGTCCGGTGGCTACGTACCAGTTACTGTGGTGATCTTGCTGTAGTTGTGCAGTGGGTTTACCAGACAGGCTGATATCATAAGTTGGATAATGCATCTGCACGTGCACATCAACAGGGGCGCCATCGCGGTAAACCAAAAAGTTGATAACTGATGACGATGGGTCTGCCGGACTGTTATAACGCGCTTCTTCTTCTTCTTTTTTGGGTTGAGATTGGGCTGCCGCTTTCTTGCCGGTAAAATCACGCTCACGAATAAAATCGGCAATGGCGGCTAAATCGCTCTTGCTGATATCGCCAAAACCATCATAATCCCAGCTTTTGGCATTTTTAAAAGTGATGGTGCCAATACCAACGTTGCCTTCATCCAGCTTGTACTCGCCGGTGGCATATAAAATCCCGTTACCCAGTGTGAGGTTTACGGGCGATATGGTGATCAGGCGCGGGCCTGTTTCTGTTTCAATCTTAAATTCAATCGGATCTATCATAAAAAGTTTAAGCTGTAGTTCTGCAAATAAGTACGTAGAAAATGCAGCAACAATCATACCGTTGCGACCCGGTTAACGGCTTATCAGGCCAAATAGTTACCTTTGCGCCGTTTTTATTTAAACACTTTTGTTTTGAACCCGAAATTACAGGAATATATAGACGGCAAACTGCTGTTAATTAACAAACCTTACCGGTGGACCAGCTTTGACGTTGTTGGCAAACTGCGCAACGCCTTCAAACCGCTGAAACTAAAAGTAGGTCACGCCGGAACGCTTGATCCGCTGGCGACTGGCTTACTGATCATCTGCACCGGTAAAATGACCAAGCAGATAGACAGCTTCCAGGCGCAGGAGAAAGAGTATACCGGTACATTCACCATCGGTGCCACCACTCCTACTTATGATCTGGAGAGCGCCGTTGACCACACGTTTGAAACCGGCCACATTACAGAACAGTTGCTGCGCGATACCTGCCAGCAGTTTATAGGCGACATACAGCAATACCCACCCGCACACTCGGCCGTTAAGGTTGATGGTGAGCGCCTCTATGAAAAGGCCCGCCGCGGCGAGGAAGTAGAACTGCGCCTGCGCAACGTAACCATTACCGAGTTTGAGCTGACCCGGATTGAGTTACCTGAAGTTGACTTCAGGGTGGTGTGCAGCAAGGGCACCTACATCCGCTCGCTGGCTAATGATTTCGGGAAGGCTTTGAACAGCGGTGCGCATCTTTCAAGATTGCGCCGTACCCGCAGTGGCGATTTTAAAATTGAAGATGCCAGTGAGGTGATGGAAATGGTGGGCAGCATTCGTGCGCTGCGCGATGATTCCGCAGATACTAATGAGATTGCACCGGTTGCTGTTTCATGATGTCATCGGTTAAAGAAACATTAAATAATTTACATTGCTTATACCGTCTTAATAAGCTCAAGGTTTTATTTTTACAGCATATCAACCATTAAGAACATTATACCGTTATCATCAGTGTAATCATGAATTACATCAGTGTAAATCAGAAAAATAAAAATCGGTGTAATCAAAATAATTGAATGAAGATCTACCACCATATTGATGAGTTTAGTCCAGTGCCCGGCGCCGTGGTAACCATTGGCACGTTTGATGGTGTGCACCAGGGACACCGCAAAATCATCTCTGGTATTACAGAACTGGCCAAAGCATCGGGCGGCGAAAGCGTGATCCTCACCTTCTTCCCCCACCCGCGTATGATCTTGCATCCGGAAGATCAGTGGCTTAAACTCATTACCACTATTGCAGAGAAGGCAACTTTGCTGGAAGAGCTTGGGGTAGATCACCTCATTATCACGCCATTTTCGCGCGATTTCTCTAATCAATCGCCAGAAGAATATATCCGCCAGGTGTTGGTTGAAAAAATTGGCACCCGCAAAATTGTGATTGGATACGATCATCATTTTGGCAAAGACCGCGCCGGCAGCCTGGCCGATCTGCAACGCCTGGGCCCGCAATATGGTTTCGAAGTAATGGAGATTCCGGAACAGGATATCAATGATGTAGCCGTAAGTTCTACCCGCATCCGCAATGCACTGTTAGAGAATGATATTGCTACCGCCAACAACTGTCTGGGTTATCCTTTTTTTATTACCGGCAAAGTAATTCGCGGCGATCAGATCGGTCGGCAAATTGGCTATCCTACCGCCAACATTCAGCCGCACGAAAGCTATAAACTTATCCCTGGCGACGGCATCTTTGCCGTGACTGTAGACATTGATGGTGAAACCTACAAAGGCATGGCTTACATTGGTCAGCGCCCAACGGTAAACGGCATTACCCGCAATATCGAAGTAAACATCTTTAACTTTAACCGCGAGATCTACAACCAGGATATCCGCATGAATTTCCTCCACTACATTCGTGGTGATATGAAATTTAACGGCCTCGACGCATTGACCGCCCAACTGGCGCAGGATAAGATTGATACGTTGCGACTGTTAGGCTCATAGTTGATGGTTTATAGATCATAGTTCATGACGGTTTCCGGCTTAATTAGTCGAACAAAATCCCTATTTCGGTATTACTTATATTTGCAAAGCAATACCGCCTATGAACCATGGCTCATTCTAAAACAATGAACCATGATCTATGAACTATGATCTAACCCATGAAACTCAACCTCGACAAGCAGGAAAGTGAATTTTTGACCAAGGTAATAGCCGAATGGGAAAAGAATGACCTACTGAGCACCGGAAAGGCTGACGAGCTGCGCAACTCTTACGAGACCAAAGGTTTCGACTGGATGCGACTGGCCAAATACTCTTTCTGGATTGCGCTGGTGTGTGGAGTAGTTGCCTTTGGCTCACTACTGTATAATCAGGCCATTATCAACTGGCTGCGCCAGCTTTATAACACCCCCGATGTAGTGATTGCCGCCATAGCAGGTTTATTGGCTACAGGTTTCTTTATTTACGGCCGGTTAGGCAAGCGCAAAACGCCGGAGCGCGTGTTTAGTAACGAGGCTTTCATCTTTACCGGTGTACTGTTTACCGCCTGCTGCCTTGCGTTTTTGGGCAAAACGTTTGATGATGGCTCGCATCATTTTTCAATCCTGTTCCTCATCTCGGTTTTTTTGTATGGCTTTCTGGCCTACCGCATGGAATCAAAACTGATCTGGCTGTTCGCTCTTATTTCACTGGGCAGTTGGTTTGGTACCGAGACGGGGTATCAGACCCGCTGGAGCGGCTATTTTCTGGGCATGAACTATCCGCTGCGCTTTGTGGGCTTCGGCATATTGCTGGTAGCTGCCTGCTATCTGTTGCGCCAGGCCAAATGGCTGCAATACTTCTGGGAGGTAACGTATGTAGTAGGTCTGCTCTATCTATTCTTGTCTCTGTGGATGCTTACCATTTTTGGCAACTACGGCGATCTGGAGGCCTGGTGGAACATCAAACAGATCACCCTTTTTTACTGGGGCATCATCAGCGGCCTTGTGGCCGGGGGCTTTCTATTATACGGATTGAAAAGCAAAGACGTTATTGCCCGCGAGTTTGGCATCACCTTTCTTATCATTCTGCTCTATACCAAATACTTTGAGTACTTCTGGAAAGAGACCAACGTAGCGGTATTTTTCACCATCCTGGCCGGCTCATTCTGGCTCATCGGCCGCAAAGCAGAGAAGATTTGGAATGTGAAGGGAAGTGGGGACAAGAAGGGGAAATGAAATACTCCTTGCCTGCTAATCATGGGGGCTAAGATTTCTCTTCCGCTCCCTTACTCCACCCAACCCGCGTGCTTATCGAAATGACAACAGGGTGTTTATAATAGCGTATAATCTACTCCTCCCTAAAATTAAACGAATTGCCATCCGGATCTTTCACCCAGGCAAACTTACCCCAAGGGGTCTGATCGATGGGCGATGCTTCGATACCTTGCGCTTTCAGGGCATCAATTTCGCGTTGGATATCATCTGTTTCAATTACCCAGCCACATACAGATCCGGGCGGCATTTGCTTAAACCAGGTGACCAGCGCGATGGAGGTTTGCGTATTTTCAAGCTCCAACTGCACCCAGGTTTCGCCGTTGCCCATGGGCGCCTCTATCAGTAGTTTGAAACCTACCTTCTCGTAAAACTCTTTTGACCGTTGCTGATCAGTTACGGGGATGGAAATAACGGAGATGTATTTTTTCATGGTATAATGATTTGTAGAGCCACATAATTGTGGCTCCTGATACATACAAAAAGAGCCACAATTATGTGGCTCTACTGTTTTATATTTTATCCATTTCGGCTTTTACAAAGTCTGCCAGTTCTTTTACATAATCGGCGCTGAAATCAAACTTGATACCGGCGGTTTCGTAGATCTCCCTGATTGATTTGGTGTAACCCAGTTTCAGGGCATCCAGATACTGCTGCAGGCCGGTTTCAGGATTTTCTTTATAGTTCTTCCAAACCGCAATGGCGCCCAGTTGAGCCATACCATATTCAATGTAATAGAACGGCACCTCAAAGATGTGCAGCTGTTTTTGCCACAGGTTTTGCAACGAGTCGCGGTGTTCGCTCCAATCGGCAAAGCCGGCGCCGAAACGCTCGTAGATCTGCACCCAGGCATCGGTACGCTGAGCATCGGTATGATCTGGATTGGTATAGATCCAGTGTTGAAACTGATCTACCACAGCTACCCACGGCAGCGTTTTCAGCACATCAAACAACTGATCGCGTTTGGCGCGTTTCAGATCCTCAGCATTGTCAAAATACACTTCCCAGTTATCCATAGAGATCAACTCCATCGACATGGAGGCCAGCTCGGCAACTTCGGCAGGGCAATGTTTAAAATCGTTCAGTTCCAGATCGGCAGTAAGGAAGGTGTGTACCGCGTGGCCGCCCTCGTGTACCATCGTCGTCAAATCACGGAAAGTGTTAGCCGAGTTCATGAAGATGAACGGCGCGCCAGTCTCGGCCAGCGGATAGTTGTAACCACCCGGCGCCTTGCCTTTGCGGCTCTCTACATCAAACAGCTGGTTATCTTTCATAATCTCCAACCGCTCGCCCAGGTAACGACTGATGTTGCTGAAGCATTGGATAGATTTCTCAATCAAATCGTCGCCATTGTTAAACGGTTTCAGGGCTGGTTTACCGCTCACGTCCACATCCAGATCCCATGGCTTCAATGATGGCAGGTTGAGGGCTTGCTGGCGCTCGTGTGCCTTATCACGCAGTATCGGCACTATCTCCTTCTCAATGGCCTCGTGGAACGCGTAGCAATCCTGCGGGGTATAATCAAAGCGTCCCAGCGCCTGGAACATATAATCGCGGAAATTCTCAAAATTGGCATTCAGCGCAACTTTATGGCGCAGTTCGCGCAGTTTATCAAAGAGTTGATCCAGCTGATCTTTATCCTGCAAACGGCGGGCCGTAATGGTTTCCCAGGCCTGCTGACGTTTAGCACGATCAACATCTTTCAAAAATACCGATGCCTGCTCCAGCGTGTATTCCTTATCGCCAATATGTACTGACATGGAGCCGGTGATCGATTGGTATTTCTGCTGCTCTACCTGGATCTCGGTTTGCAGCGGAATATTCTCCTCGCGGAAAAGTTCCAGCGCTTTGCGCACACCGCGCAGGTAAATAAAATATTTATCGTGATCAAGCTGATCAATGTACGCGCTGCCTACCAGTTTTTCATTCAGTTCGTTATTACAAGGCGCAATCTTAGGTTCAATTTCGGTAGCAAAGTATTGGAATGCCTGCAGCAGGTCTTCGTTAGCCGTATCGCAGGTCATGCGGATGTAGCGCCAGGCAAAATCCTCTTCCAGTGCGGCCTCCACCTCGCTGCGGTCGCGCAGCCATTGCTCCAGATCGTCAACAGAACTGATTTGACGATCGCGCAGTTCAACAAACAAAGGTTCCAGGTTTTCCCAACGGATCTCAAAGTCCGCAGGGATGTATTTTCTCGGTTTTTTATGAATCATGATTTTTGTGATCTGTAGATGTACAGATATACAAATGTGCAGATTGACGGGTAAAAGCGCAAGGGGTTTATGTGCTTCTTCAGTCACAATAGCGATGGGGATAAAAGCCATCTCTTTGCAGTCGCTCGGCTCCAGCCCATAAGTGTTGGGAAGATAAAAAAAAGCGGTGGAATAGTGCGATTCCCCTCTCGAGAGGGATGGAGGGGTGTGTCCTTCACACGTGCGAATGACACACCCCTGCAGCCGCACCGACAACGCACCCCCTCTCAAGAGGGGATTTATCTTAGAGACGCACAGTATTGCGTCTCTTTTGGCGTTGTTATTTTATTTCTTTATCCCCTGCGCAAATCCAAACACCTTTTGCATTAGCGGTGTGCTGCGTGCGCCAATGTTCTGGCGGATATTTAGTTCTTCTTTGGCTATCTCCAGGAACAGTCCTTCAATGGCTTTCTGAGTTACATAATCGCTGATATCTGGATTAATCTTATTCATTACCAGTGGTACGCGGTTGTATTGGGTGGCAGCTTGCGAGTAGAATTTGGTGGCGCCTACTTTGTCCAGGTTAGCCTGAACTACGGGTTTAAATTTAGCGCTTAATTGCAGGGTGGTGGTGCGTTTAAAATATTGGGTGGCTGCATCCTGACTGCCCAGCAGAATATTGGTTACATCCTGCAGCGTCATCTGCTTAATGGCGTCTATAAAAATGGGCTTGGCCTCTTTAGCGGCACTTTCGGCAGCACGGTTGAGTGAAAGGATGACGTTATCACACAATTTATTTAAACCTAATGAGCGCAGGGTCCTCTCGGCTTTTTGTGCTTCTGGCGGGAAGAGGATCTTTACCTCGGCATCCTTGAAAAAGCCATCAACGGCTGATAGCTTGTCGCTGCTTTTACCAGTTCCCTGGGTAAGGGCCTGTTTCAGCGCGTCGCCTATTTCTAAAGTACTTGGTGAGTTTGCGGTAGTTGAGGAGGTAGTTTTGCTGTCGGTTGTTTGTGTAGTGACTTTCTTTTTCAGTCCCGAAAGAATATCGTTGAATGACTGAGCAGAAGCCGTATTACTTACAAAAACAGCCGACAGCAAGGCAATACCTAAGTAGATTTTTTTCATGCCCTAAAATTACTAAAGGCAGAACAAAAATTAACCTATAAAATGAATGATAGAGAATACAATAGCAGCAATAAGTGCAGAGATTGGAATGGTAATGATCCAGGCCCAAACCAGGTTAAGGGTTACGCCCCAACGCACGGCTGATACACGTTTTGTTAAACCAACACCGATGATAGAACCTGTGATGGTGTGCGTAGTTGATACCGGGATACCCAAACGTTCTGTAATGAACAGGGTAATGGCGCCAGCGGTTTCGGCACTTACACCTTCCAGCGGGGTTACCTTGGTAATTTTGGTACCCATGGTTTTAACAATCTTCCAGCCGCCGCTCATGGTACCCAACGCAATGGCAGTGTAGCAGGTAAGCGGAATCCACTCTGGCATGTTCTCGGCACCGGCATGCATCGGGATCAATTTTGAAGCTACCAGCGATACATAAATAATACCCATTACCTTTTGCGCATCGTTACCACCGTGGGTGTAACTCAATGCTGCTGACGATACCAGCTGCAGGGCTTTAAACCAACGTTCGGCCATTGCGGGCCGTGCATTTTTACACACATGCAAAATAATGATGGTAATAATGTATGCGATGATAAGGCCGATGAATGGCGCTAAAAAGATGTAAGCAATAATGGTTAAAATTGGCTTCACGTTGATAGCTGCTATAGCACTTGAGTGCATAAACATTGCATTGGTCATACCGGCACCGGCAAAACCACCAATCAGCGTGTGCGATGAGCTTGACGGGATACCAAACCACCAGGTAATTAAGTTCCAGGTGATGGCGGCAAGCAAACCGGCCAGAATAACGTGCATGGTAATAAATTGCTCGTGCACGGTTTTGGCAACGGTGCCGGCAACATTATGCTCTTTTATAATAAAGAAAGCCAGGAAGTTGAAGGCCGCAGCCCAAATAACAGCCTGAAAAGGAGTAAGTACTTTGGTTGATACAACTGTGGCTATAGAGTTTGCCGCATCGTGAAATCCGTTGATGAAATCGAATACTACGGCAAGTATAATAACAACAACAAGCAGGGTGGTTACCATGGGGAGGTTGAGTTGGGTGTGGCGATTAAGCGTTTTTAACTAAAATCGATTCCATTACATTGGCAGCGTCCTCGCTCATGTCGGTTGCTGTTTCCAGCGCAGCCAGAATTTCTTTGTATTTAATCAGTCGCAATGCATCTTTCTCGTACAAGAACAAGTCGGCCACGGCGCGGTCAAATACATAGTCGGCCTGGTTTTCTATACTGTTAATGCGAATGCAAGAGTCGGCAATGTTGCGTACGTTTTTCAGGTCTTTCAGTTCGCGAACAGCTTTTTCAAGCTCAACGCTACCTTGTAAGATCAGTTCAGATAGTTTGCGGATAGGCTCAGTATACTCTTCAATAGCATACAGACTCATACGGTTGGCAGAACCCTGAATATAATCGGCAACGTCATCAATGGCAGTAGCCAGCGAGTGGATATCTTCGCGGTCAAACGGCGTGATAAAGTTTTTACCCAGTTCCAGGTAAATCTGGTGGGTCAGCTCGTCGCCTTTGTTTTCCAGTTTGTCAATCTGTTTAAACATTTCCTCACGTGCGTTGGCATCAAGAGAGTTTACGGCTTCTACCAAAACAGTAGACATAGCTACAACGTTTGCAGCTGCTTGTTCAAACAAGGGAAAGAACACTTTTTTATCCTTCGGAACAAAATACTGGAAGATACTATTTAATGACATTGCTAATATTTGTTTGGCAAAGGTACGTCTTATGTGTTAAGTTAATGTTAACTTTTTAATACAGGTATAGCTGGGAATTGTATTTGTTTAACTTTTTGTAACGTAAAGCCAAAAGTTGAACCTAAACCAGCTGTACTGCGCACATTGATGGTTTGTTGGTGAGCCTCAATGATATGCTTCACAATAGCCAGGCCCAGGCCCGAGCCACCAATCTGCCGCGAGCGACTTTGGTCTGTACGGAAGAACCGCTCAAACAAGCGTGGCAGGTTATGCTCTTCAATGCCAATGCCGTCATCGGTTACCTCAATCAACACCTGGTCATGCAAATCAAACACACTTACAGACGTGGTGCCGCCTTCTTTACCATATTTAAACGAGTTATCAATCAGATTTACCAATACCTGGCGTATCTTCTCACGATCGGCCGTTACCAGGAAAGGCTCGTCATATTTCTGCTTAAAAATCAATCTGATGCTATGCTGATTAGCCTTTAGCTCCAGCGATTCAAACACCTCTTTAATCAGATCATTTACTTTAAACTTGCTGTAGTTGATCGGAATTTCACCCGACTCCAGTTTTGAAATCTCGTCCAGATCTTTGATCAGATAACTTAACCGATCTACGTTTTTTGAGGCTTTCTCTAAAAACTGGGCCGCCATGTCGGTATCCTCAAAGTTATCGTCCTGAATAGCTTCAATATAACCCTGAATGGCAAAAAGCGGCGTTTTAAACTCGTGCGAGATGTTTGACAAAAACTCACGGCGGAATTTCTCCTGCTTGCGCAACTCGTCAATCTCTATCTTTTTCTGACTGGCCCACTCTTTCACCTCTTGCTGCACATCTTTAATCGGGTCTGCGCTCACAATATGATCGCCCAGGGCATCGCGCAGGTCGCGGCCCAATTTGAGGTTATGGATCAGTTTATAGATCAGTTTGATTTTTGAGTAGACGTATTTTTCTATCAGGTAGTAGAAAATAATAAAGCTGATAGCAAACGACAACACAAAAGTGATGCCTACATCATACCAATTGTGCTGAAAGTAATAGTTAACCGCCGATAACGCAATGGCCACCGCGGCCGCGTTTATTAAGATGAGTACGCGGAGTTTCATGCCCTAAAGTTAACATCTTTGGCCATACCCGCATATTAAGCCAAGGTTAATTTAACACCCCAATGTAAAGTAATTACTTTGCAGCCTGTATGTTTACGGCGATGGTAACATCATTAGATAGCGTTAAAGTACTGCCCCCTACGCCATAATCCATCCGGTTTATTTTAAACGAGCCTTGAAAAACAGCATTACTGCCAGTATCCGTAAGGGTAAAAGGTATTTCAATACGTTTGGTGGTAGCCTTTAAAGTAAGATCAAACACGCCCACAAATTTATTCCCCCCTTTTTGTTTAAAGGATACCGATTTGATGGTGATAGTTGGATAATGCTCCACATCAAAAAAATCGGCGCCTTTCATGTGCTCATCGCGCGAGTCGATACCTGAGTCGAGCTTTTTCACATCAACCGTGGCTTGTATGCTTGAGGCATCCAGGTGTTGCTTATCAAACACAATGCTGGCTGTTTGCAAACCACCAAAGCCGCCACCCGTATTGATACCGAGATTTTTAACCACATAGGTAACCGATGAGCTGGTTACATTATATTTTGTTTGCGCCATGCTGATGGCCGGCAACAGGAGGATAAGAGCGAAAAATAATCTTTTCATTAAGTACGATCAAGTGCTACAAGTATAACATTATTGAGATTGAATCTAAGCGGAATGGTTTAATTAAAGTTTGAGGCTTAATGAACGGTCAGTGCTATCTTATCGTTCGTCCCGCTCATTCGCCGCGGGAGGGCTCGTCACTTTTTCTTGATAAAAAGTAACCAAAAATCAAGACAGCGGAATGCTTCTTTTGCCGCACAGGCCTTTACCCTGCAAACCAGTCAGAACACACAGGGCGCCACTTCGGCTCCCCCGCTTGCGCCACACACGTGCCTTTGCGCTTCAGGCGCCGAAGATGAATGCCCTTTCCCACCGCATCAAGCCACCTTGTTCTAACTGATTTCGCCCAGAAGCCGCCCGCTGTCGCCCCCGCTCTTAAGCTGAAGAAATCACCAGCAAAATGTTATAAAACAAATTCGGGATGCTCACAAACGTAAGCATCCCGAAAATCTTAAAAATCCTATGAATCCCGGTTCAAGACAGACTAAAACTCTACATGCATCCGCAACGAGAACACATTTACTGGACCACGGTCTTTGTTGTAGGCCGGGTTAACGATAAACTGGTAATCGGGCGTTAACCAGATCTTTTTCTGATAGGCATTCACTTTGTAATAAAGCTCGGCAATCAGCTCGTTGCTGTAATTCAGTTTACCATCGCCAATGATAAAACCGTAGCCACCGGCGGCCAGATAATCGCGGTGTGGTTTGGAGATGCCGTTGGCAACGAAGGCCAGCCCCAGTTCGTCATCCGTGCGTTTCCATGAGGTGCCTTTAAGCACGCCACCAAAGCTGAGCGAACGGTCAATCTCGGTAAAGAACCAGGTTTCGGTTTTGCCATCGTTATAACTGTACTTGGCAAAAACGCCCAGATCATTGGTTAGGTTCTGCTCGGCGTTCAGTCCGAAACCATATTTATGGTGACCGTAGGCCAGCACGTCATCAATATCTGGTGCTGATGGATTTTTGGCGATAGCGTCGCGATAGTTACCCATCTTGCCGTTATTAGCAAAGCCCAGCACACGGAAGGTACCATCGTATCCACCCAATTTGTAGCGCTTTTCAAATTCCAGCGTTTGCGAGTTTGCTTTGCTTAGTTTGGTATCCCAAATGGCTCCATTGGCCTCGGTGGTTACCATGGTGTAGGCAAAACGCAGTGTCCAGGTAGGTTGCGCAAACTCGGTGTATGCACCTAATACATAACCGCGGGTATTGGCCGGATAATCCCAGGCGCCATTGCTCATGAGCGACCAGTTCATGAACTGCGTGCGCGGGTCATGACTAAAACTGTTATTGTCAAAATAATCGGCCATGCCAAATTTTCCTACGGTGATGAGGAAGTGACGCTGACTCAATGAACCTGCCAGTTGATTGGCTTCGTCATCCTGTTTATCATAATCCTTACCCCACTCAAACTTTTGAGTAAAATAGGCTCGGGCTATATAAATTTTCGGCTCGGCCGCCCCTACCCTAAACGTTTCACCATTGGGGAAGCCCGCCGCACCCAATGTTTTGCTCAGGCCGGATCCGCCGCTCATCTCGGGGTTGAAAAATACTTCTGCACCTTTCCACAAGCGTGCACCGCCATAAAGTGTGGTGGTTAATGAGGTTTGTGTTTCCTCGTCAGTAGACATACTATTATCGCCCGAATACTTGGCATTAAAGTGCGGTTTGTTTTGGGTGATGATAGTCTGCTGAAAATGCAGGTTAAATCGTTGTTGCTTCACCGTGTCTTGCGCTTTGGCCAAACCGGTTAATGCTGTCATTAAAAAAATCAGGGGTAGGTGTTTATTCATGTCGCTACAATTAATTAAGCAAATCTAATATTATTTTTAGATAAGCCTAAAATTTATTTTACCTCTTTATAAAATTGATCAAGATAGGCTTCCATAAACGCGTGGCGCTCTTCGGCCAGACGCTTGCCTGTTACGGTATTCATGCGGTCTTTCAACAACAACAGCTTCTCATAAAAATGATTAAGGCTGGGCGATGCGCTGTTCTTGTACTCCTCCTTAGTCATGTTCAGATTAGGCGGAATTTCGGGGTTATAGATCTCGCGGTTTTTAAAACCACCATAGGTAAAAGCACGTGCAATGCCAATGGCGCCAATGGCATCAAGGCGGTCGGCATCTTGGACAATACCCATTTCCATGGAGTAAAAACCGGAATCGTTAAAACTTGCTTTGAAAGACATGTGCCTGATGATGTTGCCCACATGCGCTACCACGGCATCATCTACGCCGATGCTGCGCAGCCAGTTCATGGCCGTTTGCGGACCAATTTCTTCATCGCCATTATGAAACTTGCTATCGGCTATATCATGCAGCAAAGCGGCCAGTTCAACAGTCAGCCGATCGGCTTGCTCGGTTTGGGCAATAAGGCGTGCGTTGTGCCACACCCGATGGATGTGCCACCAATCATGCCCGCCTTCGGCGTTCTCTAATGTGCGGCGCACAAACGCGGCGGTACTATCAATAAGTTGGGGATGCGTCATACTGTTGCGGTGAAAAAAATTTCACGCAAATATAAAAACAGACAGTATGTAAATGCTGATTTGTTACAGACCGTTTACCTGAAGCAGGCGGGTTTGTTCTTCGTCGCTAAAATTAATGAGAGCCACGGGGTCAACTTCTAATATCTGCGCTATCTGAAACAAACGCTCAACGGTTATTTTGGTATAGCCTAACTCAATTTTACTGTACGCGTTTTGAGATATATTTAACTTAACAGCCAGGTAGTCCTGAGTATAATCTTTCGACTCACGAATACGACGAATATTTATGGCTACAGTGCGTATTTTATTTTCAAGTGATTGCTTCATGGGGTCAATGGGTTGTAATCACGTTACTTACGAAACGTCAATACACTTGGATTTCCAAATCTTGCACTAAGATGCTGATTTATTGAAACTTTTTTACCGGAAAGAATAGAAAAAGGCTATTTATTCTTATTTGTTTTAAGAAGTTTAACTTTCACAACAATCTGAGATATTCTCATGTATCTGATTTGTCCATGGGGTGGACAAATAAAGGACATTCGTGTCTGAAATAACAACAACACTACTCTCCTTTTCCAAAGGATGGACTTTCACGCTATCAAAACAAAAAACGCCATTACTAAAGAGAGGTAATGACGTTTTTTGTTATTAAAATCACTTCGTTACTTTTTTGACCGGGGCCAGAAAATCATAAACTACCTTAACAGTTGGTAGCAGCGTAACGGTATTGAGAGGAATCTGATCGTCCGCCGTTATTGGGGTGCGGTGACCCAAATACTGCAAAATTGCTTTGGACGATTTTGCATCAGGTTTATTCATGCTGAAAGAAAACGGGATGATAAAATCATAAGTCTTCTGCCTGGCCGGGATGATCCATTTACCGTTGGTGGCTTTAAGCGCAGCAACAACGGGGATAGTAAGGTTAGCATCATCTGCATAATAAACAACCATTTTAATGATACTTCCCTGCACATCCGAGGTAAATTTCATTACCACCAGACCGGTATTGGCATGGCTGCGAATCTGGTCACTTACCAGAATGTTCTTTGCAAAAAAATCGGTCATTACATCCTTCCCGCCCTGAAAAGGAAAATCCATCTCGGCCTGAGCCATTACACGGCCGAAGGCCATTACGGCCATCAGCATCAGAAACAATTTTTTCATATCTTATTAATCAAGTTTAGGCTCACGTCGTGTCCCATCGTACAGTTCGTACTCCAGCAAGCGGCAATCCAGCTTACCATTATAAAATTCTATACGACGCGATGCCTTCAAGCCTATACGCTTAGCCAAATCCGGGTTACCTGTAAAAATATAACCATGATAGCCCAAACATTTTTGCTTCATAAAATCGCCAACGCGGCGGTAAGTACCTTCCAGTTTAGCATGCACACCTAAACGCTCGCCATACTCCGGGTTAAACATAACCACCCCGGGCTCTTCAGGCACAACGGTATCGCCAAAGTCACAAACGTCAAAATCAATCAAATGTTCTACACCGGCGGTGCGGGCATTCTTACGGGCCACATCAACAGCATCATCAGAGATATCTGTAGCGATGATCTTAAAGCCGGTTTCTTTCTGCGCTTTATCCTTCAGTAGCCTACGTGCACTAAAAAACACCTGCTCTTCATAACCCATCAGGTGCATAAAGGCATAATTCATCCTAAACAAGCCCGGGCGCTTATCTGTAGCCAGCAGCGCAGCCTCTATAGCCAACGTGCCTGAACCACACATAGGGTTAATAAAGGAGCTCTTCCGGTCCCATTTGGTAGCCATAATGGTTGATGCCGCCAAAGCCTCCAGCATAGGCGCTTTGCCCGGTATTTTACGGTAGCTGTGTTTGGCCAGGGTTTCGCCTGAGGTATCTACAAAAATATCGGCTTTATCGTTTTGCCAATACAGGTGAAGCACAGCTTTATTCAACTCCGGACCAGAGTTTGGCCTGATACCTTTTTTATCTGTTATGCGGTCTACCACCGCGTCTTTTACCTTCACGTTGGCAAACAGCGGTGTGCGGATATGCTCGTTATTAACGTTTGATGTTACCGAGAAGTAGCCGGTAAAGTCAATCAGTTCTTCCCAGGGCATCTGCACCAGGTTGTCATATAACGCCTGCGGGTCTGCCGCTGTAAAGCTATTTAAATGATAAAGTACCTGGCTGGCGCAGCGCAGGTTAAGGTTAAGCGTAATGGCATCGTTTACAGTACCCTGTAACTCAACGCCGGTAGCAAAAACACGTGTTGGCTCAAAGCCTAACTCTTCGACCTCCTGCTGCAAATAGGGCGACAGCCGTTTATTGCAGGTGATTACGATCTTACTTTCAGTGTGGAAAACTTGCATCATGAATTGGCAAAATTAAGGATAAAATTGCACCCGTTATTGACATAACATCATTAACTTTACGTTTTTAATTTACGAACACCATGGACATCAAAGGTAAAGTACACGAAGTTAGCGCTTCTTTTCAGGTAACTGACTCACTTAAGAAAAGAGAGCTTGTTGTTGAATACATCGAAAACCCGCAATACCCTGAATATATCAAATTTGAAGCCATTCAAGATCGTTGCGCCCTGTTAGACAACGTAAAAGTTGGCGACGACGTAGAAGTATTCTTTAACCTGCGCGGCCGCCCGTGGACAGACAAAACCGGCAAGAAAAACTATTTTAACACCCTTCAGCTGTGGAGAATTAATGTAATAACCGGCAACGCTGCTGCCAATGCACAACCAGCCTACGCGCCACCGGTTGATATTAGCTCTGCACCAGAGGATGACGACCTGCCGTTCTAAGAACCAGGATTAAACGGATTTTTAGGATTTACAGGATGCCTACAAAAGCAGGTTAAAACTATCAAATCCTTAACATAAAAAAAGCGATTGGGTATTCCAATCGCTTTTTTTATGATCTGCCTTGACCCTTGATTCATTGGATTTTTAGGCTGGCACAATGTAAACCCATACGTCATGCCGAACTTGTTTCGGCACCTCATATGCTAAGTGAGGGTTTGCAACCTATCTTATGAGATCCCGAAACAAGTTCGGGACGACCTACTTAATAACGCTTAAACTCAAGTCTACATCAATATCCCAGAAATCCTTAAAATCCTATGAATTCTGGTTTTGACAGTTTAATTTACCCGATGCAACTCTACCTCTTCAGGATTAGAGAGCATCAACGGAACTTTCTCTACCGTTACAAAGCTCAGATCGAGGCCGAAACCACGCTCTTCTGAGAGACTCATCTTCTTGAGTTGCTTGTAGATCTTCATCACCAGACCCTCGTAGAACGACAGTCCATGCGAACGTGACAGGATTTTTTCGATCACTACGAAACGGAAATCGCCGACAATTTTATGTTTATTGAGCGATTTGTATTGGCTCATAATCTCTACTTCGCCTTTTTTCACCAGATCCTCCACCACTTTACGGAACAACAGGTTAATACGCTGCTCAACCCTGAAACCCAGCTTAAAGTCAATACGGATCACCTTGTTTGGCACCAGGTGATCTACCTGGTACTCGCGGGTATAAGGTTCGTCCATTACGTCTACGTGTACCAGCCAGTACACATCGGCACGTTTAGGCTGCTTTTGCAGGATGGAGTAGATGATCTTTGATTCAACCTCTGAGTCAAAGTTTGCACTGGTCAGATATACCAATTGCGATGCATATTTGGGTACGCTTTCATCTTCGCTCAGCTCTTGCAAAATGCTGTAGTAATCTTCAATCTCTACAAATTTTACATAGCGGTTTCTAATTTTACGGGCGGTATGCCAGGCCCACATCACCACAAACAGCACCAGACCCATTGACAGGGTGAACCAACCGCCGTGGATAAATTTCTTGAGGTTACCAAAGAGGAATGTGCCTTCAATAACAAAGTATACAGCCAGGAAAGTCCAGATGATATAGCTAGGTACCTTACGGCGGCGCAGAAATTTAGACACCAAAATAGTAGTCATCAACATGGCTACGGTAATACTTAAACCGTAAGCCGCCTCCATATTATCTGAATGTTTGAACAGCAAGATTACGATCAAACAGCCGGCACACAAAATCCAGTTGATACTTGGCACATATAACTGGCCTTTTTGCTCGCTCGGGTAGTTGATACGTACCTTAGGCCACAAATTCAGTCGAACGGCCTCGGCAATCAGCGTGTAAGAACCTGAAATGAGCGCCTGGCTGGCAATAACTGCCGCTACCGTTGCTATACCGATACCGAAGATGAGGAACTCACGCGGCATGATCATATAAAACGGATTCATCAGGTTAAGGTTAAGCGCCTCACCCTGGTGGTGCAGCAGCCATACAGCCTGGCCCAGGTAATTTAATACCAGACAGGTTTTAACATAGATCCAGCTCATGCGGATGTTGTCTTTACCGCAATGACCAAGATCTGAATACAGCGCTTCGGCACCTGTTGTACACAGGAAAACCGCACCCAGAATAATAAAGGCATCATGGTTACCGCTAGACAGAAGCTTGAAAGCATAATAAGGATTAATAGCCTTAATTACCATTGGCATCTGTACAATGTAAGATACGCCAAGCACCCCCATCATGGTAAACCAGATAAACATAATGGGCCCGAAAGCCTTGCCTACCAACGAACTGCCAAACTGCTGAATAATAAACAAGAACAGCAAAATAGCCACCACAATGCTAATTACCGGTATGTTAGGATAAAGTGGCTGCAAACCCTCAATAGCTGACGATACGGTGATGGGCGGGGTAATAATACCATCGGCCAACAACGCGCAGCCACCTATTACGGCTGGCACAATAAGCCATTTAGCCTTACGGCGCACCAATGAGAAGAGGGAAAAAATCCCCCCCTCACCCTTATTATCGGCCTGAAGGGTAATTACTACGTATTTAAGCGTGGTTTGCAAGGTAAGTGTCCAGAAAATACAGGATACACCACCTAATACCACCAACTCATCAATACGGTTGAAATGACCGTGATTTTGGCCGATGATTGCTTTAAATACGTATAAAGGAGAGGTACCTATATCTCCATAAATGATACCTAAACTGATCAGAAGTCCTGCGATGGACAGCTTCTGTAAATCTTTGTGCTGTGTCACTTTTTTAAATTATAGAGGCATGCAAAAGTATTAAATGTTATTTGTATATAACCTAATATTTTATGAGCCGTATAAATAATTGTGATTTTCACACTATGGCGCTTCCGGGCTATGTTAAAATTTGTTAAATTATAATTTAAACCGTTATTAAATGTAAGATGTCAAACGGTTTATTTATATTTTTGCATTAATAATCTGATATGAGAATAAGGTGTACTCAATTTTTTTCGTGGATGCTGACTATGATTTGCGTGTTGTGCGCAAGCGTTAGTCTGTCTGCGGGTACCCTTTACAGTAGCGGCGATACCACGCTGCTGCATCTCAAAAAAACAAAAACATCTTATCTGCGGCCAACCTATCATATGAACATGCCGCAAATGAGTCCGGTAAAAATTCCGGCCAGAGCTGTTCAGCAGGATGATAAGCTGTTGAGTGATGTGCAGGTATACCCTACCCTGGTAACAGATCAGATCAATCTTAAATACTTCATCAGCAAAAACTCAAACGTTACCATTAAAATCATGGACGTACTGGGTAATGAAATTGCCACCCTTTTCTCTCAACGTGTTGACCCAGGCGAAAAGAAGTTTACTTATAACCTGAGCAACAAACTCAACAGCGGTTTCTACTTTGTACGTGTGGTGGTAGGCTCTGAATCTGTAATTAAACGGATTTCGATTTTATAAGCCGGGAAGAGTCCGGAAGTCAGTAAAGTCCGAAAGACCGGAAGATTTCATTGCACTTTATATACTCTAACTTATCACGCGCTTACGTAATTGCGAGAAACGAAGTAATCTCTGTACAATAGGTCGAATCTTCCTTATAAAAGCAAAATAGCGATGGGTTTGAAACCCATCGCTATTTTGTTTTTACTATATCTGCCCAGCAGACATTCATCTTTCGGACTTCCGGACTTTACTGACTTCCGGACTTAAAAGACTAAAAATTCTTTACAACAATGGCCTCAACTACAGCCGCTACTTTCTCAGCCTTATCGGTAGTAGTTTCCAGGGCCGTCAGTATTTCATTGTGCTTCATCAGCTCAATTACGTTGGTCTCGCTTACCAGTACTTCGGCCACTGCCTTGTTGTAAACCTTATCAGCATAGTGCTCTAAAGTTCTAAGCTGGGTGCAAGCATCGCTAATTGGGCCTAATGATTTGATGTTGGTTAAATGTTTTACGCATTTGGCCAAACAGTTGCCCATCTCCACAATCAAACCTACCAGTTCTTTCATCGCCGGACTAACCTGCACTGGCTGATAAAGACTGAAACGGCGTGCTGAAATATTGATGTAACCCGCAACTGTGTCAATTGCCGTCACCAGATCGCACATGTCGTTACGCTCAAAAGGAGAGATGAAAGCACGACCAGAATCGGCAAAGATGGCACGCTTAATCTCATTACTCACCGCACGTAATTTAGCAATCTGCGCATACTGCGGGCGGCTTTCGTGGTCGCCACTACCTTCAAGAGCCTCATAAAGGAGCTCCGACATTACTTTCACGTTCTCGGCCGCATGATCAAAATGCTTGAAAAAAACGCGGTTGTGCTTTGGCACAAAAGTTCTAGCTATGGCTTGCTCCATAAGATTTTAGTTTGAATGTATATCAAAGCTACGCATCCTATGTTAATTAAATGTTAAGAAATGAAAAACCTCGGAAACTCAAATTTTAAGTAGCTGTAACACAATATGCCGTTAAAAACTTATGTTTGATATAAACCGATCTCCCTCCTATGGTAACCATTAATGTTGCTGAACTGAAAACTGCAGACCTGCATAGCTACATGCAGTATGCCATTGCGCCGCGCCCTATCTGCCTGGCATCAACCATGGATGCTGAGGGGAACGTTAACCTGAGTCCGTTCAGTTTTTTTAATATGTTTAGCAGTAACCCGCCGCTTTGCATATTCTCGCCATGCCGCCGGGTGCGTGATAATACTACCAAGCATACACTGCAAAACCTGCATGAGGTGCCAGAGTGCGTCATTAACATTGTTAATTATGATATGGTGCAGCAGGTATCGCTGGCCAGTGTAGAATATCCAAAGGGAGTAAATGAGTTTGTAAAATCCGGCCTTACGCCACTGCCTTCGCAACTGGTAAAGCCGCCGCGTGTGGGTGAGTCGCCCGTACAAATGGAATGCGTGGTGAAGCAGATTATCCCATTGGGAGATCAGGCTGGCGCCGGAAACCTGATACTGGCCGAGGTAAAACTAATCCACGTAAGCGAGCACATTCTGGATGCTAACGGACAAATTGACCAGCTAAAGGTAAACCATGTGGCCCGTTTGGGCGGCGATTGGTACTGCCGCGTAACGCCAGACAATCTGTTTAAAGTACCCAAACCCAATATACATATAGGCATTGGCGTTGATACCTTGCCTCGTCACGTGCGTTTGTCTACCGTTTTAACCGGTAATGATCTGGGGCAACTGGGTAATTTAACAACCGTACCGGGCGACAGGGAGGTTGCCGAATATGCCGCATCCGACGCTATCAAAGAAATTTTGGACGCTACCATCGGCGATAGCCACACCCGCGACCTACAGCTGCACTTGAAAGCTAAACAGCTAATCGCCGAAGGCAAGCCCATGGAAGCGCTAATGACCTTACTGATCGACTAAAAACAAATCAATCCCTCAACACGTATTATACTATAACACAAACCCGGGAGGACCCAAACTATGGCCAAATTTGCTGAACTGATAAACTCTGACAAACCTGTATTGATTGATTTCTCTGCCGAGTGGTGCGGTCCCTGCAAAATGATGGCGCCGATACTAAAACAAGTAAAAGAAATGGTGGGCGATGACGTAAGCATCTTTAAAATAGACGTAGACAAAAACCCCGAAGCTGCCCAGGCTTACAACGTACAAGGTGTACCAACGCTCATTCTCTTTAAAAACGGACAAACCAAATGGCGCCAGAGCGGTGTGGTGCAAGCCCAGCAGTTGAAGCAGGTGATTGAACAGTTTAAGAATTGAAGAACCAATCTCAACCACTTTGTCATTGCGAGGAACGGGAAAGGCTGAGCCTTAGGGTGACGAAGCAATCTCGTCACTTGCTATTGGGCATATAAGTTTAATAACCACCGACGAGATTGCTTCGTTCCTCGCAATGACAAAAAAGGAATAACAAACCTTCTTCTGCCGGAGCATATTCACTCAATAACTCTTATAATCAAACACCTCAGCGTCTTCGTGGTCAGATTGTTTGGTGCGGATCAACAGCCCTCTATCGTCGTAAGTAAATGTGGTTTCATCCTGAAGTTTATTATTTACCAGGCGTTGTTGCGATATTAAATTCCCCTGCCTGTCGTAGCTGTTCTTAAAAATGTAATCCCACTGTTCATCTTTATTGGCCGGGGAGATGGTGACTTTCTTGCCGTATAGTTCAATAGTTCTTGGCTTTGCTGCTGTGTCTGCCTTCTCTGTGCCGGTAAATCTTATCTTTTTGTGGTGCTCATCGTAGTAAGTAGTCTGCACACGATAAATTGCATCGTAACGATAGAGTGACTCTGTTTCTTTGTTTTCTTTCTGCGAGTATTGTATCTCGCTGGTAATGTCACCGTTTCTGTATGATGTTTTTTTAATAAGGCTGCCCTCAGCATCAAAAGTTAACTTAACTTCTTTAATGCTCTTCCCGTTACGATAAAAAGAGGTATCATGTTCGGCCAGCAGCCTACCATTGGTATCGTACTCATAGGCCATTACCATTTGCGGCCATTTACCCGTAGCATTATCGGTAACAACAAAACCCGTAACGCGTCCCGCCTTATCAAACACAAATATTTGCTTGGCTTTTGAGATATAGCCCTGCTGCGAAGTTCTGTAATGGATATTATATTTCTTGTAAAGCGAATCAGGCTGTACGGTATCCATATTCTGTGCGTAGACAGTATGACTAAATAAAAACAGGCTAAATAAAGCGAGCGCTAAGGCTTTCATAGTTGAATAATTGCGCTATAAATATAAGCTATCCGCGCTATGCCGCAAGAAGGAATAATGTTTTACAGTCCGTTAACCTCGGAATACTCTTTCTTCAGCTCCAAAAGACATGCCGCGCAAAGGCAACCATCATACAGTTCGCTTACATACTGTACTTCGTTAAGGGTAAGCTGCACCGTGCTGCACTGGCATTTGGTGTAAGCATTGGCCTTACACTCAAACGGCGCACTACAGCGCTCGCAACGGACAATCTCGTGTTTGGGATGATGAGTCATTTGATGAAAACCGAAGGTCGGGAAGATTGAGGAGTTTTTGATAATTGGTTTGTAAATATTGTCTGAATCGGAATTTATGGAATTAAAGAATTACCCCACAAATATCAATAGGTCATGCCGAACTTGTTTCGGTACCCCACATGATTAGCTGACCAGCAGGACTGTCCTGTGGGATCCCGAAACAAGTTCGGGACGACGTAAGAGTCAATTCCATAATCCGGTCCAAGACAAAAAAAGGCGCTCTTTCGAGCGCCCTTTCCATATAAATCACGTTTAATCTTGAAAATTAAAGCTTAGGTTTTGCTTATGCAGAGCAGGTAACGCAACCTTCTTCCATTGAGCAGGTTGGGCCGGCCGGAATTTCGTCTACCACAGACTCTACTACTGCCGGAATTACCGGATCCATGTTTTTGCCGCCCTGGTTCTCTACCGTGAACTTCACAGCCTGGCTTGCAGCTTGCGTACGCAGGTAGTACATGCCTGTTTTCAAACCTTTCTTCCATGCGTAGAAGTGCATTGAAGTTAGCTTAGACGCGTTTGGCGAGTTGATGAACAGGTTGAGCGACTGCGACTGGCAGATGTAAGCACCTCTGTCGGCAGCCATGTCAATGATGTTACGCATCTTGATCTCCCAAACGGTTTTGTACAGATCTTTAATATCCTGCGGAATCTCAGCAATATCCTGGATTGAACCGTTGGCAGCAATGATCTTATCTTTCATTGCAGGTGTCCACAAGCCCAAACCCACCAAATCGCGCAGCAGGAATTTGTTAACGATGATAAACTCACCGCTCAGTACTCTGCGGGTATAGATATTTGAGGTATATGGTTCAAAACACTCGTTGTTACCCAGAATCTGTGAAGTTGATGCGGTAGGCATTGGCGCTACCAACAGTGAGTTACGCACGCCGTGGTTCATTACATCCAGGCGCAGGTTTTCCCAATCCCAACGACCGCTTTCTGGCTTAACACCCCACAGATCAAACTGGAACTGACCTTTACTCAATGGCGAACCCTGGAAGGTTTCATAAGCGCCATCTTTAATAGCCATATCCTTAGAGGCAGTCATTGCCGCAAAGTAGATGGTTTCAAAGATCTCTTTATTCAATTGTTTGGCATCTTCACTTTCAAAAGGCATGCGCAGCAGAATGAAAGTATCTGCCAAACCCTGTACACCCAAACCAATAGGGCGGTGACGCAGGTTTGAGTAACGAGCCTCTTCTACCGGATAGTAGTTGTTATCAATAATACGGTTCAGGTTGATGGTAGCCTGGTAAGTTACCTCATACAATTTCTGATGATCAAACACACCGTTAATTACGTAGCGAGGCAATGCCAACGATGCCAGGTTACAAACAGCAACCTCTTTATCCGATGTGTACTCGATAATCTCGGTACACAGGTTTGAGCTTTTAATAGTACCCAGATTCTGTTGGTTTGATTTGCTGTTGGCAGCATCTTTATATAACAGGTAAGGTGTACCGGTTTCTACCTGGGCGTCTAATACCGCAAACCACAGTTCTTGTGCTTTTACGGTTCTGCGCGCGCGGCCTTCTTTTTCGTATTGGGTGTAAAGTTTTACAAACTCATCGCCAAAGCAATCAGCCAGGCCTGGTGCTTCGTTCGGGCAGAACAAGCTCCAGTCTTCATTAGCCTCAACACGTTGCATAAACAAATCGCTTACCCACAGTGCGTAGAACAAATCGCGGGCGCGCATTTCTTCTTTACCGTGGTTTTTACGCAGGTCCAAAAATTCAAAAATATCTGCATGCCATGGCTCCAGGTAAATAGCAAAAGCACCTTTACGTTTACCACCGCCCTGGTCTACATAACGGGCAGTATCATTAAACACGCGCAGCATTGGGATGATACCGTTGCTGGTACCGTTAGTACCGCTGATGTATGAACCGGTAGCACGGATGTTATGGATGCTCAGACCAATACCGCCTGCGCTTTGTGAAATTTTAGCGGTTTGTTTCAGGGTATCATAAATGCCGTCAATACTATCGCCCTGCATAGAAAGCAGGAAGCAAGATGACATTTGTGGTTTTGGCGTACCAGAGTTGAACAGTGTAGGCGTAGCGTGGGTGAACCAGCGCTCGCTCATCAGGTTATAAGTAGCAATGGCGCTTTCGATATCTTCTTTGTGGATACCTACAGACACACGCATAAACAGGTGCTGCGGGCGCTCGGCAATTTTACCGTCCAGTTTCAGCAGGTATGATTTTTCCAGCGTTTTGAAACCGAAGTAGTCAAAACCAAAGTCGCGGTCATAAATAATGCTGCTGTCCAGAATTTCGGCATTAGCCTGGATAATCTCGTGCACGTCGTCAGCAATCAGCGCAGCAGGGTTACCGTTCTTTGGGTCAACATACTCATACAGCATGCGCATGGTTTCTGAGAACGATTTTACCGTATTTTTATGCAGGTTAGATACCGCAATGCGCGATGCCAGCAAAGCATAATCAGGGTGTTTGGTGGTTAATGAAGCAGCTGTCTCAGCGGCAAGGTTATCCAATTCAGACGTTGTAACACCATCAAATAAACCTTCAATTACTTTCTTCGCCACGTCGATAGGATCTACGTGAGCTGGATTTAAACCGTAGCACAGTTTCTCAACACGTGCGGTGATTTTATCGAATTTTACGGACTCTCTTTTGCCGTCTCTCTTTATTACAAACATCTGATGAATAGTTAATGGTGGTGAAATGGATTATTTGCTCTGTGATAGTTTAGGTGGCCTGAGCTACCCAACTATGGCGAGCGGTCAAAAACCGGTCCGCTGATGATGTTGGCTGTCATTGTTATGTTTTCTAATATTTAGTGAATTGTGAGTTGTCAGTTGTGAGTGTTATTATTTGTTGTATACGCATTTATCAATCCTGTTACGCATTTAAAAACATCTACTAACACACCGCCTAACTCCCCCAAATCTTCTTTTGTACAATAATTCATATCTGCCGCTATATCCAATGCAGCATCTACTTCTATTATGGAGCCTCTCGCTATTTCATAAAATCTTTTCCGCTCCGCTTCAGATTTTCGCGAACTGCCTTCTGCAATATTTAAATGAACGGATAAAGCAGCTCTTCTTATTTGTTGCGTCAGAACATATCTTTCTTCCGCTGGAAACATGGTTGTTATTTTATAGCAAGCTTTTACAAACTGTCTCGCAATTGTATAAGCGTTTAACTTGGTATGCCCTAACTGCAAAAACATTTACTCACAACTCACTATTCACAACTCACCTTAAAAATCCTCATCTAAAGAGAACGACTTGCTGTCGTTCCCCGCGTTCATTACACCGCTTTTCTGGTAATCACCTACGCGTTTTTCAAAGAAGTTGGTTTTGCCTTGCAGCGATATCATCTCCATGAAATCGAACGGATTGGTAGCGTTGTAGTACTTGCCGCAACCCAGTTCGCTCAACCAGCGGTCGGCTACAAACTCAATGTATTGCTGCATTAGTTTGGCGTTCATACCAATCAGGTTTACCGGCAATGCATCGGTTACAAACTCTTTCTCAATTTCTACCGCGTCGATGATAATTTTAACCACGTCTTCTTTAGGCAGCTTGTTTTGCAGCATGCTATATAATAAGCAGGCAAACTCGCAGTGCATGCCTTCATCGCGGCTAATCAGCTCATTACTGAAGGTCAGGCCCGGCATCAAACCACGTTTCTTTAGCCAGAAGATAGAGCAGAAACTGCCAGAAAAGAAGATCCCTTCTACCGCAGCAAAGGCAACCAAGCGCTCGGCAAAGCTTCCGTTGTCAATCCAGCGCAGGGCCCACTCGGCTTTGCGTTTTACAGCCGGGATGGTATCAATGGCGTGGAACAAACGATCTTTCTCAACCGGATCTTTCACGTAAGTATCAATCAACAAGGCGTAGGTTTCAGAGTGGATGTTTTCCATCATGATCTGGAAACCGTAGAAGCAGCGCGCTTCTGGAATCTGCACCTCGCTCATAAAGTTTACGGCCAGGTTTTCGTTCACAATACCATCGCTGGCAGCAAAAAAAGCCAGTACGTGCGAAATGAAGTGACGCTCGCCAGAATTAAGGCCATCCCAATGTTTCAGGTCATCGCTCAGGTCAATTTCCTCAGCGGTCCAGAAGCTGGCTTCGCACTTTTTGTACATCTCCCAAATAGCAGGGTAGTTAATGGGCAGAATTACAAACCTGTCCTTATTTTCCCTTAGCAATACTTCATTTTCCTGACTCATATTTTCTTAATTTTTTGTGGCCGCATTGCCTTGTAAAGAGACGACACTTCACCCTCCCGCTCTATTTTTGTAAAAAAGCGGATAAACCGTATTCTTAATAAGTAACCTGTGTAAATCAGTCTGGCTTTATTTTCTGTTAACCTGTGATTTACATCACGTTAACTTAGTCTTAGCATAGTCCTCAATAGCGCCAGACGACAAAAACAAATGTAGGGGAGCGATCTTAAACTTTTACACCGAAGTTTTAAACAAAAGGGCGAGTTATAAACAATTTGGTGACCTATTTTTTAACATCAAAAAGTGCAAAACTTTTTTAAACTTTTTAGAACAACTTTAACGAATATCTTATAAGCAACGCTTCTTGCATAATAGTTGAAATACAATCGCTTGTGATTGTTTTTCGTTCTTAATAGTTGCTTAATTTATAATGACAGCAGGGGGCTATAACCAGAGATTATAACCCATGTATATCGCTTCTTTTTTTAAATTAATCGCACAGTCGTTCGCGTCTTCGCCACAGGTGTTGGGAAGAGCTAAAATCCCCTCTTGAGAGGGCGCGCGTTGGCAAGTGCGGCTGTAGGGTGTGTCATCTCGCAGGTACAAAGAACACACCCCTGCACCCCTCTCTCAAGAGGGGAATCGCACAGCTCCAACGCTTCTTTCCATCCTCCCAACACCCGTAGTGTCTTCGCAAGCCACCTCTTTGTGTTATACCATAACGATGGGGTTTCAAACCCATCGCTACATGATTAAAGACATTAATCTTCCAGCGCCACAAATTTCATGCTCACAGAGTTGACACAATGCCTGGTATTCTTCGACGTGAAACCCTCGCCCTCAAAAACGTGCCCCAAATGAGCGCCACAGTTAGCGCAAAGTATCTCGGTTCGGCTACCATCAGCATCGGTCTCCCGGCGCACGGCACCAGGAATTTCATCGTCAAAGCTGGGCCAGCCACAAAATGATTCAAACTTATCTTCAGACCGGTACAACGGCGCATCGCACCGGCGACACACGTACAATCCGCGCGCTTTGTTGTTCAGCAGCTCGCCGGTAAAAGGGCGCTCGGTACCTTTGTATAATATTACCCGCTCTTCTTCGGGTGTTAGTTTGTTATATTCCATTTACCCCTCCTTACTCCCCTAAGGGGAAAGATTTTAATTTATTATTTGTGTACTAATGATAACTGCAGGGATTAAAGTGATTTCACCTGCTCCCAGATCTTTACATCAACAGGTATGCCATCTTTTTGATTACGCTGACGGGTGCGCAGCGTGCCTTCGCCCGGATAACGGATGCTGCCATCGCCCTCTGTTCTGCTTTCCTTGCTATAGGCAATGATCTCGTCAATAATTTGCTCACTCCTTGCCTCGTCATCGGGCCTGATGGCCATAAAAACCTGCGACACACCGTATTCACTACCCGATTGCGTAATACCGGCCGTAGTTTTACCATGACTCAATACTGATACCAGCAGATCAATCATCATAGACAGTCCCGAACCTTTCCAGAAACCAATAGGCAAATGGCGCTTGCTCTCCAAAATCTCGCCAGGGTCTGTACTTAACCAACCGCTAGCTGAGTAACCACCTGGTACAGGCAATTGCTCACCCGCAGCTTGATATTGCAATAGCTTACCGTTAGAGAATTGCGTAATGGCCATATCCAGCACCACATGCCCATCTTTACGTGGCACGGCAATTACCATGGGGTTATTGCCTTGTCGCGGGTCTATCCCACCCCAGGGCGGCATCAATGCTACAGTGTTGGTAAAGTTAATACCGATATAGCCTGCATCTGCAGCCTGCCAGCCGTAGGTACCACCACGCATCCAGTGGTTGGTATTGCGAATGGCCGCACAACCTGTGCCATGTGCCGCAGCCAACTGCAAAGCCCGGTCCATACAAAAACGGGCATTAAGCATACCTGGCCCCAGCTGACCGTCCCAGCGTTCTATGGCGCCCATGGCATCAACCAGTGCGGGCTCGGCATCAACCTTAACCAATCCGTCTTTTACATACTGCACAAACACCGGGAAACGATTTAGTCCGTGCGTATAAACGCCATCCAGGCTATTATCAGCAAAAATACCGGCTATGGCATTGGCCTTCTGCGGGTTAAAATCCAGACTTAATAATATCCGTTCAAACTCGGCCTTTAACTCCTGATAGGCAATGCGCATGGGTATAAATTTAAGTTGATGTATAAGCAAAGGTATTTAATAGCGTTAGTGCAAAAAACACCGGTTTGTAATAAAACAATTGCACTCACGCAGGTTTTACTATTTTTGCAACATCGCCATGATCAAAAGACTACCATTTATTTTAATCTTCTGCATACTTGTTACAGGGGCGCTACTAAGCAACTCGTGCAAAAAAAGCGGCGAGAACCCGGTAGAAGCACAGCTTACCCGCGGCGGCTGGCAACTGGCATCGGTTATTGTATATAACTATGTGGGCAGTACCAACACCAGTAATGACACGCTCAACGCGGCCTGCCTGCCAGACCCGCAAGTTTTTAGATTTAGTGCTGATAACACCTGCACCTTTACCGGTTATGCCTGTAAAGTGCAAACCACCAAAGGCAGCTGGACCCTGAGTAATGATAAAGCCGTGCTGTACTCTAACATGAAATGCCAGGATACGGTAGGCACCACCACGCCATTTGATACCGCCCGCGTAAACACCCTTGGTTTTTACTCGATGGTGTTAGAAACCGGCGACCTGCGTTCGGTTTATAAATCTACTGATAAAAGGCACATTAAGCGATTTGGCTTTGTGCGCACACAATAAAAACGCTTCCGCCTAATTTTTTAAAAAGATTTTGTTTAGGAAGTCATTATTTTATATTTGAGGGAGAATAGCCGTTTAAGCATAATTGACTTACATTTATTGCTGACTGGCGCACCCGGCAACTTGACTAACTGCTAATGAAAAAAAGGATTGCTATTTTCGCTTCCGGTTCAGGATCAAATGCTCAGAAGATCATGGAGCATTTTAAACGTCACCCCGAGGCCGAGGTAGTTATCATCCTTACCAATAACCCGCAGGCTTACGTACTGCAAAGGGCTGATAACTTTGAGATACCTACCCACGTTTTTAACCGCACCGAGTTTTACGATACCGACAGCGTAATTAAACTACTTAAAAACCTGCAGGTTGATTTAATTGTACTGGCCGGCTTCTTGTGGCTGGTACCGGTGAGTTTACTCAACGCCTTCCCTAATAAGATCATCAACATACACCCTGCGTTACTACCCAAATTTGGTGGCAAAGGCATGTATGGCGATCATATTCACAAAGCCGTACTGGCGGCCGGCGAAGAAGAATCGGGCATTACTATCCACTTTGCTAATGAGCATTTTGACGAGGGCGAGATCCTGCATCAATCCAAATTTCGTATTGAGCCAGGCGATACCCTTGATGTGGTAAAATTCAAAATACAACAACTGGAGCATCACCATTTTCCACGGGTGATTGAAAGTTTGCTGAAGAAAATGAAAAGCTAACCCATGGGTTAGCTTTTCATTTTTTCTAAACGTAGAGACGCATCATTGCATCTGCCCCATGCGATCTCCAAGGCCTGTTTATAGAGCCGTCCTCGTAGATACGCAACTATACGTCTCTACCAAAACTTCATTTATCTTTGCCGGCTCATGCAACAACTGGTACATTATTTTTTGCACCTGATCTTTCCCGGCATCATCTCCTGGATTTTCTTTCGAAGAGACTGGGTAAAATGCTACATCATCCTGTTGCTGACCATGCTGGTAGACCTGGACCACTTGCTGGCTACCCCCATTTTTGATCCCTGCCGCTGCAGCATCGGCTTTCATCCGTTGCATAGTTACTGGGCCATTGCCGTTTATTGCGTGCTGTTATTTTTCCCAAAAACCCGTTTGGTTGCACTGGGCCTGCTCATGCACATGGCTACCGATGGCATTGATTGCCTGTGGAGCCTTCATACGTGCAGGTAAGATTATTTGGCTTTTTTAAATCTAATACCACACCCCTCATAACAAAACATAGGTGCCCCTGGGCTCATCTGCAGCGTGTCATGCTTAATTTTATAGTAATAATCCTGAGAGCCACCGTCAGCTTTCTTAAAAGTAATGGTTATACTGTCTTTTAATGTATAGTTTACATATTCTGCAAAGGCATTACCGCTTACCTGACCGTTAGACCCAAAAGTCACATCAGTAACCGTCTGAACATTTTGCCAATCAGTAGGTCCACCGGTTCCTAAATAGACTTGAGTTGACTTCCATCTACCCTGCAATTGAGCGTTGCCGCCATTTGTATCTTCTTTTTTACAGGCCGAGGCCAAAACCGCCGTAAGGGCTAGTAAACCGTAAATCTTTTTCATTTTGTGTGTCAGTTATTGGTTAGTATTTAAACTCATTACGCATCTGCACCGCTATTTGCTACAAAACGTATTCATATTTAGGCACGCAAAGCAAACCGTCCTGCCCGACTAGGACAGTCTATGAAAGTGAAAGAAAAAATGATAATTACTTTTACTAACTGATAAGAACTATAGGTCTCAAAAGAATGTCTTTAACTGAAACTGCTTACCGGGATATAACCGTTAGATTTCCTGCACAGATCATCATCGGCAAGCACTCGTTGCTTAAACTGGTTGATGAGGTATCTCAAGCCGGATATACCGATGTAATTATTGTAACTATTGAACCCCTGTTACCAAAACTCGCTCCGCTCATCAGTCAGCTGGAAGCGCAGAACATTAAGGTAACCGTGGATACTTCTATTGTACGCGAACCTTCTTTTGCTGATTTTGATGCACTGCTTGATACCGTTAGAGGTGTTAAAGCCCAGGCCATCATCGGTATTGGCGGCGGCAGCGTACTGGATGCCGCTAAAGTACTGGCTGCACAACTGGACAACACCCAAACCCTGGGCGAAATTGCCGGTATTGGCAACCTGAAACAGCGCAACGCCAAATTAATTTGCGTACCAACCACTGCCGGTACCGGCAGCGAGGTATCGCCAAATGCTATTTTGATTGACGATGCCGATAATCAGAAAAAAGGCATCATCAGCCCGTTTCTGGTGCCTGACGTAGTGATCCTTGATCCGGAACTGACCGTTAGCCTGCCTGCGCCTATTACCGCAGCAACCGGCCTTGACGCGTTAACCCATTGCCTGGAAGCTTACACTAACCTGTTTGCACATCCATTTATAGATATGTATGCCTACGAAGGCATGCGCCTGATAGCCGCCAACCTGATCAAAGCAGTTGAAGACGGCAGCGACGAAGATGCACGCACGCAACTGGCTATTGGCAGCTTGCTGGGTGGTTTCTGCCTGGGGCCGGTAAATACGGCTGGTGTACACGCCTTGTCATATCCGCTGGGCAGCATGTTCCACTTGCCGCACGGCCTGTCAAACGCTTTACTGTTGCCTTACGTAATGGAGTACAACCTGCCGGCCGCGCCAAAACGCTACGCTGATGTGGCCCGCGCTTTAGGTTGCAACAGCGGCGCTACCGATGAGGAAACTGCCCGCAACGGTATTGCTAAAATTAGAGAGATGATTGCCCAGTGTGGCATCCCGGCCACTTTAAGTGCCGCCGGTGTGAACCGAGAGGCTATACCAGAAATGGCAGAAGACGCCATGAAAATAACCCGTTTACTAAAAAATAATCCGCGCCCGATAACTTTGCCAGATGCTATTGGCATTTTTGAAGCCGCGTTTTGACAGCACAAATGAAACTGAAGAAGAAATTTAATGGCCTGGCGGTGCCGTCTATAACCCCTCTCACCAGCGATTATAAACTTGATCATGGTGCGGTAGAAAAGATTTTTGACAACTTTTACAACAACGGCTCTGTGCCGTTTATACTCGGTACTACCGGCGAGGCATCTTCTATGTCTATGGCCCTGAAAACCGAGTTTATTGAATTGTCTGGTAAACTGAAACAAGCAGGTACATTGCTTTATGCAGGCATCTCATCAAACTGCGTAGCCGAGTCTGTAGAGATGGCCAAAATCAGTGCAGATGCGGGTGTTGATGCTGTTGTAGCTACTGTGCCATCTTACTTCGCGCTGACTGAAGGCGAGATTAAAAGCTATTTTGAGCACCTGGCCGATGCCAGCCCTTGTCCGGTAATTATTTACAATATCCCGGCAACCACACACGTTTCTATTCCGTTGACTTTGCTGGATGAGCTGAGCCATCATGAAAATATTGTAGGCACTAAAGATTCTGAGCGCAGCATTGAGCGTCTGGATCAATCATTAGCTTTGTGGAAAGACCGTCAGGATTTTAGCCATTACCTGGGTTGGGCCGCGCAATCTGCCCATGCTATGCTGAATGGGTCAGACGGTTTGGTGCCAAGCACCGGCAACCTGTGCCCCGATATTTATAACGAAATGATGCAGGCAGTTGAGCGTGGCGATGCAGCCGCAGCCCATGCGCTGCAAGTACTGTCAGACACCTTGGGTGGTTTGTACCAAAGCGGTCGCCTGCTGGGCGGATCATTAGGTGCGTTGAAATCGCTGATGCAAAGCCGCGGCCTGTGCCAGCCTTACGTAATGCCACCGCTGCAACGCGTAACCGAGGCTGATGCCGTATTGCTGGAGCAGAACCTGCAGTCTATAGTAGCTAAAGAACATATTAACTTGCCATCATACCAATAATGAACAACGATAAACCAACTATAGGTATTACCATGGGCGATCCGGCCAGCATCGGTCCGGAAATTGCCATCAAAGCATTGCTTAACGAGCGTTTGTATGACGTTTGCAACCCCATCATTGTTGGCGATGCAGGCGTTTTTGAAGATATTGTTAGCCGCCTTAACCTGCCGGCTAAAATTAACGCCGTAAAAAGCGTTAGCGATGCAAAATTTGTTTACGGCCAGCCTGATGTTTATGATCTGGCAAACGTAGATATGAGCCAGCTGAAATTTGGTGAGATCTCTGCCATGGCGGGCGAAGCATCTTTCGCTGCCGTAAAAAAAGTAATTGAACTGGCCCTGGCCGGCGATGTTGACGCTACTGTTACCGGTCCGATCAACAAAAAATCGGTTAATGAGGCTGGCCACCACTTTGCTGGTCACACCGAGATTTATGCTCACTTTACCGATACCAAAAAGTACGCCATGCTGCTGGTTGAGGATAACTTGAAAGTGATCCACGTATCAACCCACGTATCGCTGCGTCAGGCTTGTGATCTGGTGAAGAAAGAGCGCATTATCCAGGTGATTGAACTGTTACACAACGGCCTGATCTCTTTGGGCGAGAAAAACCTGAAGATTGGCGTTGCTGGTTTGAACCCGCACGCTGGCGACTCAGGCCTGTTTGGTACTGAAGACGACGGCGAGATTTTACCAGCTGTTGAAGAAGCCCGCAAACTGGGTTATGATGTAGACGGACCAATCCCTGCCGATACCCTGTTCTCTAAAGCGGCAACCGGTTACTACGGTGGTATTGTGGCCATGTATCATGACCAGGGCCACATTCCGTTCAAGCTGACCGGCTTTAAATGGAATGCAGAGAAACAGCAGATGGATAGCGTAAAAGGCGTAAACATCACTATGGGCCTGCCTATCATCCGTACTTCGGTTGACCATGGTACCGCCTTTGAGATTGCCGGTAAAGGCGTAGCTAGTCCTGATGCAATGGTGTTGGCTATCGAATCGGCCATCCAGCTGAGCAAGCACCGTATGCAGAAAGCTTAGTTTGAAGAAATAGAAGAATAAAAACCGTCAAAAAGCTTCCAGCCGCAGGCTGAAAGCTTTTTGACATAACACAAGGTTGTCATCCCGAACGGAGTGAGGGATCTTTTCGGGGCGATAGTTCTGCGGTAATGCATAATCGAAAAGATTTCTCCTTCGTCGAAATGACATGAAGAACAAGAAGATGATTGCCGTTATTGCAGATGACATCACCGGCGCCGCCGAACTGGCAGGCATCGGCTTAAATTATCAGCTTAAAACGGAAGTGAATACGGTGGTGGCAGATGCTACCGATGCCGATTTGCTCATCATCAACGCCGACACCCGTTCTTTAACAGCCGAAGAGGCCAAACAGGTTACCCGGCAAATTGCTGTCCAGGTAGCCAAACTGAAACCGCAGCTGGTTTATAAGAAAATCGACTCGGTGCTGCGCGGCCATATCCTGGCCGAGATTGAAGCGCAGTTAGAAGCAGCGGGCAACATGCAACGGGCACTCATTATCCCCGGTAATCCATCACACCGCAAAACCGTGGTTGATGGTATTTATTATTACCAGGATGCACCGGTGCACCAAAGCAGTTTTGCGCATGATCCGGCTTTCCCGATCAGTGCATCGCACGTCCATCATCTGTTGAGGGCAGATGAAAGTGTACAAGTGCTGGCGCAAAAGGCATCGCTACCAAAAAAAGGTATTTTTGTGGGCGATGTAACCGGGCAAGATGATCTGGCGCATTGGGTTGACCAGTTGGATGAAAACACACTGGTAGCCGGCGCGGCAGAGCTGTTTGATCAGCTTTTACAAAAAACAACCGGTAAGCAGACCCAAACCGATACAAAACCCGTAACCTTGCAGTGGCCGCGGCTCTATGTATTCGGCAGCACCTTTTACCAAAACCGACTGGAAATTATTGATGGTCGGCTTAACAATATACCCCTAACCTATTTGCCCGCGCAGGCGTTAACCGCGCCTGACAATTATCAGCCTGATGACTACGTTAACCACGTATCGGCCTTGCTCAAAAATGAGGGCAGCGCCATCATCAGCATCAGCACAGAAGGTATCAACGTGAAAATTGACCCGGTACAGCTGGCGCAAAACATGGGCAACATAGTAAACAAAGTTACCGCACAAGCCCACCCTGCAGAATTGGTGATAGAGGGTGGCGCCACGGCAGCAGCTATTTTGATGCAGATGGGCATTACCCGCCTGTATCCCGAACAGCAACTTGCGCCTGGTGTAATACGTATGCGTGTACCGGGCAACAACCAATTGTATATTACCGTAAAACCCGGCAGCTATGTGTGGCCGGCGCCCGTTTGGGCCTAACCAATTTACCAGAAGAAACCATGAAGCATGCAACTCTGCATCTAATTGATTATGTGATTATTTTAGTGGCCCTGATCACATCACTCAGCATTGGCCTGCGTTTTGCAGGTGGCCAAAAATCAACCAAAAAATATTTCGTTTCGCGTGGCAACTTGCCAGCCTGGGCCATTGGCATGTCGCTTATGGCTACGCTCATCAGCTCGGTAACGTTTCTGGCTTATCCCGGCGAGGGCTTTGCCTCTAACTGGATACTGCTGGTACAAGGCCTCATGGTACCCATTGTGCTGCTAGGCATGGTGTGGTTCATCATTCCGCTTTACCGGAAGGTAATTGGCGTGAGTACCTATGAGTATTTTGAGAAACGCTTTGGCACCTTTGCACGCTTTTACAGTTCCATCAGCTTTGTACTCACCCACTTCTCTAAAATGGGCACAGTATTTTACCTGCTGGCGCTGGCACTGGCCAGTATGACTGATACCAACCCTTACATGGTGGTATGCGGTATTGGCGTGGTGATTATTATTATTACACTGATAGGCGGTATTGAAGCCGTAATCTGGACCGATGTGGTGCAAGGTTTCCTGCTCATAGCAGGTGGCGTGGCCTCGCTAATCATTCTGATGTATTCTATCAAAGGCGGCTTCCCTGAACTTTGGCATATTGCTACCGTTAACCATAAAAACAACTTCGGGCCATATAAGTGGGACTTTAAGAAACTCACTTTCGTTGTGATGGCTATTAACGGTGTGTTCTATGCCGTACAAAAATACGGTACCGACCAAACCATGGTACAACGTTATCTGACAGCCAAAACTGATAAAGCGGCCATCCGTGCTTCTTTAATGGGTGTGGCTATCACCGTTCCGCTGTGGGGCTTGTTTATGTTTATTGGTACCGCACTTTTTGCTTATTATCAGCAAAATCCGCTGCCTGCCGGCATGAAGGCCGAAGCGGTGTTCCCATACTTTATTACCAGCAAGCTGCCTCCGGGTGCGGTGGGCTTAATTTTAGCTGCGCTGATCTCGGCTGCTATCTCCAGCCTGGGTGCAGATCTTAACTGTCTTTCTGCCATTGGTGTGGAAGATTACTACAAGAAATTTAAGCCAAAGGCCGATGATCACCAGGCATTAAGAGCCGGTAAATGGATTGTGGTATGGGCTGGTATTGGCTCTATAGGTATTGCCATGCTTTATCTGATGGCCGGCGAAGACGGGGTACTGGGTATTGTGTTTGCGCTGTATGCCATCTTCTCGGGTGGTATTGCGGGTATCTTCCTGCTGGGTCTGTTTAGCAGCAGGGCTAACCGTCAGGGTCTGAACATCGGTATTATTGCCTGCATCATCTTTACCGCATGGGCTTTCTTAACCTCAGCTAAACTGGGCGGTGCTAAACACCCTTGGCTAGACCTGGGCGGCTTCAACTTTAAACAGCACAAGTATATGCTGGGTGTATACAGTCACCTGATTGTGGTAGTGGTTGGCTACGTTGCCAGCTTGTTCTTCCCTAAACAGGAGGTGGACAAACACCTGCTTTACAAAGGCTGGCGCGACGCAAAACGCGAGCATAAGCTGGAGGAAGCGGAAGCATAGACCTTATTTCGAATGTTCGAATACGGATTCAGCCGTCGTTAACAAATAAAAAACACCTTACCACGTCATTGCGAAGAACGAAGCAATCTCTGTACATGCATATCGGATTTACGTATCCGGCTATCCTTCGCAGAGATTGCTTCGTTCCTCGCAATAACGTAATAGACACTATCACTGATCTCTGATCACCAAAAACAACCATGAAACTCAAATTAATACCCCTCCTCCTTGCCGGATTAACCGCCGGCCTTTCTGCCAAGGCTCAGTTAAAACTAGGCTCATTATTTACCGACGACATGATACTGCAGCAACAGATGCAGGCGCCCATCTGGGGCTGGGATGCGCCCGGTAAAACCGTAAGCGTTACCACCTCCTGGAACGGTAAAAAATATAACGTTACCACCACATCAACCGGTAAATGGCTGGTAAAAGTAGCAACGCCATCATACGGTGGCCCATATACTGTTACCATCAGCGACGGCAAACCGGTTAAGCTGAAAAACGTCATGATAGGCGATGTATGGTTATGCGGCGGTCAGTCAAACATGGAGATCCCGGTGAAAGGTTACAAAAGCCAACCGATTACCGGATCGTTGGAAGCCATTGCCCATTCCAAAAACTCAAACATCCGCATTTATACTGTTCCTCATGGTTCTCGTACTGAATTGCAAGAGAACAGCAAAGCATCGGTATGGCATGAGGCATCACCTGAGTTTGTATCAAACTTTAGTGCTACCGGTTATTTCTTCGGTCGGTTAGTGCAGGAGCAATTGAATATTCCAATCGGTTTGCTGAGCTGTAACTATGCCGGTTCAAGCCTTGAGGCCTGGCTGGATCCTGAAGCTTTGAAAGATTTCCCCGAAATCCACATCCCGGCTAAAACAGATTCCATCAAAGCCGTATCGCGCACGCCTACAACTTTGTACAATGCCATGCTGTACCCTATCATTGGCTACGGTATTAAAGGCGAGATCTTTTACCAGGGCGAATCAAACTATGACCGTCCGGACCAATACTTGAAACTGTTCCCCGCAGCTGTTAAACGCTGGAGAGACCTTTGGGGACAAGGTGAGTTTCCGTTCTACTACGTGCAGATTGCGCCTTATGATTATGCCCAGCTACCCCCATACAATGCAGGCGGTAAATACAACTCGGCCTATCAGCGTGATGCGCAGCGTAAGGCTTTAAACTACATCCCGAGCAGCGGCATGGCCGTATTGCTGGACGTGGGCGAGCAGGCCACCATTCACCCGCCGCGCAAACAGCAGGCAGGCGAGCGCCTGGCTTACCTGGCCCTGGGCCAAACTTACGGACAAAAAGGTTTTGACTTTGCCAGCCCAACTTATAAAGATATGTCGGTAGCCGGCAACACCGTAACCGTGCGTTTCAACAATGCAGAAAACGGCCTGACCTCTTACTTCAAGCCAATGCAGTTGTTTGAAATAGCCGGAAAGGATAAATATTTCTATCCGGCGCAGGCCTCAATTTCAGGCAGCACCATTGTGGTATCATCACCAAATGTAAAAGAGCCGGTGGCCGTACGTTATGCCTGGAAAGATTTTGTGACAGGCGATCTGTTTGGCACCAACGGCTTGCCCGTATCGTCATTCAGAACGGATGAGTGGTAAACCTCTCCCCGGCCCTCTCCAAAGGAGAGGGAGATGAAACGTAGAGCCACATATTTGTGGCTCCCGCTGCCCAGACAAGAAATATTATATTTGCTTAATACCCCACAACATCATTGCGAGGAACTAAGCCAAAAAAAGGGTGTCATGTTGAGCCTGTCGAAACACGTGCGGTGGGCCTTCCCGCGCCCTTCGACAAGCTCAGGATGACACCCTTCGCCCTATGTATTAGTTGCGCATGGAGCAAAACAATCGCGCTTTTGGATCATAATAAACCATCATGAAAAAACTGCTACTACTACTGCTACTTTCTTACTCATTCATCGCGTCGGCGCAAAAAGAGCAATACAACCTCACCTGGACCAGCCAGAGCAAAAACTCCAGCGAGTCTATGCCATGCGGCGGCGGTGATATCGGTCTGAATGTTTGGGTAGAGCAAGGCAACCTGTATTGCTACATTGCCCGCAGTGGCACGTTTGATCAGAACAACGCCATGCTAAAGGCCGGTCGCGTGCGGATCAAGTTGTCGCCTAATCCTTTTGAGGGAACAGACTTTAAGCAGGAGCTGCAGTTGCAAAATGGCTCAGTAGTGGTAAGCGGTAAGAACAATGGCCTGAGCGCACAGGTAAATGTTTGGGTTGATGTATTTCGCCCGGTGATTCATTTCAGCGTGAGCAGCAATCAGCCTGTAAAAACCGAAGCCGCTTTTGAAAGCTGGCGTTATAAAGACCGCCCGGTAAATAAGACCGAGAAAAACCAAGGGTCGCAAAAATTTGCCCCGATAAACGATGTTAAGACCCTAAAAGATCAGATAGCTTTTAAGAATAACGGCATCCTGTTTTATCACCATAACCTCGATTCTACCATTTTTGATTTTACGGTGAACCAGGAGGGCATGGATGCGGTAAAAGCCGACATGTTCAATCCGCTCAAGAACCTCACCTTCGGCGGTATGATGACTGGCAAGGGCATGAAACCCGCCGGCACTTACACCGGCACCTATATCAATACCGATTTTGAGGGCTGGAAACTAGAGAGCGCATCACCTACAAAACAAACCGAGATCACCGTTAGCCTGCATACCCAGCAAACACCATCGGTTGATGCCTGGCAGCAAGGTTTGAATAATACCATCGTGGCAGCAAACAGCGCAGCCAAAACCGCCCGCCAAAAGACTATAGACTGGTGGCAACAATACTGGCAACGCAGCTTCGTAGAGATCAACACCGATAAAAGTAACGCGGCAGATACAGCCTGGCAAGTGGGCCGGAATTATCAGCTGTTCCGCTATATGCTGGGCTGCAATGCTTATGGCCAGTACCCTACCAAGTTTAATGGAGGCTTGTTCACTTATGATCCGGTTTTCATCAACAAAACCATGGACTACACGCCCGATTTCCGCAATTGGGGTGGAGGGCTAATGACCGCTCAAAACCAGCGGCTGGTTTATTATCCGATGCTACGCAGCGGCGATTTTGACATGATGCCTTCGCAGTTTAAATTCTATACGCGCTCGTTACATAATGCCGAGTTGCGTAGCAAAGTTTACTGGAACCATGGCGGCGCCTGCTTTACCGAACAGATAGAAAACTTTGGCCTGCCCAACGCTGCCGAATACAACCTGAAACGCCCTGCAGGTTATGACAAAGGTGTAGAATACAATGCCTGGCTGGAATATACCTGGGATACCGTTTTTGAGTTTTGCCAGATGATGCTGATGCAGGATAGCTACGCGGGCAAAGATGTTAACGCCTACATCCCGTTTGTAGAAAGCTGTCTTACTTTTTTTGACGATCATTACCAATACCTGGCCAGTCATCGCGGAGCAAAAACGCTGGATGGTGCCGGTCACCTGGTGCTGTACCCAGGCTCGGCCGCCGAGACTTTTAAGATGGCTTATAACGCCAACTCAACCATCGGTGCCCTGCAAACCATTACCGCGAGGATGCTGGCTTTGCCTGAAAAATATCTGAGCAAAGAGCAACGCGAAAAGCTAACCGCTCTGCAAAAACGCATCCCGCCTATCACCTTCAGGCAAATGAACGGGCATACCGTTCTTAGTCCGGCACTGTCATGGGAGCGCGTTAACAATGTGGAGAACATGCAGTTTTATACGGTGTTCCCGTGGTCTATCTTCGGGCTTCATAAACCGGGACTGGATACTGCCCTTAACACCTGGAAATATGATACACTGGCGGTGAAATTCCGCAGTGGTATTGGCTGGAAACAGGATAATATTTTTGCTGCGCGATTGGGCCAGACCAAAGAAGCGGCCCGCCTCACTTCGTTCAAACTCAAAGATTCAGGTCGTCGTTTCCCTGCATTCTGGGGACCGGGTTTTGACTGGACGCCAGATCATAACTGGGGCGGCTCGGGCATGATTGGCCTGCAGGAAATGCTGATGCAAACCGATGACCAAAAGATCTACCTGTTCCCCGCCTGGCCGAAGGATTGGGATGTGCATTTTAAACTGCACGCACCACAACAAACCACTGTAGAAGCGACGCTAAAGAATGGTAAAGTGGTGGATTTGAAAGTTTGGCCGGAGAGCAGAAGGAAGGATATTGTGTTGAACCAGGATTTTTAACCACGATTTTTCGAATTTTTGGGATTTACAGGATGCCTTTAACACAGCAGGCGGACAATAAAAACCAGACAACGTCATCACCGTCACGTCATTGCTTCGTTCCTCGCAATGACGTGACGGCTTATTTTAATTACAATTGAGTTAATTAATCCAATATAAATCCTATAAATCCCGGTTTGACATTTTTTTTTATTTTTGCAGAAAATACAACTCCATGAGCGAACTCATTAAGAAACAATTGAATGATGCCAAAGCCTTGATGGAAAAGGCGCTGGACCACGCAGATAGTGAACTTAACAAGATCAGAGCCGGTAAAGCCAGTCCTGCTATGTTAGATGGCATTATGGTTGATTATTACGGCAACCCTACCCCACTTAGCCAGGTAGGTAGCGTAAACACACCAGATGCTAAAACCATTGTGGTGCAGCCATGGGAAAAAAACTTACTGCCTGCTATTGAGAAAGCTATAAAAGAGGCCAACCTGGGTGTTAACCCTCAGAACGATGGTGTGATCATCCGCATCAACGTACCGCCGTTGACTGAAGAGCGTCGTCGTGACCTGGTGAAAAAAGTAAAATCTGAGGCCGAAAACGCAAAGGTATCTGTACGTAACATCCGTAAAGATATTAACGACAAGATCAAAAAGCTGAAAGGCGATGGCGTATCTGACGACGAAATTAAAACCGGCGAAGCCGACGTACAGAAACTGACCGACAACTTTATTGCTAAAGTTGACAGCCTGTCTGCAGAAAAAGAAAAAGACGTTATGACTGTATAATACCGCGACAGCGGAATGTCAAATTAAAGGGAATGAGCACGTTGGTGCCATTCCCTTTTTTATTTTTGGGGCATGAAGTTACTTTTATCTTATCTCAAAGAGCATAAATGGATTGTTGCGCTGGCCCTGGTGCTGGCGGCATTTAACATCGGCTTCTCTTTGCTGGACCCCATGATTACCGGTAACATTGTAGACAAGTACATGGTGCCTAAAGACCATAAAGTTTACAGCTATGAGTACCGTCTGCACGGCTCGCTGGTAATGATCGGGCTGGCTATTGGCGCGGCCATGGTATCGCGCATTGCCAAAAACTTTCAGGATTATTTCACCAATATCATCATCCAGAAAACCGGCGCCAAAATGTATGCCGATGGTCTGAAGCACTCGCTTGAGCTGCCTTACCAGGTATTTGAAGATCAGCGCAGCGGCGAAACACTGGGCATCCTGCAAAAGGTACGTACCGACTCTGAGAAGTTTATCACCTCGTTCATCAACGTATTGTTTATCAGCTTGGTGGGTATGCTGTTTGTGATCATTTATTCTATCAAAGTTAATTACATGGTTACGCTGGTTTACTTTGCGGCCATACCGGTTATTGCTTTTATAAGCAGTGCACTCAGCAAGCGCATAAAAACCATACAGCGAACCATTGTGGCCGAAACCACATCGTTGGCCGGCTCAACTACCGAGTCATTACGCAATATAGAACTGATCAAAAGTCTTGGCCTTGTTAAACAGGAGATTGAGCGCCTCAACAAAACCACCTACAAGATCCTTAACCTGGAGCTGAAGAAAGTAAAATTTGTGCGCAGCATGAGCTTTATACAGGGCACAACCGTAAACTTTGTGCGCAGCTGCATGGTGATGGTGTTGCTGATCCTGATCTTTAAAGGATCACTCACGCCGGGTAATTATTTTATGTTTTTGTTTTATTCGTTCTTCCTGTTCAACCCGCTGCAGGAGTTGGGCAACGTGATCCAGTCATGGCGCGAGGCGCAGGTATCGCTGGCCAATTTTGAACGCATCTTGAAAACTCCTATCGATATAAAACCGGCCAAACCAGTACTGATTAACAAGGTAGAAAAACTGACTTTCAGCAATGTGGGTTTTAAACACTTGACTGCTAATCGGAACGCGTTAACGCATATCAGCTTTGATGTGAACAGCGGCGAAACGGTGGCTTTTGTTGGCCCATCGGGCTCAGGTAAAACTACGCTGGTAAAACTGTTGGTAGGTTTATACCAACCGCTAACCGGCGATATTTTATATAACGACGTACAAAGCAGCGAGATTGACCTGGATCTGTTGCGCGAGCGTGTAGGCTTTGTAACGCAGGATACTCAGCTGTTCAGCGGCACTATTCGTGAGAATTTGTTGTTTGTTCGCCCGGAGGCAACGGATGAAGAATGTATGCACGTACTGCATCGCGCAGCCTGCCAAAGCCTGCTGGCCCGTGCCGATAAAGGCCTGGATACCATGATTGGCGAAGGCGGCGTAAAAGTATCAGGTGGCGAAAAACAACGTCTGTCTATCGCCCGTGCCCTGCTGCGCCGACCGGACATTCTGGTGTTTGACGAGGCAACCTCTTCACTGGATTCTATCACCGAGGAAGAGATTACCGAAACCATTAAAGAGGTGAGCGATCAAACCAATCACCTTACCATCCTTATTGCCCACCGCCTCAGCACCATTATGCATGCCGACAGGATTTACGTGCTGGAAAAAGGCAGCATCATTGAAGAAGGCAAACATAATGACCTGCTGGCCCAAAAAGGCCTCTACTACGCCATGTGGCGCCAGCAAATTGGCGAAAAGATTGTGCCGGAAACGGCAGAATTGCCAAACTGATATTAATGAATATTTAAACGAGAAACGGCCCTATTCGGGCCGTTTCTCGTTTACCCCATGTCATTTCGAACGAACAGAGGTCGGGTTGAGCGTTGTCGTGAGGAGAAATCTTGTACGTGCGACATGCCATAAAATGGGCAAACGTGCATGTCGTACAAGATTTCTCTCTGCGCTACGCTCCGTTCGAAATGACAATACGGTAATCTTCCCTTACGAGTTCATCACCGCGCCACCATTCATATCAATGGCTTGCCCTGTCATCGCGCGCTGGCCGAGCAGGTAGGCTACCAGGCCGGCAATCTCCTTCGGTTGACTCATGCGGCGCAGTGGTACGCTTTGCATCGCCATATCATAAAACTCCTTTTTGCTGATGCCCAATCCATCGGCAATACCTTGCATGCCTTGTTCAGACATTTCGGTATCTACCCAACCGGGGCAAATGGCGTTTACCAGTATATCATCGGGTGCATACTGTACTGCCCACGAGCGCATCAAACCCAGCAACCCCGCCTTAGAAGCACAGTAAGCCGAGTAATTGGCCACACCCAGGCGTGCCAGCACAGATGAGGTGATCAGAATATGTCGCTCTGCCGAGGTTGAGGCCTGTAGCAGGGGCAAAAAAGTATTGACAAAATTATAGGTGCCGGTTAGGTTAGTATCCACAATCTCATTCCATCGATCGGCTTTACCCCATTGGTTTTCGCCACCAATGCCAGAGTTGGCGATGATGCCATCCAGGGTCAGATCAGCTATTTGTTGTGCCGCGTCGGCCAGTTGCTGTTTGTCGCGAATGTCGGCAATCAGCATCTGGTGATGTGCACGATCCAGCGATATCAGGGTATCGTTCAGGTTATCGGCATTGCGTCCCAGTAAAATGCATTGGTGGCCATCGTCGGCCAGTTGCTGGGCAATAGCGCGACCAATGCCGCTGCCTGCTCCGCTGATCAAATATGTTTTGCTCATAAGGCAAATTTAATTTTTAGCAGCGTCTATACAATAAATAGCCTGTTTTACCATGACGAGGCATGAAAGTTGAATGACTATTATTGATAATTTCACAAAATGGACTGCCGATATTGATTAAAGGTTACAATATTTTCAAAAATGTCATCTTTTTAATGTAATTTCAGACAGTTGTTCTGTGGAACAGGAACAATAACCCTTAGTAAACTTTGATAATGCGAGTACGTGCCTGCCATAGCGTTAACCGTTTGGGGATTTTATTCCCCATTTGGTGTGTAATTTGTGTGTGTGTAATGACTGTTTCATCGGCTGCACAATCTGTAAAAAACATCTCGGGCAAAATAACCGACTCTGAGACGGGCGAGCCCTTGCCCTACGTCACGGTGTTTGTTAAAGTACCCGGGCACTCACATAAAGCGGCGTCGACAGATTTCTCGGGCATTTACCATCTTGCTGCTCCTGCAGCGGCTGGCGATAGCATTTTTGCTACCTACGTAGGTTATAAAACAACACAGAAACTCCTTCCTAAAGCCAATCCGGCCACGGTTGATTTCCAGCTGGCATCTGATAATAAGATGCTGGCCCAGGTAAATATTACTCCTAAAAGCTACGTTAACCCGGCGTGGGAAATTATGGCCAACGTGGTAAAGCATAAAGCCGAGAACGATCCAGACAAACTGAAAAGCTACCAATACGAAAGCTATAGCCGCCTGGAACTTTCTGTAACCAACATTAGCGACAAGATGAAAAAGCGCAAACTAATGCGCCAGATTTTACCGCTGATGGACAGCCTGCAGAAAATTGCCGGTGAAGATGGCACCCCTGTACTGCCGGTGTTTATGTCTGAAACCGTATCAGACTACTATCATCAGACAAATCCCGATCAGAAAGCCGAAGTGGTTAAACGCACCAAAATGAGCGGAGTGGGCATTGAGGATGAAACACTGATATCGCAAATTGTGGGCAGCAGCTTGCAGCAGTACAACTTTTATCGCAATTACATCCGCCTGGCAAATAAAGACTTTATGTCGCCAATTACCGATAGCTGGAAGATGCTCTACAACTATGACCTGGCCGAGCGCGACGTGAAAATTGACGGCAAGGATTACTACCGTCTGGAGTTTAAGCCTAAACGCTCGCATGATCTTTCTTTTGTGGGCACCATGTGGATCAGTCATGACAACTATGCGCTTTATCGCATGGATGTATCTGTTACGCCCGATGCCAACCTTGATTTTCTGAACAAGATCAGGATCCAGGAGCAAATGACACAGCCTGAGGGTACCAGCAGCTGGCTGCCTGAGAAAACCCGCATCACTGTGCATGTTTCTAACATCAACCCAAAATGGTCGGGCTTTTTGGGTAAATTCTATATCTCTAATAAAAACATCGTGGTAAATAAAATATACCCGCCAGAGGTTTTCAAAGAGCCCTTAACCATGGCCAACGATGTAACCAATAAAGACGAAAGCTATTGGACCACTAACCGCCCTGAGCCATTAACCGACGTTGATAAAAAGGTGTACAAGATGATTGACACCGTAAAAAACCTGCCTATTGTGCGCACCTACGCAGACATTGCCGCCATGCTCATTAATGGCTACTATCGCCCGGGTAACAGTAAGTTTAGCTTTGGACCATATCTGTATACTTACAGCTATAACGATGTGCAGGGCAGCGTGCTGCGACTAGGCGGAATTAGCAACCGTTACTTTAGCGAAAATTTAATTTTGGGCGGCTATGTAGCCTATGGCTTCCGCGATAGAAAATGGAACTTTAATGGATCAGTAGATTACATCTTTTCCCGCAAACCATGGACAGAAGCCGGCATCTCTTTCACCCGAGATTTGGGACAAACCGGCTACCAATTTGAAAACTTCAGCAAAAGCAATAATATATTCAAAGCTTCCATCCGCAACGGCAACCTGCTGCGCCGCGGCCCCTTTCAGCAGAACGAATTGCGCGCTTATGTACAAACCGACGTAGCCCCCAACCTAACGGCCAAGCTTACTACTGACCGTCGTACTTTTGATCCGCTTTATAATTTCGATTATATCAGCCCCATAGACGGGCTGCATTACCGCAACTACCAGGTAGCCGAAGCCATTACAGAGCTGCAATGGCAACCGGGCCGCAGGCTGCTGCAATCGGCACAGGTTAACAAGCGCATTGCGCTGGGCGGAGGTACCGATAACCCTGTCATTACCATACGCTACACCCATGGCTTTAAAGGCGTAACCGGCGGCGATTTTGATTATGATAAGATAGCGGCCAACATCACTCAGAAAATCCACATGGGCATTTTTGGCAAAGGTGAGTATTCGCTTACCGGTGGTTATATTCCGTCCAGCTTGCCATCTCCTATGCTGGAGAATCACCGCTATAACTTTAACACCATGCGTTTCCTGGAATACGTGAGCGACCGCTATGTGGCCCTTAATTATACCCAACACATGGAAGGTTTAATTACCAACAGTATTCCGCTGCTGCGCTCATTAAATGTACGTACCGTGGCCGATCTGAACGTATTAGACGGCAGCCTGAGCGACGCCAATGGCGGTCGCCCGTCTAACCGTCGCCCTACACGTAACCTGGAAGGCACGCCATATGTGGAGTTAGGTTATGGCTTAGAGAACATTTTTAAATTCCTCCGTGTTGATTTCCTGCACCGTGTAACCCACCGTGATCATGTGGACGAAGCAGGCGTACCGCCGTCAAACTTTGCAACAAGGGTTACGCTGCAGTTTAGACTGTAAGCTAAGTGACTGATAAAACGAGCGAGGGTGTCATCCTGAGCTTTGTCGAAGGGCGCGGGAAGGCCCACGCACATGTTTCGACAGCGCTCAACATGACACCCTTCTTTATAGCTACGCATTCCCACCGCAGCTTCTTCGAAATGACATGGGGTTTTATTGTGAACTGAACTCCTCATCCACACTCTCCCGCAAATCATAAAGCAGCCATTGTTTTTTGGCTATAGACTGTGCTTTTGATTTGAGCAGACTGATAAAATCATTCACCCCAACGGGCTCATTGCCGTTACCGTGAATCAGCACAATGCTGCCCGCCTGTGGTTGTTGCCCTTTGGCCAGCCATGCATCCGTACCGATGGGGATAAGACCAAAGTCTGTAATCCGGTTTACCAGTTGCTGGTCTGATACCAAACCCGGAAAGCGGAAGAATACCGACGGCTGCAGTCCATTGGCCAGCATATCTTTTTCGGTTTGCAGTACCTCATAATTAATATCGGTACCGGCCTCTAATAAAAAATTCTCTTTAAGCGGCAGCGTTTTGCTAACGCGATGATTGTAAGAGTGATTGATCCAGGTAATGGTAATCTCGCGGTCTGCTTCCATTTGTTTGAGCCATTCCAGGTCGCGCTGGTGCCGGTTCATCCAGGTGCCGGTGATAGATAGCGCAATAGGCACAGGTTTTTCAACCTGCTGAAAAGCCTTGATCATATCGGTAAAGATCGCCCGGTCCAGCGGCCGGTGTGACGGGCAAAGATCAGCCGTCAAACTGATACCCGTTTCCTGAGGCATCCCGCGTTCAATCCCAGCATCTTGTATATTAACCGACTGGCTTTCGGCTTTACGCAAGGCTTTCTGGTAAGGCGTACTCTTAAAAAACTTGCGCGCCTCAGCTAGCGTCATCGGTTTGATCTGATAAAAATCTGCATCGTTCACATAGGTTTGCATGGTGATGGGGTTCACCATCAGCAAGTAAGCTTTACCCTGACTTTCAAATCGGCGCAGTATTATATAATCCTGCGGATAATGGCGCGCCCAGCCAAAGTAAACCTGGTAATTGTTAATGTTACGGTAAACGGTTTGAGCCTGCGCTCCGCTGATGGCGAAGAGCGCGATGAGTACATATAAATATTTAAGCTTTTGCATCGGTAAATTCACATTTGTCATTGCGAGGAACGAAGCAATCTCGTCATAAGACTTTCGGCCATGCTGATCCTATAGCATGCGACGAGATTGCTTCGTTCCTCGCAATGACAAGGTCTTCAATAACAAATAAACATAACATCCCGAATTTACCAATTCTGCAACAGATGTCATCTTCTTAAAACCATTTACACATCCACACATTTACTTATTGACACATCAGCTATATTTGCTTCACTATGACACGTCTATCAGTAAACATCAATAAAATAGCTACGCTGCGTAATTCGCGCGGGGGCAATAATCCGGATCTGGTTCAGGTTGCTAAAGATTGCGAACGCTTCGGCGCGCAGGGCATTACCGTACACCCGCGACCGGATGAACGCCACATCCGTTATGCCGATGTTTATGATCTGAAAAAGATTGTGACTACCGAGTTCAATATCGAGGGCAACTGTCAGGAGCAAAAATTTATAGATCTGGTGCTGGATGTTAAGCCAGAGCAAGTAACACTGGTACCCGATGCGGAGGGCCAGTTAACCAGCAACCACGGCTGGGATACCATTGAGTATCGTAACTACCTGACCGATATGATCAGCACTTTTAAAAAGGCCGGCATCCGCGTATCCATCTTTGTAGACCCTGATCTGAAAATGGTGGAAGGCGCGGCCCATACCGGTACCGACCGTATTGAGCTGTATACCGAAGGCTATGCATCGCACTTTCATCAGGGCAAAGAGCTGGCCCTGGCGCCTTACCTGCAAAGCGCACAACTGGCGCAGCAACTGGGTCTGGGCCTTAACGCCGGGCACGATCTTGACCTGCACAATCTGAAATATTTTTCAGACAATATCCCAGGTCTGTTAGAGGTAAGCATCGGCCATGCCCTTGTTTGCGATGCCTTGTACTACGGACTGGAAAACACCGTGCAAATGTATCTGCGCCAACTAACTAACGGATAATAGTAAGGCTGCCCGAGAGCAACCCGCAACTAGTATTAAAGTTGATGATATAATAATACGTACCCGATGGTAGCGGCTGCCCATTGTAGCTACCATCAAACGGGTGGGCATAGCCTTTTGATTCAAAAATCTTATCGCCGCCACGGGTAAATACCTGTACTGTACCGTTAGGGTAAGCCTCTGCCCCTTTTATTGCCCAGGTATCATTCACACCATCGCCGTTGGGCGTAAAGGCGTTGGCAATGGTTAGCGCTCCTATACCCAGGCTCACTTTTATTTCAGTACGCGCACTTTCACAATTGCCTTTATAACGCGATACGTAGTAACTGCGATCTGCCGATACTCTGATCTTGAACTTGCCCGAGGTTTGCTGATCAAGCAGAGTAGTGCTCACAGCATCGCTATACAAACGATAACCGGAGCCTGTGGCCGGATAGCCGGCAGTAAGCAGCGCATCGCCTGCACTGCAAAGTTGCAGGTTGTTTGCTGCTGGGGCCGCGATAAAGCCATCAGCATTACCCACCGTAAATGGTAAAGGCACCGAACAGCCGCTGCCGGTAACTTTTAACAGGTATGTACCGGCATATACGCCTGTTAAATCTAATTGTGTGCCAACCGTTTTGCCCGATGCATCAGTCCACTGCACACTTGATGCAATACCGCCACTTACCGAAACACCTGAGATGCTGCCGCTGCCGCTATTGCAATTATCATCCGTCACGCTGCCTCCGCTCACGCTGATGCCGGGTGTGCGTGTAATGCTGTAGTCTATTAAAAAACGCTCGCAGCCATTTTGGCCCGTTGCGTAAAGCGAGTACGTGCCCGCATCAATCCCCTCCAGCTTCATGCTGTGCCCTACCTCTATTCCGGTACTTTTCTGCACCCAGCGTACCGATTTGGGTGTTACCATAGGCTGGTTGTTCGGCATAAAAATGGCTTCAATAATGCCGTTGTTTTGTCCGCAAGTGGCAGGGGTTAGCACCTTGGTAAGGCCGCCATAGTTCTCGGTGTTGCCGGCCGCAGTAATTATATAATCTTTACTGATTTTGCTGCAGCCATTGCCGTTAAAAGCCATCAGGTGATAGGTACCCGGCGGTAAATCTGTAATATCAGGCGTTGCCGACGAGTATGTGCGGCTTTGTGTGGTGTTTATCCATTGGTAATTGGTGGCTCCGGTTACTGTAATACCCGTGATACTGCTCTTACCTCCGGCACAATCTGGGCTGGTTGCTATGCCATTATCATTTAAGGTGATACCATTGGTTTCTGGAATAGGGATGGCGGTTGTGCTAACCGGGCCGCATTGGGTATCATCAGTTAGCGTAAGCGTATAAACACCGGCTGGTTGCCCCGTCAAATCTTTAGTAGTGGCTACCTCGTTACCTTGCCCATTTTTCCAGCTGTATCTGAGGTTACCGGTTCCCGTTGGAATTATGCCGGTAATGCTGCCTGTGCTTTGGCCGCAGGGTGTTGGGGTGATGATGGCGGTGGTTTGATTGAGAGATGGGCCGGTGCTGTTTGTTAATACAAAAGGACCAAATGTGGTAGTACATCCTTGGTTGTATGTAATCTGCAACTGATATGTTCCGGCATCTGCATTGGTCAGATCTATCGTATTACTTTTTACACTTCCTGTAGCGTCAACCCATTTATAAGTATAAATATTGAATTGGCCCTGATAATAGGCATCATTGGTTGCATCAGTGTTAACCAGAGACAAACCGGTTATTGAACCTTTAATATTGCACGATGGCTGTACAATATGTTTATCAGACTCATTAAGAATTGGCTTTGAGTCAATAATCCTAAAAGTGTAGATTTGAGATGAGCAACTTATTCCGTTAAGCACTTTTAATGTGTAATTACCGGGAGTTAGCCCGGTAATTTCGGGAGTGGTTCCTATTATATTGCCAGCCGGATCCCTCCATTCATAAGTGCCGTTGTGAATTACCGTACTTTTTACCGATCCCCCCTCTGTACATGAATAATGTATCTTTTTGCCACCTTCGTACCAAGCTGCCTTTGTGAAATAAGAAGTAAAACCATTAATTGTTGCAGATGCAATTGCACCGTTACTTATTGAGCCATTACAACTCCAATTGCCATTAGCGTCAGCAGTAGTTGTTGTAATATAGGTATAGGGTTCGCAACGCATGCAGCCACCATCGTCAAACACCTCAATTTTTGAAAGAGGTGTAGCCTTGCCAGATATTGTTGTGGGTGTTATTTGAATTATGGATATTTCTGGTAGAACGGGCTGACCAATATTGGGAGCCGTATAAAGCCAGGGACCAAATGTATCGCCAACACAAAACAAGCTATTACGATGAAGCTCAACTGATTTCGTGGAATACAACCATAATGGCTGGTTATAGATACTGTTTCCCTCACCGATATTTTCTCCACCGATAAGGATATTTGCTTTTGATTTTAACTGAACGTGGGTACCATAATTTTCCGCGCTCCCAAGCTCATTTGCAATAATATTACCTTTAAAATTAAGATCTCCAGATATCAGTCCTATATATATATCAGACGGATAGACCATCTTGTTATTAGTTACATTAACTGTATAAGGGTAAAAAAAACTATCATCTTGACCATAATCCAGTGCAACTTTTATTGAAGATGCAGAGCCTTTGTTAGGACCTCCGGTCCGGGGCTTGGGCAAACCATCGATATCATAATTAAAGTAATTATTTTTTATAGTTATCGTGGCTATGTTATTGGGCTGTGTTCCATAATTAATTATAGTAGCACCGTATCCGAAAAAATTCCGCTGAGAAATATCATTGCCACCGATCTCAATATTTCCTTGCCAACAATTGAGATAGATATTGTCAAAGCTTTGAAAATTATCGTAATTTCTTGCGGTTTTCCCGTCAGGTTCAAAACCAAAAATATTGGCATAAACTTTCAGATTGTTCACACTCAAGGTTAACCCTCCGCCGCTTTTTAATGGAGATGCAGTATTTGCGATAGAAGAGTAATTATGTGAAAACACGTTATTTTTACCAAATGCTCCTATTTGTACATCTTCGCTGTTCTCCATAAATATACCGGCAGTATACTTATACTCTTCTATTTTGGCGTTAAAATCACGGATATAAAAACCATAGAGTTCTACCCCTTTGGTATTCACTAGCATTAGTCCATAAATTATTTTAGTAGGAGAATCCGGCTGCAAAATAACTTTCGCGTTGCTCCGCCCAAAAGCTGTGCCGGGTTGAGTTGTAGCGTCAATTACTATATTTGAAGAAACATAAGGCAAATTAGTAGAGATTGTTATCGTCCTCCCCGCCTCGCTCACATCCGGCAAATTAAAAACAATATAATCCTTCTCCGCACTGCCATTTGCCGCAGCATCCAGCAAGGCCTGGCGCAATGTACCCGGCCCGCCATCAGCATTGCTGGTTACTGTAAGGTGGCGGCTTGCGCGCCGAGACGCGCCAATAGCATCAGGAGTAATAGTACAAATTGTGATCGTCCCATCAGGTCGAGGTTTCAGCCAACCAAGTTAATAAATTTACACGTTAATATATTGTAACCTTTTGTTTCCCGATTGTTAGTGCAATGTTAAAAGCGTACCTTTGCGCCATTAAAAAAGGGACAGCTTAATACATGACTTTAAACACAGCTTACCAGGAGAAATTCCAGTCGCGGCACATTGCCCCCAGCCAGGCCGACACGGCAAAAATGCTGCAAACTGTAGGAGTAAAATCCCTCGATGAACTCATCGATCAGACCATTCCGCAACGCATCCGCTTAAAAAACCCGCTTAATTTACCAACCGCCAAAAGCGAGTTTGATTACCTGAATACACTGAAGCAAACCGCTTCTAAAAACAAGGTTTTCAAATCATTTATTGGCCAGGGTTATTATGATGTGATTGTACCAGGCGTTATTCAGCGTAACATTCTGGAAAATCCGGGATGGTATACCCAGTACACACCTTACCAGGCCGAAATTGCCCAGGGCCGTTTGCAGGCGCTGCTCAACTTCCAGACCATGGTGGTTGATCTGACCGGGATGGAAATTGCCAATGCATCGCTGCTTGACGAAGGTACCGCCGCCGCCGAGGCCATGTTTATGCAGTATACCCTGCGTAAAAACCAGCAGGCCGATACCTTCTTTGTATCTGAAGAGCTGTTCCCGCAAACTATTGACATTCTTAAAACCCGCTCTGAGCCTTACGGCATCAAGCTGCAAATTGGTGACCACCGCACGGTTGAACTGACCGACAGCATGTTTGGCGCCATTGTGCAGTACCCGGCAGGCAAAGGCGAGGCTTATAACTATACTGATTTTGCCACCGCCGCACACCAGCAAAACATCAAACTGACCGTAGTGGCCGATTTGATGAGCCTGGTACTGCTTACCCCTCCGGGTGAGTGGGGCGCAGATATTGTGGTGGGTACCTCGCAGCGCTTCGGCGTACCGATGGGCTTTGGTGGTCCGCATGCGGCCTTCTTTACTACTAAGGAAGAGTACAAGCGCTCAATGCCGGGCCGCATTATTGGCGTAACTATTGACAGCGCCGGCGACTATGCCCTGCGTATGGCTCTCCAAACCCGCGAGCAGCACATCCGCAGAGATAAGGCAACTTCTAACATTTGTACCGCGCAGGCGCTGCTGGCTATAATGGCTGGTATGTATGCCGCTTACCACGGTCCGCAGGGTTTGAAGCTGATTGCTGAGCGTATACATGGCTTAGCAGTTCTGTTAACCCAATCATTAGAGCAGTTGGATTACAAGCAACTGAACCAGGCTTACTTTGATACAGTTAAATTCGATCTGGGCAATCTGGCAGCTCCGCTGCACGGCGTAGCTATTAATGAGGAATGTAATTTCCACTATAACGGCAGCGAAGTAACTATCAGCATTGATGAAACTACCCGCCTGGAAGATATTAAAACCATTGTTCGTGTATTTGCCAAAGTAAAGGGCAAAACGTTGAGCGATGTTGACTTTAGCGGTCTGCAGGCTAATGTAACCACGATTATCCCGGCTGAGTTACAGCGTCAATCTGCCTACTTAACCCACCCGGTATTCAACACGCATCACTCTGAGCATGAGATGCTGCGTTATATCAAATCGCTGGAAACGAAAGATCTTTCGCTGTGCCACAGCATGATCGCCCTGGGTTCTTGCACTATGAAGCTGAATGCCACCACCGAGATGGTACCGGTTACCTGGCCCGAGTTTAGCAAACTGCACCCATTTGCACCAACCGACCAAACCGGCGGCTACATGCAACTATTTGACGAACTGAACAACTGGTTGAGCGAAATTACCGGCTTTGCCGCTATGAGCCTGCAGCCAAATGCCGGCGCACAAGGCGAGTATGCCGGGTTGATGGTAATCCGCGCGTATCATAATGATCGTGGTGATCATCACCGTAACATCGCTTTGATCCCGTCATCAGCACACGGCACCAACCCTGCTTCGGCAGCTATGGCCGGCATGAAGATCATCGTGGTAAAATGCGATGAGAACGGCAACATTGACGTAGCCGATCTGAAAGCCAAAGCCGAAGAACACAAAGACGATCTTTCTTGCCTGATGGTAACCTACCCATCTACCCATGGGGTATTTGAGGAAAGCATCATTGAGGTTTGCGATATTATTCACCAGAATGGTGGCCAGGTTTATATGGATGGCGCCAACATGAACGCACAGGTGGGCTTAACCAGTCCGGCCAATATTGGTGCCGATGTTTGCCACCTTAACCTGCACAAAACCTTCTGTATCCCGCATGGTGGCGGTGGCCCTGGCATGGGCCCTATTGGTGTGGCTAAACACCTGGTGCCTTACCTGCCAGGCCATGCCGTGGTTGATATTGAGCAAGGTAAATCTATCCACGCGGTTTCGGCTGCGCCTTGGGGTTCGGCCTCTATCCTCATCATCTCTCATGCTTATATTGCCATGATGGGCGCCGAGGGTTTGACCGATGCTACCCGTTATGCTATTCTGAACGCCAACTATATCAAATCTCGCCTGGAACATCATTACCCGGTGCTGTACACCGGCTCGCATGGCCGTTGCGCGCATGAGATGATACTGGATTGCCGCTCATTCAAAAGCTTCGGCATTGAGGTAACAGATATTGCCAAGCGCCTGATGGACTATGGTTTCCACGCGCCAACCGTATCATTCCCGGTTGCAGGCACGGTAATGGTTGAGCCAACTGAAAGCGAACCTAAAAGCGAACTTGACCGTTTCTGCGATGCGATGATTGCCATCCGTCATGAAATTGACAATGTTGAAAAAGGCCTGTCAGACAAAACAGACAACCCGCTGAAAAATGCACCGCACACCGCTGCCGTTGTAACCGGCAACGAGTGGACGCACTCATATACCCGCCAAAAAGCAGCCTTCCCACTACCTTATGTAGCCGACTATAAGTTCTGGCCGTCAGTAGGCCGTGTAAACGACACCTATGGCGACAGAACCCTCATCTGCTCATGCCCGCCACTAAGCGATTATGAGTTTGAAGAAAGCGAAGTAAGCACACCTGAGTTTGGAACGTGAGTTTTGAGGTAAAAGGTTTTAAATAGAGAAGCCGGTCTTTTAGACCGGCTTTTTTTATTTTGTAGAGCCACATATTTGTGGCTCCCATCATAAATTCCACCATGCAATGCCGACTTGCAACCGGAGCCACAAATATGTGGCTCTACAGGTATTCCTCTAATTTTATCAGATTGAAGTCTTTATCACTAAACAGAACAGTCGATAAACCTTCTTTGTCATGTTGCAATAAGTAATCTTTAAAGTACCTAATTAAAACAAATAGCATATCTTCAGACCTGTACGATAAATCAATCATAAAGAAAGGCTGACTATTGTAAAAGCTTCTTATACAATCGGCATTTTCCTTTGGATAGTTCCATTTAAACTGGTATTCGGGATCTTCTAACTTAAAATGATAGAACAACCGTACTCTTTCATTATCTGTACTACAAAAAAAGGCTGTGTCCTGATCTTTAGATTGATAGCGCAAAGCCGGATAAGCATAGATAAATTTATCGAACCGAGCGATAACTTCTTGACTTGATGTGATGATAGTCGCAGTGTCCATAAAAACATTTTCTGACCTAAGCTCGAGCCGCTGAAACTAATAATTTAATTATTCTTGAAACTCACTAACGTAGTACACTCTACCATTCCTAAAACTCACCTGCAATACATCCTGATCAATATTGACCAACTCTGGAACAAATCCTAGATAATAGTACCAATCGTTATTGTCAATTTTGTTTTCATCCACTCCCAACAGTGCACTTACTTCGCTTTTGTTCTTACCAATAAGCATCTTACTGTCAATAATGTCCTTTGCAAGTTCGTAGCGTTTTTGTTTATCTCTAATCCATCTCTTTCTATCAAAATCTCGGTTAGGATAATAAGTTATGCAGAAGATCCATATACCAATTAAGGTCGCATAGAAAATTGGGGTTGAAATAACAGTAGAAATCCAGATAAAAAAACGCCTTTTGACTTTACTAGCTATCCTTTTACGGTAAAACCAATACCAGAAAAGAAAAACAGGAGTAGCTAAAACTAAAAGGATAACGGGAACCTCAGGACTCATATTCGGCTGTGATTATTGGTTTATTAAATGTACCTGCTTTAAATGGACAACACAACAGCTTAATTAAACGTTATCACCTACATTAAGTCATTTTCGCTATCTTAGAAAATGAGTTTCTTCAAAAACCTTTTCGCAAGCCAGGCAGATAGCGATCTAAAGAACGTCATCGCCATTATCAATGATAATTTTGAACTGATTGTTCAGGGCCATACCGATGAACGTTTTAACATCCTTTGGTTGGGCGATTATCAGGCTGATCCAAAAAATCTGGTATTTTGGATATGCGTACAAACCGATACCGAACGCGATTTTCTGAAAACCGATGCCGGCCTGAATAGCAAACTAAGAGGGCTCTTTGAAAAATACGACTATCCTGCCGAAGCCCGCGACGCGGTGTTAATTAACTTTGAATCGCAACAAACGGTTGACCGCGAGTCTGGCGGCGACTGGCATCAGCGTTTGAAATAGTAAAGGCCGGTTACCCGGCCTATTTGTTTATTCTACTTAAGGTCATCCCGAACTTGTTTCGGGACCCCACATGCTGATTCTCCTGATTACTTGTCCCTTGGGGTGCCGAAACAAGTTCGGCATGACGTATAGGGCAGCTAAAACACCTTGAACACCTGCCCTGTAGCCGCACCCAATACGCTTTTCAGGTAAGCCTGCGTAACACGATCCATCTTAACCGGAATATGGCCGGGAAAGTAAGGGAAATAACCAGGCGAGTCTTCTACCACACCCGGACTAACCGCATTAATACGTACGCCATTATCCAGCTCTATAGCTGCGCCACGCACAAAGCCATCCAGGGCAGCATTAACGGCACTCAAGCCTGCGGCATAAACAACAGGATCTTCTGACAAAATACCAGAGGTTAACGTAAATGAACCTTTAGGATTGATATAATGCTGCCCCTGCAGCACCAGGTTAACCTGTCCCATCAGTTTGCTATTAATACCCTTGCGAAAATCGGTATCGGTCATACTACCCAGCGGGCCAAAATGGCCATCGCCAGCGGTGCTGATCAAAGCATCAAAGCTGCCAATCTTTTCAAAAAACTGTTTAATGGCATCGGGCGAGGTAATGTCTAACTGTATATCGCCGCTTTTTGAGCCCACTTGTATAATCTCGTGATCTTTTTGCAAAGCAGCGGTAACGTACTTGCCAATGGTGCCAGTGGCGCCAACAATAATAATTTTCATATAGTGGATAAATGGTTGTTGATGATAAGTAAAGTTAAGTATGATGTTGAGATTTGCCTAGCACCCATTACCATTAGAAGATACAAAATCCAAAGCACGGGCGGGTTAAATACAGTATAACAAAGGTGTTATGTTGCGTAATAGAATCCCGACGGCGGGACTATGAAGGTGAAATGACATGATTAGCCGTTAACCAACAGCGTCGGGCTTCGGGTGAAAGCGGGCAGCACAGGAAGGGTTTGTGTGGTGGAAGAGGGCATTCAATTGCCGCCAGAAGCGTAGGGTTTGTGTGATGCGACAGCGGGGGCGGTAATTGCGGCCCTGTGGTGCTGACTGATTTGCCGCGCAAAGGCCTTGTGCGGCAAAGAAGCCATTACGCTGTTAAAGCCTTTTGGATACTTTTGGGCTCAAAAGTATCGAGCCCTCCGGCGGCGACTGAGCCGGACTGACGCTCAGCATCAGTACTAGCTCTAACCACAAAGCACAACCTGTCATGGGTAGTTTGTCGAAACACGCTTGTTGAGCAATTAGCCATCGCGCGCCCTTCTACGGGGCTCAGGATGACACCCTACCCTTTTTAGCACCCTGGGGAACCTTTTCTCCCGACCGTCTATACCCTCTCAACGCTTCATCACAAACGTGTTATTCTTAGGGTCCGAGTCGGGGATCAGCACATCGCCCAGTACAATGGTTTTAATCTTTTTTCCAGTGGTAAAATCTACCACATAGGTTTTGTTACCCTTCTCCCAGGCTGATATGTCTTTATGCACAATCTGTTTGCTGCCATCGGCCAAATTTAGCGTGAGATGGATGGGCAGTGGCTTGTTGCCTACCTGCTTAATGGTGGCTTTGTATTGATTACCGATGTGGGTTACCGAGCTGATGGCCATATCCGGCACGCCACGCTCAAAAAACCAGCGCTGCCAAAACCAGTTAAGGTTACGGCCCGAGCCTTCATTGATGCAATTAAAAAAATCAAACGGTCCGGGATGTTTGCCGTGCCACAGGGCAATATAATGATGCATAGCTTTGGTAAACAGCTCATCACCCAGCAGATCTTTTATATACAGGTAGCCCATAGCCGGTTTGGAGTAGGGATTGGTAAACTCTGCCGAGCCCCCCAGTTCTGTAGTAAGGGTAGTAATAGGCACATCATCCTCGTGCCCGGCAGACAGAGCATAATTGTCTATTCCATATTTATCGGTAACAGACGGATCAATCATCGCGGTAATCAGCCACTCGCCAATGGTGGCCCAGCCTTCATCCATCCAGCCGTATTTGGTTTCGTTAATACCCATGTAAAAAGGAAACATGGTATGAAAAATCTCGTGATCGGTCAGTTCAATATCATCGGCTACAATATCCAACGGGTTATCGTTTACCATCATGGGGTATTCCATCTGGTCGAGCCCATCAAACACGGTTTCATGCTCATACGGGAAGGGCCATTTAATAAACTGATAGCTCATAGCCGCTACCGTTTTACGGGCATAGCCAATCACGTTAAAAAAACTTTTGTGTTTAGGGTTGAAGGCTGCGTCAACGCGTGTACGTCTGCCGGTTTGGGGGTCAACCACCAGGCTTGATGCCTGCCAGATGTAGTGATTACTGGTAGCAAACACAAAATCAGTCACGCTATCGGCCTCAAACTTCCAGGTATGCTTATCGCCTTTAGTGGTAACGTCGCCCGCCTTCACATCGGCCTCGGTAATAATATTGGTTACACTATCCTGTTGGGCAGCCAGGGCTATACGGTCGGCAATTCTTTTATTCAGCACTTCGGTAGCGTTGGTAAGCGTACCGGTGGCCCATACCACATAATCAGCGGGCAGGGTAACCTCCGCGTTAAAATGACAGAAATCATTATAAAACTCCGCCGTGCCGGTGTATGGGATGGTGTTCCAGCCATCAATATCATCGTATACAGCCACACGCGGAAAGAAATAAGCAATGAAATACGATCCATCCTCAACCTGCCCGGTACGGTTGTGCGAGCCCTTGTTAAGATTGTACGCATAGCCAACCGACATATGCACTTTTTGATGCGGCAAAACCTGTTGATTTGGCACCGTCATGTTGGTACCGTCAATAGTCAGGGCATCATGGTTGTTTACATCAATATTTTTGCTGCCGATTTTGAGATGCGAGATCTGTACACCGTCTGTAAGATCTTCCGGATTAACGGGTTTATCGCGGGCGGCACCTTTTTTATAAATGTTGGGATACAGCTTAAATACTATTTGCTTCAGCGTATCCGGGCTGTTATTGACGTAATCAATTTCTACCGAGCCCCCAACGTTTCGGGTTTGCGGATCGAAGCTAACTTTGATATGATAATCGGCCGTGTTTTGCCAGTAATTTTTGCCGGGACGGCCATCATCGCTGCGGGTACCGTTGGTATAAGCCTGCTGTATGTTAACCGGTTTTACCAGTATGGTTTGAGCCTGTAGTAACTGGCAAAATAGCGTAAGCGCTGCTAGCCAAAGCGTTTTCCTTAAGTTTGAGATCATACCATAATAAGCGCTGAAAATAAAAGTACTTAGATAAACGGAATAATAGAAGTATTTTTGCGTTTATGCTTATCAGGCGTAGTAAACAAAAAAGCTATTTTGCGTTTTGATAAGCGGATATTAAATACAGATGCCCGGTTTTAAAAAATATACTCCCGTTTTGCTCATTATTGCGGCCATGGCTGCAGGTGCCTGCACCAAAGGCTCAGACGCGCCGCAGAAAACGCCAAAAATGGCCAGTCTGAACGTTGTTAACGCGGTAACTGACGTTAACGCCGTTAATTTTTATCTGAACGGTACCCGGCAAAACACCAACTCGGCTATATATCTGGGGGGCACATCGGGATATAACAATTTTCCCATCGGCACGCAGACCTATCAGTTTAAAGTTGATTCGCCGAGCAGAACGCTGCTAACTGAGGTAAAAATAACCTTACCTGATTCTGGCGCTGTTTACACCGCGGTACTTGCGGGGCAACGCAGTGCCAATAACCTTACAACCATTTTTACACAAGACAAGTTTGTGGCCGATACCGTGCTTAGAAGTCATATCCGGTTTATCCAGGCTTCACAGGGCACACAGGCTTATGATGTTTTTGTTGGCGATACTTTGGCGTTTAAAAACCAGACCTTTAAATCTGTAACCGATTTTATGCCTACGGGGCAGGGTAAAAAAACCGTCAAAGTGATGGCTGCAGGCACAAGTACCGTGCTTTATACTACTTCTGTAACCGTGTTGGCCGCCAGCTATTACACCTTATTTACTTACGGTCAACCTAATGTAACGGGTAAAGATGCTTTGGCCACTTCTATCATATTAAACAGATGATTGCTCCTAAAAAATACCGCATCAAAACGTTACCGGCTTTTATGCTGATTATTCTGGGCGTCATGGTGTTTTCTCTCATATCGGCCTGCAAAAGCACTACGCCGGTTACGCCATCAAACGGCATCATTACGCAGATCAACGTTGTTAATCTGAGCCCCGATATGGGTGGGCTATATCTTTGGTCTAACTTCCTGCAACAAAACGGCGTCTTTAAACCATATATCTATGGTAAGCCGTCGGGCTATGTAGCTGTTCTTAATACCAATGTGCCTTTTGAATTGAGAACGCGCGACAACGTGTCGTACTTTAACTACAACAAGGTGCTTGTTCTAAACAACCGCTATACCGTTTTTACTACAGGGTTAGTAGCCGACAAATCTCAAACTACAATCATGACCCTGGATAGTGACGCTGCGCCTACAATTGGCCGGGGCAAAGTGCGCTTTGTTAATGCATCGGCACGCTCTATCAATCTTGATTTAACGGCAAATGGCACCATCGCCTTTTCAAATCTGGCTTTTGCAAAGGTTAGCAAGTATGTAGAAATGCCCGCAGGCATTTATGATTTCAAGATCTTTACCACCGGCACCACCGATGCACTGGCAGATCTGTCCAGATTTACGGTTCAGGACGGCAAACTCTATACCATTTACTCGCAAGGTATATTGGGCAGAACAGACTCGGCCACCTTCGGGATGAACATTATTACCAACAGGTAGCATTAAGGATAAAGGTTAAAGGGTCTGCGCCTGTTACTTTTCACAGAACTGCCTTTTTCGGCCCCGAATATTACCTTTCTGCTTTTACCTTTTTCCTTTCGGCTCAAATTGCTATTTTCACGCCAAATTCAAAACAGCTTTGGAATTAATAAAACACCTGATAGATTTTATTCTGCATATTGATAAACACCTGGCAGAAATCATCAACCAATACCACACGCTTACTTACCTCATTCTTTTCGTCATCATTTTTGCCGAAACCGGTTTTGTGGTAACCCCATTTCTTCCCGGCGATTCGCTGCTGTTTGCCGCCGGTGCACTTATTGCTGCCGGTAACACCGGTTTAAGTATCTATCTGCTGGCATTGATACTCATTGTTGCAGCTGTAGTAGGCAACACCGTAAACTACATGCTGGGCAGCTTTTTAGGACCAAAAGTTTTTAAAGAGAACAACAAAATATTAAAGCTCGATTACTACCTGCAAACCAAAGCTTTTTTTGACAAGCATGGCGGCAAAGCAGTTATCCTGAGCCGTTTTATGCCTATCATCCGTACCATTGCGCCATTTGTAGCCGGTGTGGGTAAGATGCCATTTTTGCGTTATACCATTTATAACGTTATTGGCGGTGCATCATGGATCTTGATCTTCTTGTTTGCCGGTTACTGGTTGGGGACTATCCCATTCTTTAAAGACCACTTCTCGCTGATTGCACTGGCCATCATTCTGGTATCAGTTATTCCGGCGGTAGTAGCGGTGTTTAAGAGAAAGAAGGCATAATCCTGACTTTTCTAGCTCTTTGCCATCAGCTTACCGCGTTTATAGACATGATCTTTACGCCACGCGGGCTTTGTTCGCCAGTAACGCCATTGCTGTAAGCTAATGGGTTGAAAATCGGCATTCACCCAATCCAAATAGAAAATTTGCCTGGTCTGGGGATAATAATAGTAATTGTAGGTCGTGCGAAACATATCGAAATTTGATATGCCTACTTTAATCCAATAGTAAGGCTTTCCGGGTTCGGGTTCACCGGCTATATTCAGTGCTGGCTCTGATTTAGCCGACGTTATAAATAGCCGTTTCGTTTCGGGTAATTCGGCTATGGCAACTAGTGCTTTTTCTCTCTCCGTCATGTGCCCGCGCCTTTTGGGAAGCTTATAATAAAAATCCTGTGCCAATACCAGTACCGAAAGGTTAAGGAGTGTAACGAGCAGGACAAACCGTTTCATAACTACTTTTTTTCTGAGATTAATGCTTTCCTTTTTTAAAAGGAAGAAAGCGTAATTACTGCTTCTGAAGGATTAGTCTGCCGCGCTTATATGTATGGAGTTCATGAAAATTTGGACTATTACGCCACTTGCGCCATTGTGCTAACGTAATGGGGTTAAAATCTGCAAACACATCTACATAAAACACCTTATACGTTTTGGGTTCTACATAAAAATTTTCAAGGGTTGCAAACATGTCTACCTTGTTATTGCCCATTTTTATCCAATAAAAGTGAAAATCACTATCTGGTTTCTTGTACAACAGTAATGCGCCGTCTTTGTATTGCCTAACAAACTTCTTCACTTCAGGCAATTTGCCAACCATATCAAGCGCAATATCGCCTTTATTCTTATTAACCGACTTTTGCTGTGCCGATATCAGAAGACTAAGAAAACAAAAAACTAAGGTTGTAAAGGTTGACTTCATAATCTAATATCTAGTTCTTCACTAACACTTTCCCTTGCTTAAACAAAACCTCTTCTTTTACCAACTCCGCCTTTTGCTGCGCAGATGGCGGCCGCGCGATGAATTTATTCAAGTCAGGCTGCCCGGCATCAACCCAGGCCGAGTACCAAAAGCTGCCTACATTTAGTATAGCTAAACGCATGCGCCGGGCTACCATACCGTTCAGCATTTTATGATAAGCGGCGGCATAGGCTGCCGAGTAATCTTTCACCTTACGGTTACCGCGTTGCACTGTCTCATACTTTTTATCGCCTGGAAAAACTGCATTCAGTTTACGCTCAAACAACAACACCGAGTCCACACATTTATAAGATGAACGGCAGATGGCAAAGGCCTGTGCGAGCGGGTTATCAATGTATTTTGCCCTGCCAACATTATAACTATACCGGTTGCTGAACAACTCAGGCAGGCGGGTTTCCCATAGCGCATGGATGCCGGTTTGATTGGTTAGTTGCCCATCGTAATTTTGCGTGAGATGCAGCGGCACGCAAGCATCGGCAATGTAATGCCCCAGGTTGGCCGATGTTTTGAGGATGGCAGTGGTATCATGCTGTTTAAAAGCTTTTACCAGCCAGTAATAATGATATTGAATTACCCAGGGCACCGTGCCATATTTATCCAGCGTATCTACCGAGTATCTCTTCACCGCATCATACCAGTTTTGCGGCAAACGGCCAAACGGTGCTTTGCCGTAATGATCTGCATCCAGAAAATGGCGCGGCCCTTCCAGCGAGTCTACATAGCGTCGTTTATCCGGGTCAACAGCGTGCTCGTCAATAAAATCAATATTAGCCTGATAAAATACGGCCATGCCTTTAGGCAAAGTAAAAACCGCCAGCCGGTTAATGCGATGGTGCGCAAAAAAGCCCCAGGATGCACATGTGAGCAACAGAAAAACACATAAAACAATGCGATAAAGCGGTTTCATTTAAGTTTATGCAGATAATGCCAAAATACAGCTTTTTGCAGTATAAAACTGACAAAAACCCATGCTCCAAGCCCCCTCATTTTTACAAAACCATATTTTTTTTAAACTAAAGATTAACAAAAAACGTTATTGAGGAGATTTCCTGTCAAAACATCAACCGCAGGCTATCAAATAATTTATTATTATTTACCTACTATCTTCTTATGAAAAAACGTTTTAACACACTATCCCGCAGGGTATTTATTGGCTCATTATTTGGCGTGGCGGCAGCTGTATTGGTATCGTCGTGCAAGAAAGACAATGGCTATGAGTTTGACGGCGCTGTAACAGCCAAAGTACAATTGGTTAATGCCAACCCAGATGCCGGTCCAGCACAATTATTTATCCAGAACGTGTTACGTACGCCAAATACTGTAAGTTATGGCAACGTCTCTGGCTATAACGATAGTTACACCGGTCAGCAGGACTTCAGTATTCAAAGCCCTTCAGGCACCGTACTTGCGTCAGGTTCGGCACAGGTAGATGCAGCAAATTACTACTCTTTTATCCTGGCAGGCAGCAGCAGTAACACTTCGGTAATTACGGTTAAAGATGATCAAACCGCACCGTCCTCTGGCAACGCCAGAGTACGTTTTGTACAGGCATCGGCAGATGCGCCTGTTTCAAACGTAACCGCCAATGGCACAGGCCTGTTTACCGCACTGAACTATAAAGGCGTGAGCGCCTATGCAGAGGTTACTGCGGGCACTTACATCTTCAGACTGGTAAATGCATCAACCAGTACCGTACTGGCAACCGGTAGCTCTATTACACTGGCAGCAGGCAAAATTTACACCATTTACAGCAAAGGTTCTGTAAGTGGCAGTGGTTCAAGTGCGTTAAGCATTAGCGCCATTACGGTGAACTAATACAGGTTACTTAATTTTTTTTACATAAGTACTTGTGATTTAAATAATATCGCCATATATTTGCAGTCCGAAATTTAAATAAGAATATTAGCTAAGCAATGGCAAATCATAAATCATCGATCAAAAGAATCAGAGCTAACGCTGCGAAGCGTCTGCGTAACAGGTATCAGGCTAAAACCACCAGAAATGCTATCAAAAAATTAAGAGGCACTACTGACAAAACTGCGGCTACGCCTTTATTGGCTAAAGTGATATCTATGCTGGATCGTTTAGCTAAGAAGAATGTTATTCACAAAAACAAAGCTTCTAACAATAAATCAAAACTGACCAAATACGTAAACGGCCTGAAATAAGCTGTTTTACAAACGCGATATAAAAAAGGGATGGTATGCAAATACCGTCCCTTTTTTATTGTCTTGAACCTGGATTATTGGGATTTTTAAGATTGACAGGATACTTGTTCGAACTCAAATTTCAGGAATTACAGAATTTAAATATAGTGGTGTATTCGATAGATTCCTGAATTCTGTAAATTCGGATTCAGATAAATATCCTGAACATCACTAAAATCCTAAAAATCCAAGTTCAAGACTATGGAACCTTATGACAATAAGATCAGCATTAAAGCCTGGGCCGAGGAAGATCGCCCACGTGAGAAACTGGGCGCCCAGGGACGCCGGGCATTAAGCGACGCCGAGCTGATTGCCATACTGATAGGCTCTGGCAGCCGGGATGAAAGTGCGGTGGAACTGAGCAAGCGCATTCTGCATCATTACGATAATGACCTGAACCGGTTAGGTCGTGCGTCTATCGCCGAATTATCCAAATTTAAAGGCATCGGCGAAGCCAAAGCCATCTCCATCATAGCTGCCTTAGAACTGGGCCGTCGTCGCGGCGAGGCCGACAGTAAGCCCCCTGAAACTATCGATAGCAGTAAACTGGCATGGCAGGTATTACGCCGCCACCTGGTTGATCTGAATCATGAGGAATTCTGGCTGTTATTACTGAGCCGGTCATGCAAACTGATCTCTAAAGAACTGATCAGCAAAGGAGGCCTGTCGGGCACCATTGCCGATCCTAAGATCATTTTTAGCATTGCGCTACAGCATCAGGCATCCAACATCATCCTGGCGCATAATCATCCTTCTAACAACAAAAAGCCAAGTCATGAGGATATTAACCTCACCAAACGTTTAATACAAGCGGGAAATATTCTGGATATTAAGGTAATGGACCATTTGATTATTACCGATGACGGGTATTATAGCATGCGGGACGAGGGGGATTTTTGAGGAAACTTCTAAGGAATGAAAGCCGAAGGCAGAGATAAGGCATAATTCAACACGTCATTGCGAGGGACGAAGCAATCTCTGCAAATGCAAAGCAAATCTAAATATCCGAATGTCCTGTACAGAGATTGCTTCGTCCCTCGCAATGACGTATTGAACAAAAGCAAATAGGCACCCAATGGGTGCCTATTTGCTTTTTAAAATTTCAATATTTATTCTTCAATCTCTAATCTCCACCCTTACTCCGGCCCGTGACCCTCTTTCAATCTGCGGAGTAGTTCAAATTTAAAATCGCGTTCGCTTTTAAATACTTGCGCGGCTTTGTCGGGTGGTAGCACGTTGCAAAACTCGTGGTAATATTTCTTCTGAGCGGCGGTAATCCTTTGCTGATAAGTAAGCTCACGGTCAAACTGATCTTCGCCGCCGGGCTGCACGTTGGTGTTATTTTGGCGGCGCAGTATCAGTATCTCGTCCAGCTCGGCCTGGTAAGCATCATACATAGGCCAAAAACGTGCGCTTTGCTCGGGCGTTAAATTCAGTTGGCGCGCAATGTAGTTCTTCTTGATCTGATCAAAGCGCTTGGCTACATTGGGGCGCATTACACGCGCCTCATTGCGCTGCCTGAATGCGGCCTGCCCACCCCGCTGTGCGCGGACGGCCAATGAGACACAAAGCAACAACAATAAAACAGAAATATTTTTGATTAGTCTGGTCATTACAATTTTACCCTATCAATGCGTACTTAAGTATTCTTTCAAATCGTCAGCACTTGCATTATCTGTATTGATCTGGTCGGCTTCATCCATTACACCGCGGGTATCGGCCGCGTCCATGTGCAACTGCAGGTAATCAATAATATCCTCGTCAGATACATTAGACAAGGCCTTATGGATATAAGAACGCTTGTGCACCGCCTCTGGACTTTCATATCTATTAATTAACCAGGTTGTACCCACTGCCAGCACCAAACAGGCAGCTGTAGCATATTTAAACCCCCCCGAATTAACCAGCCTGCGCACTACGCCGCGGCGTTGAGCGGGTTGCTGCTGCTTCGGGGCTGGATTTAGCTGCACTACCGGGGCATCTTCTGCCGCACCGCTTGTTTTAGCCAAAATAGCGTCCTGCAATTTACTGAAATACTGATCAGGCACAGTAAAACCTTCACCCTCTTCCAAAGCCTCCTCAACAGCAATACGGGCGCTAATCTGCGCCTGCATGTTGTCAAAATATTCATCTGGCACGGTAAAGCCTTCCGATTTCCCCTCCATCACCTCTTCTATGGCAATACGTGCGCTTAACTGGGCCTCCATGCCCTCAAAATAATTTTCGGGCACAGTGAAGCTATTAGTAGCCTTATCCAGGGCTTCCTCTATATTTATGCGGCTTTGCAGGTTGCTCTCCAATTCACTGAAATAATTTTCAGGAACAGCGAAACCAGCCTCTCTATTTAAACCTTCCAGAAAAACAGAAGACATGGTGCGCTGCTGTAATTCGTCAAAATAACCTGGAGGTACAGTAAACGGGTTACTTTCCTTTACTTGCTTTAGTGACGGAAATTCATTCAGCCATTCCCTATTGTCCATTTCTCTTTCCATATTCGGTATAGATGAAATTTAAATGAAAAGGTTTAATTACTTTTTTAAATTAATCATTACCCAGCAAATGTGCCTCAATTTTTTTCACCGCCAGGTGGAACGATGCCTTCAGCGCTCCCACACTGGTACCCAACACGCCTGAGATCTCTTCATACTTCATATCATCAAAATACTTCATGTTGAATACCAGGCGTTGTTTTTCGGGCAGGGTAAGCAGCGCCTGCTGTAATTTCAGCTGAGCCTTATCGCCATTAAAGTAAGTTGAATCAGCCAATGACTCAGCCAGTTCATACGATACCTCATCCAGCGGGATGTTATTTTTCTGCTTCTTTTTATTTAAGAAAGTAATACACTCGTTAGTGGCGATGCGGTACATCCAGGTATATAACTGGGCATCGCTGCGAAAACCGGGCAGGCTTTTCCATATCTTCACAAATACGTCCTGCGTTACATCATCGGCATCATCATGATCTATTACCATGCGCCTGATGTGCCAGTATATTTTTTGCTGGTATTTCTTGAGCAGCTGGTTAAAAGCCTCGTTCCGTGTACGCTCGTTCTGGAACTTGCTTAAAATCTCTGCATCATCAACCTGTTGAGACATAGGGCGAATTTAATTAATGTGCAAAGTTAACAGTTTTGAGGCAATGGTGTTTGTCCTGAATCGGGATTTATAGGATTTAAAGAGATTGCTTAAGGTATTGTTATAATGAGATGCTCAAGAAACATCGTTTCACTCACTTGGGCGTTCCCTTCGGGCCGGGCTATCCGCTCATACTGCACAGGCCTTAGCCTCCGGGCCGGTATCCGCTCCTATCCCTAACGCTTTTCGCTACGGCGGCCAGAGGCCGCCGTAGCAACAACAAAAAAGCCGCACAGTATTCCTGTGCGGCTTTTATATCTAAAGCTATTTTGCTTACGCTTTTTTACGAGCAATAACCTTTTTAACAGCGGCAACAATGGCAGCGGCGTTCAGGCCGTATTTATCCATCAATTGCTCTGGGGTACCGCTCTCGCCGAAGCTGTCATCAACAGCTACAAACTCTTGCGGGGTTGGGTTATTAGTAGCCAGTACGTGGGCAACGCTATCGCCCAAACCACCTAAGCGGTTGTGCTCTTCAGCGGTTACTACGCAACCGGTTTTTGCTACTGATTTCAGGATAGCTTCTTCATCCAATGGTTTAATGGTGTGGATGTTGATAATCTCGGCATCAATACCTTCCTGCTCCAGAATCTCGCCTGCTTTGATGGCTTCCCATACCAGGTGACCGGTAGCAATGATTGATACATCTTTACCTTCGTTTACCATCCAAGCTTTACCGATCTCAAATTTCTGATCTGCATCTGTAAAGATTGGCACTACCGGACGACCGAAACGCAGGTAAACCGGACCTTCGTATTCAGCGATAGCGATGGTAGCAGCTTTAGTCTGGTTGTAATCGCACGGGTTGATTACGGTCATACCTGGCAGCATTTTCATCAAGCCGATATCTTCAAGGATCTGGTGAGTTGCACCGTCTTCGCCCAGCGTTAAACCTGCGTGTGAAGCACAGATTTTTACGTTTTTGTCTGAGTAAGCGATAGACTGACGGATCTGGTCATAAACACGACCGGTTGAGAAGTTGGCAAAAGTACCAGTGAAAGGAATTTTATCGCCGATGGTTAAACCAGCAGCAATACCCATCATGTTAGCTTCTGCAATACCGGTTTGGAAAAAACGCTCCGGAAATTCTTTAATAAAGTCGCCCATTTTAAGTGAACCGATCAGGTCGGCACACAAGGCAACCACTTTATCGTTCTTGCGACCAGCCTCTACCAGGCCAGCGCCAAAGCCAGAACGTGTATCTTTTTTATCTGTGAATGTGTATTTCTTCATTTTGTGAATGGTGAGTGGTGAGTTGTGAGTAGTTGTTGAACTGATGAATTATGAAACACTCACAACTCACCATTCACTACTCACTACCAAATTAATAATCGCCTAAGGTTTCCTCTAATTGTGCCAGTGCAGCAGCCAGTTGCTCATCGTTTGGAGCAACACCGTGCCATTTGTGGCTACCCATCATAAAGTCTACACCGTAACCCATACCGGTAGTCATCAGGATAACAATTGGTTTGCCCTGACCGGTGCGGCCTTTGGCGTCGTTCAGTACCTTAACCACGTCTTCCATATCGTTACCGTTCATGGTCATTACGTCCCAACCAAATGCGGTCCATTTAGCGGCAAGATCAATCAAGCTCATAATCTTGTCGGTCGGGCCGTCAATTTGCTGGCCGTTCACGTCAACAGTAGCAATCAGGTTGTCTACTTTATGGTGAGGGGCAAACATGGCAGCTTCCCAAATCTGGCCTTCCTGCAGCTCGCCGTCACCGTGCAAGGTAAATACGGTCTTGTTATCGCCATTCAGTTTTTTAGCAAGCGCGGCACCAATACCTACCGACAAGCCCTGGCCCAGTGAGCCTGAGGCAATACGTACACCTGGCAGCTTCTCATGCGTGGTTGGGTGACCCTGCACACGTGAATTCAGCTTACGGAAAGTAGCCAGCTCTGATTTATCAAAATAACCGGCATGTGCCAGCACGCTGTAGAACACCGGTGAGATGTGACCGTTTGACAGGAAGAACAAGTCTTCGCCAACGCCGTCCATGCTAAACTGCGGATTGTGTTCCATTACTGAAAAATACAGGGCCGTTAAAAAGTCTGTACAGCCCAAAGAGCCACCTGGGTGACCTGATTGGCAGCCATGCACCATGCGTACGATATCACGACGCACCTGTGAGGCCACTTGTTTTAGTTCCGGGATTGTTTTAGTCATTGCAATCGATTGTTCTGCGAACATAAGCACTATTTTTTAAAATATATCAAGCTAACAGATCTAATACCTGTTGCGAAGAGTTCTTGGTGTCAACTTTATTGATGATATGGCTGATGGTGCCCTGGGCATCAATAATAAAAGTGGTACGGATGGTACCCATGTAAACTTTACCGAAGTTGTTTTTTTCGCCCCAAACACCGTAAGCATTTACAATCTCCTGGCTGTCATCAGCAATCAGGGTAAATGGCAGGCTGTATTTGGTTACAAATTTTTTGTGCGAGTGCTCGTCATCAGTGCTCACGCCAATCACTTCAAAGCCTTTAGCTGCTAATGATTGGTAATTGTCCCTAAAATCGCAAGCCTCGGCAGTGCAGCCAGGGGTATCATCCTTTGGATAAAAATAAAGAATAACGGTTTTTCCTTTAAAATCGGCTAATGAAACTTCTTTGCCGTTCTGGTCTTTTGCGGTAAAAGCGGGAGCTTTATCGCCTTCTTTTAATGTTGCCATTATCTGTAAAATTCAGCGGTATAAGTTGTACTATTGTCCTTATAATCAGTAACGGTCAGCTCAAAGGTGTGCTTACCGGTACCAATTTCCGGGCCAAATGTATAACTTAAAATCTTACTTTTATAATCTCGCTCCATTAAAACCCATTTATTGTCAATTTTACAGTTAAAATCCCTGCATCCCGACATATTATCACTCATTTTCAAGAAAATAGCCTTAACTTTTAAAAGATTTGCACCATTGTGGATATTTATAGGCGTAATTACCGGCGGAACGGTATCAATTCGCACCTCATAATTGCCAAAACGGGTTATTTTTCCTTTCACCCACCCATCTTCGTACTTACTTTCGCACGCACCAGACGCCGTGTTGAGCACTAAGGCCTTATTTGCGTATTTGGAAAGATCAATATCCGGCTTTATCCAAACTTCAACAGAATCATGTATCGGTGTCAAATTATCATGAATATGATGTACGGCCGAGTAGGCTCCCGGGCGTTTGGCTGACACGCTGTACCGAAAATCAAGGTCGTCATACAAATTACCCGGATCAACAATCACTTTTACGTTATTGGCATTAAACTCATTGCGGGTGTTGTATTTAAACAAAGTACCTTGTGGATGAAAAACAGGGCGATCTTTAGGAATTGATGATTTTACCTTGATGGCCACGCGTGAGGTATTACCGGCTACATCGCGCACTACAAATTCTACGTTGTGCTCGGCATCGTCATTAAAATCCACCAGTCCGCGGTTGATGGATTGCGGATAGAGCGTAATGGCCGCTCCCGGCAGGATAAAACACTTCTGCGTAAAACCGTTGGTACGGATAAAGTTGGGATAATCTATATAAGCATTGATGGCATGCGTTTGATCAAACGCGAAACGCTCGGCAGCGAAGGTGTACACCGTTTTACCATCAACATTTAGCTGAATGGAGAAAACACCGTTGTGGCTTGGCGATGCGCTGTTCATATCTACACAACTGATGCCGAAACCTATTTGTCCGCTTAAGTCAAATGTTTGTGGCTTGAGTAAATGGTAATTTCCGGCTGTGCCAGCTACGCCATAGGTTTGACGCAAAGTACTCTCGCTAAACGGACGACCATTTAAATGATAAACGCTGATGCTGCTGATAGTAGGAGGAACGTGATCCGGAATAGTCAAGCCGAATAGTTGGGCGTTGATGGTTTCCTGCGTTTTGGTATCGCGGATCTCAAAATGCAGGTGTGGACCGGCAGAGCCGCCGGTATTGCCCGACCAGGCGAAAACCTGATTCTTGGTAACCGGCACCTGGAAAGGGGCCAAATTAAAATCGACCACGTAGCTGTGCTGTGCATATTGCTGTTGACGGATCAAAGTCAGCAACTCAGGCGCGACATGATCCAGGTGACCGTAAACCGTGGTAAACCCATTAGGGTGCGTAATATAAACCGCATTACCAAACCCGCCGAACTGCACTCGCAAACGCGATACCCAGCCATCAGCCGGGGCATGTACCGGGTAGCCAATACGCTGATTAGTGCGAAAATCTAGCCCCGAATGAAAATGATTGGCCCGCAACTCGCCAAAAGAGCCAGCGGTGCTGGGCGGCAAATCAAGCGGGTAACGGAAATACCCTTGCGGATATACCTGGGAACGGACTTCGTCCTGCGCGTGGGCAGGTTTAATAACGACAAATAAGAGGCAAAGAAATAGGAGATGTTTTAACATATGAGATAATACGTTTTAACAACGGTAAAATTGATGTGATGTTTTGTGGCAAATACGCTAAACGATGAAAGAAACTGTCGTCCCGAACTTGTTTCGGGATCCCAAATGCTAAGTTAAACGACAAACCCTACCCTTGAGCACATGTCCTGTGGGGTGCCGAAACAAGTTCGGCATGACCTGTAGTTATCTCTTCCTCGAAAATTCGCCTTATTTACTTCCTCCTCTTCGGGGAGGCCGGGGGGGGTTACTTCACCCAGAAATCCAGCATCAGACTATCATTCAGGTAACCTTGCAAATGATCGCCAATTTTCACTCTGCCTACACCAGGAGGCGTGCCGGTAAAAATGAGATCGCCTTTTTTCAGGGTGATGTAGCGTGATACAAAAGCAATCAACTGCTCAAAGCTGAACAATAAGTCTTCGGTGCTGCCTTCCTGACGCACTTCACCGTTAATCTCCAGTTTGAGGTTGAGGTTATACAGATCTTCAAAATCTGCCTTCGGTACAAAATTGCTTACCGGCGCCGAGCCGTCAAATGCTTTAGCCAACTCCCAGGGCAAACCTTTTTCTTTATGACGAGCCTGTATATCGCGAGCGGTAAAATCTATACCCAAACCAATTTCGTCATAATAGTTTGCCGCAAACTTCTCGTCGATGTGCTTGCCTTCTTTGCAAACTTTCAGCACCAACTCAATCTCGTGGTGTACATCCTCCGAGAAATCGGGATGATAAAAGGGCTTGTTCTCTTTCAGTAAAGCGGTATCGGGCTTCATAAAGATCACCGGCACGGTAGGTACCGGGTTATTCAGCTCTTTTGCATGTTCGGCGTAGTTACGACCGATAGCGATTATTTTCATAACGAACTAAAATTTAACGAATTTCCAGGATTTTCAGGATATCTCCGATCTGTAATTCAGGACAAGAAAAGCATCCTGTAAATCCTAAAAATCCGTTAAATCCAGGTTCAGACTCTTATTCAAACCAAGCCATCACCTCATCCTTTGTAGGCATGGCAATGTCTAGTTTCAATTTTTTGCGCATACCGCCCAGGTCATTAAATACCCTGTTGGGATTACCTGCTTTTAGTTCTTCAACGGTGTTGAAGCCCATTTTATTGAGTACAGGTACCCACTCGGCAGGTACGCCTACGTTTACAAAATCATCAACGGTAGCTACTTTGGCTTTCTTTTCAGGGCGCATCTGCGGGAAGAACAATACTTCCTGGATGGTGCTCTGGTTGGTCATCAGCATAACCAAACGGTCAATACCAATACCCAGACCTGAGGTTGGCGGCATACCATATTCCAAAGCACGCAGGAAATCGTCATCCATGGCCATAGCTTCTTCGTCACCACGACCGGCCAGTAAGAGTTGATCCTCAAAACGCTCACGCTGATCAATCGGGTCGTTCAGCTCTGAGTAGGCATTAGCTATCTCTTTACCGTTTACAAACAGTTCGAAACGCTCAACCAAGCCTTCCTTAGTACGGTGCTTTTTAGCCAGCGGCGTCATCTCAATCGGGTAATCGGTGATGTAAGTCGGCTGGATCAGGTGGGCCTCTACCTTGGCACTAAAGATCTCGTCAATCAATTTGCCTTTGCCCATGGTTTGGTCAACCTCAATAGCCAGGTCGCGACAGGTTTGGCGCAGCTGATGCTCATCCATCGCCGATACATCAATACCGGTGTACTTCAAAATTGAATCGTACATGCTCAGGCGCTCGTACGGTCCGGCAAAGTTAATTTCGTTGTTGCCTACCTGTACTACCGGCACACCGTGTACGGCGCGGGTTACGTGCTCCAGGCATTGCTCCATCATGTCCATCATCCAGATGTAGTCTTTATAAGCTACATAGATCTCCATGGCAGTAAACTCCGGGTTGTGGGTGCGGTCCATGCCCTCGTTACGGAACATTTTACCAAACTCAAACACGCCGTCAAAACCGGCAACGATCAGCCTTTTCAGGTACAATTCGTTAGCAATACGTAGATACAAAGGCATATCCAGCGTGTTGTGGTGCGTATTGAACGGACGCGCAGCAGCACCACCATGCACCGCTTGCAGAATTGGGGTTTCTACCTCCATCCAGCCTTTATCCGTAAAGAAGCTACGCATAGAGCTAATCACCTTTGAGCGATTGATGAAGATCTGTTTGTACTCCGGGTTAACAGTCAGATCCACATAACGCTGGCGGTAACGCAGCTCTGGATCGGTAAAACCATCGTGAATATTACCATCGTCATCGCGCTTAACCACCGGCAGCGGTTTCAGCGATTTGCTAAGGACGGTCAGCTCCTGTACGTGTACAGAAAGCTCGCCGGTTTGGGTCAAAAAGGCATAACCACGCACACCGATGTAATCGCCCAGGTCCAGCAGTTTTTTGAATACGGTATTGTATAAAGTTTTGTCCTCGCCTGGACATAGGTCGTCACGTTTCAGGTAAACCTGGATACGACCGGTACTGTCCTGCAACTCGGCAAATGATGCGCTACCCATTACGCGGCGGCTCATGATACGGCCGGCCAGTACTACCTCTTTATAGGCATCAGGGTTAGCGTTAAAATTATCTTTGATATCCTTTGCAAAGGCATTTACCGGGAATGCTTCAGCGGGATAGGGATCGATACCCAACTCACGCAGTTGTTTTAATGATTCGCGGCGCAGCAACTCCTGCTCAGATAAAGCAATACTCATAGTACTTAAATTTTGGACTGCAAAGGTAAAAATTCTGAACCATGATTTAACGGATTTTTAGGATTAACAGGATGATTACCTGAATCATTGTTTATAAGTTCTGAAGAGTTAACAGAAATATTTTACTGCTTGATAGCAATCTGATATGTAAGAAGCATCCTGTAAATCTTAAAAATCCGTTTAATTCTGGTTCCAATCCTACTTCAGATATTTTCCTATCTTTGCGCATGATAAAATCAATGACAGGGTATGGCGTAGCCAGTTGTGATCTTGGTACCACAAAATATACTGTTGAAATCAAATCGCTGAACAGCAAGTTCCTGGAACTATCGCTGCGGATCCCAAAAAGCTTTTCTGAAAAAGAGTTTCAGCTGCGCACTGAGTGTAACAAGCAGATTGAACGCGGCAAGGTAAACCTGAGCATCAGCGCTGAGAAAAACGACGTTGCTGTTAAAGCCGCCGGCATTAACACTCCGCTGTTGAAACATTATCTGGAGCAACTTAAAGCTGTTAGCGCCGACGTTAACGAACCAACCAGCAACCTGCTGCAATTGGCGTTGAGTTTGCCTGACGTGGTAAAGTTTGATGAAGAGAGCGTTTCTGAAGATGAATGGAAAGCCGTTGAACGCACCTTTCAGCAAGCGCTGAAAAACTTCCAGCAATTCCGTCAGGACGAGGGTAACATCCTGGAAGCTGACGCCCGCATGCGTATCGGCCTCATTCAGCAAAACCTGAATGGTGTTGAAGAAGCTGAGCCAAAACGCGTTCCCTTGATCCGCGAGCGTTTGAACCAGTTTTTAACTGAAGCCGTTGGCCGCGAACAGGTAGATCAGAACCGCTTTGAGCAGGAGCTAATCTATTATATTGATAAGCTTGACATTACCGAAGAAAAAACACGCCTGCGTGCACATTGCAACTATTTCCTGGAAACGCTGAAAAGCCCCGATGCCAATGGCAAGAAACTGGGCTTTATCTCGCAGGAGATTGGTCGCGAGATCAACACCATCGGTTCAAAAGCCAATGATGCCGACATCCAGAAACTGGTAGTAGGCATGAAGGAAGAACTGGAAAAAATTAAAGAGCAATTATTAAACGTGCTGTAAGCAGCACATCGTTCATGGTTTATAGTTCATAGCTATTTACCATGAACCATGAATCATCCACTATGAACCCAGAGGGCAAACTCATCATATTTTCGGCACCAAGCGGCGCGGGTAAAACCACCATCGTACAGCATTTGCTGAGCAAATATTCAGACAAGCTGGAATTTTCTATCTCGGCCACCACGCGCGAGCCAAGGGGCACGGAGACCAACCATAAAGACTATTATTTCATCAGCAAAGAGGAGTTTTTGCACCGTATTGCCAAAAAGCACTTTGTAGAGTTTGAAGAGGTGTATACCGGCACTTTCTACGGCACCCTGCGCGAAGAGATTGAGCGCATCTGGGCCAAAGGTAAAGCCGTGATATTTGATATTGACGTGGAAGGCGGACTGCACCTGAAACGCAAGTATGAAGACCAGGCGCTGGCCATCTTTGTGCAGCCACCATCTTTAGAGGTTTTAAAGCAGCGTTTATCTGGCCGTGGTACCGATAGCCCAGAAAAACTACAGGAACGCTTCGCAAAAGCCGAAAAAGAGTTGAATTACGCGCCAAAATTTGATGTTATTCTAAAAAATTACGATCTTCAGACGGCCTGCAACGAAGCTGAAGTATTAGTAAACGATTTTTTATCAGAAAAAATCAACTTATAGCCGATTAAAAACTATTAAATCCCCAATTTGATAGTTTTTAGCATCCAAGCAGCGGTCATTTACTGGAATAACTAAAACAAAAATTGGTTTACTCATGAAAATCGGGCTTTTCTTCGGTTCCTTTAACCCAATCCACATCGGGCATTTGATTATTGCCAATTACATGGCTAACCATACCGAACTGGAAAAGGTATGGCTGATTGTATCGCCCCAGAACCCACTGAAGAAATATAGCGACCTGGTAAATACTTATGATCGCCTGGAGATGGCCAAACTGGCTACCGATAACTCCGCCAATATTATGGTAAGCGATGTGGAACTAAAGTTACCGCAACCATCATACACCATAGATACCCTTACGCATCTCACCGAAAAATACCCCGAGCACGAGTTTGCCATCATCATGGGGTCAGACAACCTTGCCACCCTGCACAAATGGAAAAACTATAAACTCCTGCTGCGCGATTACCGCATTTTTGTATACCCCCGCCCCGGCTATGAAAACGCCGAACTGGCCCCGCACCCATCCGTAACCATCACCATGACACCGCTGATGGAGCTTTCGGCCACCTTTATCCGCCAATCGCTGGCACAGAAAAAGAACGTACAATATTTTGTTCCCGATGCCGTACTGAAGTTTATAGACGACAAGAGTTTGTATAAAAATCAGTAACTTTAACTTCAGGAGGAATTGTTATGCTTACCAGGGAAAAAATGCACGATTTGATTGAACACATGCCAGTTGAATTTTCATTAAACCAGCTTGTCGAAGAGGTGATTGTTAGAAGAATGGAAAAACCAGAACATTTAGATAATAAATTCCTAACCAACGAGCTGAAGAATAAATTAGACAAAGCTATAAAAGAATCCAATGCTGGTTTAGGTACTGATTGGAATGACTTTAAAAAAGAATGGCTAAACGAAGATCTTTAAAGATCATTATTCTTCCGACAGCTCAGCAAGATTTAAGAGAGATTGTGAGCTTTATTGCAAAAGACTCTCCAGCCTACGCCAAAAGAGAAAAACTGTTAATTATAGAAATAATCGACAAACTTGGATATTTTCCAGAGCTCGGTACGATCTTTAATTACAAGAATGTTAACGCAAGAAAATTCCCGTTCAGAAGCTATCTCATAATTTACCGACTTATCGACGATTCTTTAATGGAGATTTTATCTATCCACCACCATGCCCGCTCCTTCTCCAACAATCCCGCACTCGATACAGACGACGAATAATCGTTAATTCCCTATCTTTGCTCCCGTGAGCGAGAAAACCATATTAAAACTGCAACTACCTACCGACCCGCTTTGGGTAAAGAACGTGGTAGAAAGCAACATTGAAGAGATACTGACCGACCATGCCTTCTGCGAGCAGAAAGCAGCCAGCAATGCTATCACATTGATTGTGCAGAACCCTGAACTATCAGACATGGTGCAGGAAATGGCAGCCCTGGTACAGGAAGAAATGGATCACTTTAAACGCGTGCACGATATCATCCTGGAACGTGGTTACGTACTGGGCAAAGAACGCAAAGACGATTACGTCGGCGAACTCCTCAAGTTCCTGAAAAAAGGCGGCCATCGCCGTGAGCAATTGATTGACCGTTTGCTATTTGCCGCTATGATTGAGGCCCGCAGCTGCGAGCGCTTCAAGGTACTGTCTGAAAACATTAACGACGAGCAACTTTCTGCTTTTTACTATGAACTGATGGTGAGCGAGGCAACACACTACGCTACCTTCATCCGCCTTGCCAGAAAATACGCTAATGGTATTGATGTAGACAGCCGCTGGAGTGAGTTTCTGGCTTACGAAGCGCAGGTAATTCAAAACTACGGCAAGCGCGAAACTATACACGGTTAAAAATTGTACCATTAATTAAACTGATTACCCATGTGGTGGATATACGCTTTACTCTCTGCACTTTTCGCTGCGCTCACGGCCATTTTTGCCAAAATTGGCATTAAGGATGTAGATAGTAATCTGGCTACAGCCATCCGTACGGTGTTCATTTTGGTAATTGCCTGGGCCATTGCGCTGTTTAAAGGCGGGGCCAACGTAGGCAGCCTCACCCGCACTAACTGGATTTTTCTGGCACTTTCGGGCTGTGCAACGGGCCTGTCGTGGGTATTTTACTTTAAAGCACTGCAGATGGGCGAGGTACAGCAGGTTGCACCTGTAGACAAACTGAGTGTGGCACTGGCTATTGTGCTGGCCGCTATATTTCTGGGCGAGCCGCTCACCTGGAAAAACTCTATCGGCGCGCTGCTCATTATTGCCGGCACCATTGTACTTATCTTAAAATAAAGAATGGATAACGATTTTCAATACATCACCCTACTTGATATCTACCGCAAGGTAAAGTTCTTCCTTATCCCCTACCTGGTGATCTTGATGGCTTGTTTAACCATCAAATGCATTTACACCCGCGAGCAGATCTATTTTGCCGTAAACGGCGTAAACAGCGGCCTGGCTGATGCTATTTTTCCTTACATCACCAATCTGGGCGATGGCTTAGCCGTTGTTTTACTGGGGCTGATTATGGCTTTATTCAGCCTGCGCAAAGCTTTTTTACTGCTTACAGCCTATGGCTTTACGGCGCTGGTGGCACAAGTATTAAAATATATTTTTGATTTGCCCCGCCCCTACCTTTATTTTAAAACCCAGGTGGCGCACATGCACCTGGTTAAAGGCGTTTATATGCTCAGCTACCATAGCTTTCCATCGGGGCATACGGTAACGGCTTTTTCGGCTTGTATCACGTTGGCTTACCTGTTTCGCAATAAGTGGTTGGATGTGCTGATGCTGATAGTGGCTATCCTGATTGGCTACTCACGCATGTACCTGAGCGAACATTTTTTTGAGGATGTTACCGCAGGCTCGGCCGTAGGTGTGTTTGCTACGTTGTTCTGGCTTTATTGGTTTGATAACCTCCGGTTTATGCACAAGGGCAAATTCAGGGGTGGATTGATAAAGAAGGCCGGCAGTTAATTACCCGGATGATCATACTCATCCTCGTCATCAATATCGTCCTCTTCGTCTTCATCGTCAAAAGCATCTTCGTCAAAGTCATCCAGAAAACGTTCGTCATCAAACATGAGCTCTTCCAGCCTTTCCTGTTCAGGGGTGCTGGCATCAAAGCGAATGCCCCAGTTATCGGGAATATCGTACTCTTTATCAAATCCGCGAATCCACTCCACAAATTCTTCGCGAAACTCTTCTACCTTATCACGCATCAGCTGCACATAATCTTCCTCGTTAATCTCTACCATCGATGCAAACGAAATGGCGTTGAACATCTCCTGCACAGCTATCTTAATCAGCACCGCATTTTGCATGCGCAGCGAGTATAATCCACCACCCTCGGCTCCGGCAATTTTGGCCTGTACCAGCATGGCGTTACCCACCATTTGATTGGCCAGCGATTCCTTCATCTCTCCATCCTTCAGCGCATCGGCAATAATTTCAGAAAGATCAAGCAGCTCCTGGGCCTTTTGGTAAATGGGCAGTTTCTCGATTTTTTTCAGGTGGCGCGACATATCTTTCTCTATTGGGGTGAATGTGCAAAATAGAGAAAACGGATAACAAAGCTGTATTTGTCCGTCATGGTCTGAGGAACTGCAATTGCTTTGAGGCAGTTAGCATAATTGCCTGCCAAAAGCTATCTTTGCGGGCATGAATATCCTGCTCCTTGGTTCGGGCGGAAGGGAAAGCGCCTTCGCCTGGAAAATTGCTCAAAGTCCACTATGCAGCAACCTATATATTGCCCCCGGTAATGCCGGCACCCCGCAATACGGAACCAACGTTAACATTAGCGCAACCGATTTTGAAGGCATTAAAACCTTTACCCTGGCCAATGCTATTGACATGGTACTAGTAGGCCCTGAAGAACCATTGGTAAAAGGCGTGCACGATTTCTTTTTGAATGACGATGCGCTGAAAAACATCCCGGTTATTGGCCCGCAAGCCGAGGCTGCGCAGTTAGAAGGCAGCAAGGATTTCTCTAAGCAGTTTATGGAGCGTAATAACGTGCCTACCGCTGCATCAAAAACATTTACACAAGATACCCTGCAGGAAGGTTTAACCTACCTGGAAACCGCAGGTCTGCCGATAGTATTGAAAGCCGACGGATTGGCAGCAGGCAAAGGTGTGCTCATTTGCACCACGCTTGAAGAAGCCAAGCAAGAGCTGACCGAAATGCTGAGCCATGCCAAATTTGGCGCGGCCAGCAGCAAGGTAGTGATTGAGCAATTCCTGAAAGGCATCGAGCTATCGGTATTCGTTTTAACCGACGGCAACAGCTACAAGATTCTGCCAGAGGCAAAAGACTACAAACGTATTGGCGAGGGCGATACCGGCCTTAACACCGGCGGTATGGGCTCCGTTTCACCGGTTCCGTTTGCTGATAAGGCGTTTATGGATAAGGTGGAGCAACGCGTGATCATCCCTACCGTTGAAGGTCTGAAGAAAGAGGGCATCCCTTACAAAGGTTTCATCTTTATTGGTTTGATGAATGACGGCGGCGAACCTTACGTAATTGAGTACAACTGCCGCATGGGCGACCCGGAGACCGAAAGCGTAATGCTACGCATTGAAAGCGACTTTGTTGAGCTACTGCTAGGCGTTGCCCAGGAAACCCTGCACGAGAAAGACTTTAAAGTGAGCCCTAAAACTGCAGCCACCGTTGTTTGCGTGGCCGGCGGCTACCCGGGCGATTATATGAAAGGCCAGGTAATTACCGGACTGGAAAACCTGCGCGACTCGCACGTGTTCCAGGCGGGCACCACCCTGCAAGGTGATGACGTGGTAACTAACGGCGGCCGCGTATTGATGGTAAGCAGCCTGCAAGACACCATGTTTGAAGCCTTACAACAGGCCACAGCTGACGCCAGCCGTATTTATTATGATGGTATGGTATTCCGTAAAGACATTGGCTTTGACCTGCTGTAAGCAGCTCATTTTGTGGCCGGGTTTAACACTTATTAACTTCCCGGCCGCAATAAAACTCACCTAAACCTGTTATATTCACAGAACTCGGAACTTGTTGAATGTATTTGTTAAATAAACGCCTGCTGTTTACTTTTTTGCTGTTGAGCGCTGCTGTGTTGCACTTGCATGCACAGGAAGTCTACAGCATTCGCGGTATTGTTTTTACCAAAAACAGCAATAACCGCATTGCTGGCGCACAGATATTAAATAAGCATACCGGCGTTATTTCCGAGAGTGATGACAACGGCTTATTTAACGTTAAAGCCAGCAGAGGCGATACCGTAGCCATTAGCAAAGACAAGTTTACTACCGCCATACAAATAGTGGCCAGCTCGGCCAATATGGTCATCTTTTTGCAGGAAGTAACCATGCTTGGCACCGTGACCGTAAAGGCGCAGTCCAAGCAGCAGGAAATGTCAGAATATATGGACGACTACCGCAAGAAAGGCGTCTTTAATGGCGGTAAAACAACAGCCCTCTCTGCCGCCGCTCACCCCCTTAATGGCTTGTATGATCTGTTTGGCTCAGGCCCTAAAAATGCCCGTCGGTTTGCCGCTATGAGCAAACGCGAGGTTGATGCCGCTGCCGATCATCGCAAATACAATAAAGAAGTAGTAAAACGCATTACCGGTCTGGACGATGCTACCGCCGAACGCTTTGTAAGCGTATATGTGCCAAACCATGATGACCTGCAGAAATGGAGCGATTATGATGTAATTGCTTATGTGAAGCGGAGTTATGATAACTACAAGCAATTTGGCTTCCCGCCTGAGTTACAGCCCTTGGTTACGCCAGGGAGAGATACGTTGCAGCAAGGCAAGCCTTAATATCAATTCTGAATTTCTTTCATTAACGTCATGCCGAACTGGTTTCGGCATCCCATAGGAACAAACTAACGGGCCTTTCGGTTTACTTTGCGTGTTAGGTCCCGAAACAGGTTTGGGATAACCTTGATAGCCCTCTGTCATTGCGAGGAACGAAGCAATCTCGTCGCAGGACAAATCATCAGGACACGCCAATTTGCCTTGCATCCGAGGAGATTGCTTCGTTCCTCGCAATGACAAAATGGGCAAATACAAACTAAGAAAACTTAATCTCTGATTAACTAATCTCCACAGCGCCTTAAATCGCTAACGCTTCACACGCTTTCTCAGCAGCCAGCTTCTCCGCATTCTTCTTGCTGAACTCTTTGCCCATGCCCATTACTTCGCCGTCTACAATGGCCTGTATGGTGAATAGCTTAGTGCTTTCGCCTTCCTGGTTCTCAATCAGATCAAAACTGATGTCTTTGCTATGGCGCTGACACCATTCAATCAGCTTGCTTTTGAAGTTGGTTTCGGTTTGCTCCAGCGTGTGGATGTCAATGTGCGATTTAATGATATTATTGATCAGAAAATCTTTGGTGAACTCGTAGCCTTTGTCAAGGTAAACGGCGCCTACCAGCGCCTCAAAAGCATCGCCCAGAAGCGAGCCCTGGCGGGTAGAGTTTACCATGCGGGTATCATACTCAATCAACTGCTCAAAGCCCAGCTTGCGGGCCAGCTGATTGAGGTTAACGCGACTAACGATTTTGGAACGAAGCTCGGTCAGAAAACCTTCGTCTCCGTAGGGATATAATTTAAAAAGCACCTCGGCTATAACACAGCCCAGCACGGCATCGCCCAGAAACTCCAGGCGCTCGTTACTGTTCTTTACGCCTTTTTTTACGGCCTGTGCTACCGACTTATGGCGAAAAGCCATACGGTATAAAGACAAATTGCCCGGCACAAAACCGAGCAAATTGTGTAGTTTTTTAATATATTTCCTGTTGGGGGATAGATAAAGCTTATAAAATCCAGCTATAGGCATTCAATCGTGCTTTAATCTTCATACTTCTTGAAAATCACAGATGCATTATGCCCGCCAAAGCCAAAGCCATTGCTTTGAGCCGCCCTTACCACACGTTCTTGTGCTTTGTTGAAGGTGAAGTTAATGCGTGGATCAAAAGCCGGATCATCAGTAAAGTGGTTGATGGTTGGCGGAACAATATTGTGCTTAACAGCCATAATTGCCGCAATAGCCTCAACAGCACCTGCTGCACCCAAAAGGTGACCGGTCATTGATTTGGTTGAGCTGATGTTGATGCGGAACAGATCATCACCATAGGCTTCAGAGATAGCTTTTACCTCTTGTGGGTCGCCTATTGGGGTTGATGTACCATGCACGTTCACATAGTCAATATCGGCAGGGGTCATGTTTGCGTCTTCCAGCGCAGCCTTCATTACCAGCGCAGCGCCCAAACCCTCTGGGTGAGGAGCCGTCATGTGGTAGGCATCGGCACTCATGCCACCGCCCATCATTTCGGCATAAATTTTGGCTCCGCGTGCTTTAGCATGCTCCAGTTCTTCCAGGATGATGGTACCAGCGCCCTCGCCAGCTACGAAGCCGTCGCGGTCAAGGTCAAACGGACGTGAGGCCGTTGCCGGGTCATCATTACGGGTTGAAAGGGCGTGCATGGCATTGAAACCACCTATACCCGCTTCATTAATAATAGCTTCAGAACCACCGCTGATAAACATATTGGCTTTACCCAGGCGGATGTAATTGAAGGCATCAATTAATGAATTGTTTGAAGAGGCACAGGCAGAAACCGTGGTAAAATTCGGTCCGCGCAATCCGTATTTGATAGAGATATGGCCAGGAGCTATATCAGCAATCATTTTAGGAATGAAGAAAGGATTGAAACGGGGAGTCCCGTCGCCTTTGGCAAAATTAACAACTTCGTCTAAAAAAGTTTTTAAGCCACCAATGCCCGAGCCCCAGATCACGCCAATGCGGCTGGTGTCCAGCGTTTCAAAGTTAAGGCCTGCATCGTTTACGGCTTCTTCTGTAGAATACAGCGCGTATTGAACAAACGGATCAAGTTTACGGGCATCTTTTTTACCCAAAAAACCATCAGCATCGAAGTTTTTTACTTCGCAGGCAAACTGTGTTTTGAACTTTGAGGTATCAAAACTCTTAATCAAGGCTGCGCCGCTTACTCCATTAATAAGTCCGTTCCAGTATTCTGATACGGAATTACCAATTGGAGTAAGTGCTCCAAGCCCGGTTACAACAACTCTTTTAAACTCCATCTAATCGTGTAAGGGAGTATAATTATTTAACGTTTTTCTCAAGGTAAGCGATAGCCTGACCAACTGTACCGATGGTCTCTGCCTGATCGTCAGGAATAGCCACGTTAAATTCTTTTTCAAACTCCATGATTAATTCCACGGTGTCTAAAGAATCTGCGCCAAGGTCATTGGTGAAACTTGCTTCTGGTGTTACTTCACTTTCGTCAACACCTAATTTTTCTACGATGATAGCTTTTACTCTTGAAGCGATATCAGACATGGTTTTTCTGTTTTAAATGATTAATAAAATTCTGTGCAAAGAAAAATAAATTAAATCAAATATCAAATCTAAAATCTTTGCATTAATCTTTAACAAAGTTTTAACAAAATTTCTGCTCGGATGTTTCTGTTGTTAAATTTGCATTTTTAACCGTATGGTTTTGAATAAAAAGCTTTTAAAGTTAGAGATTGACCTTGATTTTGTGCTGATTGCCATCACCGCACCATTGAGGGATTATCGTGTAGCTTACCTGATTAACAAGCATCTGCGCTTTAATTTTGTGCGGATAAATGACCACGAAGTGCAGATTTACCCTACCAGTGCAGAACCAGTGCCATTTGCTATGTTTAATGACTTTTGGGAGGCCAGCGAGACCGATTTTTACCTCATTGCCAACCGCGGAACAGACGGTATGCTGATACCTGAAATGCGCGAAGCCGACTATTTTTTAATGATTAAGAACTATATAGACGACTATGATCTGGCCGAAATCATTAACGGATTGAACCGGATACCCGAGATTGTGGCTGCTATAAAAATTGATCCGAAGCGCATCAAATCCAAAGAAAACCTTTTATTTTAGAACAAGTTTTTCAATGTGTTAAAAATACACTAATTTGCGCCTGCTTTTTAAGCCAGTTTAACCTGATTAAATATGAAATTATCTTATAACAGAACAAAAATAGTTGCCACCATGGGTCCGGCATCTGCCAAAAAAGATGTGCTTTTGGCCATGGTAAAAGCCGGTGTTAACGTTTGCCGCCTGAATTTCTCGCACGGTAAACCAGAAGATCACCAGAAAACTATTGATATTATTCGCGAGATCAACGATAAATATAAAATGAATGTAGGCATCCTGGCCGATTTACAGGGTCCTAAAATTCGTATCGGTTTGGTAAAAGATGGTGGTATCCACCTGGCCAACGGCAAACGCATCAACATGACCACCAACGAGTGTATTGGCGATGACAACCAGATCTACATTACTTATGAAGCCTTCCCACAGGACGTAAAAGCCGGTGAAATTATTTTGCTGGACGACGGCAAGATCCAAATGAAGGTGGTTGAAACCAACAAAAAAGACCTGGTAGTTTGTGAAATTGTTCACGGTGGTATCCTTACCTCACGCAAAGGCGTTAACCTGCCAAACACCAAAGTATCTATCCCTAGCTTAACTGAAGAAGATCTGGAAAACCTGGAATTTGCGCTGCAAAATGATGTAGAGTGGATCGGTCTTTCTTTTGTACGTTCTGCTAATGATATTACCGAGCTTAAACGCATTATTAACCGCAGTGGTAAAGCTGCCCGCGTTATTGCCAAAATAGAGAAACCTGAGGCTATTGATAACATTGACGGTATTGTTGAAGCAACCGACGGTGTGATGGTGGCCCGTGGTGACCTGGGTGTGGAAATGCCGCTGGAAGAAGTGCCATTACTGCAAAAAATGATTGTTAAGAAATGTCGTGCAGCTTCTAAACCGGTTATTGTGGCTACCCAGATGCTGGAGTCAATGATCACCACTCCTCGCCCAACCCGTGCCGAGGTGAATGACGTTGCTAACTCTGTACTTGATGGCGCCGATGCCGTGATGCTAAGCGGCGAGACATCAGTAGGTGAATTCCCGCTGATTGTTATCGAGACCATGGCTAAGATCGTTCGTAATGTGGAAGAGCGCGGCTATCCGTTCAATGCCGAGAAACTGCCTTATGATAAAATTGCACCTGCAAACTACCTGAGCAACGCTATTTGCGAGTCGGCAGTGCATTTGGCTGGTCATACCAATGCTGTAGGTATCGTGTCAATGACTTTCTCTGGTTATACCGCATTTGAAATTTCAAGCTATCGCCCTAAAGCCAGCACTTACATCTTTACTTCAAACCGCAACCTGCTTAACGCACTGAGCTTGGTATGGGGTGTAAAAGCTTTCTATTACGATAAACAAGAGAGCACCGACAAAACGATTGCCGATGTAAACGGTATCCTGAAAGCCGAGAATCTGATTGAGGTTGGCGATGTAGTGATTAACACTGCCGCAGTGCCAATTGCTAAACAAGGCAAAACCAACATGCTTAAAGTAGCTGTTATTGAATAAAAAAAGCCAACCAGCAATACGCTGGTCAGCCCAATAAAGAAACGAAGCGCCCGGCAACCCCGGGCGTTTTCTTTTTTAATATACCCCGGCACGACACGCTTGCACCTGCAACCTATCCAGGTGACCGAAGTAATAATTCCAACATATTCTGATTATCCACATGGCGATTATCGTTTGGTTCAATAATTGGACTGGGGTTGAGAGAAATGGTTTAATTCTTTTTTGACCAGAGAGTAGTTGATCAGCAATTGTTTCATCCACGTCATTGCGAGGAACGAAGCAATCTCTGCGTATGCGGATCGGATTAACACTTCCGACTGTCCTTTACAGAGATTGCTTCGTTCCTCGCAATGACGATTAGGAATAACAATGGGACAAATAATCCCTACTTCTTCCCTGCTTCTTTCAATTTTACATTACCGGTACGTTTCAGTACACCCCAGCCGCTATGCTGACCTTTGAGGGCGCGACGAACCGATTTAAAGAGGATGTAATACATCAGCTGTCGCCACGCAAATTTTTGCGGGATGATGTAGACCAGCTTCTTATAATCCTCCTTCTCCATGCGGAAGGCCAGGACTGACACCAGCAAGTCTACCACAATGAACGCCAGGTAATAGATCAGGATTTTGCCCGGCTTATCACTGAACAGGCCAAATACCATCATAATATCTGCCAGCGGCGAGAACAGCGGCAGGATGATCTGGAACAGCAGGATGTTTGGCATCCCCACCATACCGAAGTATTTATACTTTTTGTTGAACAGCGCGTCCCTGTTTTTCCAGAAACTTTGGATTACGCCAAAACTCCAGCGGAAGCGTTGTTTCATCAGTGCCTCCAGCGTTTCCGGCGCCTCGGTATAAGCAAAGGCGGTATCGCAATTGCGTACAATATAGCCCAGTTTCAGGATGCGCATGGTTAAATCGCAATCCTCTGCCAGGGTATCCATGGTAAAGCCGCCCGCCTTAAAGATGGCCGACTTACGGAAGGCGCCAATAGCACCAGGGACCACGGTAATACTGTTCAGCACATCAAACGCACGGCGGTCCATATTCTGGGCCGTAATGTACTCGATAGATTGCCAGTGGGTGATCAGGTTATTGGCGTTACCCACTTTAACGGTACCCGCCACTGCGCCTATTTCCTCATCGGTAAAATAGGCCATCAGGTGGTAAATGGCATCATTACTCAGTTGGGTATCGGCGTCAATACAAACCACAAAATCGTACTTGGCATGACTGATACCGAAGTTCAGAGCCGATGCTTTACCGCCGTTTGGCTTGGTAAGCACACGTACCGACTCATGATCGCCGTAGGCATTGTTTACAATCTCGAAGGTTTTATCTTTCGATCCGTCATCCACAAAAATAATTTCGTAGACGCTGTATTCTGTTTCTAACAGCGAGTTGATGGTTTTAAGGGCCGTAACCTCCTCATTGTAGCCTGGCACAATAATGCTCACCGGCGGCAGCTCGCTGGCTGGTGGCAGGTTGCGCTCTTCTTTCTTGGTATCTGAATATTGTTTAAGCGCCAGTACCCCCACAAAAATGATACGCGCTATAGCCAGGAATATGGCCGTAACAAAAATGTACTCCAATATCCACGAGCCATAAAAGTAGCCGCCAATAAAAATATCATAAAGCCTGCCGGTAATGCCGCTGTTAGCGTCATCATGTATCGGCGGCATCAGGTCTTCCTTTTTCTTGCCCAATACATCGGCAATGGTGGTAAACGTGTAGCCTTTGCTCTTAAAGAAGTGGATAATCTCTGGCAGGGCCTTTACGGTTTCTTCACGGGTATCGCCACCGGCATCATGCAGCAGGATCATTGACCCTTTGTTATAATCGCGCTTAACGCGGGCAATGATGCTATCGGCAGTTACGCCAGGCTGCCAGTCCCACGGGTCAATAGATTCACCGATGTTGATGTAGCTTTGGCGCTTGCTCTGCGCCACCGGGATAACCTCAGCCAGCGTTTGCGGCTCGGCATCGGCATTGAACGGCGGGCGGAACAAAATGGTACTTCTGCCGGTAACCGACTCAATAAGCTTACGGGTAGCGTTCAACTCCAATTTTACACGCTGGGTATCAATGGTAGAAATATCCGGGTGGAAGTAGGTGTGATTACCAATTTCGTATCCCTCGTCAAACTCACGGCGTAGCAGTGGTATATTCTTTTCTACCATAGAGCCCACCACAAAGAAGGCTGCAGGTACATGCTCACGTTTCAGAATGTCAAGGATGCGTGGCGTATAATCAGGATCCGGACCATCATCAAACGTCAATACTACCTTTTTAGGAGCATATCCATATTTACGGATCACGTACTTGGTTGGCAGCTTGATGTACTTCTGATCGGTGATCATAAAGTTATTATGATCTATTTTAATACTGATCTTGCCGGTATCTGGTGTGGTTACCAGATCGAGCACTTCACCATCACCTGCATAATCAATGTGATTGTTCAGTCCAACCCGGGTAAGCTGAGCGGTATCAATACCTGTTTTACGCAGAATGTCTATAGCCAGGTTTTTCTGGAAGAAACTCCACAACCGCGGGTCTTCTACACCAATACGCCACAGGGCAACGCCACCGGTAGCCCAATCATCAGCCATGCGGATGATGTTAAAATTGGCCACCGCATCAACAAAATAAACGGTGTGCTTAATGCCGTCCTGCGCAATGTAATTGTAATGCAAATTGGCCGATTGCGGATCAAACACAATCTGGCTGTTATTTTCTTTTGCCGTACTTACCGCTTCCTGATAACCCACGGCCCGGCCCTCACTGTTCTCCGGCCAGTCATAACCGCCGCCGGCAATGGTTAAAATAACCTTGTTGCTTGGTATTCTTGAACATACATTATCCAGAATCTCCTCCACCCAGTGCTGGTGGGCAACATCGCCGGGCGTAGTATTCTCGCCATGCTGATCTACTGCAAATACAAACAGATAGTCGTTATAATGCTGCAGCATCTCCAGATTGTAGGCCTCGTCATCGGCAGCAACGTTTTGCGTTACCAGGAATTTTTGGGCGTGCAGGGTTTCATAGAGTTCTTTCTCAAAGGCGATAAAACCAGGGGTGTTACGATCCTTAAGATCCTCCAACTCCAGGTTAACACCCTGCATGTTATATTTAACCAGCTTGGATACAATGCTGTTGATAAACGTAGTGCGCGATTTTTTGCTATTTACAATACGCACAACATCCTTGCTGTCAAACCCACCGGTTTTATTATCAATATTGATGTAGTTACTAAGCGAGATGAGGATAGGCTTATTATAACGCCGGTTAAGGTTAACAAGCCCCGTGTCAATGCGCACCGTAAGCGTGTCTGCGTTGGGGGTAACGGTGAAACCCTCGCTCACAATCATATCCAAACGAGAGATATGATCTTGCAGCGATGTATAGGCCTGCGTTTCCCAAGCACGGTAAAAGCCTACGTTAATACGAGCCTTGTTGTTAGGATGTTTCTGGCGATGCAACTGCAGGTTGCGGCGCATTTCTACCAGCCTTTCGGTATCAATCTTAAATGCTTTGTACTTGCGTGTACTGCGCAGGTATTCCAGATCTTCTTTTGAGAATTTTTTTGGAGCAGCGTTAAGGTTAGGCAGTTCGGGGTACTGGGTAGAACGGATGGTGATGATGGCGCCAATCACACTGCCAATTAGTACAAGTATGATGATACGGCTAAGCCACTTAAAACGGTTCCATCTACCGGGGTTATCAGCTTGAAAAACCTGTTTATGAGCCATTAAGAACTATAATGATTAAGCTTGTTTATTGTTTTAACGAAAGAGATTTATAAGAAAGAGAACCGGTTTATTAGTGTACTGGTTTGGTAGGATCAATGTTAGAAAAATCAACACCACATTTGCAATTACCGCCACAGCCCTTTTTTACAAACAACGATGCATAAGCCTTGCGGCCCAGGTAAAACAACGCTGCTGCAAAAACTACCGCTACTATAATCCCTTGAATCATGGCGCAAAATTAAACAATTATACCTACAATATATGAATATCAATAAAGTTGACCATCTACTAATGCCAGGCCCACTTGCGTTACAACGTGCAACTATAACGTTTTTGTGACAAAAAACATATTTTAAAAGGTAATTTATTTCACAAAAGGCGCTGTATATCAATTTCAGACAATGTTTTGGATACCGTAAATCAATATATTTGAGATACAAACCAAACCAATATCATCATGTTTAAAATCGCAATCACCCTCTCCTGATTATTTAACAATTCTGAAAAGGAATTAAAAGAGTTAAAAAGAAACTTGAGGCCGAAATGAATCAGAAGAGATAAAAGCAGAACAACCATAGCGCTTATCAGCAATGGCTAAAAAAGTTTAATTTTAGTGCAACCTGTTGCTCCCCCAACGCATCTTATACTAAACAAACATCAAACATGAAATCAATCGCTAAAATTATTTTTGTTCTGGCTATGCTGGCTGGCTTAAGCGCTGCTGCCGAGGTGCAGGACCGCCACCTGACCGGCTTTCATGCCATTAGCTCCAGCACCTCGTGCGACCTGGTAATTACCCAAGGCGGTACCGAATCTGTAAAGGTCGACGCTTCTCCCAAAGTAATTGACAACATTATTACTGAGGTACGTGATGGCGAACTGAGGATCTATATGAAAAAAGGCTTCCACTGGGACAACTTTTTCAATCATGGTAAGATGATCATTTATATCAGTGTCCGCAATATTAGCGGCATCAGTATGAGTGGTGCAGGCGATGTATCATTTAAAAGCGGACTAAAAGCTGATAGGCTGGCGCTAAACATCTCCGGTTCCGGCGATTTTGACGGCAGGGTTGATGTAAACCTGCTGACCACGCAGATAAGCGGATCAGGTGATATCCAGCTACGCGGACGCGCTACTAACTGCTCGGTAAAAACATCAGGTTCGGGCGATTTTGATGGCCGTGACCTGTCTACCGCATCTGCCAACGTAAGCACCAGCGGCTCCGGTGATGTAAGCATCAGGGTGAGCGAGAACCTGATGGCACACTCATCAGGCAGTGGCGATATCCATTATGCAGGCTCGCCAAAAAGCGTCATGAAATCATCAACGGGCAGCGGAGATATTGAAAGAATATAAATTCTAATAGACAAAAACAAGCCTTTTACGAAACGATAACTGCTACTAAATAAAAGCGTCATTGCGAGGAACGAAGCAATCTCTGCGAAGGACAATCGGACTTACATATCCGCTTTGCCTGTACAGAGACTGCTTCGTTCCTCGAAATGACGCGATTGTAATTACAAACTTAACCTTATCACATTAAAACCTGGTATAAACTGCCACCTGCGCCACATGGTTAATGGTGTAAGCCTCGGCCTGTTTAATGTATTGATTAAGGTAACCTGCCTCAATATCCATCAGCTTGCTTAAACGGTAACCGAAGGCCGCATAGGCACGGTTCTGATCAAACACATGTTTGTTTACCTGATTTTTGTTTTGCACGTTGGCAAACGCCTCATTTTGCAGGGCTACAAAGGTACCCTTGGTAAAGGTTGGCTGGTTGTTGTTCACCGGAATTACACCGCGAACAAAATAGCGGAAACGCTGAGAGAACACATCCGGCTGTGTGGCCGTTTTGCCCTGAAAGCGCTGTTCCAGTCTAAAGCGGTGCATCACGTTGGTGTTGGTGCCTGCTTTGTGGTTTACAATAAATTGTTCAAAAATGCGGTGCTCTGGACGGAAGGTATGCTCGCCTGCCGGGTTGCGACCATTGGTAGCCACATAAGCGTAGCCCAATGATACATTTTTGGTTTTACTGAAATGATAAGCCACAGAGGGTCTCAATAACACATTGCGCAAATAAGCAGCGTGGTGCGCCGAGCGGAACTGTCCGTCGAACATGATTCCCCAGTGCTCAGAAAATTTCTGCGTGTGGAACCAGGCTCCCCAGGTACTCAGCTCATTCACCTGCGCCGAAGCCACGCCCGTGACCGCGAAAAAGAGGAATGTAAAGGATAACAATTTTAGTTTCATTGATTTGGGTTTTGATTAGATTATGGTAACGGTGTTTGATAGGTTTTATTGGGGGGATTGAGTTGTATTAAGTTGATTAAGTGAGTAGTTGGAAGCGAAATACTATACCCATTCAACCACTCACTTAATCAACTCAATCAACCACTCACTATTCATCAATCCTTAAACTTGGCAATCGTCTTCCTGCCCAAGTCATAAGTAATCCTAAATGACTGCTGGTTGCTGCCCGTGCTTTGGGTTGTTTGATGGAAGCTGAAGATAAACTGCCCTTTGATATTTTTAAACAGGAACGGGGTATAGATCACGTCCACACGGTTATAGGTACGGAACGAGTAGTAGGAGTCGCCGTAATCAATATGGCTGCCTTCGCCTTTGTAAAACTCGTCATATATAGCAAAGCGGCGGTAGCCAAAGTAGGCACTGGCCACCACACCTTTTGGGGTCTGGAAACCATCAATACCGCGCGAGCGCTCTAACGAGAACATGCCACCGGCCTCAACGGTCAATGAGTCGAACAGGCGCTGTTTGTGGGTCAGATCTAAACCTAAGCGAACCTGTGCACCGCCGTTATCATTAATATGGTCATTTGGCAACAGTACCGCCGCACCAGCATCATGCAGCAGCAGGAAATAGTGCGAGATATAAAAGCTACCATCAACTTTTGGATAATATCTACCCGATGCCCCGAACAAGAACTGTTCGCGGTCAGTAGCGGTTTGGCGGCTCACCCAGTCCAACCAGAAGGTTTCTTTAAAATGTTTATCATGATACTGCGCCAGCAAACCCTCTACATTGGGGCGATAGTAGCGCAGCGTATCATTCAACAACGCACGCGGGTAGTCGCTAATCAAACCCTCGCGCGGGAACATACCTGCATTGAACTGCCAGTTGCTGCTTTTATATTGGTAATAAGCCACCGGATCAACCTTACCAAAAAACACACGGGCGCCAAACTCATGCAATGCATTCACACCAACAATAAAACTGTTAACAGAATCGAGCTTCAAACCAAAATCGAGCGCTGTGCGGGTGCCCGAGTAGGTGTGCGAGCGATCTATAAACTCTTTGTACTCGTGGTTATCCAGAAAGCCTAGTGCATTAAAATGCACATCTACAGATTGAGCCATGGCACTGCCGGCCGTTAGCACACAAAAAGCAATAATGAGGTATAATTTTTTAATCATAGTAAAAGAGATGTTTATTCAACCGTAAAATCTATAGCCCGGCTGTTGCGCCCGCCGGGAAAAGGCGTTGTGCGGATAGAGAACACCAGCACATATTTTCCTTTAGTTTTTGGTGCAGCTACCACAAAGCGGTAAGGCGCGGTTTGGCCGGGCTTTAAGGTAATGCGGTTAAAATCGTCGCCGGCTTGCTCACCGCCGGTGTTTTGGTCGCCCTGTAAAAAGCAGGCCGCCATCACCAGTTCATGCGGGTAGCCTTCGTTTTTAAAGCTGATGGTGTGATTGTATGGGTTGTTCACCGTAAGGTTAAAGACGATTTTCTGTCCCGGTGCAGCTTTCACCTTGCCTTTATCAGCCTGGATATCCACTTTCTGATACATGCGCGTATCATTTAACCAGGTACCGTACCATTGGCCGCGTGCCGTTTTAAAGCTATCCAGTTGAAATGATCCCTGTGCATGAAAATCCAGCAGGTAATAGGTGCGTTTATGTTGCAGGCTATCTTCAATAGGCCAGATATCAAACTGCGTGCGTCGATACTCGCGTGCATCATAATCAAAGCCCTTGGTGCTGTTGGTATAGTAGCAATATTTAGACGCATCCTGAAAACCGCTGATGAACACTACATAGCTATTGCCCACCCGTTGCTTTACTTGTTGCGCCCATTGTTTATAACCATAATAGCTTTGAAAGCGCGAGCTCTGTTTAATGAACGGCACGCCAACCATCAAGCCAATGCGCAGCAAAACAATCAGCGCAGCATTAACCACCGCCAGCCGCATCAGCCAGCGCGGCTGATATTGGGTTTGGCTAAAGCGGATCATCACCAGCAAAATCAATGGCGCGAAGCCAATCAACGTCCAGTGCGATTGTACATCGTCTTTAATGGTGCTCAGCATAAAAAAGGCGATGGTACCAATAAAGTTGACCATCAGGCAGCGGATAAACGCATCCTTGATCTTAGTAGTCACCGTAAAGCCGAAAAGAAACCAGCCGATGAGCGGACCGGCCATTACAAACTGCCCCGGCAGGTAAAGTAACGTACGCGACACATCATAACCTGATGACGAGCGCTCATACAAATGATACCTGAGCGACGGATACTGATGCTGCATTTGCCACCAAACATGAGGCATAAACAACACTGCAGATAACACCACAATCAACCAAAACGAAGGGCGTTTTAAAAGTTTGATGTTACTGAGTACCGTAAACCCAATCAGCAGAATACCATGGTATTTGCTGTAGAGCAGTCCGGCTATAATAAGGGCCAGCAGCAGGGCCCATTTCATTTTATCGTGTTCAACGTAACGCTGATAGATATAATAAAATAGTGCGGTGAAGAAAAACAGCGGCGCATCTGGCGTGGTGGTAAAGCCATACATGTGCAAAATAACCAGGCCCGATACCACCAGGATAAACCATTTGGCGCTCACCGCATAAGGTTTAAGCGTTTGCCACAGCAACCAAATGCTTAGCGGACTTACCAACACCGTTACCAGGCGCAGGCCCAGCTCATTATGCATAATGGCATCGCCAACGCGGATAAATATGGCCACCATTGGCGGGTGGTCAAAATAACCCCAATCCATAAACCGGCTGTAAAGCCAGTAGTAAGCTTCATCGGGGTGAACCTCTAACGTGGCGGCCTGGATGATGTTGAGTATAGTCCACAAAAGCAGGAAATACCAGATGGGTTTGTCTGAAGCTTTGTGGTTATTTAGCGCAATATCCTGCATTAGTTGAGTGTGCTCGCTTTTGATCTGCAAAGGTAAAATAAAATCACCTCGCCCCAACCCTCTCCTTTTGAGATGGCCTTTAAGAAACGGCGCGCTAAGCTACACACAGTTAAATGAAGGTTGGCTGAATTTGGAAAATAACCTACTCGTCAACTCTTCTCTAAAAAAAGTTTTTTATGAAGACCTCGCTTTTGGAAGAGGATTTAGGAGAGGTAATTCCTATTTTTATACCGATGAACAAACTTATAGACACCCTCATCAAAACCCGACAAAAACTAATTGCCGGTATTGATGACCTCAACGCCGAACAATTAAACCACATTCCGCAAGGCTTCAAAAACAATATTATCTGGAATTTAGCCCACCTGGTATCAGCCCAGCAGGGCTTATGTTACCTGCGCGCTAATGCACCTATGCGGGTGACTGCCCAGATGAGGGAAGAGTACGCACCGGGCACCAAGCCTGAGCGATTTATTGGTGACGAGGAAATTACCGAAATAAAGGAGCTCCTCATTAGCACCCTGCATCAATTACAGGCAGATCTGGACAGTAACTACTTTGCTGGTTACACATCTTGGGTTAATCGTCATGATATCGAACTGAACAACGTTAACGACGTGCTTTGCTATCTCCCATTTCATGAGGGACTACATGCCGACCGAATTGCCGTTTATAAAAAATTGATCACAGAAATTTAATCATCTACTACCATGAATAACGCTATTGATCTTATACGTCAGCCCCGCCGGTTTTTATTGGGCATGATTACTGAACTTTCTTTAGAGCAGTTGAATCGTATCCCGGCTGGTTTCAACAATAATATTGCCTGGAACCTGGGCCACATGGTAGCATCGCAACAAAACATTTGCTATTTGCGCGGAGGAGTGGATCTCAAAGTTGATGTTGCGTTTTGGGATCTTTATAAAAGCGGCACCAGGCCTGAGCGCGAGTTTGGCGCCGATGATATGGCCATTATTCAAACACTTTTTACTTCGACACTTGATCAATTGGAGGCCGATTTAACAACCGAGCTATTTGATAACTACACCCCGTGGACAACCCGCTATGGTGTTGCCATTACCAACGTCCACGAAGCCGTGCAATTTCTGCCTTTTCATGACGGCTTACACCTGGGCGTGATTAGCTCTATGAAGCGATTGGTTTAATACACAAAAGGATTGTAACTTAGCCCTGATCAGCTACCGCAGGTATGAAGCCAGACCAGGAAATAATTTCGCATAGCCTTGGCCATAACTTTGTGGCTACGCAGGGGCACTTGTTAAAGTTTGACGAGTTTGTGCCCAGCCACCGGCTTGACTTTTATGCCATTGTGTGGTTTCTGGAAGATAACGAGTTGCAACATTATATAGACTTTGTTTCTTATCCCATCCATAAAAACAGCATTTATTTAATTGCACGCAACCAGGTACATACGTTGCCCAACCACTTCATAAAAAGCAACGTAATTGTTTTTGACCGATGGTTTTTTGACTCGATTGAGGAAAGTGAATACCGCCTGATGTTTGTGCCGTTTAATAATAACGCGCTGTACATTCCGGAGGGCTGCCTCACTGAACTGAATTACCTATTTGAGCTGATGGAGCGCGAGTACCACGCTAATAATGACCTGAAGTTGCTGCACTGGTATACCGAAGCTTTTCTTACCCACCTGTTTCGCATCAGCACAGATGGCGACGGTGGTCGCAGCTTTTACAACGAGCGCTTGCAACTATTGTTCCGGCTGGTGAGCGACCATTTCCGCGACCAGAAAACCAATGAGTTTTATGCCGATAAAATTGGGGTGAGCAGCAAGCGTCTTAACCAAATTGTGAAAGCGCAGATGGGCATCACCGTAAGTCAGCTAATCTATAATTATACCCTTATTGAGGCCAAGCGCGAGCTAAGCCATAGTAAAAAACCCATCAAACAAATAGCCTACGAGCTTGGTTTCAAGGGACCTTCCTACTTCAGCCGCTTTTTCAGGAAGCAGGCGGGCATCACGCCAGAAACCTTCAGACAGCAGTCGGCCTAAACAAACATGTTTAAACCGATTTCCAAATAGTGCTACCAAACGCACCGATAGTGCTATTGATAAAATGTGCTTGAAAAGAGCAAATACGCTATCATTGCATCGTCAAAGTTGAGGTTATTAAAATATCTTTTTACTGGTTGTTGTGATTTTAAAAAAGATATTCTTTTGTGTTACGGACACTAATTAATACAGGTGGCGGCTACCCGTCCGTTAGTCAGCCAAAGTCATCTGTATTGACCACTAAACAAACAAAGTTAAAAACCCGGCCATGGCTGGGTTTTTGATTTTTAAGGGAATGGCCTCGTTTTCTTCTTACCTTCATGTCATTTCGATGAGCACGAGGGAAGGGCTGAGTGCGGGAGCGGAAGAGAAATCTTAGCCCCCATACTTATATACGATCTACTTAGCAGGCATCCATAAACATGGGGGCTAAGATTTCTCCTCACTCCTCAACACAGCCCCTGCACGTTCGTTCGCAATGACATAATGGGATGATGTAGTAATGCTACAAAAAAAGCCCCGGCTATCAGCCAGGGCTCTTATGTAAATCCGAAATCGAACTTCCGGAATCTTAAATCAAATTAAACACCCAGTAACAATCTTGCAGGATCTTCCAGCAGTTGTTTTACTTTCACCAGGAAGCTTACAGACTCACGACCGTCAATGATACGGTGATCATATGACAGGGCAAGGTACATCATCGGGCGAATTACTACCTCCCCGTTAATGGCAACAGGGCGCTCTACGATGTTGTGCATACCCAGGATAGCAGATTGTGGTGAGTTAATGATTGGAGTAGACATCATTGAACCGAACACGCCACCATTGGTAATAGTAAAGGTACCGCCGGTCATTTCGTCCAGTGTCAGCTTGTTTTCGCGGGCTTTAACAGCCAGGGCAACAATAGCTTTCTCAATCTCAGCCAGGCTCATTGCGTCAGCGTTACGGATTACCGGAACCACCAGACCTTTTGGTGCTGATACAGCGATAGAGATATCAGCAAAGTTGCTGTATACTACTTCTTCGCCTTCAATGCGGGCACCAACGGCAGGCCACTCTTTCAACGCCTCGGTAACGGCTTTGGTGAAGAATGACATGAAGCCAAGACCTACGCCATGTTTCTCTTTGAATTTGTCTTTGTATTTACCACGCAGCTCCATAATTGGCGCCATATCCACCTCATTGAAGGTAGTTAACATGGCAGTCTCGTTTTTAACGGCTACCAGACGGCGGGCAACGGTTTTGCGTAATGAGGTCATTTTCTCTCTGCGCTCGCCGCGTGCGTCTGCTTTAACAGCAGGTGTAGCTTGTACAGATGGTACCGGTATTTTAGCACCTTCAACACGACCTTGTGGGTTCTCGTTAGCTTTTTGTGCGCTGATGGCATCGGCTTTAGTAATGCGGCCACCAACACCTGTACCATTTACTGATGCAGGATCAACACCTTTTTCAGCCAGTATTTTACCGGCAGCAGGTGACGGGGTACCAGCAGCATAGCTTGCTGAGTTTTGAGCGGCAGGAGCACCTGCAGCAACGGCAGCAGCTTCAACTTTTGGTGCGGCAGCAACAGCGCCGGCACCAGCAGCAATCTGGCAAACAACAGTACCAATAGCTAACACATCACCTTCTTTAGCAATGGTTTTCAGGGTACCTGCCTGCTCAGCAGTCAGTTCAAAAGTAGCTTTGTCTGATTCCAGTTCGGCAATGGCTTCGTCCATCGCTACCTGATCGCCGTCTTTTTTGATCCAGCGAGACAGGGTAACCTCGGTGATTGACTCACCTACCGGCGGAACTTTAATATCAATAGTGCTTGAAGTAGCAGGAGCAGTGGCAGTAGTAGTTTCTGCAGCAGCAACCGGAGTGCTACTGCTACTATCAGCTGCTACTGGAGCTGCGGCAGCAGCGCCCGCGCCTTCTTCAATTTTTGCAACAGGAGCCCCAATAGAAAGGGTATCACCTTCTGCGACCAAGGTGGTTAAAGTTCCGTCTTTTTCAGCAGTAAGCTCAAAAGTGGCCTTGTCTGATTCCAGCTCGGCTATCACTTCGTCCATCGCAACAACATCGCCTGTTTTTTTGATCCAGCGCGAAAGGGTTACCTCGGTTATCGATTCGCCTACCGGCGGAACTTTGATCTCTAAACTCATATTGTTAAGTAGTGTATTTTGTCTTTTGTGAGTGGTGAGTTGTTAATAGTGAGTTGTGAGTAGTAAGGTTCTATTTAACCCCTTTCCACTCACAACTCACTATTCACAACTCACTTAAAATTAATCTGCCACAACTTTTGACATGTTGTCGGCAGTTTTTGTTACTGTATCTTTTACGCTGCCATCCGCTGTAGATTCAAAGGCTTTACCAATGATGTACAGTTGCTGACGGGTGTGTTGTTTTGAATAACCGGTAGCGGTGCTGGCGCTCTCTTTACGAGAGATCATATCCAGGTTTAAGCCGCTGTTGCGGAACTTGCGCAGCATGTATGGCCATGCACCCATGTTCTCAGGCTCTTCCTGAATCCAGTACACCTCTTTGGCATTGCTGTATTTAGCCGCAACTTTTTGCATCTGCGCAACCGGAGTTGGATACAGCTGCTCAACGCGCACAATGGCAACGTCTTTGCGTTTATCAGCCTGTTGTTTTTCCAGTAACTCGTAGTATAATTTACCAGATACAAACAATACGCGTTTAGTTTTCTTTGCATCAGCGTAGCTATCATCAATCACCTCCTGGAACTTGCCTTCGGTGAAATCTTTGATAGGCGATACGCAGGCCGGGTGGCGCAGTAAGCTTTTTGGCGAGAAGATCACCAACGGCTTACGGAACTCACGTTTCAGCTGACGACGCATGATGTGGAAGAAGTTGGCCGGCGTGGTACAGTTAGCCACCTGGATATTATTATCGGCACAAAGCTCCATAAAGCGCTCAATACGTGCTGATGAGTGCTCTGGGCCCTGACCTTCAAAACCGTGTGGCAATAACATTACTAAACCGTTACCACGCTGCCATTTAGTTTCAGAGCTGGCAATGTACTGGTCAATAATAATCTGCGCACCGTTAAAGAAGTCGCCAAACTGTGCTTCCCAAATGGTTAAAGCATGTGGGTTAGCCAGTGCGTAGCCGTATTCAAAACCTAATACACCGTACTCAGACAGCAGGGAGTTATAGATAGAGAATTTAGCAGCACCTTCAATACTTCTGATCGGGGCGTACTCTTCTTCAGAATCTGCCAGGGTAATTACCGCGTGACGGTGTGAGAAAGTACCACGTTTTACGTCCTCACCGCTCAGGCGCACGGGGTGGCCTTCTTTCAGTAAGGTACCGTAAGCCATCAGCTCGCCCATTGCCCAGTCAAACGTTTTGGTTTCTTCAACCATTTTACGGCGATCATCAAACAGCTTCTCAATCTTTTTGAAGATGTTTTTATCTTTTGGCAACTCGGTCAGTTTACGGCCCACTTCCAGCAGTTCGCTTTCAGACACGGCAGTATCCATCGTTGCCGACATTTCTTTCTCTGTTGCCAGGTGCAGGCCTTGCCATGCGCCCAGGAACATTGGTTTGCTTTCGGTAAAACGCTCCAGCGATTTGCTTTCGTCCAGGTCTTTCTGCAATACGGCGCGGAAATCTGCTTCCAGTTTTTTCGCGTCATCTGCAGTAACCACACCTTCGGCAATCAGTTTGCCTTTGTAAATTTCCAGCGGGTTAGCGTGTCCCTCAATGGCTTTGTACAATACCGGCTGGGTGAATTTAGGCTCGTCAGACTCGTTGTGACCGAAACGACGGTAGCACAGGATATCGATGAACACATCGCTATTGAACGTTTGGCGGTACTCCATAGCCAGGTTGATTACGTAGGCCACAGCCTCAGCGTCATCACCGTTTACGTGGAATACCGGCGACAGTACGGTTTTAGCAACGTCTGTACAATAAGTACTTGAGCGGGCATCGCGATAGTTGGTAGTAAAACCAATCTGGTTGTTGATCACCAGGTGGATGGTACCACCTGTACGGTAACCTTCCAGGTGCTCCATTTGCAATACCTCGTAAACAATGCCTTGTCCGGCAACAGAAGCGTCACCGTGTATCAGGATAGGGGCAATTTTAGAGTAGTTGCCCTCATATTTAAAGTCAATTTTAGAGCGGGTCAAACCTTCAACCACCGGATCTACTGCTTCCAGGTGAGACGGGTTTGGACAAAGGCTCAGGTGTACCTTTTTGCCACCGGGTGCAGCAATATCTGTTGAGTAACCCAGGTGATATTTAACGTCGCCGCCAAATGGTGAGTCCAGGTCGTAGTTTTTACCTTCAAACTCAGAGAAAATCTCTTTGTAAGTTTTCTCCATGATATTAGCCAGCACGTTCAAACGACCGCGGTGAGCCATACCAATGGTAAACTCCTCAATACCCAGCTCAGAACCTTTCAGGATAACTGAGTTAAGGGCAGGAATCAATGCTTCGGCACCTTCCAGCGAGAAACGTTTCTGACCCAGGAATTTGGTACCCAGGAAGCTTTCGAAGATTACAGCCTCGTTCAGCTTGCTCAGCATTTTCTTCTTTTCGTCGGCACTAAAGTTTGGCGTGTTGCGGCCAGGCTCCATCCTGTCCTGAAACCACTTTACCTTAATAGGGTTACGCAGGTAAGTATATTCTGTACCGATGGCGGCGCAATAAGTTTGCTCCAGCATCTCACGAATATCACGCAGTTTTGCCGGGCCTAGGCCAATTTCAACACCGGCATTGAAAACGGTATCCATATCGGCATCTGTAAGGCCGAAGGTTTCCAGTTCCCTGCCAGGGAAATATTTACGACGCTCGCGCACCGGGTTAGTTTTGGCAAACAAGTGACCACGGCTACGGTAGCCGTTAATCATGTTCAGCACATTAATTTCTTTGAGCACATGCTCTGGGGTACTACCCTCAAAAGAAGCGCCGGCAGCAGGGTTGTCCCTGCCAAAATCAAAACCTTCAAAAAATTTCTGCCATCCGTAATCAACCGATTCGGGATCTTGTTGATAAGCTTCGTAAAGGGAGTTAATATAAGCGGCGTTTCCGCTATTGATATAATTGAGACGATCCATGTAAAACCAATCTGTAAAACGGTACAAAACTAACACATTTAACCCAATCGCAACAAATAATTATTGTTTAATTGAGGTAAATAAAACCTTAAAAACAAGCGCTTCCAAATAAGCGGGCTATTATCCGCCGCTTGCTTTTAACGCCGCCCGATACACTATGTACCCTGCGGCTATGCCAAAGCCTTAAAAGAAAAGCCCTGCTTGCTTAAATATTCCAGCGCACGGGGCAACACATATTCCAATCGCGGAAACGCTTTCAGACTATCATGAAAAACGACTACCGAGCCGTTTTGCGTATGCTTAATTACTTTTTTCAAACAAATTTCCGGGTCGAGGTTCAAATCAAAATCTCCACTCAACATATCCCACATTATGATCTGCACCTCCGGACGCACCCCGCGCAGCTTGTCCGCCTGCGAGCGCTTGATCCGCCCATACGGCGGCCGGAACAATGATGTATGCAACAACTCATCACATTTTAAAAAGTTGGCAACATACGTATCATCATCAGTTACCCATCCTTTTAAATGATTAAAGGTATGATTACCTATGCCGTGCCCCCCGGCCTTCACCTCATTAAAAACCTCCGGATGTTTTTTAACATTATCTCCAATGCAAAAGAACGTGGCTTTTGCATTATATTGCTTTAAAATATTTAAAACAAACGGTGTAACAATTGGGATAGGGCCATCGTCAAAGGTAAGATAAATGACTTTTTCTCCCCGGGTACGGTTCCATGTTAATGCAGGATATATTTTTTTTAGTAACCAGGGGGTTTTAAAAAAGTACATTGATCTAAGTTAGGTAGTCTGTTATTACCGTCAAAATTTCGAACGCTTATTTATGCAAAAACCTTCAGACTGTACCACAACCATATGATGAGCGCATTTTTTAAATCAAAAATTACTCCGGTTGCCTGCGCTCTGTTCTTGTGTGCAGCATTATCCAGCAACGCGCAAGAAAAAATTGGCCTGCAAAAGGCGGTCGACCTGGCGCTAGAGCGCAACCTCACCATAAAACAGGCTCAGTTTAGTGAGGCATTGGATGATGCCAATCTTAAACAGGCCAAATACAACATGCTGCCATCGGTCAGCTCATCGCCGCAGGCATCTTATAACTTTGGCCGAAGCCTTGACCCTACCACCTATCAATACACGGCCAATCAAACCACCTTTCTGGTTAATGGATCGGTAACGGCACAGGTTACGCTTTTCCAGGGCGGGCAGCTACGCAACCAGATTATTCAGAACCGTTTGGTTGTTGATGCCGATAAATCAAACACGGCCAAAATCAAAAACGATCTGGTGCTGAGCGTCATTGTTGACTTTCTGCAGATCCTCACCAACCAGGATCTGGTAAACGCCGCCAATCAGCAACTGGATATTGCCAAGCAAACGCTCAATCGCTCTGATATCAACTTTAAGGTAGGCAACCAAACCCTGGCCGACCTCTCGCAAGCCAAAGCAGGCGTTTCAACCGCAGAGCTGAATCTTACTAACGCACAAAATCAGCTGGATCTGTCTGTACTGGTCCTAAAACAATATATGGAGATGGACCCATCAACCCATATTGATGTTGAACGCCCGGACATAAGTAAGATTACCGACGTACAAACCCTGTTTGCAGCAGACGAGATTTTACAAACCGCCCTAACGGTTAACCCCGATGTTAAACTGGCCGAAGCACAAGAGGCTATTTATAAACAGGGCGTGAGGGTTGCTCAAGGCAGTTACTTCCCTTCATTAGCGCTTTTTTCGCAGATAGGTTCTAACTACTCTGATGCCAACCGTAAGTTTTTACCCAATGGCCAAACCGCTTACTATCCTTTTGGCGAACAGCTGAGCGATCACTTTTACCAAGGCGTGGGTGTGAGTTTACAGATACCGATCTTTAATCGCTTCAACGCGCATACTTCGGTAAAAAAAGCAAAGATCAATTTTGCCAACGCACAGGTGAGCACTCAACTGGCCAAAAACAACCTGGCTAAAACTATTTATCAGGCGGTATTGGATGCGCGTGCAGCGGGTAACCAGTATCAATCGGCCATGCAAACTTACCAGGCCAACAAAGATGCTTTTAATGTGATACAGCAACGTTATAACGTGGGACTGGTAAATTCGCTTGATTATAACACCTCGCTCACCAATCTTAATAAGTCACAAAACGATATGATACAGGCCCGGTACCAGATGATCTTCCGCAGTAAGGTGATTGACTATTACCTGGGCAAACCCATACTTTTATAATACACTAAAGCTTAACCATCACATGGGAAAAACTACCAAATATATTCTTTACGGCTTCGGCGTTTTAGTTGTGCTGCTCATCGTACTTAAGGTGACGGGCGTAATTGGCAAGCCAGCCAAAACAAAAATAGCTACAGAAAAAGCCGTCGTACGCGATATTACCGAGACGGTATCTGCCAGCGGCAAGATCAAACCGGAGGTTGAGGTAAAGATCAGTCCGGAAGTATCGGGCGAGATTGTAGAGTTACCTATTAAAGAAGGCGATGTGGTAAAGAAAGGCCAGCTGCTGTGCCGCATCAGGCCTGATATTTTGCAATCGGGATATGATCGTGCCGTGGCATCATACAACACCCAAAAAGCCAGCGTGGGCAATTCAAAACAAATGCTGGCGCAGGCGCAAGCTACTTTTGATAATGTGGCCGCCAAATACAAACGCAGCAAAGAGTTGTATGAAGCCAAAGTACTCACCGCATCTGAGTTTGATGCCGCCCGTGCCGAATATGCCGGTGCCAAAGCATCGCTGGAAGCCTCCAAACAAAACTTAACCGGTGCAGGTTACGGCCTGGCCCAAACCGCCGCTTCTGTTAAAGAGGCTAATGATAACCTGGCTAAAACCAGCATCTATGCCCCGGTTGATGGTGTGGTATCAAAACTATCGGTAGAGAAAGGCGAGCGCGTACTGGGTACCCAGCAATTTGCCGGTACCGAGATTATGACTATATCTGACCTGAGCGCCATGGATGTAAACGTTGACGTAAACGAGAACGACATTAACCGCGTAGCCATCGGCGATTCTTCTGATATCGAGATCGATGCTTTCAACGGTAAAAAATTTAAAGGCGTGGTGACCGAGATTGGCAGCTCGGCCAATGTGGTGGGCACCAATGCAGACCAGGTGACTAACTTTACCGTAAAGGTTCGTATCGATGCCACATCGTACGCTAATGTAATGAAGAAAGATGCTAAAAACCCATCGCCTTTCCGTCCGGGATTAACATCTACGGTAGACATTCATACCAACAAAGCCAGGGCGCTTTCGGTACCCATCATGTCTGTAACTACCCGTGAGGATAGCACTAAAGCAAAAAAAGACGTAGACAAATCTGCTCCTAAGAACGATAAGGCAAAAACCACCAACACCCCACAGGTAAAAACTTATGTGTTTGTGTACGATGCCGGCAAAGTGAAACAAGTGCCTGTAACTACCGGCATTCAGGATGACACTTATATACAGGTATTCTCAGGCCTGAAAGGCGGCGAAGAAGTGGTTGCAGGTCCGTTTGAAGCCATCTCCAAAACCCTGAAAGATAAACAGGAAGTAGAAAAGGTTGATAAATCGAACCTGTATAGCGGGGATAAGAAGTAAGGCTAGGAATTAGAGATCAGTTAATTAGATATTTTACAAGCGCCATTCTTTGCTGGATGGCGCTTTTTATTTGCGATCGTGTCATGCTTCGTTCCTCAGCATGACACGATCCAAACCATCTTACACCATTCGCTAACCCAAATCGCAAATTCCCTGCTCCCACAGTATAATATTTTTCATTACTTTGTCCTTCCGGGTTGCAAACAACCTGCGCCCGGTTGATATTCTAGAATAAATGCATACTAACAAAAATACTGTAGCGGTTATTGGTGGCGGCAGCTGGGCTACTGCCAATATTAAAATGCTTACTGACAACGCCACCCCGAAAGAGATTTACTGGTGGATGCGCAGCGCAACGCAGGCAGAACACATAGAACGTTTCAGGCATAACCCCAACTACCTTAGCTCGGTAGAGGTAAGTATACCGGCACAGCACATCAGTACAGATCTAAAACATATTATTAGTCAGGCCGAATTTATTGTGCTTAACGTACCGGCGGCCTTTTTGAAAGAAGCGCTGGCAGATATTACCCCTGAAGATCTGGCGGGCAAGAAAGTGGTATCGGCCATTAAAGGTATCGTACCTGATGAAAACCTGATTATTGGTGAATTTTTAAATCAGCGATACAACATCCCATTCAGTAACCTGCTGGTATTAAGCGGCCCCTGCCATGCCGAAGAGGTTGCACTGGAGAAACTCTCCTACCTTACTATTGCTTCGCCTGATACCGAACTGGCGGCTTGTTTTGCCGGAATGATTAACAACCGGTACATCAAAACCATTGTGAGCGATGATATTTACGGTACCGAATATGGCGCCGTACTTAAAAACGTTTACGCCATTGCCAGCGGCATTTGTCACGGCGTAGGTTATGGCGATAACTTCCAGTCGGTACTCATCTCTAACGCCATCCGCGAGCTGGAACGTTTTGTGGAGGCCGTGCACCCTATTGACCGTGATATCAAAGAATCGGCCTACCTGGGCGATTTACTGGTGACCGCCTATTCTCAATTTAGCCGTAACCGTACGTTTGGCAATATGATTGGCAAGGGCTACACGGTAAAGTCGGCCCAATTGGAGATGAACATGGTTGCCGAGGGCTATTATGCAGTAAATTGCCTACACCAGGTAAACAAAAACTATAAAGTTTTTATGCCTATTTGCGAGGCGGTTTACGCTATTTTATATCAAAAACGCCCACCTGCATTAGAAATGAAACATTTGGCAGAGCAATTGAGTTAAGTTAATTGTTAACACTTAATTTACCCTGTTATGAAAAAGCTATTCACAACGGTATTGTTTGCCGCGGGCCTGCTTTTAGCAAGCCAGGTACAGGCACAAACCGTAAAAAAAATTGGCCATAGCATTGGCCATGCCGCCACAAATGTTGGCCATAAAACATCAGAACTGGCGTCTAAAGGTGCCGCTGTTGTTGCCGATAAACGATACGAAGGCAAAGTAGCCCCTAATGGCGAAGCGGTTTACATTGATAAACACTCGCGCTATTTTTACGTGGATAAAAAAGGCCACCACGTATATATTGCTAAGTCTCGCTTAAGAAACAAGCATTGATGATAAAGATTAAGGATTGAAGATTAGAGATTGGTGGTATGTAAATTATCCTAATCTTTAGTCTTCAACCGCTAATCTTCGCTACCACCAACCACCTGATTTTTTAAACTTCAATCTGATCTCATCATGAAACCCTTTACATTATTCTCTTTCAGTTGCCTTGCTGCCATGCTAATGCTCTCGGCCTGCGGATCTAAATCAAATCCAAAACTTAAAGGCGAATGGAAAACAGCCGACGGCAGCACCAAACTAAAAATTACCGATAAAACCTTTACCGAAGATACCGGACAGCCACCCGTAACTGAGGATTACTTTGTTAAAGGCGATACCATTTTTACCTCGTTTGAAGGCAACTTACCTTACACCAAATTTGTGATTCAGAAACTGGATGACAAGCATCTTACTTTACTGTATCCGGACTCGGTGAGTATAGAGTTTGGGAAGTAACATGATCAATTGGTGATTGACAATTTAAGATCTAAATCGGCGGGTTACTAGCTGGCATTAGAAAGAAACAGGCGTCGGCTTAACAAATTCAAACTAAAACAAAGCTGCATTTAGCCCCCCAGTATTCGTCTGTTTCTGAATAATAATCCTCTTATAATCAATACCATTAATTCTTGACATGGCTAATCACCGTTGCGCTCTCTCAGCAGCATGGCTTTTTTATCTATCTTACCCTACCAAAACTTAATATCTAAACCATGCAAAAGATCACCTTAACCCTAGCCTTCATCATCTGTGTTTTATTTGCTAAAGCCCAAACCCAAAAGGGAACGCTATATCTGGGCGGCAGCGTAAGTTATCTTACCCAAAAAACGAATGGAGCTTTTGGCAGCAATACAACAAACCGGCAGCTTGAGATATCTCCAACTATTGGCAAATTTATTAACGAGCACTGGGCTATTGGCATTACGCCCATGTACAGTTACATGAAAGATACTGCTTATGTTGCCGGACCAGGCTATAGCGGCGGTAGCATCGTTAAAAGAAAAATGATTGGGGGTGGATTAGAGGTGCGTTATTACTTTCAAATTACAGACAAGTTTTCCTTCTTCCCGCTATTGTCAGAAAGCGTACTTGCTTCTTTTGACAGCAAAGATCCTATGGATATTAGAGAAAACATTGTTTCCTTAAGTCCAAACTTTGCGTTTTTCCCAACCCGTCACATCGCAATTAACATTAGCCTGGGGTCAATACAGTGGATAACGCAAAGCATTACCGATCACTCTACCACACCTGAAAACAAAACTACCGGAAGCTTGTTTAGCTCCAGCTTCAACTCAGGATTAGGGTTAGGGGCAGCCTATCATTTTTGATTGCTATGAATAACAAAGGCCCCTCCGATTTCTCGAAGAGGCCATCTGTAAACTTAAACAAAAACTAGTATTTTATAGCGAGTGGTTGATTGGGTTGATTAAGTGAATGGTTATAAAATCACTCACCTAATCAACTTATTCAACTCAATCAACTTTAGTAACGTTTCTTGCGCTCGCCACCACGATCTTCACGGCGTTTGCCAGAGAAATCGCGGAAACCACCGCCACTGTTTCCATTTCTGTTGCCGCCGCCGTTGTTATCACGGTCTCTGCGGTTACCGCCGCCGTAGCTGCCACGATCATTACGATCGCCGCGATCACGACGCTGACCGCCACCACCATTACCACGGTCACGGCTCTCGCTTACGCCTTCGCCTGCAACTTCAATACGTACATCACGGCCGTGGAAATCTACCCCTTTAAAGCCATTCTGAACGTTATCAACTTCGGCATGTGGCACTTCGAAGAATGAGTAAACACCTTTTACATCAATCTTACCTACAATGCGTCCGCTGATGCGAGAGCTGTTGCAGATATAACCCAACAGGTCGCCGCGGCTAAAGCCGTCTACCGAACCCAGGTTAATGAACAAACGGGTAAAATCACCACGCTGACCGGTGCGCGCATATTTGTCGCCACCTTTTTCTCCTCTTTCTCTGCCAACGCGATCATCTGCCGGAGCGTTCAGATCTGGTGCGTTTTCATAATAATCCAGGAAACGGTTAAACTCTATAGATGCAAAGCGTTTGATAATCTCTTCTTTGTCCATATCAACAAACTCATCCATAATACGGGTAATGTATGGCTCAATTTGTGGTTCGTTTACTTCAACGTTATGCACTTTATGGATCATACCAAACAGCTGTTTCTCGCAAACGTCAAAACCTGTTGGTATTTCGGCCGGAATAAATTTCTTACCGATAACGCGTTCAATCTGGCGAATTTTACCTAACTCTTTTGAGTTGATGATGGCGATAGATACACCTGTTTTGCCCGCACGTGCAGTACGACCGCTACGGTGGGTGTAGTTCTCAATCTCATCAGGCAACGAGTAGTTTATTACGTGGGTAACGTTGTTTACATCAATACCACGGGCAGCTACGTCGGTTGCAATCAACAGTTGCAGGCTGCGCTCGCGGTAACGTTTCATTACCTTGTCGCGCTGCTGCTGTGAAAGGTCGCCGTGCAATGAATCGGCATTGTAGCCGTCTTTGATCAGCGCCTCAGCAATCTCTTGCGTTTCAATTTTTGTACGACAGAAAACAATACCGAAAATTTCGGGGTTGAAATCTACAATACGTTTAAAGGCAGCATACTTATCGCGGGCACGCACTACATAGTACTCGTGCTCGATGTTCTGGTTGCCAGTGTTTTTTTCGCCCATGGTAAGCTCAAAAGGATTATCCATATAGCGTTTGGCTATACGGCGTACCTCGGCAGGCATGGTAGCGCTAAACAGCCAGGTTTTTTTATCTTCTGGCGTGGTAGACAGGATATTGTCTATATCTTCCTGAAAGCCCATATTGAGCATTTCATCGGCTTCATCCAATACTACATATTGTACACCCGAAAAATCAATCGCATCGCGACCAATAATATCGAGCATACGGCCTGGTGTGGCCACAACAATCTGTACACCGCGTTTTATCTGGCGCAGCTGGTCTGAAATGCTGGCACCACCGTAAACGGCTACAATGTGTACGCCAGGTATATTTTTGGCGTAGTTTTTAAGATCGTTGGCAATTTGCAAACACAGCTCACGCGTAGGGCACAACACAAGTGCCTGCGGATGATTCTGTTCAAAATCAAGCAATTCTAATAAGGGCAGCCCGAATGAAGCTGTTTTGCCGGTTCCTGTTTGGGCTAATCCGACAAAATCGTTGCTGCCTGTTAACAAAACCGGAATGGCTTGTTCTTGGATGGGCGTAGGGTTTTCAAAACCTAACGCAGTAATGGCATTAACAATATCATGACGGATTCCCAGTTGACTAAATGGGTTCATGAATTAAAATAACGAATTCGGCAACATCGCCAAATCGGGCGCAAAGGTACGGCTTATTTATCAGTATTCAAATAGAGAACCGAGATTTAACGAATTGATAAAACTTTCAGGATAATACGTTAAAAGGAATCTTGAGTATCCTATCAATCCGTTAATCCTGGTTCATAAAAAAAGCCCATACTGAAATCAGCATGGGCTTTTAAAACCGGCGTTGACCGGACTTTATATCTTAGTGCATGATGCGGCCTTCGTGCGCGTCTAAAGACTGAATGCCAGCCTCAGGCAGCATTTCTGTTGCTCTGTTAGTAAATGGTGAGTTTTTAGTGCAGATACCTAAGATAAGGAAGATAGCACCCAGGATAACGTGCGGCCACATTACGCGATCGCAGAAACCGTAGAAGAATGGCGCAACCAGCAGCCAAAAACCGCAAAACACATCCAGCAAGTGGTGCATCTGGTTAGGGAACACTTTCATGAAACCTGCTTTGTTAACACTGAAGATAGCCATAATCAGCTGGAACCAGCCGAAAGCCATAGGCAAGAACAAAGAAGCGCCGCCAACAGGCCAGAATTTAAACAACCATGGTGATGACAGCGTAACCAAAGCGATTACGTAGTTAAAATAACCGTAAAATGTGGTGGAAATGAGGTTTTTCATATCAAAAAATAATGGGGCCAATATAGGTATTAATCTTAAAATGCGATAGAATGTTTTTCAATTAAGCATAATGAAATTGTTAGGCCTATAAAAACAAAAAAGCCCCGCTGTTGCGGGGCTTTAATATGTTTGTCAAACAATTAGTTTTTAGGGTTAAAGCGCTTAGCTTTTTTCACGCTAAACTCTGGCTTGCCTTGTGGGTTGATCTCAGGCCCACCTACATTGCTCATCGCGCAGCGGAAACCGATCTCGGCGCTTGATTCCTCCTCATCCATAAAGCGGCGTGAGGCTGGGTTTAACCAGTAGATCCTATCGTTCCATGAACCGCCTTTGTAAACTTTAGAATGATCATTCACCAGAGTGGTAACACCATACAAAGTGGTATTAACGGTATCATTCATGCCGCGGGCATCCGGGTTGTAAGGTTTGCCAACAAGCGGGCTTTTTGCAGTAGCCAAAGCTTGTGGCGTGCTACCTGCAGCTGCAGGAGCAGCTTTGGCGCCGTTTGCCTGCTGGGTTTGAGCCGCAACCGGTTGACCTCCGTTTTGCTGCGCAACCATCTCGGCCCAGGTCATTTTCTTGTAGGCTTTAGCCGGTGCTTTTACCGGGCGGCCATATTTATCTTTTGCATAGATACCTTTTACGGGATCTGAGTATTGTTTATCAGTAAACTCGTTGCCACGGAAAGGGTTAAAATCATCAGATTCTTCAAATGAGGTTTGGCGATAAGTATCCTGCACCCACTCGTTCACGTTGCCAGCCATGTTATACAAACCAAAATCGTTTGGCGCGTATGAACGTACCGGAGCGGTAATGTCGGCCTTATCATTCAGGTAACCACCAACACCGGCGTTGTCGCCGCCACCACGCTTAAAGTTAGCTAATATTAAACCACGGGTTTTTGCTTTTGGCGAGCGTACGCCCATGCCGTTCCATGGATAAACTTTACCTTCTTCAATGTTTTCAAACTGGGTATTGCCAGCCAGGCCTAAGGCAGCATACTCCCACTCGGCCTCCGTTGGCAAACGATAGCCAGCGCGGATAATACCATCTTCCAGGCGCACAGCACGATGAGGTGTTTTACCCGAGCTGTCTTTTTTAGCCAGCGGGTTAAGGTCAACTATCATGTGCTTACCGTCTTTACCGGCACCTTTGTACTGGCCATTCAGGTACATATCGGTATTGAAAGGATCACTTTTGCCTTTGGTAGAATCTTTAGCCATATCCTTCCAACCCACCAAACGACCTTGCTGGCGCAGAATATTCTCGTTCATGCGCTGGGTACGCCAGTCGCAATAATCTTGTGCCTGTTTCCAGCTCACACCTACAACCGGGTAATCCTGAAATGCTGCGTGGCGCAGATAATTTTCTACATAAGGCTCATTGTAAGAGAGCGGACGTCTCCAAACCAGTGTATCCGGCACGGCATTATAATACAACTCACGATCTTGCGGGAAGTTGATTTGCAGCCAGTAAAGGTATTCGCACCAGTTACGGTTTGATACCTCGGTTTCATCCATATAAAAAGTAGAGATGGATTTGCGTTTGCGAATGTTATTGTATTCGTAGTTTACATCCTCGCCGGCACTTCCACCCAACACAAAAGTACCACCCTCAATAGGTACCAGACCTGGGCCGGGTGCCGGATGCGTGTTTTTGAAGTATTGAAACCCGCCGTTATACTTATTGTTATATTCCATGCCGGTCTTTTCAGACTGCGGCTTTTGAGAGCACGCGCCCAGTAATAAACCCGAGCCCAACAGCACAAATGCACACCTGCTAAACGTAATTTTCATGCATCAAAATTATTCAGAGCGTAAATCTAATTAAAAATTGTGTGATAACACCCACACAATATACTGATATAATTTTCAAAATATCTAACAATTCAACTTTAACGAAATAAAGCAAATTTGGTTATGATTAATTGAATAAATTTGGTCTATTGTAACTTATTAAATATTTATGCGTTTATTTACTTTCATAACGCCAAAACTTAAACAAACACAACGCTTTTGATGATGAAGCTTACCTCCCCTAAATTAATACCTATTGCACTTTTTTCGCTCCTATTTTCGGTAACGGCGAAGGCTCAGGTTATTGGTCCAGGCGGTACCAATACCAATGGCTCAGCCTCATCAAACGCGGTAATTACGGGCGTACCCTTTCTTACTATTTCTCCAGATTCACGTTCAGGTGCTATGGGCGATGCCGGTGTGGCGCTCTCGCCTGATGTAAACGCCAATTACTGGAATCCGGCTAAGCTTACTTTTATGGACAGTACCGCAAATGCACTGTCATTATCATACAGCCCGTGGCTGCGTCAGCTGGTACCAGACGTAAGTTTGGCTTACCTGAGCTATGCCCATAAATTAGACGACCGAAACACCATCGGCGCCTCATTACGTTATTTTAATTTGGGACAGATTGACCTGGTTGATGGCAACCAGAACACCCTGGGCACTTATCGCCCTAATGAGTTCTCGTTAGATGTATCGCTATCGCGCAAATTCGGGCCTGATTTTTCATTGGGTTTAACCGGCCGGTATATTCACTCCAACCTGTCAAACGGCGCCTTTGTGGGCGGCCAGCAAACCAAGGCAGCCAATGCACTTGCAGCCGATATATCTGCGTATTACCGCAACCCTACCCAACAGTTTGGCACGGATGCCTTGTTTGCCTTCGGTGTTGACATCTCTAACATCGGCACCAAAATTAGCTATGCTAATGGCGGCGTTACCTACTTTTTGCCAACCAACCTAAAAATTGGCGCAGCAAACACTTGGTATTTTGATGCTTATAACGAGTTTACATTAACCTTCGATATCAATAAATTACTGGTACCTACTCCTCCTACCCGAGACGCACAGGGCAATATCATCGCTGGTAAAAATGATGATGTATCGGTTCCGGCCGGTATCTTCCAATCATTTAGCGATGCGCCGGGCGGTTTCCATGAGGAGTTACAAGAGGTCAGCTTCTCGCCGGGTGTTGAGTACATGTATAACAAACAGTTTGCGCTGCGTGCCGGCTATTTTTATGAAAATCCCAATAAGGGCGACCGTCAATATCTGACCATGGGGGCCGGCTTCCGTTACGATATTTATGGCATTGATTTGTCATACCTGTTGGCCAGCCAGCAAAAAAGTCCGCTGGCAAATACGCTGCGTTTCACACTTACCGCTAACTTTGGCAGCGTTAAGAAAAAATAATGTCAAAGATCAGAGTAGGATTTGGATTTGATGTTCATCAACTGAAAGATGGGCATCCCTTTATTATGGGTGGCGTAAAGCTGGAGCATACCTCCGGCGCCTATGGCCACTCAGACGCCGATGTTTTATTGCACGCCATTTGCGATGCCCTGCTGGGCGCCGCTAACCTGCGCGACATTGGCTATCACTTCAGCAACAAAGACGAGCGCTGGCGCGGTATCAGCAGTCTGATTCTGCTGCAACACGTAGTTGAGCTGCTAAAAGAAAAAAACTGGCAGATAGGCAACATAGACGCCATGATTTGCCTGGAAGCACCTAAAATTAACCCGCACATACCGGCCATGAAAGTGCATATTGCCCAGGCCGCCGGCATCAGCGAGGAAGATATTTCTATCAAAGCTACCACCAACGAACAAATGGGCTTTATTGGCCGTGAAGAAGGCGTGGTGGCTTATGCGGTTTGTCTGATTGAGCGGGATTGAGAATGATTTCAGATTTCGGATTTCGAATGTTCAATTTCGGATTTATATAACGTAAAAAGCCTGTCTACTTCTTTAGTACAGACTAGACGTTTTTTCCATTCATAACTCCGAAATCGAACATTCGAAATCCTAAATCAAAACTACTCTTTCACCACCCGTTTCACCGCCACTTTACCACCCTGTTTTACCACCAGGTAATAATAACCGTTTGTTGGCATCATAAAGCTTTTGGTAAAGCTGCTGTTAGCTTTAGCAGTCCACAAGGGTTTACCTTCGTCATTGGTGAATGTCACCTCTGCCGGGGCTTTTTCAGTCAGACTAAAATTCAGGAGTGTTTTGCCGCTCGTAAACTCGGGTGTAAGGGTCAAATCATCTAATTCCAGATCGTTTTTCTCCGTTTTGGCAATACGTTTGGTGTCTTCGGGGTTGGCTCTGCCTACGCGGAAGCTGATGCTGGTATAAACACCGTTCTTATCGGTATTACTAAAATTAAACTCCTGTACATCCAGACGGTTGCGACGAGGTGATCTGCGATCATTCATCTCCGATCCGCCCGGCGTACGCATTTCCCACCGCGGGGCCCCGAAGTTCTGCATATCGGGCATCATGCGGCGCATCATCTCCGGCAGGCGTCCGCTTCTATCAGTCAACATAGTACCATTTGTGTCTATTTTAAACTGATAATTCTGCGCACTATCCCCTCTAAAGCCGAATGCGTTGTCGCGCCCGCTTCTACGCCAATGCGGCCTGCTGTTATCCTGATCAAATACCCCCAGCGCTTCCTTACGTTCTTCGGGCGATAGGTCTTTCAACTTTTTGCCGTTCACCGTGGTATCACCATTCTGGATAATAATGCTCATCTTTTTGTTGTACTTACCCTGTCCGCACACCACTGCAGGCAGCACAAAAATGGCCATGATGCTCAGCGCAAAAATCAGCTCAAAGCCTGGCTTTAATGTTATCAACTTCTTCATCACCAAAACAAATTAAGGTTCAATGCTGCAAAATTAATAAACCATTAAACACCAATTTGTTAAATTGGGGCTTAGCAATTGTTAAAAAGTGTTAAAGACCCAACACTATGGGCATATTTAAAATATTTTTGTTTTTACTAACAAATGAAGAAAAGGAGCATCACACTAATTATTGGCCTGATGGGGAGCGCACTGCTGGGGGTATTGGCCATGCAATTATATTTCCTGGTGCAAACTTACCAGCTGCAGTCAAGGCAGTTTGACAGCACCGTGTATGAGGCGCTGGATAACGTGGTATCTAAAGTTGCCAAGCAAGATGCCATCAACTTTATCAATGCCCGTACGCGCATGCCGCAAGCCCGCATTAAAAGCGCCGAGCTGCGCAGTACCGTAACCTTTGTTAATGACACCGGGCATAACAGCCCGCAGCGCAACCGTCGCCGGCGTTTTGTACGCGATAGCTTGAAAAACGAGAGCAAACGCCTTTCCGCCGAGCTGGCCTACCCTGACCAACAGGGAACTTTCAGCATCCGCTGGCGTTATGAAACTTATACCGATGAGTATGGCTACACCCATCAGCAACGTCTGCCAGAGTTTGAGATCACTCCGCTTACGGGCGATGCCCTGAAACAGCACAAATTACACCGCTACGATACCCTGCACTACGATTACATAGACGCGCAACTGGGCCGTCAGGTAGTGAACGTAATTCAGGAGAACCCTTTCTGGAAGGCAGAGCAAGTGCACCGCCAAAAAGTACGTCAGCTGCGTAATATCAAAAAAATACTGGCGCAAGACTCGTTGCAAACGATGAAAGAAGGCAACAGCAGCAGCCGGAGCATGTTTGCCAATATTGCCGATGAGTACCGCAAAATGGACGAGCCGCTGCGCACCCGTCTGGACCCGATGCTGATTGACTCTTTACTGCGCTTTGAGTTGCAGAACAAGGGCATTACCCTGCCGTTTAGTTATGAGGTAACTAATGCCAATAATGATTCGCTCATTTTCTCTAATGCGTCAAACGTTGAGGCAAATACTAAACCAAAGTTTATCAATGCCGATTTTCATAAACCCATCTTTACCAAAGATGTAATTAATGACCCGGGGATGCTGCGCATTAAGTTCCCCGAGAAAAACTCGCTTATCCTCAGCAATATGGCTTTTGGCATGGCTACTTCCGGGGGGCTGTTGCTGATCTTGATTTTCTGCTTCGGTTTCACTATCTTCTCTATCCTGAGGCAAAAGAAGATCTCTGAAATGAAGACCGACTTCATCAACAACATGACCCACGAGTTTAAAACTCCGGTATCAACCATTATGATAGCCAGCGAGGCGCTCAAGGATGAAGACATTGCATCAGACAAAACCCGCATTGCCCGCCTGGCCAACGTAATTTATGAGGAAAACGCACGCCTTGGAAGCCATATTGAGCGCGTGCTGAACATCGCCCGCATAGAAAAAAACGACTTCAGGCTGGATATTAAACCGGTTGATGTGAACGAAATGATCACCGCCGTGGTTGACAGTATGTCGCTCAAATTGCAAAAATATGGCGCGCAAACCACCATGCACCTCGATGCCATGGACGCGCTGATTGAAGCTGACGAACTGCACTTTAGCAACGTAATTTATAACTTGATTGATAACGCCATTAAATACAGTCGCAACGCGCCTGAAATCACCATTAACACCTTTAACACCAAGGGCCAGCTGGTAATTGTGGTGGCCGATAAAGGCATAGGCATGAGCAGAGAGCACCAGGCCCGTATATTTGAACAGTTTTACCGTGTACCTACCGGCAACCTGCACGACGTAAAAGGCTTTGGTTTGGGCCTGAGCTACGTGAACACCATTATTAAGCGACTGGACGGCGATATTAGCGTACGGTCTGAAAAAGAAAAAGGCTCGGAATTTGAACTTCGTTTTCCGCTGGCATCATAAAATACATGAAAAAAATACTACTAGTTGAGGACGACCCAAACCTGGGTATGCTGTTACAGGACTATCTGCAGCTAAAAGGTAAATTTGACGTGGTGCTGTGTAAAGACGGCGAGGAGGGTTTACGCGAGTTTACCAAGCAAAGCTTCGACCTGTTGATTCTGGACGTAATGATGCCAAAAAAAGACGGCTTTACATTGGGTAAAGAGATCAGAAAGATGGATACCGGGGTACCCATTATTTTTGCTACCGCCAAAGGCATGATTGAAGATAAAACACAGGCTTTTACCCTGGGTGGCGATGATTATATTACCAAACCCTTCCGCATTGAAGAGTTGTTGCTGCGCATTAACGCCCTGCTGAAACGCGTTGCCGCAGGCGCCGACAAAAAGGAGGAAGTAAAGCAACAACAATTTAGAGTGGGCAAGTACGATTTTGACTTTACCACCCAGATCATCACTCACGGCGATCAGCAGCAGAAATTATCTACTAAAGAGGCCGAACTGCTGCGCCTGCTCTGCCTGCGCCAAAACGAAGTGCTCACCCGCGAGGAAGCCCTGCTGAACATCTGGCATGACGACAACTACTTTAACGGCCGCAGCATGGACGTTTTTCTGAGCAAGATTCGCAAATACCTGCGCGATGACCCTAGCGTAGAGATCATCAATGTGCATGGTAAAGGATATAAGTTGCTGGTGAATTAACACCGTAGAGCCACATATTTGTGGCTCACACATGCGAGGTCTGAATATCTTAATGGAGCCACAAATATGTGGCTCTACGTTTTTTGGAACGCTTACTCTCCCGTGCTCTCTCCAAAATGAATAATATTCCCGTTGTTATCCAGAACGCTGAATTGCAGCATTTTCCAGGGCTTTAATTCCAGCTTACCATTGGGATGAATGATATTATGCGCCTGATACTCGCCATATAACGTGCGCACATCGCTTACATAAATATAACAGCCGGTGTTTTTGGGGATCTCCGGGTTATCCGTGAGCCAGAGATGAATGCCAACATCATTGCGGTTAAAGATGAGATAACCATCCCAGTTGGCTTGCAAGTTAAACCCCAATTTCTGGGTGTAATAGCTAATGGTCTCGGCAGTATTCAGCGAGGCCAGAATAGGTACAGCAGTTTTTAACATAATTAGGGGGCTTTGGATAAGTAAGTTATAAAGATCATATCAAAAAACCTAATGCTTACTTTCATACCGGTTTTTAACGGTTGTACTAATAAACGTGCTTAACCCGCGGCCGCTTGCTGCCAGCTCTTTCATCTGCCTGATGTTAGCTGCGCCTGCGCTGGCATTAGTATAGGTATAATCGGTACCATCAATAAAGCGTACCGTTATCCATCCGCTGCCGGCCTCAAAAGCCACCACGCCTGAATTACCCGCCTTGTTGCCGTAAGGTATCATACCTTACTGACACCAATACCGGCTTATTGTTTGGCCTGCGCATCGGCCCAGGCATTGATCTTGCGCTCAAACACGCTCATTGGCATGGCACCATCTTTCAGCACCTGGTTATGAAATTCGGCTAAATTGAACTTAGCGCCTAATTTCTGCTGACAGCGATTGCGCAGTTCTCTGATCTTCAACGCACCAATTTTGTAGGCCAGCGCCTGCCCCGGGATAGCCATGTAACGCTCAATCTCGGCAGTAGCGCCCTGCTCGCTGATAGACTGGTTGTCCATCATGTATTTAATGGCTTCTTCGCGTGTCATGTTTTTAGTGTGCAAACCAACATCCACCACCAGGCGGATGGCACGATGCATCTCATCACCAAGCGCACCAATATGCTGGTATGGGTTCTCATATAAACCCAGCTCTTTACCTAATGACTCGCAGTACAATGCCCAGCCTTCTACGTAGGCCGTCTCGCCGGTATCAAAGCGACGGAATTTAGGCAACGATGTGTTTTCCTGCGTCAAAGAGATCTGGTAATGATGACCCGGAATAGCCTCATGCAAAAACAACGATTGCATGCCCGAGGTGATATTGAATTTACGCGCATCCAGTATCGGTACATAAAAAATCCCCGGGCGCTTGCCATCTGCACTGCCCGGCATATACTCTGCACTGGCAGATGCGGCGCGGAAGGCCTCGGTCTGTCTGATCTCAAACGGTGTTTTGGGCACATGGTTAAACATCTTCTTCAGGTTTGGCTCCATCCGTTTGTGGATCTGCTCAAAGGCGTTCAACACCTGTTCAGGCTTTGTGAACGGCATAAACCGAGGATCGTCTTTGAGCGATTTAAAAAATGCTTGCAGATCGCCCTTAAACAGCAGCATACTTTTGATGCTATCCATCTGGGTACGTATACGGGCTACTTCTTTAAGGCCGAGGTTATAGATCTCATCAGGTGTTTTATCGGTAGTGGTTTGCTGTTTTACGAGGTATTGATACATGGCTGCACCATTTGGCAAAGCCGACAAGCCCGACGTGGTGCGCGCGTGCGGCAGGTAATCGTTTTGCAGGTAATCTGCCAGTTTTTTATAAGTGGGCACCAGCTGCTGCATAATCATTGATTTATAAGCGACAATCAATTGCTCTTTCTGTGCCGGACTAAAGGTTTTTGGCAAGCTATCAATCGGCCCATAAAACAAACTTTTCTCTGGCGATGTAACCACCATGGCCTGCATTTGTGGAATCATTTTAACCACCAGCGCCTTCGGTAGCACTACCCCCGCTTTGATTCCTTTGTTAAAATTGGCAATGGCGGTATCGGCCCAAACGGTAAACGCCTGCACACGCTTTTCCCAGCGCAGGTAATCGCCGGGCGTTTTAAATGGCTGCGCATTAGTGCCCGATCCCAGTTGGCCCATAGTTAATGGCAACGCAGAAAACTGGCTAAACGGCATGTATTCAAAATGGTATTGAAAACCATCCAGCGCCAGCTGAGCCTCGTAGGTAAAAATATCGTAGGATAGCTTATCGTTCTCGTCCAGATCATCGCGTTTAAACGCTTTTACCTTGGCCAGGTAGGTGCTATACAGATCATGCGACTGTTTCAAGAAAGCCTGCGAACCATCATTAGGCAGCAAATCATTATAAGTGGTATCGCCGGCAAAGGTTGATTCCAGCGGAAACAACTCCATACGGTCGTTGTAATAATCGTCCAGTACTTTGGCAAAATCAGCATTACCGGTAGTGATTTCGGTAGATTGATGCCCAGAAGGCTGCTTACATGCTGCCATGCCTATGACAACAGCCAATATCAAAAACGCTTTTTTCATTGCAGGTAAATGTTAGATAAGTTTGGGTAGCGCAAAAGTTTATTGCTATTTTTTATTAAAATGAATTCTCAGTCTAATTGTTTTGGCTTTTCCGCTGGCATCAGGCTGCCATGCAGGGCCGTTCTTCACCAGTTCAATAGCCATTTGGTCGGCCGATGCGTTTAGGCTTTTTAAAATCTTGAAATTATCCAAACCGCCGTTGCTATTAACAGTAAAGGAGATACGTACAGCGCCGGTTTGACCGTTGGGCGCAATAGCCAATTTTTTAAGATAGCTGTTATAGTTATCCCAACCCGTTTTAGGGTGAGCGCTGTTATCCGGCTCTTCAGATTTTACGCCGCCATAACCTACTACCACTACTTCTGCTAAACTATTATTGCTGGCTTCCAGGGCAACCCGAAGGCTATCTTTAGCCTTTACATGTTTCTGGGCATAGCCAATGTAACTGATATCGAGTGTTTGGCCGTCTTTGGCCGGTAGGGTAAATCGTCCTTCCACATCCGTAACGGCAGATATCCTGGTGATGGCGTTGGTAACACTAACACCCGGCAGCGGCACACCTAGTTCGTCATAAACCCGCCCATTCACTCTAAATTCGGGTGTAACTGTTTTTACACCTTCCACACTGCCGGGTACTGCCGTGTTAACGGCTGTATTGATATTCTTTTTAGGTTGATTGCGACCGGGCACCACCACCTCTTTCAACATCAGGGCAGCAGTATCAGCCCGGTGTGCCTGTGTATAGCTATTCTGGATGGTTGCCTGATTGACATATCCATAGCTACTTTTCGCCTCCTTCTTGAAAAGACTATTTTCACCAGGGCCTGCTTTATCTTCTGCCAGCGGGCTACCTGCTGGCGTCTGTTCATCTGACGGCTGAACCATCTCTTGCTGAGCCTCCTCTTGCCCAGCCGGTACCGGCGCTTGCACCGCAGCTTTTACGGTAGCCTGCCGGTAAGTTTGTGTGGGCACTGGCGTAGCTGCCACTAACTCCTGATGATTTACCACCGGCGGAATAACGGTATCTACCTTCACCTGTGGATGATCAATCTGCGCAGCAAAACGTTTTTCTGCCGGCATTTTTTCCGGACTGTTATGTGGCCATAACAGATAGCCAATAGTAATGGCCACCAGTAGCGAAGCTGCTGCGCCAATATAAGGCCACAACGGGCGCACCTTTTTCTTTTCCGTACGCGCCTGTAACCGGTTTTCCAGATCGGCCAGGTTAGCGTGCTGATCTTTACCCGATTGTTCAAAGCCTTCTATCGCCTCCATCAAAAAAGGATCGTCCTGTGCCTGGCGTTCCAGTTGGTGCATGGCGCGGGTATCAAGCTCTCCTTCCAGATACTTCCTGATTTGCGATATGTCTGCTTTTTTATTACTCACGGTTCTTTTCCAGGCAAATTTTCAGGTTGCGCTTCCCGTTTTGTATATAACTCTTCACCTCATTCATGCTGTAGCCGGTTTGTTCGGCTACTTCTTTATAGCATCGCTCCTCATAATAAAACAGGCTGATGCTTTGCTTCTGGGCGGCGGGCAGTTTTTGCATGCAACGCTCCAGCGCCTTCATGGTTGCCTCACTGTCTCCATCTTCATGATGCAAAACAAGGGCATTTTCCATAACATCATCTAAATTAACCATTTCCGCCTTTTTTGTTTTGCGCAGTTCCATCAAGCAAAAGTTGCGGGTAAGCACGTAAAGCCAGCTTCTAAACTGTTTTACCTCGTGCCGGGCAGCTTTGTTTACCAGCTCCTCAAATATCTGCATCACGGCATCTTTACACAGCTCTTCGTCCTTCAGATACTTTAAACAAACGCCATAAACCAGTCCCATATACGGTTTATACAACCGGCCCAGCACGGCCACATCGCCGGTTTCCCGGTAGTTGGCCAGCAGTTGCTGATCGGCAGCATCATCGTTATAGGCAGACGGTTTGAACGGATTCATTTATCGGCATCAAAATAATTTTTTTTAATGGCTTATGGAAATGCCTTGCGCACTGCATCTTTTAAACGATGAAGACAATGGCGCTGGCAATAAAGTCGACTTTTTTCGGCGCAGCGTCTAATTAAAAGGGCGGTTCATCTCTATTTCAATATGGGCGCACAATAACGCGCTAACTTGGTGGTATGACATGTCTTTTTATTCACCAATTAATTAATGGTAAGCATATTACCCCTAAAACTTATGAAAATGAAAACAACAACACTTTTGCTTTTCATGTTGCTGGCCGCCGCGACCGGACAGGCACAAAATAAACCTACAGCCATTGGAATACCTTATACACTAACGCAAACCATCAGCGGCAAGGTGGTAGACGAATCAGGAAAAGCGCTTCCTGGCGTTACCATAAAATTTGTTTCGGTAAAAGATACTATTGTCCAGGCCACTGATGCGGCGGGGACATTCGCCTTTAAAAACATTAAGCCATCACCCTTTACCCTGTCTTTCAGCTATGTTGGTTTTATTAAGCAAGTTAAAAGCTATCCGGCCCAACTAACAACAAAGGAAATTAAACTGGGGTCAATTATTCTACAGCCCAGCAATGCCGATCTTAAGGAAGTAGTGGTCAAAGTAGATACCGACCAATATAATGCCAGTCCTTACCATGTAAACGCCGACCCGGCTGCTGTTGATGAATTACTAAAGAAACTGAAAGGCATGGAGGTTGGTGCCGACGGAACGGTAACCCACCAGGGGCAGCAGGTAACCAAAGTACGGCTTAATGGCAAAGCATATACTGGGGGCAATACGCAACAAAGCACAACAAACCTGCCCGCAACGGTAATTGAAAAAGCTCAGATAATTGACACTTATGGCGACCAGGCATCAAGAACTGGCGTTAAGGGATATACGCAGATACAAATACGCGGCGCGGCACCAGGTACAGAATCATACGCCCCGATAGTAGAGAACAAGTTTATAAATCCGCTGGAAAGTCCGCTGTCTACCTTCTCGGTTGATGTAGATGCCGCTTCTTACAGCAACATGCGCCGCTTTATTCAGGGCGGGCAACTGCCTCCAAAAGATGCCATCCGCATTGAGGAAATGATTAACTATTTTAAGTATCAATATAACGAGCCGAAAGCGGGGGAACCCGTGACCATCCAGACTGATCTGGCCATCGCACCATGGAACCCTAAACATCAGCTGCTGCGCATCGGGCTGAAAGCGCGCACCATCCCAGCAGAAAGTCTGCCGGCATCAAACCTGGTGTTTTTGATTGATGTTTCAGGGTCAATGAATATGCCTAACAAACTACCGCTGGTAAAAACCTCTATGAAGATGCTGGTTGATCAGCTGCGCAAAAAAGATCGTGTAGCCATTGTGGTATACGCAGGCAATGCCGGACTGGTACTTCCCGCAACATCAGGCGATGAGAAAGCTAAAATTGACGAGGCAATTGACAACCTGCAGGCCGGTGGCTCTACCGCAGGCGGCGAAGGTATTATACTGGCCTACAAAATTGCCCGCGAAAACTTTATGAAAGGCGGCAACAACCGCATCGTAATGGCTACCGATGGTGATTTTAATGTAGGCGCTTCCAGCGATAAAAGCATGGAAGAACTGATTACCGAAGAACGCGAAAGCAAGGTTGACCTTTCAATCATGGGCTTTGGCATGGGCAACTATAAAGACAGCAAAATGGAAACTCTGGCCGATAAGGGCAACGGTAACTACGCTTATATCGACAACCTTACCGAGGCCCACAAAGCACTGGTAAACGAGTTTGGCGGCACCATGTTCACCGTGGCTAAAGATGTGAAACTGCAGATTGAGTTTAACCCGGCCAAAGTACAGGCCTACCGATTGATTGGCTACGAAAACCGCCTGATGGCCAAAGAAGATTTTAATAACGACAAAAAAGACGCCGGCGATATGGGCTCTGGGCACACCGTTACGGCTTTCTATGAAATTGTACCGGCCGGTATTAAGGATGATTATGCGGGCAGCGTTGATCCGCTGAAATACCAGAAAAACGAAACGAAGCCGGTAAAATCAACATCGAATGAACTGGTGACTGTAAAATTCCGCTACAAACAGCCTGGTGGCGATGTAAGCAAACTGAGTCAGGCCGTAGTAATGAACAAGCCTGAAACATTCGACAAGCTTTCTGTCGATTTCCGTTTTGCTGCTGCCGTGGCAGAGGTAGGCATGCTGCTGCGCAACTCTGAGTTTAAAGACAAAGCCAGTTTTAACCAGGCCATCGGCATTGCCCGTGCCGCACGCGGTGATGATCAAGAAGGCTATCGCGCCGAGTTTGTGCGCCTGGCAGAAACCGCCGGGGCTATGATGCATAGTGAGTTGGCGACCTCACCCCAACCCCTCTCCAGATGAGAGGGACTTAAATAAGCGATCCCATCACGTCATTGCTTCGTTCCACGCAATGACGTGAGAAAATACATCAAAACCTTCAAACCTAAAACTTATCCAACAAAAACAAAGAAGCGCCCGCGAGGGGCGCTTTTCTGTTATACGGAGTGGAATGCTTCGAGGTATTTATCAATGTATTTCTGCTTGCTTTTGCTCTTATATTGCATAATAAACCGCGGATGCTCCAGAGGCACCATTTTGCCAAAAAAGTTATACTGCTGGTTCAGCTTGTTTAAAAACTCGTAATTTTTGCCGGTGCCAAAGCAAAAGCACACATCGGTATAAACACCCATGGCAATTTGCTTTTGGATGTTCTCTATAATGGCTGGCCGCACGGCATCAATCAGCGCTTTGCTATCGTAGTAGTTATAGTTTACCTCTTTGCCATTCTTCATTTGCACAAAGCCCAGTGGGAAAGCCGAATTGATGTGGATCTTTTTATAAAAGGCTTCTGGTCCGCCAAAGGCGTTGATCATCTCATAAATAAACACCGACGATGGCTCGTGAGCGTCAGGAATATTGAAATGCAGATCGCACTCGGTTCTTAACCGTTTTGGATCGGTAAACGGAATGCCCGTTAGCCCCGCCCCAAATCTGCCCGGGTTAATACCCAGGATAAGGTGCCGGCGCTCTTCATCATTATAATATTTCTGGTAAAATGCCCTGCCAATAGCCCGCACTGTTTCAGCCTGCGACATATCTCCCGCAAACGGATTCATAATACCGATACCCGGCGGCAGTGCCAGGCCGGTGTACGTGAGGTGTTCGTTAAAATTGATGATCTTTTGGGCGAAGGTCATATCACAAATATAATACCCTATTGTCATTTCGACGAACCGACGGGACTGCTATAGGGTGAGGAAAAATCTTATACAATTGACATACCATATAGGAAAGCACGGGGGATAAGATTTCTCCCGTTGGTCGAAATGACAGCAGGAAAAAAATCGAAACAAAAAAAGAGCGACAGGCATCGCCCATCACTCCTTATTTCACAACAGCCGATACTGTTTAGTAGTTAAAAATGATATTGGCAAAATAATTACGACCTACCTCCGGGTAACCCTCAGTTAACTGGTAATTGCGATCAAAGATGTTGTTTACGCCTGCCTCTACCGAGAAGCCTTTTTGCAGCACCAAATGCGCTTTGGCATTGGTCAAATAAAAACCGCCTACGGTGGTACCGTAGCTAGTGCTGTAGCGAGATGAATTATATTCTTCCGACGCCAACACATACAGTTTGTTTAAAGGATGGTATTCTGCCGAGGCAAAAACTTTGTCTTTCGGCACATCGGTAAAATATACGGTTGGGCTGCTCAGGTTGTTACGTACCAGATGGGTATAGTTAGCATCTAAGCGCAATTGTTTGATTGGCTGATAGCCGATGCCTGCTTCGGCGCCGTAATACTCGGCCTTGCCTACGTTTTGCACCTGTGCAAGATTGGTGTTAGTGGTAGCATCAAAGAAAACGTTGTTTACCGTTTGGATGCTGTTATTGATTTTGCTGTAGAAGCCTGATACCTCATAGAAAACTTTTCCATTGGCGGAACCATGATAGGTCAGATCATAATTCAGGGCGTCTTCTGCTTTCAGATCGGGGTTAGGGATAGCTGTGCCTAATTTATAGGAGTAGCGGTCTTTTATGGTAGCGAACCTGGTTTTACGCGCTACCGAAAAGCTGATGGCGTTGGTGGCATCGAGATCATACTGCACCAAACCTTGCAGGTTCCAGGCATTGTTGCTGCCTGACGGTTGATCAAAAACGGTTTTGGTAGAGCTGTTGTAACTCTGTGCACCGTCGTTACTGCGGCGCATAAAGCTTACGCCTGCGTTAACTTTCAACGCCGGGGTTAGGTGATAGGTATCTTCGGCACCAACAGTATAGTTGTTGTCGGCATCACGCAGGGTGGGCTGACTAATATTGTGCTCGTGGTGCACATCTTCTTTATAATGCGCAGCTATGCTGAAATTGTTTTTTTTGATAGATGTATTCTCAAATACCAGACTGGCACCCAGCGTGTAATCGTTATAAATGCTCTGGAAAGCATAAGGCTTGCTAATGGTGGTATAGGTTACATCATCATAGCTATCAGTCTCGTTATCAAACTTGTTGTAATACCAGCGTGTGCTGAGTTTATTGTTGCTGCCAAACTTGTTATTGCTCAAAAAGTATAAGCTTTGGGTATTCCAGAACGGCCATTTCCAATAGCGCGGACTTTTAAATAGCGAGTTCAGCGGGTCAGAACCTGCATAAACCGGGGTTCCTTTTTGACCGTGCTGGTAGCTGTAGCCAACCGCATATTCCTGCGTGCTGTCGGGCGTAAAGCCAACTTTGCCGCTCACGCCAACATCGTTACGGTAAGAGTTATCGCGATGGCCGCCGTCTTCATTCTTAACCGGTGTGAAACTGCCCGACATAGGGTACCAGTTCTGCTTCAACTGCGATGCCGATACCTGGTAGTAAAACTTACCCAGCTTAGAGCCGATGTTGGTATTTAAGCGATAGCCGCCGCTTAGCCAGCCGGCAACGGCATTGGCCTCAAATGCGTTGACTGGTCTGCGGGTAATCAGGTTGATGGCACCGCCCTCGGCATTTGGACCATATAATACAGACGAGTAGCCTTTGGCTACCTGAATTTCGGACAGGTTAAAAGTGGTGTAGCGGGCCAGATCTACGTAACCGTCATACGGTACGTAAAGCGGCATACCATCCAGGTAAACGGGAACCTGGCGCAGGTCAAAACCGCGAACGTTAACGGCCGATTCATTACGTTGGCCTACGGCCGAAAGCGTAACGCCCGGCAACAGGTTAAGCGCATGCGACACATCCAGGCGGTTAAATTTGCTGATGGCCGCGGCGTCAAGATGGTTGCTTTTCAGGGTATCGCGGTGGCCTTTAATGGTGACTTCACCGAGGGAAAAAATGTGCTTGCTGGTGTCTGGTTGCTGTGCACGGGCAAAGCCTGCCGACAAGAGGATTGCGACGAATGTTGTACAGGTTGATTTCATAAAAGTGTTAAAGCGTTATTCACGGTTGTGAATAACGAAAGTCGAGAAAAAAGTGCAGAAAACATTAATTGTTTTGCATTATTTTTCTACTGATGTTGTCAGATTGGCAATTAGCTCCTGAGTATGAGCATCCAAAAACGCATGAAACTGCTGGTGGAAATCGCGAAAGATTTTCATAACGGCGAGTCCTTTAGGAGTAATTTCGGCGTAACCACCGCCCTTACCGCCGCGATGCGACACCACTATTGGCTCACCAAATTGGGTGTTCAGATGAGCCACTATTTGCCAGGCCTGCCGGTATGACATTTGCATTTGCATGGCTGCCTGCCGTATAGAACCCGTTTGCTGGATACGCTCCAGCAGCTCTACCCTACCCGGCCCCAGCAAGCGCTCGGTGCCATTTTCGATCCAAAGCTTTCCGTTATATTTAAATGATGGCGGCATAACGCAAAATAGCAATAAAATGTGAGTAGCCGGATGGTGGCGAGTTAAAAGAACATACTGCCCCGAGAAGTCTTCTATAGCTTTAATTCAAAAGCCGTTATTGTCATTGCGAGGAACAGCAAGGGCTGTGCGCATGGGTGACGAAGCAATCTCGTCGCTCGTGTACCATGCGACGAGATTGCTTCGCGCTCAAGCCCCTCACAAACCAGCTCGCAATGACAAATTCTTTATAATAGCATCCTGTCAATCCTTAAAATCCTATAAATCCCGGTTCAATAAAAACAAAAAAGAGCGAGGGGAAAACCCATCGCTCTTATATCTTGATTCTAAATTCTTGAATCTCTTGAAAGAATTACACCAGTAAACGCACCGGCTCTTCCAGCAGTTGTTTCAGTGTTTGCAGGAAGGCAGCAGCCAGGGCGCCGTCAACCACGCGGTGGTCTGAGCTCAGGGTAACTTTCATAACGTTACCTGGTACTACAGCACCATTTTTAACAACCGGAACTTGTTGGATACCGCTAACCGCCAGGATACAGGCGTTAGGAGTGTTAATGATAGCTGTAAACTCATCTACACCAAACATACCCAGGTTAGAGATGGTAAAGGTAGAACCTTCCATTTCTGCTGGTTGCAGTTTTTTGTTTTTGGCTTTACCGGCAAAGTCTTTCACCTCTACAGAGATGTGGCTCAGTGATTTGCCATCGGCAAATTTGATAACCGGTACCAGCAGGCCTTCGTCAACCGCTACGGCAACGCCAACGTGTACGTGCTCGTTAGTGCGGATCTTATCGCCCAGGAATGATGAGTTGATGGCAGGGTGTTGTCTCAAAGCAACGGCACAGGCTTTAACCACCAGGTCGTTAAATGAAATTTTAACCGGCGCATACTCGTTCATTTTGTTACGTGCAGCAATAGCCGAATCCATATCGATAGACATGGTTACGTAGAAATGCGGCGCAGTGAACAAGCTTTCAGACAGACGACGGCTTATAGCCTTACGCATCTGTGTAACCGGACGCTCGCTGAATTTCTCCTCGCCGGTAAAGGTTGGCAGGGTGATCGCTTTTTCTGCTTTAGCAGGAGCGCCGGCAGCAGGTGCAGCAGCAGCGGCCTGTGCAGGAGCAGCAGCAGACGGTTTGTAATCTTCAATATCTTTCTTCACAATGCGGCCGCCTTCGGCAGAGCCTTTAACATCGTTCAGATTGATACCTTTATCTTTAGCCATTTTGCGGGCCAGCGGAGAAGCTTTTACACGGCTGTCATCATCAGATGAGGCGGCAGCTTCCTGGGCAGCCGGAGCAGCGGCAGGTGCCTCAGCTTTCTGTTCAGCGGCGGCAGGTGCAGGTGCATCGTTACCAGCTTGCAACAGCGGGGTAACATCGGTACCGGCTTTACCAACAATGGCAATAATATCGTTTACTTTAGCGGCTTCGCCTTCTTTAACACCAATGTACAGCAGGGTGCCGGCCTCATAACCTACCACTTCCATGGTAGCTTTATCGGTAGCAACGTCTGCCAGTGAGTCGTCAGATTTAACAGTATCACCCACTTTGAAGTTCCATTTTTCAATGGTACCCTCGGTCATGGTATCGCTCAGCAATGGCATGCGGATAACCGTAGCCGGGATGCTTGAGGTATCTACTTTTGGTGCAGCAGGAGCAGCGTTAGCTTGTGCGGCAGGTGCAGCTTCTTTCTTTTCTTCGGCAGCAGGGGCGCCAGAACTAGCCGCATCTAAAGCAGCTTTATAATCTTCGCCTGCTTTACCAATAACAGCAATTACGCTGTCAACAGGAGCAGCGCCACCTTCTTGAACACCAATGTACAGCAATACGCCGTCATTGTATGATTCGAGGTCCATAGTGGCTTTATCGGTTTCTACCTCGGCCAGCACATCACCCGATTTTACCTGGTCGCCAACTTTTTTATGCCATTTAGCAAACACACCTTCGGTCATGGTGTCGCTCATTTTAGGCATTTTAACTACTTCAGCCATATATTATTTGATGGAGTTGTTTTTACTTGATTGATGAATGAAATGGGACTAGTCGCGAATGTACGGATAATCTTTCTGTACGTACACATCGGTATAAAGTTCAGAAGCTTCCGGCCATGGAGACTCTTCAGCAAATTTAACTGACTCGTCTACAATCGCTTTAATTTTAGCATCCATCTCATCAAACCAAGCCTCATCAGCATATTTCTCTTTCAGGATGGTTTGTTTTACCGCCTCAAGAGGATCTTTTGCTTTGTAGCTTTCCAGCTCTTCTTTGGTACGGTATTTCTGAGGGTCAGACATAGAGTGACCTTTGTAACGGTAAGTACGCATTTCCAGGAAGGTTGGACCTTCGCCGGCACGTGCGCGCTGAGCGGCTTCGTCCATAGCGTTGTGAACAGCTACCGGATCCATACCATCAACCGGTGAAGATGGGATACCATAAGGTAAACCTAATTTATAGATATCGGTTTGTACAGTGGTACGCTCTACTGAAGTACCCATTGCATAACCATTGTTCTCGCAAACAAAAATTACCGGCAGTTTCCACAGCGCAGCCATGTTAAACGTTTCGGTAAGCGCACCCTGACGTACGGCACCGTCGCCCATGTAGGCTACAGATAAGTTGTCGGTACCTTTATATTTTTCGGCGAAAGCGATACCGGCACCCAGTGGAACCTGACCGCCAACAATACCGTGACCACCGTAGAAATGGTTTTCTTTATCAAACATGTGCATTGATCCGCCTTTACCTTTAGAGCAACCGGTAGCTTTACCATACAACTCGGCCATAACAGCATTAGGTGTGGTACCTTTTGCCAGGGCGTGGGCATGATCGCGGTAAGCGGTAATCATAGCGTCTTCATGTCTTAATACAGACATAGCGCCAGCCAAAACGGCTTCCTGTCCAATGTACAGGTGGCAAAAACCTCTGATCTTCTGTTGTCCGTATAGTTGTCCTGATTTTTCTTCGAACCTGCGCATTAGCAGCATTGACTCATACCACATCAGGTAGGTATCTTTTGTAATAGCGATTGAACCCATTTGTTAAACGATCAATTTTCTTTTTTGAGTAGAAAGCGCAAATCTAAATATATCCGGCAAAAAATCGAAACGCAATTGATTTGTTATAAAAGATTACCCTTTACTGATAACTTTACTCAACAACAGGCTTTTTGCCAATTCAATTCATAACAAAATAAGATTTGGCAGACTATGCATGCATATTAATTTAGTGTTGTATTGGTGTTAGCTTACCTAATTTTCTTTGAAAAGGATTTTTTGTCAGATTTTTTTTATAGCGATAAAAACAGTCAACAATCTTTCTTTTCAAGAAACTTTATTGACACATGTTTAAAACTATTTAATGTTAAGGTAACGTTAAAAATACCTTTCCACATTTGGTAGTATCAAAAATTTGTATAGTTTTGTCGGCACAATAGAAACAGGCGTCTAATTAAGTAAACACCCTGGAGGATTAACCCGAAAAGACTAAGGATTAATGAGGAAAACTGCTCTTACTATTGCACTATTTATCAGTGTTTTATTCGCCCAGGCTCAAACAAAGAGCGTGCCAGTTCAGACAGCCGACAAACCAGGCGACGAGCAGGAAAGTTTAGCAAAAGATTATCTTTCACAAATAATGGGTGTAGCCGTTAACGCTACCTCAAATGTAAAGCTGTTCCAATTTGTTTACGATTGGATTGGCACCCCTTACCGTTTTGGCGGTTCATCAAGAAAAGGTATTGATTGCTCTGCCTTCACCAAAGAACTTTACGAGAAAGTATTTAACCTGGATATCAAACGTAACTCACGCGATATCTTCAGCATGGTTGATCCGGTTTCTAAAGACGACCTGCGTCAAGGCGATCTGGTTTTCTTCAAGATTCACAGCCGCAGCATCTCTCACGTTGGTATTTATTTAGGTAATGGCCGTTTTGCTCATGCATCGTCAAGAGGTGTGGCCATCAGCAATATTAATGATGCTTACTATAGCCGTTACTTTTATAAAGGTGGCCGCATGCTGGCCTCATTGAAAGAGGAACTGACGACGGAAAGCTCGGATGACAAGGATAACAACTAAATCACAAAACATAAACAGATCCTTCCGAAATTCGGAGGGATTTTTTTTGCAATGAACTTTCGTTTATTATCAGCTACCCTCCTGGCGCTTTGCTCGCTTTCGGCCTGCTTTTTCGAGCCCGAGGTTAGCAACACACCTACTGCCGGAGATCATACCCATAAATTGCCGCAGGCCAAAGATACTGCCCAAACAGCAGTAGCCTCTAATCCGGCGGATACCCTGGTCATTGCTGCCGTTGGCGATATTATGCTGGGCACCGCCTACCCTACCGATGCCACTTTGCCGCCAGACAGCGCCCGCCACAGTTTTGCCGCCATTGCCGACGAGCTGCGTAGCGCCGATGTAACCATGGGCAACCTGGAAGGCGTAATGAGCGACAGCGTACCACCTGCACATTACAAACTACATCAGCGCAGTACGGCTTACCTGTTCAGGATGCCGCCATCTTATAGAAAAGTACTGAAAGATGCGGGGTTTGATGTGCTGAGCATGGCCAACAACCATGTAAGCGATTTTGATGAAGCCGGTCGCAAAAACACCATGCGCAACCTGGATAGCGCCGGCTTAAATTATGGTGGGTTACTGGCCCACCCCACTTCCGTGTTCACCATTAACGGCGTGCGCTATGGTTTCTGTGCATTTGCGCCTAATGCCAATGTACTGCCTTTATTAAATCTACCGAACGCTGCCAATGTGATCGGCAACCTGAAGAAACAGTGCGATATCGTGATCGTCTCCTTTCACGGCGGCGGCGAGGGTGTTGATTACGAGCATGTACCCCGCCAGATGGAAAGTTATATTGGCGAAAAACGGGGCGACGTATACGCCTTTGCCCACAACGCCATTGATGCCGGCGCGGATATGGTTTTTGGCAACGGCCCGCACGTATGCAGGGCCATGGAGGTTTACAAGGGACGGATGATAGCTTATAGTCTGGGCAATTTTTGCACTTACCGCAGCGTGAGTGTGGCCGGAGTGTGCGGGCTGGCTCCTCTACTCAAAATAAAAGTGAATCGCAAAGGCGAATTTCTTAACGGACGTATCATCGCCCTCCAGCAAACCCATGCTAATGGCTTGGTGCGCGATACGGCCAACAAAGTCATCGCCCGCATTAAATATCTTACGCAGACTGATTTCCCAGAATCGGTGCTGAATATTACGGACGATGGCAGTATTAGCCTGATGCCAGCTCCTGAACTGGCGGAGGAAAAGCAGTAAAGTTATATACCACCGAGCTAACGATAACTTTGTCATTGCAATGACCAAGTCCACAACCTTCACTCTAAACCCGATAGTAGCGGAAAGCCCGCAGCAAGGCGAGGACTTGTAGTGGATAGCGGGGCAGGCCGAACCGAAGAACTACTATCAGTTCGTTTTCAAAGAAATAAATTGTTGTACCGATATAGATACTTACGAAGTTTTAAAAACTTCGTAAGCATGAAAGCCTCCGTGCTTTTTGTGTTTAATTGTGGATCGCTTCGAAAAGATCCCTCTTTCGCTCCCGCGCACAAACCCATCACACGCTCATCGGGATGACAGCAGGAATAGGTATCCTGTAAATCCTAAAAACGGCGAAGCTCTCTCCAAAAAATCCTGGTTAAAAAAAAATAGCGCCCTTTTTATAAAAGGCGCTACCGTTTTCATAGGTAATGTAGAAAGAATTTGATAGGTAGATGTATATGGATCAGGCGGCCGATAGATGCTGACCTGCCTTACGTGTGCTGGTTTGTTTTGCCCGATAAGCTTTCAGGTCTTCGGTTAAGACCTGAAGTAATAGCGTATCAAAGCGGGCAACTAATTTGCTTGGTGCAGCTTTTCTGTTGGTTTTCATAAGCGTAGGTAGTTTTGTTTTTTGGTAGTAGATAGATGTAGGATCGCTTATGCTGCACTTAGCTGATTGTTTATTTTTCCTTTAATGCCATTAATGATGTTTTGGGCTTTAGTAGCTTTAAGATCATTAAGCAAGATCTTTTTCAGTTCTTTATCAAAGCGTTCAATTAGTTTATTTACTGATTGGTTGGTTTTCATAAGTGGTAATTTTTTTGGTTGAACGTTAATTCTTTTTCTCTTTATCAATATGGTCAGTTTCGGTTAAATTGTCTTTGCGGCGCTTGGCCTCTTTATACTGCCGCTCCAGCTGCTCCTTGTCGCGGGCATCGGCTGGCTTCTCGGGGTTGGCTGGGTTTTCCCATTCTTGTTCCCCTTCTTTGTGTTGCGGCGGTATGTTTTTAATGACAACCATTTTGCTGACGTTTGACTGACATACTCCCAATACAGTGCCAAAAATTGCCGCAGCGTTAAAAAATGTATCTAAAACTAGTGGTGGTTAACAAAAAAGCCCCATTACAGGGGCTTTAAGTATATATTTTAAAACAATAGTTATATTGAAAGGTATACACAGTGGTGTTTAAAATAGTCACCAGAATGTCTTTAAGCGTGGGCGACCGGCGACGGCTGTTGCATTTGTCGGCGACTGCTTAAATGGACAATGAGCACAATTGCAGACAGTACAATGCCCACCGTACATACGCCGTTCCACTGAAACTTGTCCCACACCAAACTAGCCAGCAAGGTGCCTGATGAGCCACCGATAAAATAAGACACCATATAAACTGTATTGATGCGGTTGCGCGCCAGTGGATTTAATGCGAAGATGATGGCCTGGTTAGAAATATGTGTGGCCTGTACACCTACATCCATAACCAGCACACCTATAGCCAGACCGATAAGGCTGCTACCTGATGCCATGAATACACCAAACGAAACAATAATAAGGATGATGGTGAAGGTAGATAGTTTATAAGCGTCCATGCGATCGTTTAGTTTACCCACCAGTCCGGCGGCAATAGCGCCTGCTGCACCGATGAGGCCGAAAGTCCCCGCAGCCTCACTGCCCAGGTTAAACTGCGGTTGTTTGAGCAGGAATACCAGTGTGGTCCAGAAAGCACTGAAACAGGCGAAACACAAAGCGCCGCGCAAAGAGGCAATACGCAAGCGGGGTTCTTCTTTAATAAGGTGAACGAGCGAGATCATGAGCTCTTTGTAATTGCCTTTATGATCGGGCTCTACCTCGGGCAGGGTAAAATAAACCAGCGCCCAGATAATAAGGTTTAGACCAGCTGCAATATAAAACATGCCCCGCCAGCCAAAGTTGCCACCAATAAACCCGCTGATGGTACGCGAGAGCAGGATGCCAATAAGCAGGCCGCTCATAATAAAGCCAATTTTTTTACCACGCTCACTCGGTTTAGCCAGGTGGGCGGCCATGGGTACCAGCAATTGCGGGAGCACAGAAGTAATACCCACAAACAGGCTGGCAACTAACAATACATTGATGCTTGGCGCCCAGGCTGTGATTAATAAAGAGGCGATGATAAAAACAAAATCAACCAGCATGAGTCGCTTGCGCTCAAACATATCACCCAGGGGGACAATGAACAGCAAACCGAGGGCGTATCCAACTTGCGTGAGCATGGCAACTTGTCCGGCTTTGCCGTTGTTTACATGGTAAGTGTGGGCAATATCGCCCAGCAGGGGCTGGTTATAATAAATATTGGCTACAACAAAACCGGTAGTAATGGTCATGATCCATAAAGTGGCTGATGTTAGGGTTGGTTTTGTTGTTTTTTGATGGTTCATTTGCTGGTGTTTGCTGTTTTTTATTTTATTTTTAATAATAGACACAATTTGTGCAGTTATTGTGCGTTTTTGGTCTGGTATTTTGGGTTGTTTTGTGTTTTTTGTAAAAATCTATCGGTTGATTATGGTTAAGAATATGTAAACTGATTGTTAATAAATATATTTTATTCCCATTTTGATTAAAAATAATCGTTTTGATACTTAAAACTAAAATCTGATACGATTATGACAAACTTTTTTCACTTTTTTTAAGAAAAATTAAACGAGTTTAAAAAATAAGTGTTACTTTTACACCGTATTCAAAAGATACTCAAAATCGTCTTCTCATAATTTAGGTTTATAATTGGTTAGTAAAGGCCCCTGCCCATCAGGGGCTTTACTTTTTTATAAACTTTCGGGTGCAAAAGTACAGGTGTGTTTTTTTAGAAAGATTTACTGAAAGTAAAAATTGCAGATACTTACTTTTGGGCAATGGAAAATGTAGAGCCCAACAAGCAGGTTTTAATTGATATTGTAAAAACCCGTATGCCTTACGGTAAATACAAGGGCACGCTGATAGCCGACCTACCCCCGTACTACCTGGAATGGATGGCCAGTAAAGGTTTCAGCAAAGACAAGCTGGGTATGCTGCTATCAACCACTTTTGAAATTAAAACCAACGGGGTGGGCGCAATATTAGAGCAGATTAAGCAGCATGTAGCCCACATGGAGCGTGGGCAGGGCGCTAAATGAGCAATCTGCTGATAAAAAAATTATTTTTTGCTTTTAATAATTGCAGATTGCTATATTTGCAACCCGCAATTGGGGGATTAGCTCAGCTGGCTAGAGCGCTTGCATGGCATGCAAGAGGTCATCGGTTCGACTCCGATATTCTCCACTGAAAACAAAAAGCCTTACGAGTTCTCGTAAGGCTTTTGTGTTTAAAATCTTTTGCCTCAAATCAATCTTTGATCAGCCTTAAAAAGTAGACGTCATTTTGCGCCAGTGTCAGCGTTTTGCTGAATGTGCCGTTGCCGGCTACGGTAACGGTTGTTGTCGCCAGCGGCTGTTCATTATTTTGCTGTTGTTTTATTAAGGCTGCCTGTTGACGGGTGAGTTGTGCGGGGGCTTGCAGGTCGAGATAAGCGGTATAGGCATCATGTGCGCGGTACCCTGTTTTATTGATTTGCAGTTGGTATTTACCCGGTTTCAATCCGCTTAAATTTAGGTGAAGTTGTCCGATTGGTTGGGCCGGGTGTTCCCGGCGATAGTATACCTGATCGTTAGTAGAGTCGCCGGGATGATCGATGGTGCAGTTCCAAACCAGGGCCGAGATGTTCCCGCGGTCATCTTTAGTAATGATGGCACTTGAGTCTTTACTGACAATTTCATATTTGCCCAGGTTGTTCAGATACTGGTAAGCATAGTAAGCCGGTTTTTTGATATCCTGATAATTAACCAGACCAAAACCACCATGAAAAGGTGTTGAGCGCGGGCCGTTCTCTTCAAAGATATCGGTGAATGTCCAGTACGAAAGGGAGGTGACGGCAGGTGAAGCACGTTTAATATTATCAAGGATGAACGATGCTTCTTCATAAGTATCATGCAGGTAATCTGTCGGGGTGTATGACGAGCTCCATTCGGTATAATGCAATTCCAGGTTAGGCATGGCAGAGTTTGTAATCTGCTGGCGCGACTGACGCATGGTTTTGGCCACCGCATTTTTGTCTGGATTGATGATGGTGCCCGCATCGCCGGTAAGATCAACAAAGCCGCGTTTTACACTGTAGGTATGTGTAGAAACAAAATCAAGCGGTACGTTATTGGTTTTGCAAAAGCTAATCATCTCGGGTATCCAGGCGCTCCCTGCGGTGGCCGGCCCGCCTACCCGGTATTTGGGGTTTACGCCTTTTATGGCTTTGGCTGTGGTTTCATAAAGTTTAAAATAATCGGCCTGCTTGCCTGCGAAGAAGATGTTCAGATTGGGTTCGTTCCAAACTTCGAAATACCATTGCTGCACCTCGGCTGCGCCATAACGCTCGGTCCAATGTGCAACCAGGTGTTTAATCAGGTCTGCCCATTTATTAAAGTCTTTGGGTTGGGTAATGTTGCCTTTCCACCAAAAAACGGTCTGATTGCCGCTGGCCAGGGCTTTAGGCATAAAGCCAAGCTCAACAAATGGGCGCACTTTTATAGATAGCAGAAAATCATACAACTCATCTATATACTGCCAGTTGTAAATGGGGTTGCCCTGCTTGTCTTCGGTATAAACACCCATGTCATCAGTAAGCAAGCCATGAAACCTGATGTATTCAAACCCACAATCCTTTTTCACCATGCGTAGTTGGCGTTGCCAATCAGCCCGCAAACCTTCATTGGCTCTACCGGCGCCAACGCACATTTTATATGCCTGGTTAAGCGGGCCACTTATTTTACTGACATCTGCGTCAACGACTCTTACCGACTGTGCTTTTAGATTTTGTGCTTCTGACGATTGCACACACTGCATTATAGCCACCAGTGCGCACACCGTTTTAAACAGGTTGAATTTTCTCATTGTAAAAAGGCGGATTTGAAGGTTTATATCCGTGCTTTGGTTGGGGCTTAAGATAGCTATTTTATTTAGAGAGCAGGGTATTAAACACAAACGCCGCAGGTACCTGCGGCGTTTGTGTTAATTAAGAAAGGTTGATACAGCCAGCTATTACATATCCATGCTGTAGAAAAAACGATCACTTACAATTTTGTCGTTTTTTACCTCATATACAGCAATTTCTTCAATATTCATCTGGCCGCGCTCTTTAAAAGTAACGTCCATTTTAAGACTGATAGAGAAAAAGTTGCCGGCAACCTGCGCGTCTGATACCTCGGCACTGTTAATGCTCTGTACTGAAGCTTCCCATTCTGCGCTTTTGTTTCTTACTGCTGCTTTACCTTCGGTACGCTCGTTAGGTATGCCCGGCATTTCGTGGCTTACAATGTCATCAGCATAAAAATCGTCAATGGCATCCATAAATTTGCCGGCCTGCAGGTGCTGAACAAATTTGTCAGCAATTTCTTGAGTAGTCATAATTTATTGTTTTTAGGTGAATAAGTATTTACTGTTGGTTCGAGATCGGGTGTGGCGGTCAATTTATCTCTTGCCAGCAAAGATGTCTTTAATTAACCTTTCAGGCGCGCTCTGGTTTGTGAAATTTTTGTTATGAATGGATAAAGATCAATCGTTTATCTGGTTGGTTGCTTGCTGAGATTGGCGAGCGTCAAGTTTTAGTATCTTTACCATCTGAAATGAACAACCTGCGCTGGCTTTTATTCCCGTTTGCTTTGTTGTATGGCCTGGTGGTTACCGTGCGTAACTGGCTTTACAATGCAGGCGTATTTAAAAGCCGGAGTTTTGATTTGCCGGTTATCTCCGTAGGTAACCTGGATGTGGGCGGAGCGGGTAAAACACCGATGACCGAATATCTGATCCGTCAGTTTAAGGATGATTATCACCTGTCTACACTCAGTCGTGGTTACGGTCGCCGTACCAAAGGTTTTTTATTGGCTGATGTAAAGCCTTCGGCTACCTTAGTTGGTGATGAGCCGGCACAGATCAAACATAAATTCCCGGATATTACTGTTGCTGTTTGTGAGGATAGGGTAGCAGGTATTGAACGCTTGCAGGCCGATCATCAGCTAATTATTATGGACGATGCCTATCAGCACCGCGCCGTAAAACCCGGATTGAGCTTGCTGCTGTTTGACTATAGCAAATTACAAGGCATTAGCCTGATGTTGCCCGCCGGGAATCGTCGGGAGCCCTTCATCGGGCGCAAACGGGCCGATGTGATTATTATTACCAAGTGTCCGGCAAATCTAAGTGATGCTGAACAACAGCGCATGATCAGTAAAGCATCGCCTTTTCCCCATCAGCAGGTATTTTTCAGCACCATTATTTATTTGCCGTTTACCAATTTGCAGGGACAGCCGGCTAGTGTGCAGATTGATAACGATACCACCGTTTTCCTGCTTACAGGTATTGCCGGTACCGGGCCGCTTACCAGGCATCTGCAAGCATTTACATCGCACATCAATCATCATAAATACCCCGATCATCACCCGTTTACGTTAAAAAATATTGCTAAACTTGCCGATGATTTTAATGCCTGTACCGAACAAAAAAAGCTAATCATCACAACAGAAAAGGACGCACAGCGTTTAGGTGAACAGGGTTTACTGCAGCAGGTAAGTAAACTCCCTTTTTATGTACTACCTATCGGGATTGATTTTTTAGGCGATGGCAGGCAGCAATTCAATAAATTAGCAGAAAATTATGTTAGAGAGCATAGAACACACCACCGCATATATTAAAAGTCGCATCGGCGATTTTGAACCCGAGGTAGGCATTATCCTGGGCACTGGCCTGGGTAAGCTGGTAAACGAAATTGAGATTGAAAAACAGCTGATGTATTCTAACATCCCTGATTTTCCTATCTCAACCTTAGAGTTTCATGCCGGTAAGCTAATTTTCGGTACACTGGGTGGTAAAAAGGTGGTGGCTATGCAGGGCCGTCTGCACTATTACGAGGGCTATAACATGCAGCAGATCACTTTCCCGGTTAGGGTGATGAAGATGCTGGGCATTAAAGTGTTGCTGGTATCAAATGCCAGCGGTGCGCTTAACCCGGCCTTTAAGAAAGGCGATTTGATGGTGATTGAAGATCATATTAACCTGCAGCCGCATAACCCGCTTATTGGCAGAAACGAGGAAGAATTGGGTCCGCGTTTTCCGGACATGAGCGAGCCATATAAACTGGACCTAATCCAGAAGGCGCTGGATATAGCATCGGCTCACCAGATTACCTGCCACAAGGGGGTATATGTAGCCGTTACCGGTCCGAACCTTGAAACGCGTGCCGAATACAAATACCTGCGTATTATTGGCGGCGACGCCGTGGGTATGAGTACCGTGCCGGAGGTAATTGTGGCCAACCACATGGGCCTGCCGGTTTTTGCTATTTCTGTTTTAACTGATGAGGGTTTCCCGGATACGTTGTCGCCGGTATCGGTAGATGATATTCTGGCTATTGCGCAGGAAGCCGAACCCAAAATGACCCAGGTATTAAAAGAACTGATTGCCGGCCTTTAATGCTACATAAACTGAAATATCTTTTACTGGTGTTCAGCTGTTTGCTGGCTACTTCTGCTGCTTTTGGCCAGATTATAAATGGTACAGGTACTTATCCTAACCAGCAAGGCGCTTACGGACAGGGCTCGCTGCTGCAAAACCCTAATGATACTTCCAGGCGCAAAGCCGCCCGCCAGCTTACCGGCGATGAATTAATGGATACCCTGCGTGCCCGCGAAGAGAAGAAAAAAGACTCGGTTATACTCAACTCCAAGTTTATCCGTGTTACCAATGAGCTGTTGCTGACAGATAGCACACAGGTTTTTCCGCTGGATACCGGGTTGACCAACTTTGAGAATTATAGTCCGCTGTATCAGCCTAAATCGCCTAAAATAGGTTTGGGTAGCTTGGGTTTGCCAGAGCGCGATCTGCTTTTTGAGCCCCGGCAAACGGTTGGGTTTGATGTGGGCCTGCACTACCTGGATGCGTATATGTTTACCCCGCAGGATGTTCAGTATTACAAGGCGCGGGTGCCTTACACCAATATGTACCTGGTAACGGCCGGGCGTAAAGAGCAGGTGTTTAAGGTTATCCATACGCAAAATATCAATCCGCAATTAAATATTGGGGCTAATTTTAACCTCATTGGTTCGCAGGGTTTTTATAACCGGCAGGGAGTGAGTGATTTGAATGCTGCGTTGTTTAGCTGGTACGAGTCAAAAAGCAAGCGTTATAACCTGCTTACCAGCATGGTGTTCAATAACCTGCGCACGCCGGAGAGCGGCGCCATCCGTAACGACTCGGTGTTTACCGCTGGTTCTTTTGATAAGATAACCGAGCCGGTGCGCCTTACTAACGCTATAGACCGTATTCGGAATAATACTTTTTACCTGAAGCAGTTTTATTTTATAGGGCACATAGATAGCACCGCTACCGGTGGCAAGATTTTGCCTACACAACGTGTAACGCATACGTTCTACTACAATAAGCAGAGCTACATCTTTACTTCCAGCGGACCGGATACTTATAAGGTTTTCCCCGATTATTTCTACAACAACACCCTCTCACGCGACTCGCTGGGGCTGACTGACATTCATAACGATTTCTCTTATAGTTTTTACCTGCGTGGGCGCTCGGTTGGCTTTGTGAAAAATGAGGTTAAGCTGGATCTGGGTATAGCGCACGATCTTTATCACTACTCGCAATGGGTGAGCGACTCGTTGGCTACTTCTGTAGGGCAGATCTCGCGTAATGACAGTATTGCGGGCCGAACCTTTCAGAACATCACGCTGAAAGCTAAGTTTAGCTATCGCTTTAGCGACAGGCTGTTGCTGGAGGGTAATTTTCAGCAGGTTGCACAGGGTTACAATGGCGGCGACTACCTGTATGATGCCAAGCTGCACATTGCTGGCGGCCGCCGGGCCGGGCGCATTATTTTAGAAGGCTATGCGCAAAACAACACACCGTCGCTGGTTTTTACCAATTGGGTATCCAACCACTATGTGTTCAAGAATAAGTTTGATAACCAGAAGATCACCAGCGCGTCTTTCAACTATATTAACGATGCCCTGGCGCTTGATCTGAAGGCGCAATATTACCTGATATCAGACTACCTGTATTTTAAAGCGCAGACAGGCGGAATAGACGCTACGCCAACGCAGTTAACCGCACCTATTAACTTGCTCAAAGTATCATTAAGCAAAAGCTTTAGCTGGCGCCGCTGGCACATGGATAACTACCTGGTTTACCAGAAGACCGACTACCAGTCTACCCTGCGCACGCCAGAGGTTTATCTGTACAGCAATATTTATTACAACAAGTATCTGTTTGATGCCATTAACTTAACCGTTGGTGCTAACGTGCGGTATAACAGTACTTACGTAGCGCCGTCATACGCGCCATCCATCGGTCAGTTTTATAATGGTGCCGATGTAACGTTCACCTCGTATCCATACATAACAGCCTACGTAAAAGCAACGCTGAAAAGCACCAATATTTTTGTGATGTATGATTACGCTAACCAGGGCATATTCAGTCCCGGTTTCTACACGGTTAACCGCTACCCGATGCAGGATAGGTTGTTGAAGATTGGCGTATCGTGGGCGTTTTACAATTGATTTTATTGAGGCCGAAAGCAATATTATAAATACGTCATTGCGAGGAACGAAGCAATCTCTGCGAAGGACAATCGGGACATGCATATCCGCTCTGCAAGTACAGAGATTGCTTCGTTCCTCGCTATGACGTGAACAGTTAAGGTCTTTCTGCTTTCAGCTCAAAACCTTAATTCAGCACATCGGCATTAGCGGCCACGCGCTCTGCCAGCCACAAAAACTCGTGCATAAAAGTGTCTATGCTGCCCTGGAACGATTCGTCAACCAGGTTGCCATCTGCGTCAAATTTCTTATCTACAAAAGGCGTTACCAGTAGGTTAGGTGAAGCAATGCCAAACAAGCCTGCGGTTAGCAACAACATTTGCTGTGCCGCACGCATACCACCCAGTGCACCTACAGATGCAGTTACAATACCAAAAGTTTTATGCATTTGCTTAGGGAAGTGATCAAACAGGTTTTTCATGGCAGGCGAGAAGCTGCTGTTATACTCTGGGGTTACTACCACAAAAGCATCTGCGGCAAACATGCGCTCGGCCAGTTCGCGGTGCTCGGCAGGGGCTTTCTCTGGCGATGAGTATACCGATTGGATCATCGGCAAATCATGCTCGCGCATGTCAATCAGGCCAACTTCGTGCCCTGTCTTCTCACTTAATAATTTGTGCAGATATAGCGCCAGGCGGTTAGTTACGCTAACCTTTCTCGGGCTTCCGGAGATGATTTCAATTTTCATAGTGTCCCAAAGGTAAATCCTTCGGAGCTGAAAGCAGAAAGGTAAAAGCAGAAAGTTTTATTAGAAACAAACAGCTTGTGGTAGCTGATCTAAATCAGATTGTCAATGACAAGATCCGTAACTATTAGCCAGACTTACGAAGTTTTAGAAACTTCGTAAGTCTTCATTCAAATTTGTGTTATCGCTTTTAGCCTAAGCGGCCGCTTTCTTCGACTTAAAGATTGCTCCGGCTATAACAGAAAATAGGCCCAGGATAATGCCGCTGGCAATGCCCACAAATGGTCCTACCATCAGCATCATTTGGCGGGGATGGACGGCAAAATAACCTGATTTGGGTTGCATGGCGGCCATGTCTGGATGATGGGCGGTGTAGGTATCAAAAAAAGACAGGTGCAGGCCCGTTATCCATACGCAGTTAAGCAGACAGGTAATCATACCATGCCAAAAATATTTTCCCGGCGCACGGCGGGCAATAATAATCGCGCATACCAGGAAGATAGGCAGCCAAAACATCCATTCAGTTTGCGTGGGAATAAAAGAGATGGTAGCCAGGGCCATAGCCAGCCCAAATAACGATAGCAGAAAGCAAAGTCGTAAATTAATCATAACAGGGGTTTGAAAGGTTGTTGTTAAATATAATTATTTAATTGGAAACCTTTTATACGCGTCTGTTTTGTAATTAGTTACGGGCTGTACTGTCGGTTGTGGCTTTTGGAGCCGGCGTGTGGTTCTCCACCAGCGAGAAACTGATGGGCACCGTGTATTGCTGTCTTATGGCATAACCATTTTGCAGGCCAGGGTTCCATTTAGGCATGTTGCTAAATACGCGGATAGCTTCTTCGTCACAACCGCTGCCAATGCCGCGCAAAAGTTTAATGTTGCTGATGGAGCCGTCTCGCTCAACTATAAAGGTTAAAAACACCTTGCCTTGTACATTGTGCGTGCGGGCTTCTTCCGGGTAGCGGATGTTTAAAGATAGATAACGGTAGAAGGCTTCTATACCACCGGGGAAGCCGGCAGATTGTTCTACCGCAGTAAACACCTCGTTGTTATTCTCTGGCTGCGGAGCTGGTTTAACCACAGGTGGCTTCTTGTTGTTATTGGCAAATAAAGTGAAGCTGATAGGCACGGTAAACTGCTCGCGAATAGGCTGACCGTTCTGTACGGCTGGGTGCCATTTGGGCGATAATTTTACAACCCGCATCGCCTCGTTGTCAAAAGCAGGAGCAAGGCTCTGGGTAATCTTGAAATTGCTGAGTGCGCCGTCTTTCTCGATGATAAAACTTACCAGCACTTTCCCCTGGGCGTCAACCTCCTGCGGGTAATGCATATTCATCGCCAAAAAAGCATAAAACGCATCAAGGCCGCCAGGGAACTCGGCAGTTTGCTCAAGCGCTGTATAATCTTTAATGCTATGCTCATTAAATGGCTGCGCGCTATTGTTGGGTGCAGTCATTTCCTCGGGAATCTCGCCCGAGTGATCGTTCGTGATGGCATTGATAGCCGGTGTAGCAAATACTTGTTGCGCCCGGTTTTGAATGGCGTTAACCGCCTTGCTGTTATTTACCGTGGCTGACGACAAGATCAGCATCAGCATAAACAGCGGTGCCGATAACCAGTATTTAAACAGCATAATACGTGCCGAGCGGTTCTTTTGCAGCATTTTAATCCGCTCTTTGAGCATGCTGTTGTTAAAGAACGGATTAACCATACGGTGCGGCGGTGCGTGAAAGGTTTGCGCTACCAGCAGCATGGCATATTCGGCTTTGTCGGCACCGCCATGCAGGGCATCGCGGTCGGCAATAAACTCGTGGATGTGACGGATGGCATTGCGATATAGGTACACCACCGGGTTAAACCAGTTGAGGATGGTTATGGCTTCAATCAAAATAATATCGGCCGAGTGCCACTGGCGGGCGTGCGCTTCCTCATGCGCGGTGATGTACATGTTATCAGCATCGCTCTCCTCAATCCTGATCTTGTTAAAGAATGAGAAGGTGCTTGGTGCTTTGGGTTGAAGGATATCTACCTGCAGCTGAATCAGCTGATAAAAGAATCGGCAGAAAAAGAACAATATCCCCGCGCCGTAAACAGCTGCGAGCACCTCGCCCAGGGTTACCTGGCGTTGTGTATGTGCCATGGCGGCTACGTTGAACTGGTAGATAGCATTGGGATCAACCCGCAAAATAGTTTGCTGTACCTTTTGTGTGATGAACAGTTGTTTTACCCATGCCGATTGCACCAGCGGCAGCGCGAATGACAATACCGCTCCGCCTACCAGGTAAACCCTGTTCAGGTTAAAAAAGGTCTCCTTACGTAAAAACAGCATGTAAAAGCTGAAGAATAGCGTAAGGTAAATGTTGGCCAGCAAAAGATAATGCCACCAGTTCATAGGTTCAGCGTTTTAGCTAATTACTTATCTTTCAGTTTTTCAATTAACTGCATAATCTCGTCGGCCTCTTTCAGGTCAATCTTTTCTTTCTGAACAAAGAAAGAGAACATGCGTTTCACTGAGTTATCAAAATAGCCGTTCAGTAATTTATCAGTCGCAAAGTTTTGGTATTGCTCGCGGGTAATCAGCGGGTAATACTCATGGCTTTTGCCAAATGCGTTATGGCCAATAAAGCCCTTAGTCTCCAATATCCTGATAATGGTAGACACAGTATTATAAGCAGGTTTAGGCTCCGGCAGCTGATCTATCACCTCCTTTACAAAACCCTTCCCCAATTGCCACAATACCTGCATAATCTGCTCTTCGGCACGCGTTAACTCTTTGATTTCCATTTTAATTTTACTTAGGGCAGCACACACTATGTGCAATAAAACAATATATAAACTTATAACTAATACGTTAGTTTCGCAAATTTATTTGCACATCACAAACTTTTTATTTAGCCTGCGCTTTTTAAACCTATTATGCACATAACGTTTCATGGAGCTGCGCGGCAGGTTACCGGCAGTAAGCACCTGCTAACATTAACCAACGGTACCAATATTTTGCTGGATTGCGGCATGTTTCAAGGCTTGGGCGACCATACCGAGGATCTGAACGAGCACTTTGGCTTCAACCCCAAAAAGGTTGATATGCTGGTGCTCTCGCACGCGCACATTGATCATTGCGGGTTGATCCCCCGCCTGGTAGCCGAAGGCTTCGAGGGCCCTATTTACTGCACGCCACCCACGATGGATCTGGCCCGCATCCTGATGGCCGACTCGGCCCGTATCCAGGAGCAGGATACCGAGTATAGCAACAAGCATCGTGCCCGTAAAAGTTTGCCGCTACTCAAAACACTTTATACCGAAGAAGACGCCATGAACGCCATGCGTCAGTTTAAACTGGTGGAATATCATCAGGAAACGGAGATAGCCCCCGGGGTGACCCTTTATTTTACAGATGCAGGCCACGTGGTGGGTAGTGCAGCGGTGCATTTAACGGTTCATGAGGATGGGCAAAAGACGCAGATCACCTTCAGTGGAGATGTTGGGCGTTATGGCGATATGATACTGAAAAGTCCGCAAGGATTTAACCAAGCCGATTACATCCTGCTGGAATCAACCTATGGCGACAGCTTGCATGCAGATATCGGTCCGATTGAGGATGCGCTGTACGAGGTGATTAAACATACCTGTATGGTGAAGAAAGGTAAGGTGATCATCCCTGCCTTTAGCGTTGGCCGTACGCAGGAGATTCTGTATGCCCTCAACGCGCTGGAAAACCAAGGCCGTTTGCCGGATCTGCCATATTTTGTAGATAGTCCGCTGTCTGAAAAAGCTACCCAGATCTTGAAAGATCACCCCGAAGTTTATAACCATAATGTGAACCAGGTGATGAAGGTTGATGCCGATCCGTTTGCGTTTAAAGGGCTGCGGTTTGTACAATCTACCCAGGAATCTATCGCACTTAATAATGACCCTCGCCCGTGTGTCATCATCTCCTCATCGGGTATGGCCGAGGCTGGTAGGGTAAAGCATCACATAAAAAATAACATTGCCAGTAAGAAAAACACCATCCTGATGGTGGGGTATTGCGAACCCAACTCGCTGGGCGGGCGCCTGCTGCGTGGCGAAAAGCATGTACACATTTTTGGTGAAGAATATAATGTGGTGGCCGAGGTGCAAAGCATCAAATCAATGAGTGCCCATGGCGACTACGAGGATTTGATCCATTTTTTGCAAAAGCAGGACCCCGAAAAAGTGAAACAGATCTTTCTGGTGCACGGCGAGTATGAAGTGCAGCAAAACTTTGCAGGCAAACTGAAGGATGCCGGGTTTAAGCATATCCACATCCCGTATCAGCATGAAAAGTTTGAGTTGGGGGGATAAAGCTCATTAACTTAATCCCTAATGTCATTGCTGTGACGAGACACTGTTGTCCGGTAAAAAGCCGACTAATCAAAAAAAATGCTATTATGAGTACGTTTCATGCGTTTACGGTTTAAAATCAAACTCTAAGCCCCCGAGTTTAAGTTGATATGCTGCTATAAAGAGTTTAGTGCCGAAGGTCGTTCGGCTGTCCGGTAAAAACTGTTTATATCTCTGGTAAAGTTGCTCATATAATTGTTGAAAAACCTCGCAAGGTCGTTTTTGGTTGGCATCACATAAAGTGCTTCTACCTGGTGCCTTTTTATACCTGAAATCTCTTTTACCGGACAACAGTGGTGACGAGACGGGAACTCTTTCAAATAAACGTTTAGCTCCCCGCTATCCAGCTATTATCAGCTTCATTGGCATCCATAAAAATACCGTTATCCAGCCTGATCTCTTTTACCGCTTTTTGAGCTTTAACCTTCAGGTTGATCTCCTTCTGATCTTTTTCCCACACCAGCGGCGTTTGATGGAAGCTATCTTTACTGCCATCGGTATAAGAAACAACTACATCGAACGGAATAACAAAGCCGCCAACGTTTTTGATGTCCAAAATGTAATCATTACCCTCTTTTTGGGCACCGGCCAGGTTCAAGTCATTATATGATTTTGTGTAAAACCAGTTATAGAAAAACCAATCGAGGTTTTTGCCGGTCGCGGCCTTCACTCCGTTAAAGAAATCCCACGGAATGGGGTGCTTGCCATGCCAGTTAACCATATAATAATGCAGCGCCTTTTTAAACAGGTTATCGCCCAGCATGTCTTTTAGCGCCAGGTAAGACAACGCTGGTTTGCCGTAAGGATTATCGCCAATGGGAAATTTCACATCGGGCGATGGCGTAATAATAGGATCCTCCCGGTTATGTTTAGACTTGATCCAGCGCTCTACCCTCTCTTTCTTGAAAACCTTATCGGCATCCTCTTGTCCGCGCTCGCTGATGCCTATCAGATATTCAAAAGTGGTTGCCCAACCTTCGTCCATAAAGGCATAATAGCTCTCGTTGATACCCATGTAAAAAGGCATATAGGTGTGCGACTGCTCATGATCTTGCAATGACTGGGCTTCCTTTAGATCATCCTGCGGACTATCATTCACCATCATCGGGTATTCCATATCGGCAAGACCTTGTATAGCGATGCTTTTCTCATACGGATACGGAATGCCCGGCCAATTGTGCGAAAACCAGTCCAGCGCATAACGACTGAATTGCACCGAGTGATGGAGATCTTTTGCAGAATCAATATAAGCGGCCTGCACGCTTGCACGGCGTTTGGTTACATCGTGCACGGCTATGCTGGCACCATCCCATACGTAATGGTCGCTCAGGGCAACAGTCATGTCTGGAATATTTTTGGCGGTAAACGTCCACGTGTTGGTAGCATTTTGTGCGGTTACGTGTTTCCCGGCCAGATCCTGCGTGGTTACAATATGCACGGTTGAGTCGTCGGCCATAGAGCGTTTCAGACGCTGGGCAAACTCGGGCTGCAGCACCTCATCCGGATTTTTAAATGTGCCCGTGGCCCACACTATGAAGTTTTTGGGAACCGTAACGTGCAGCGCGTAATCATTAAAATCGTTATAAAACTCAAAATCGCCGGTATGGGGTTGGATGTCCCAGCCTTTATAATCATCATAAACTGCCACACGCGGATAGAAATAGGCGATAAAAAACGAGGTTGAATCTAAAGTCCCCTCGCGGTCTATCGATTTACTTTGAGCCAACTGATAATGCCACTTAATATCCAGCTTTACCGAATCTTTTGGCAGCAGCGGTTTACCGAGAGGGACCATATAGTTGGTGCCGGCGGCCTGGGCATTTTGCCAGGTTGCCGCCGCGCCATTAACTTTAAAATCATCTACAGTTATACCAAATTCGGGCTTGGCGTCGGCCCCTCGGCGCTGGGGCCTGGTATGGATATTAACAATCAGCTTCATGTTAAGCTCCTTCAGTGTATCCGGACTATTATTGAAATAGGTAATCTGCTCTACACCTTTCACCATTTTATTGGGAGGAGCAACGTTTACCGAAATATCATAGCGGCCATGGTTTTGCCAATAAGTTTTACCCGGCTTGCCATTGGCCAGGCGGGTTCCGTTTTCATAAGTTTTGGCTATGCCCGGTGGTATAGTAAGTGTTTGTGCATGGGCAACAGTAAATGCGCCGCACAATGCAGTCAATAACAATATTTTGCGCATGGCAGGTTTGTTTAGCGAGGAGGCTAATATAAAGAAAGATGCAGGTTACTGTTAAATTTTTAACAAACTTGATCTTTGCGGAGGGATGAGCGGAGGGCGTGGGGCGTTTTAACAGCGATCGTCAAAACGAATGTCATGCTGAGGAACGAAGCATCTCTGCGGATATTCCTGATAGAATTACATCAGAGATGCTTCGCTATCACTCAGCATGACATCTGGGCTAACTTATTGGGTTATACCAATGGCTGTAAACCAAACTGGCGTGCTACCAATTCATAAGACAGCAGGCGGTCATTAAAATCTTCGGTGATGGTGACCATCATTATCTCGTCTACACCATAGCTTTCGGCCAGGGCGCTCAGACGTTCTTTTACAAACTGCGGGCTGCCCGCTACCACGCGCTGCCGATTATAGCGTAACCTGTCCTGCTCGGCATCGGTGTAAACAACGTCTTTTACGTCGTCATAGGTAAGCGGTACAATTGGTCCGCCTTTTTCAAACTGCAGGAAACGGTGGCCCATTACTGCTTTGTGACGCTCTACCTTTTCGGCATCTTCAGAACAGAACACAAAGATGGCCATGTTAGCCTGCGGCACAGCCAGATCTGCCGAGGGCTGGAAGCGCTCGCGGTAAGTTTTAACGGCTTCCGGTCCGCCGAAGGGGTTGATGAAATGTGCGAATGAAAAGGCCATACCAAAGTGCGCGGCAAACAAACCACTTTGTCCGCTGCTGCTCAATAGCCATAACGATGGCACGGTTTCAACCTGCGGGATGGCGCGGATTTTTTGCTGAATGGTACCGGGTTCATAAGTATCGTGCAGGTAATGGTTCAGCTCATACAACTGCTCAATAAAATCCTGCTCGCGAAACTGGTTTGACGGATTAAGTACCGACGCCGTTATGCGATCAGTCCCCGGGGCACGACCCATACCCAGGTCTACCCTACCCGGCGCCAGTGCTTCCAGCATCCTGAAACGCTCGGCCACCTGCAACGCACTATGATTGGGCAGCATAATACCGCCCGAACCAATGCGGATGGTTTTGGTATGTGCAGCCAGGTGCCCCAGCAATACTTCGGGGGTTGAGCCAGCCAATATGCCGGTGTTATGATGTTCGGCCACCCAATAGCGGGTGTAGCCCAGTTGTTCGGTTAATTTAGCCAGTTCGATGGTTTCGCGCACGGCCTGCACGGCGGTTGCCCTCTTACGAATGGGCGATTGATCAAGCACGCTCAAGCGGATATGTTTTGTACTCATAGGATATTTAGATGCGTACAAAGTTAGATAAGGGTGTGTTGATGATTTGTCAGGTTTTTGTGGCGGTGTATTGATAAATCATTTAAATTTACCTTATGTCTATCAACACACTAAACCTTAACACAACCCAAGTTGAAGAAACCGGCGGTGGACAAATTGGAAGAATCAGCGCCTCCTACCCATTTGCCAAACTTACCGTTACCCGCTACTGTCTCACGTTAAATATGGGCATTATGGGCAAGGTACTATTTCGTCCGTCTGAAGTGATAAGCATCGAGCCCGCCTCGATGATTAAAACAGGCATACGCATTAAGCACCGCGTTGGTAATTATAAAGAAAATGTAGTTTTTACTTGTAGCGGCCGTGAGGCTGATCTGATTGCCCGTATAGAACAATCCGGCTTTCTAAATAATATGGATCCCTTATTGCCGGCTGATATAGAGGCCGAAATTGCACAGGCACAGGCCAGTGGTAGCTTTGGATTGAGAATATGGTTTGTGGTGTGTTTTATAGCCATCTGGAATTCATTACCATTAGCCGGAATAGTTGATGTCTTTACCACTCATAATTTCACCAAACTTATACTGGCTGCCCGGGTAGATATTGGTATTCTGGCATTACTGACCATCTTAGTACTATTTGTTCCTGCTGTGCAGCAACGTGCTGTTAAACCCGGCTTTTATATTAAAGACATGCGCTCCACACTTTATTTTATATTACTTGTAGGCGCGGTAATATTTTTGGCATTGAGTTTTTTGCCGCACCAGCTATAACTATATATTTATAATGAATGACACGACTGTTTTTAATCGCCCTCACAGCGCTTATACTTGGCTCGCCAAGTTTAAAACTAGCCGGTGACATACACAAAGACCAGGAACGTTTAGTATCCGAACCCTGGGGAGAACCGCAATTAAAAGACGTTCGGTTCGATCTGTTCAAACCCTTTACCAAACTTGATCTATCCCGGTTTCACTATTCAAGAAGGCAGACCGGTGGTTACGTCATTGACAAATGGGCAGAAGCCAATAAAGGCGGCTTAACCATTTACCAGGCCGCCATCAACCTGCCGGTAGACACTTTTGAAGATGGCAACCCTGTTTACATTAACGGCAAATCAACAGGAAAAACGGAGAAATTGCACATAAAAACAACGTTCAAATTCCGCATCTATATCATCCGCCAGGCAAATGGAGGGGAGTTAATTTATGGAACCGAAGAGCAAGAGGGGCTTTATCAGATGGTAATTAATAACAAAGACGTACCTATTATGTATGAGGATATTCCTTTAGGCATTCGCTATCCTGACCTTAAGTCTCTTTTGAAAATGGTTAGAAGATTTTGATATTCTTCCATTTAACCACATCCGTTTATCTAGGCGTTAACCGGTAAAACCAGATACCTGCACAAATAACTAACACATAAGCTAAAACGGGACTTGACGAATCGTTAAAGGTTGCTTCGGATCCAAGCAGTACAAAAAAAGGAAGTATCGTGAAAGCCACTCCAATAATGCAAAGCGAGAGCTTTTTCAGCATTATATGCCAACTTGAGAATTGCACCAGGTTGACTGCTAACCATAAAGAAAGAAAACAAGGAATAGAAAAGAATATACTGAGCAATACAACTGACAAATAAATTGACCAATCACTCAGGGTCATTTTAAATAGCTGTCCATCAGGAATCAGCACCAAAACGGGCGAAAGAAAAACCGCCGAAAGCCAAACTCGTACCGAATAAATAAAGATCTGATAGTCCATGCAATAGGGTTTACTATGTTAAAGATAAAAATCAGGAGTAAACATTGGCAACCGCTCAACTTAAACCCGATAGAAGCGGATACCGGCCTTCGCGCCTAATGCCTGCAGGCGTATGAGCGGATAGCGGGACTACAGGCACCGAAGTAATACTGAACGTTCGTTTTTAAAGACCTAATTAATATCAAAACAGCAGGTTACTTTTTATTGACCGTGGTATTAATCTGTAATGGATAAATACACCAAACCCCTCATTATTGCGTGCATCATAGTTTTTGGCGGGGTGGGGTTTATTCTGCTAAAAGGTTGCCTGTCCATCCGTCATGACCGGGCTGAACATATAAAACAGATGGCACCAACTGTAGTTTCTCTGAATACCAGCCGGATGCGTGCCATATATCAATCAGAAAACGACACTATTCCCAAAATGGGCGCTTTTTTGATTAAACCTTTTTTATGCCGACGCAGCCAAAGTAGATTTAATGACACCTTATGGGCCGACGCTTATTTATGCGCTGTTTATCGTGATAGCACCCGAACCCAAGCAGATACGGTGTTGGTGCTGGATACAGATTTGCAACCCGCACTGCCTGACAACCCCGAAAATTTCTATATAACCATAGATAAAACCCCAGTACTACCCCACTGTAGAATCGTTGTTCCGAAGAATTTCAGAGACAGTGTAAAACGTTACCCTTACCGTTACGGCCGGGTAGGATTATGGATTGATTGAACAACTTGTCAACCAATTACTTGACGCTCCAACCCTACTACCCAACAAAACCACAAAAACCATTTGACAATTAAGTAAATAAGCGTATCTTTGCAGTCCCGATTTTACGGGGTAGAAAAAACGTTTAATTAATTTAATTTTAAGCAAGTGAATACGTTAAGTTACAAAACTGTCTCAGCCAACAAAAAGACCGTTAACAAAGAATGGGTTGTTGTTGACGCACAAGGCGAGATTTTGGGGCGCTTGTCTACTAAGATCGCTATGATCATTAGAGGTAAAAACAAGCCAAGCTTTACCCCAAACGTAGACTGCGGTGATAACGTGATCGTTATCAATGCAGACAAGGTAAAACTGACCGGAAACAAGTTTAACGACAAAACTTATGTTTCTTACACTGGTTACCCAGGTGGTCAGCGTTTCATTTCTCCTAAGGAGTTAATGGCAAAACACCCAGAGCGTGTAATTGAAAAAGCCGTTCGTGGTATGTTACCTAAAAATCGTTTGGGCCGTGCCTTATTTGGCAACCTGTATGTGTATGCTGGTTCAGAGCATCCACACGCCGCTCAAAACCCTAAAACCATTTAACTCAATTAATTTAAAAGGAGAAAAGAAATGCCAGCTACTAACACTTCAGGCAGAAGAAAAACAGCAGTTGCCCGCATTTATTTAAGCGCAGGCAACGGTGCAATTACCGTAAACGGTAAAGATTACACTGTATATTTTCCAACCCTACCTTTACAGTACATCGTTAACCAGGCAGCTTTAGTTGCTGGCGTTACCGGTCAGTACGATGTTAAGGTAAACGTTGCCGGTGGTGGCGTAAAAGGACAGGCTGAGGCCGTTCGTTTAGCTATTGCCAAAGCTATTGTTGAACTTGACGCTGAGAAAAAACCAGCGTTGCGTGCTAAAGGTATCATGACACGTGATGACCGTATGGTTGAGCGTAAGAAACCAGGCCGCAAAAAAGCACGTAAGAGATTCCAGTTCAGTAAACGTTAATTTTTTAAGGAGGACACAACAATGGCAAGAACAACATATCAGGATTTACTGGATGCAGGTGTACACTTTGGTCACCTTACCCGCAAATGGGATCCGAAAATGGCTCAGTACATTTTCATGGAGCGCAACGGTATCCACATCATCGATCTTAACAAAACTGTAGTTAAGCTTGATGAAGCTGCTACAGCTATCAAACAAATTGTAAAATCAGGCCGCAAAGTACTGTTTGTTGCTACCAAGAAACAAGCTAAAGACATTGTAGCTGATTACGCAAAAAGCGTAAACATGCCTTTCGTAACCGAGCGTTGGTTAGGTGGTATGTTAACCAACTTTGCTACCGTACGCAAGTCAATCAAAAAAATGTCTAACATCGATAAACTGACTAAAGACGGTACTTACAGCAACCTTTCTAAAAAAGAGCGTCTGATGATTCAGCGTGAGCGTATCAAGCTGGAAAGCCTGCTTGGTGGTATCTCTGACCTGAACCGTCTGCCGGCTGCATTGTTCCTGATCGACGTTAAGAAAGAGCACATCGCTGTTTCTGAGGCGTTGAAACTGAACATCCCAACTTTTGCAATGGTTGATACTAACTCAGATCCTTCAAACATCGACTTCCCTATCCCGGCTAACGATGACGCTACTAAATCAATCTCTTTGGTAACTGGTGTTATCATCCAGGCTATCCAGGAAGGTTTAGAAGAGCGCAAACGCGATAAAGAAGAAGAAGCAGAAAAAGAAGCAGTTGCTGCAAAAACTAAAGTTGACAGCAACGAGGCCGCTCCTGCAGAAGGTGGTAAACGCAAACGCGTAACTGCCGACGTAGAAGCTGAAGCCGTAGCTCCTGCTGCCGAAACTGAAGCAGAAGGCTCAGAAGAGTAATCTATAAGTGATAAGGTTGTAGGGCAGGTATGTTTGCATAAACATGGCCGCTTTACAACCTTGTTCATTTAAAAAATAACCAAAAGGTAATCCGGCGGTTACACCGGATGCAGCCGTAACAACGCTGCCACATTGTAACTTTACAGCATTTTATAAAACACCCAAAAAACAGATACTCATGTCCACAGTACAAATTTCTGCATCGGATGTAAACAAACTGCGCCAGCAAACTGGTGCCGGTATGATGGATTGCAAAAAAGCTTTAACCGAAACTAACGGTGACTTTGAAGCAGCAGTAGATTATTTAAGAAAAAAAGGCGCTAAAGTAGCCGCCAGCCGTCAGGATCGCGAGAGCAATGAGGGTGTGGTTGTTGCACGTGCCAGCGCAGATGGCAAATTCGGTGTGATCATCGAGCTGAACTGCGAAACCGACTTCGTAGCTAAAAACGCTGAGTTTATTGCTTTCGGTAACGCTATTGCTAACGTTGCTGTTGAAAACAAACCAGCTACTTTAGATGAGCTGAACCAACTGGGTATTGATACCGAAACTGGTCGCGCAACTATCGCTGAGTCTGCTTTAGACAAAACCGGTAAAATTGGCGAGAAAATTGGCGTATCTAAATACGAGATTGTTGAAGGCGAGAAAGTAGTAGCTTACATCCACGGTAACTTCCGTTTAGGTGTACTGGTTGCTTTGAGCGCTAACCCAGAAGGTGCTGAAGACGCTGGTAAAGACGTAGCAATGCAAATTGCTGCCATGAACCCAATTGCTGTTGATAAAGACGGCGTTGATTCAACCACCATCGAGCGCGAACTGGAAATTGCTAAAGAGCAGATCCGTGCTGAAGGCAAACCTGAAGAAATGGTTGAAAAAATCGCCGCAGGTAAGCTGAACAAATTCTACAAAGACTCTACCCTGTTAAACCAGGAGTTTGTGAAAGACTCATCTAAGAGCGTTGCACAATTCCTTCAAGGTATCGACAAAGGCCTCACCGTTACCGCCTTTAAGCGCGTAACTTTAGGAGCTTAATATTAAAATCCCCCTCGCTAAAACGAGGGGGATTTTTTTTGCAATAACCTCCCACCTCTCCCTAACCCTCTCCGAAGGAGAGGGAACGAAACGGAATAGCCTGGTTAGAGCGATATTAAAAGTCCTCTCCTTTGGAGAGGTTAGGGCGTTGCCTGCGGCCCGGGCCGTACGCTCATACTGCACAGGCATTAGCCACCCCGAAGGAGTCCCCTGGGCACGGCCGGTATCCGCTACCATCCCTAACGCGGGATGAAGTTTGACCATATAAGACTTAAGAAGTTTTAAAACTTCTTAAGTCTCTATCAGAACTCATTTACACATGCAAATCGAAGTCCTCTCCTTTGGAGAGGATTTAGGAGAGGTAAATTATGCTATCTGCCTACCATAACACCACCATCATCACCAACGGTCAACAACTGACCGGCAAAGCGGTATTGGTTGAAGGCGATACCGTCCAAGCCATCATCCCTGAAAACGAAATTCCGGCAACAGCGCACAAGATCGATCTAAAGGGCAACTATCTTGCTCCCGGCCTGATTGATCTGCAAATCTATGGCGCACCGGGCACCCCCTACTTTTTTGGCGGCACACCCACGGTAGCCATGCTGGCCGGCATGGAGCAGGAACTGATTAAACAAGGCTGCACAGGCTTTCTGGCCACCATAGCTACCAATAGCGATGATGTAGTTGATCAAGGCATCGCGGCAGCAAAAGCATTTCGTAAACAGGCAAAAGGCGCTTTCCTGGGCTTACACCTGGAGGGCCCCTACCTCAACCCCAAACGCCGCGGCGCACATCCTGAAAAGTTCATCAAAAAAGGCACCCTTGCTCAAGTACAGCAATGGCTCGAAATAGCCGATGGCGAGATCAGGATGATGACCATAGCGCCAGAACAACAAGACGCTGAGGTGATCAATTACCTGCATCAGCAAGGCGTCATCCTGTCGTCGGGCCACAGCAATGCCACTTATGCCGAGGCCAAGAGCTTTATTAATAAACCGGTGCAGGCTATTACGCATTTGTACAATGCCATGCCGCAAATGCATCACCGCGAGCCGGGTATTATTCCGGCAATATTTGAAGAGCGCCCCTATACCAGCATCGTGGCCGACGGCATCCATGTAGATTTTGCGATGATCCGTATGGCCAAGCGCGAACTGGGCGACAAATTGTTCTTCATCACCGATGCCGTGGCCGAAGCCGCTGAAGGCACCTACCAGCACCAGTTTAAAGGCGACCGCTACACCATGCCTGATGGCACACTCTCCGGCTCATGTCTAACCATGCTCAAAGCTGTACAAAATGGGGTTGAGCGTGCCGGCATTGATTTACCCGAGGCTATTAACATGGCATCGCTCTACCCAGCCCAATTGGCAGGGCTAAACAAAAAAGGCAGCATCGCCCCCGGCTTCAACGCAGATTTTATTATCTTTGGCCCCGGTTTCGAGGTGGTGGGCACGGTGTTACAAGGTGATCTAACTCAGACTATCAAACAATAAGATAACTTAAAACTATTTGTCAAAACTTCTCTCCGGATGAAATACAAAAGAATATTACTGAAACTGAGCGGCGAATCGCTAATGGGCGATAAACAGTACGGCATCGACAACGCCCGTGTAATGCAATATGCCCATGACATTAAACAAGCGCATGAAGCAGGCATTGAAATGGCGATTGTTGTTGGTGGCGGTAACATTTTCAGAGGCCTGAGCGCCGAGAAATCTGGCATGGAACGCGCACAGGCAGATTACATGGGCATGCTGGCCACAGTAATTAACTGTATGGCTATCCAGAACGCGCTGGAATCGCTAGGGGTAGATACCCGTTTGCAGTCGGCTATTAAAATGGAGCAGATTTGCGAGCCATACATCCGTCGCCGCGCTATGCGTCACCTGGAATTGGGCAAAATTGTGATCTTCGGCGCCGGTACCGGTAACCCGTATTTCACTACAGATACCGCGGCTTCCCTGCGTGCTATCGAGATCAAAGCTGATGTGGTTTTGAAAGGCACCCGTGTAGACGGCATCTACACTGCCGATCCGGAGAAAGACCCATCTGCTACCCGTTATGACGAGATCAGCTTCCAGGAAGTGTACGACAAAGGCCTGAACGTAATGGACATGACCGCTATTACCCTGTGCCAGGAAAACAAACTCCCAATCATCGTTTTCGATATGAACAAAGAAGGCAACTTTATAAAGATTGCCCAGGGCGAGCCAATTGGTACTTTGGTTAAATAAAGATTAGAGACAGAAGATCAAAGATTAGTTTTTACTGATTTATAAAATAGGAAAGGCGCATTATGCGCCTTTCCTATTTTATATGTATTTGCAGTCACTCGTGTTTACGCTATAAGTGTTGGGAAGAGCTCCCCCCCTCTTGAGAGAGGGCGCGTTGATGGTGCGGCTGCAGGGGTGTGTCATTTCGCATGTATAAAGGACACCCCCCTCCACCCCTCTCAAGAGGGGAATCGCTCTATTCCACCGCTTCTTTTAATCTTCCCAACACCTATAAAGTCTACGCGAGTGACGACTATCCCGCGGCCTCTGGCCGCCGTAAAACGTTTACTGCCCCAAACACTTCTTCACCGCTTCCTCAGCTTTCAACACCACCTCGGCCACCGTCCCGCTTTTAGGATCAATCGGATCCAGCACTTCCCAACGCATAGTGTTAAACGGACCGAGCGGGAAAGCGCCCCATTGTACCATTTTCCATGAATTTTTGATGGCAATGGGTACGATTAAAGCATCAGGACAACGTTTCATAATGGCAGCCACACCGGCAGATTGGAATGTTTTTACTTGTCCGTCTTTAGAGCGGGTTCCTTCGGGGAAGATCACACAGCCCCAGGTATTGGCCTTCATGCGTTCGCCAAGCTTCATCAGCTCGGTGATAGATTGGCGCTGATCTTTACGGTCAATATTAGCCGCACCACCGTATTTCAGGTTATAAGATACCGATGGGATCCCTTTGGTCAATTCTATCTTAGAAACAAACTTAGCATGGTATTTCCGCAGGAAATAAATCATCGGCGGGATATCATAAGTGCTCTGGTGATTAGCAATAAATATAATGGAACGATCCAGCGGCAGGTTCTGGTTGTTTATAAACGTAACCGTGTTACCTAAACAATAATAAGAGGCTGTTAAGCACCAGTTCAACGCATCAACCACCCGCTTATGAGCGGTATAGCCAAACCAGTTATAAGCCATCCACTGTAAAGGATGAAAAACCAGCAACGATAAACCGAAAAAGATATAGTGAATAGGTGTAAGAATGATGCCGAATATTTTTCTCATTTGCCCCCCAGCCCCCTAAAGGGGGCGTTTTTATTTAAAGTGTAAAAATAATAGTTTTCCTGAAATGCAGACCATTAGTTCCCCCTTCAGAGGGGCAGTGGGTTAAATCTTCCCCTCCAAAATCATCAATTGTACCCGCAACACTGCAGCCACGGTCATTGAATCGGTAATCTGGCCATTGCATACCATTTCGTAAACATCTTTAAACGGCAACTTGCGAACCTGCAATTGCTCTGTCTCCTCAGGCTCAGCTTCATGCTGTTCCAGGTTGCGGGCCAGGAAGAGGAAGCACAACTCATCGCTTACGGAGTTAGAAAGATGCATCCGTTGTATTTCGGTCCATTCATGAGCAATTAGCCCGGTTTCTTCCAGTAACTCACGCTTGGCCCCTTCTATTGGTTCAATTCCAAGCGGGCCGCCGCCCTCGGGCAATTCCCAGCTGTACTCATCAATCGGGAAACGGTATTGACCAACCAGATAAGTGTTCATATCAGCGTCTAGCGTAACCACGCCGATGGCCCGATTTTTAAAATGCACCTTGCCATAGATACCCGGATTTCCTGATGGATTGATTACCTGGTATTCGGTTACATTGATCCACGGATTATCATAAATATTTTGCTGGGACGTGATCGCCCACGGATTTTCTTCAGGGTTTTGCATGGGGGCAAATTAATGAATGGATGTTAAATAAATGTGGTTAATGGGCAATTCGTTGCGCTGCCATTGGTCATTGGCTTCAATAGGCGCGAGGGTGTCATCCTGAGCCTCGTCGAAGGGCGCGCGAAGGCCAAAACAGCTTGCAATGTTTCGACAGACTGCCCATGACATGTTGTACTTTGTCGGTAAAGTAAGTGCTGATATTGAGCGTCAGTCCGGCTCAGTCGCCGCCGGAGGGCTCGATACTTTTGAGCCCAAAAGTATCCAAAAGGCTTTAACAGCGTAATGGCTTCTTTGCCGCACAAGGCCTTTCCCTGCAAATCAGTCAGCACCACAGGGCCGCAATTACCGCCCCCGCTATCGCATCACACAAACCCTACGCTTCTGGCGGCAATTGAATGCCCTCTTCCACCACACAAACCCTTCCTGTGCTGCCCGCTTTCACCCGAAGCCCGACGCTGTTGGTTAGCGGCTAATCGTGTCATTTCACCTTCATAGTCCCGCTGCCGGGATTCTATTACTCAGCATGACAAATGGTGTTGCCCAGAAACAAAAAAAGAAGCCGCAGTATGTATACCGCAGCCCCTCACATTAAACTAAACTATAAAGCATAAGTATCAAACGGGAGCCAGCCGTTTGTCTTATTTCTTACTCTGATTTTATGAGCAACCCATAGAGTTGCCACAGTTCAAACACTTGTAACAAGTGCCTGAGCGCACGGTGGTATGCCCGCAAACGTTACAACTTGGCGCATCGCTTTGAACGCCCATGCTTACGTCTACAGTCCACTGCTTTTGGCCGGGCCCTTCACTTTTTACGGGAACAGGTTCATAAACGTTACTCTCATCCGTATTAAAATCACTATCAATCATTTGCGGATTACCGGTGATAGCATTTTGCTCGGTGAGCACGTGCACCAGATCCGTACGGTTAAGATACTCGTAGCCTAACATACGGAAAATATAATCAATAATAGAAGTAGCACTGCGAATATTGGCATGTCCCATCACCATCCCGGCAGGTTCAAAGCGGGTGAAGGTGAATTTTTCTACATATTCTTCCAGCGGCACACCATATTGCAGACCGATAGATACCGCAATGGCAAAGCAGTTCATCAGCGAGCGGAATGTGGCGCCTTCTTTGTGCACATCCACAAATATCTCGCCCAGCGTTCCATCTTCATACTCGCCGGTGCGCACAAACAGGGTTTGCCCGTCTATGCTGGCTTTTTGGGTAAAACCGCGGCGTTTGTAGGGCATGCTCTTTTTCTGCACCACTCGTGAGAGCTTGCGCATAAAATCGGTATCCTTTGATTTCTCCATGATAGCCATGGCAGCTTCCAGCACTTCTTCAGCGGTCAGGTCGCTCAGTTTGGCGTTGGCTGCCTCACCCAGCATTTCGTCTACCGCTCCTTTTATATCTTCTTCCTCTTCTTTTACGTCAGATTTTGTTGACAACGGCTGCGACAGCTTACACCCATCACGATAAAGCGCATTTGCTTTCAAACCCAACTCCCAGGATAGCTGGTAACAGTCTTTAATCTCCTCTACCTTAGCCTCATTGGGCAGGTTGATGGTTTTGGAGATGGCCCCGCTCAGGAACGGCTGGGCAGCGGCCATCATCTTAATATGTCCGTGCGCGTGGATGTAGCGTTCGCCTTTGGCGCCACATTTGTTGGCGCAATCAAATATTGGGTAATGCTCCTGTTTCAGAAAAGGCGCGCCTTCAATGGTCATCGTACCACACACATACTCGTTAGCCTCGGCAATTTGTTTCTTACTGAAGCCTAGTGCCCGCAACAGATTAAAATCTTGTGCGTTGTATTGTTCTGGTACAAAGCCCAGGCGTTTCAGGCAGTCTTCGCCCAACGTCCATACGTTGAAGGCAAAGCTTATTTCAAAAGCCGATACCACCGCTTTATCCAGCCTTTCCAGTTCATCATCGGTAAGTCCTTTTGCTTTGAGGCTTTGCAGATTGATATGGGGCGCATTGTATAGTGTTGCCGCACCCTTTGCATAATTAACAATAGCGGTTACCTCATGCTCGCGATAACCCAGATTTCTCAACGCTTCTGGCACCGCCTGGTTGATGATCTTGAAATAGCCACCGCCTGATAATTTCTTAAATTTCACCAATGCAAAATCCGGCTCGATACCGGTAGTATCGCAGTCCATCACCAAACCGATAGTGCCGGTTGGAGCAATAACGGTTGTTTGTGCGTTGCGATAGCCATATTTCTCGCCCATCTCCACTGCCCTGTCCCAGGCATTACAGGCGGCAGAGAGCAGGTAATCCGGACAAGAGCGCTGGTCTATGCCCGGAGGCGCAATTTCCAGTCCTTCGTAGTTCTCTACTGAGTTATAGGCCGCGTAGCGGTGGTTGCGCATTACGCGCATCATATGTTTTTTGTTGTCGTTATATCGGGCAAACGGACCAAGCTCGCGCGCCATCTCTGCCGAGGTAGCGTAAGCCGTGCCCGTCATAATTGCGGTAATGGCACCACCTATGGCGCGGGCTTTATCACTATCATACGGAATACCGCCCACCATCAGCGCGGAACCTAAATTGGCATAGCCGAGCCCGAGCGTGCGGTAATCATAAGATAGCTGTGCTACTTCTTTTGATGGAAACTGCGCCATCAGGACTGAAATTTCCAGCACGATGGTCCACACGCGGCAGGCGTGTTCAAAGCCGGCTACATCAAACTGGCGGGTTTCTTTATCAAAGAAATGTTCCAGGTTGATAGAGGCCAGGTTACAGGCCGTATTATCCAGGAACATATATTCAGAGCATGGGTTAGACGCATTGATGCGGCCACCTTCCGGACAGGTATGCCACTCGTTAATGGTGGTATCAAACTGCACACCCGGATCTGCACAGGCCCAGGCTGCAAAGGCTATATCGTCCCAAAGTTTTTGAGAGGAAACGGATTTTACCGCTTTGCCACTTACCCTGCTGGTCAGGTCCCACGGCTTCTGATCTTGCAGCGCACGGAAAAAGGCGTTAGAAATGCGCACCGAATTATTTGAGTTTTGGCCCGATACCGTGCGATAAGCCTCACCCTCGTAATCTGAAGAATAACCGGCAGCAATCAGCGCAGCTACTTTCTTTTCTTCCTCTACCTTCCAGTTCACAAAGCTTTCAATCTCGGGATGGTCCAGATCAAGACAAACCATTTTGGCGGCCCTGCGGGTAGTACCGCCAGATTTGATAGCACCGGCAGCACGATCGCCAATTTTAAGGAACGACATCAGGCCCGATGAATAACCACCGCCGGCCAGTTTCTCATTATCGCCGCGCAATTTGGAAAAGTTGGTGCCTACACCTGAGCCATATTTAAAGATACGTGCCTCGCGAACCCACAGGTCCATAATACCGCCCTCGTTCACCAGATCGTCATCTACCGAGAGGATAAAACAGGCATGCGGTTGCGGGCGTTCATAAGCTGATGTGGATTTACTGAGCTTACCGCTTTCAGGATCTACAAAGTAATGCCCCTGTGGCTTGCCGGTAATACCGTAAGTATTGTGCAAGCCGGTATTGAACCATTGCGGCGAGTTTGGCGCAGCCAGCTGGCCAACTATGGTGTAAACAATCTCGTCATAAAAAACCTGTGCATCTGCAGCCGAAGCGAAATAGCCATGGCGCATGCCCCAGTCTTTCCAACAGGCGGCCATACGGTGGGCCACTTGTTTAATACTTTTTTCGGCACCGATGGTACCGTCTGACTGTGGCACGCCGGTTCTGCGGAAATATTTTTGAGCCAGGATATCTGTAGCCACTTGCGACCAACTGGTGGGCACCTCAACGTCGTTCATCTCAAAAACGGCATCACCTGAGGGGTTACGGATAACCGATGATCGTTTCTCGTATTTAAACAGGTCATACACCGGGGTGCCCTCTTTGGTAAAATACCTGTCGAGCTTTAAACCTTTGCTGTCTGCAGCAGATTTTTTACGGGTAATGTTTTTGCTCATACGATACGTTGATTTAAAGTTAAGCGGCCATTAAAATATGATTAGGGGTTTTAAATCAAATTTAATTTTAGCGTTAACCGTTTTCAATGCAGAGTTTTCCACATATAAACAGGGGATGCCCCTGGCGTTATAGAATACGCAATAAAAAGCTTGTTTTCAATGGTTTGAACTGTTGGTAATTAAAAAACAAGCTTACTCCGATGGGTTTTAAAGATTCTAAAACAAAGCGATGAATTTTTAAAACAATCAACCTAAAAACTTTTTTGAGATTTCCCTTGCATTCGACAAACTAATGCATTAGTTTTAAACAACTAATCAATTAGTTATTTAAATTTTATCGAATGAAAATTAAGGGTCTAAAAACATTACTACTGATAGCCGCACTGCTGTTCTCTATTGGCAAGTTGCACGCACAAGAACAAGAAGAAATCTATAGCAAAATAGAGCAATCGGCAGAGTTTCCGGGAGGCATAGATTCGTTTTTTAAATTTATGAGTAAGAACCTCAAATATCCGCCGGATGCTAAAAAGAACAATGTACAGGGCAAGGTATTTTTAACCTTCGTGGTAGAGAAGGATGGTTCGCTTACAGACATCAAAGTAGTTAGGGGCATTGGCTACGGATGCGATGAAGAAGCGATACGCGTAATGAAATTATCTCCGAAGTGGAATGCTGCTATGCATGACAATAAACCGGTAAGGCAACAATATACCATTCCTATCTTGTTTCAACGGTAGGCCCAAGAGTTTAAGTTCTCTTCTATAGAGACGTTTTTTGTTTAATCCTAAAAGTCCGGCTATCGCGATGATGGCCGGACTTTGTTAATTTTAGAGCAATGTTTTTACGTACGCTTTTCGTCATACTGATTTGTAGTTTTTCCATCACCTGCCAATCGCAGCATAAAGAAAAAATCTATAACGCTGTTGAGCAATCGGCGGAGTTTCCCGGCGGGATAGATAAGTTTTATACCTTTATTAACAAGCATATACGTTACCCTGATATTAAGCAAGGTGAAGCAGTAACAGGTAAGGCCGTAGTGAGTTTTATAATAGAAAAAGACGGTACACTATCAGGCTTTAAAGCAGTGCGCAAACCTGCATCGCAAATAGATAACGAATTGATACGTGTATTAAAACTTTCGCCACGGTGGATACCAGCCAAAGTTAAAGGCAGACCGGTACGAATGCGATATACCATACCGGTGTATATTGACCCGCAATTAGACTAAACTACTTCCCATGCGGAAACTTATCAGCCACCAGATTTAGCTGTATACCGTGTTCCAGCCAGGCCTTCAGTCCATCAATTACCGTTGTGAAACCGCCTGTTGAATCTTTGATAGCCTGAATCAGTTCGTCGCCCGTTTTGTTGAAGCCGTAATGTTGTATGGTGAGATAGGTAGCCTCATCTCCCATCGGTTTAAAATTAAAATCGACGAATGTTGGCGGCTCCCCCCACTCTATGCTGATCTGTACATTTTCAATCAGCATGGTGGTTTTTACCGGACTGGATACGCCGTACATCTCCCACTCCCAATTAACCGTTTTATTAAGCTCCAGCCGGCCGCTGCTTTTGGTAAACCAAAACTTGGTGGTTTCTTCCGGATCAACAAAGGCGTTAAAAACCTCGGCAACCGGCCGGCGGATAAGCATCTGCGCCTCGGCAGATTTTGATTTTTCTGCGTTCATGACCTAATGTTTAATTGGCTTGTTACCTATAAAACAAACCTCTGGAGCCGTTGTTCGGCCATAACGGATTAAAAACTTAACAAAAATTTAGCCTGAATTTTTCCTCATTAAGTAGCAAATATGATACAAAGTAATATCTTCGCTTTTACCAATTAATAAACATTCTAAACCCAATGCAATTTAATAACCTGAAACGGGCATGCCTGTTATTTTTTATTCTGATCACTATTACCATTGCTGTTAAAGCTTTTGCACAGCAGCAAAATAAAGTGCGTTCACAAAATCCAACAAAAATCAGCAATGCATCCACCCGAGAGTGAAGCACTGTAGAAAACTGTTCGCCAGCGCACCTTGCCCGTCAATTTTAACCTTAATAGGGGCCAAAACTCAAAAACGTAAGTAATTTAAAATTGAATATATAGGGGGCCGGCGCTTTATGCGCCGGCTTTTTTAGATACATTAACCGCAACTCTATACCACTTCATCTCTGCAAGAAACGAAGCAATCTCTGCGGATGCAAATCGAGTATGCATTTATGGGCTGTCTTACTAAGAGTTAGTATGTTTGAAAAGTAAGCTTCGGAAAACGTTTCACAGTAACTTAAAGTTAACAAAAAGTAAAAACTAAAGGTTGCTTTTCAACATAGAAGATTGCTTCATACCTCGCAATTACGAGGTGTATTCATTGGATCCCAAATTTGTGTTTTCCCAGGGGCTTGGTTTTCATCAAAAACCCTTTGCCCGCTCATCGGTTATATCAGTCTCAATGCTTTTATTATGAGATCGATATGGAAGGGCTCGATTGGTTTCGGGCTGGTTAATATTCCTGTTAAGCTGTACTCGGCGGTGCAAAGCAGTTCGCTGAGTTTGGATATGCTCGACTCGCGCGATCATGCCCGCATCCGCTACCAGCGCATCAACGAGGATACCCGCAAAGAAGTGCCGTATGACAAGATTGTAAAAGGGTACAAGCTTGACGATGAATACGTGATTTTGGAGGATACCGATTTTGAAGATGCTGCGTCCGAGAAAAGTAAAGAGATAGAAATAGAAAGCTTTGTAAACATTGCCGAGGTTGACCCGATGTTTTACGAAACGTCTTACTATGCCGAGCCGGATTCCAAAAACAACAAAGCCTATGGTTTGCTGGTACAGGCCATGCTCAAATCCAAAAAGGCCGGATTGGCCCGTTTCGTACTCCGCAATAACGAGAATTTGTGTATTGTGCACCCGGTCAGCAATGTGCTGGTAGTGACCAAAATCCGCTTCGCGCAGGAAATTCGTGGGATGGATGATTTGAATGTATCGCAGGAGGTAAAGGTAACCGATAAAGAGCTGAAAGTCGGCCTCGCGCTGATTGATCAATATTCGGAAAAGTTCGATGTGTCGAAATACAAAGACAATTATCATAACGAGCTACTGGAGATCATCAAGGCCAAAGCTAAAGGCAAACGCCCAACCATCAAGAAACTCAAACCGAAGACCACCAAGAGTGATGATTTGTATGATCAATTGATGCAGAGCTTGAGCCATAAGAAGGGTGCATGACTGCTCCTCTATCCCGCATGTCATGCTGAGGAACGAAGCATCTCTGAAGATAGCCCAGTCGCTATTTATACCCACAGAGATGCTTCGTTCCTCAGCATGACATCGTGGCCACTAAAACAAAACAGCCCGGTCTCATCAACCGGGCTGTTTTGTTTTATTTCTTATTGTTCCTGTCCAGCATCTCCAGGCTCATCATCTCTCGCATGGTTTTCTGCATGTTCTCGCTTGATCCATCCAGGAAGATTACGTTGCCTTCAGAGTTCTCAGCGAAGTGCTTGATGGCTTCCGTCCACATGGTGAACATAATTACCGAAGTATCCATATTGGCCTGTTGCATCTCTTTAGCGGCAACCGTCATACCCTTGGCCACCTCTTCGCGGAAGAGGGCAATACCCTGACCGCGCAGCTGTGCTGCCTGGCGCTCGGCCTCTGCAGCAATTTTGATGGCGTTACCCTCGGCCTCTGCGGCTTTGGTTTTGGTGATGAGCAGTGCCTGCCCCTCATTCTCTGCAGCAGCTTTCAGGTTATTTGATGATACCACCTGGCTCATTGATTTCATCACTACTTCGTCAAAAGTAATATCGTTCAGCTGTAAATCCTGTAGATGATAACCCCAGGTTTCCAGCACGTTGTCAATTTGGTCTTTTACGTGTTCTACAATCTCACGACGCAGTATCAGTACATCTGCCTGGCGTTTGGTGGCCACAAAGGCTCGGATAGAACCCTCAATGGTACGCACCAGCGCCTGCATCAGGTTGCGCTCGTCAATAAATTTAAAGGCTACGTTTTTAATGGTTTCCTCTTGTTGGTCCAGTACAGAGTACAGCAGCATGGCTTTGAAGTAAACGTTGGCCTGGTCAATGGTTACGGCCTGAAACTCCAATTCAACCGAACGGTTCTGCACGGAAATACGGGCATACAGGTTCTCAATAAAGGGAATCTTAAAATTAAGACCGGGAGTTAACACACGGCGGTACTTACCAAACACGGTAATTACCCCAACAGTGCCTTGCCTGATGGTGACAAATGAGGTGCCCAGTACAATAATTATGATAAAAAGAATGATAACGGCTGTTACTAACATGGCGATAAATGGTTTATGGTTTAAATATAGGTTTAATTATTGGTTTGTAATTTGAAGTAGTAAAATGTCAAAACGAATGTCATGAACTTAAAACGCTTATTTGGAGCCATTTTAACTATACTAGGTATTGTTGGCTTAATTTATACCGGTGCAAACATTATACAACATAGTAGACAATTCACTACACTGATAGTAGTGGGCGTTATATCATTGTTATTCTTTTTTCAGGGGGTAATACTGATCAAAAACACCGCTGATACGGCGAAGTAATAAGATATCGAAATGTTCCCTTTGTCATTGCTGAGGAATTGGTATGGCTATGTTGGGCGCTCCAGCAATGACAATATGTATTATTACTTCCCTCTCTCCCCCAAATACTTCACAATCAATCCAGCCGTCCGTTCCGACGCGCCGGGCTCGCCCATGCGCACATCCAGCTCGTCATAATTGGCCAGCATGGCATTACGATAATCAGCATTGTTTAACAACAGCTCCATCTCGTCCCCAATTTGTTGCGGGTTGCAGTCCTGCTGAATCAATTCTTTTACCACCAGTTTGTCCATAATCAGGTTAACCAGCGATATAAATTTGATCTTAATCACCATACGGGCAATCCCAATACTCACCGGGCTACCTTTATATACCACCAATTGTGGCACGTGGAACAATGCGGTTTCTAACGTAGCGGTACCGGAAGCCACCACGGCTGCATCCGCCTGGTGCAACAAATCATACGTAGCATTAAACACCACAGGGATATGGCTATCGCCCAGAAACTCTTTGTAATAATCTAACTGAAACGAGGGGGCACCGGCCACCACAAACTGATGATCTGGGAAACGCGACGCGATCTGCAACATATCAGGCAACAACCGGCTAATCTCCTGCCGGCGGCTGCCAGGCAGTAAGGCTACCAGCTTTTTACCTTCCAGCCCGTGTTTGCTTCTGAAACCGGCATCGGGCTTAAAAGCAGCTTTGGCATCCAGCAGTGGGTTGCCAACGTAATCAACCTTATAATCCCAACTCTTGTAAAAATCAACCTCAAACGGCAGGATACAGAACAGGTGATCTACAATACGTTTAATCTTCAGCACCCGTTTTTGGTTCCAGGCCCATACTTTGGGCGATATATAGTAGCAAACCAGCAAACCCTGCTGCTTGGCAAAATCAGCCAGTTTGAGGTTAAAGCCAGGAAAATCAATCAATATCAGCACATCCGGTTGCCAGGCGGCAACGTCAGCTTTGCAAGCCTTCAGGTTTCTTAGAATAGTGCGCAGGTTGGCTACCACTTCCACAAAACCCATAAAGGCCATATCGGCATAATGCTTCACCAGCGTACCGCCTTGGGCCTGCATCAAATCGCCGCCATAGTAGCGAAACTCTGCAGAGACGTCCAATGCCTTCAGTGCTTTCATTAAGTTGGCGCCGTGCAAATCGCCCGAGGCCTCGCCTGCTACCAGGTAATATTTCATGCTCTAATTCTAAATAAAAACACCAACAGCATAAACACAAAGGTAATGGCCATAATGCCTTGCACCGTTTTAATAGTCTCCTTTTTTGCAAAATATTTCAAGAGCAGCAAGTTAAGTGCAATGGCTATCAGGTAAGGCACACCGGGTTTACCGTTCAGGTATGGATCGTACCATACCACATCCAGTGCCAATACCGATGTCGTCGGAAATACCAAACCAATTAATGTACCGGTTACCAGGCTATCTTTATTCAACATACCCCTCACCCCCTAAAAGGGAGAATTATTTATCGAAGATTCAATATTAAAAATACCATTACTCCCCCCTTCAAAGGGTAATAGCCCATAAAGAGGCAGTAAGCATCTAAAGACGCGAAGGCCAGTGCTATTCCCTCCCTTGGGAGGGTGTAGGGAGGGGTTTATGCGATTGCATACGATATAAACCCCTCCCCGCCACTTCACAAAACCACCGCGCCCCTCCCCAAGGAGGGATTTGTTATACTCCTGCCAATTGATGGGCTATTACTCTTCAAAGGCCCCGGGGCTTAATACCCTGCCAACACCACAATATTTTCTGATATCGGCTCTATCTTCTCTTTACCATTTAAAAAGCCCAAACCAACTACAAAGCTAAAACCAACTACCGTTCCACCCATTTCGGCTATCAACTCGCTGGCAGCAGTCACGGTGCCCCCTGTAGCCAGCAGGTCGTCATGGATCAGTACGCGGGCACCGGGTTCAAAGGCATCGGTGTGCAACTCAATGGTGGCCTGACCATATTCCAGTTCATACACTTTTTGTTTGATGGCATAAGGCAATTTGCCCGCTTTACGTACCGGCACAAAGGGCACACCCAGGCGGCAGGCCAATGATAGTCCGAACAAAAAACCGCGGCTTTCCACCCCTGCTACCACATCAATCTCTGTCCCTTTCAGCTGTTCTACAAAGGCGTCCAGAATCCCCTCACATAGTTGCGCGTCTTTCAATATCGGGGTGATATCTTTAAAGATGATACCCGGTTTCGGAAAATCATGAATATCTCTAATGGAGGCTTTGATGCGTTGCTCTATCATGGCTTATTTAAACGTAATGTAGGGTGCAATTTTACTTAAAATTCCGTCATCAATAATGGGAATATTTTTCAGATCGTCCAGCGCCGCGTAGTTTCCATGCTGGTTGCGGTATTCTACAATAGCATTCTTCTGCTTGTAGCTCAGGTACGGAAACACCAGCAGGTTGTTCAGGGTAACGATATTGAGATTGATCTTGCTGATGCGTGCAGCATCTACACTAACCTGCGGCGCCAGATCATGGTACATTAACGAATCTATCCCGAAAATCTCCTTCAACTGCTCTTTCTTATAGAAGCCACCCAACCTATCGCGGTAACGGATAATGCGCACGGCATAACCCGGGCCAATGCCACGAATAGTGGTCATCCGGGTCGAGTCAGCGCTGTTCAATTCTACTATGGTGAAGGATTTTTCTGTATAATCGTCCTTTTCAGGCAGATTGATATAGGGCTCCAGACGTTTATAATCTATGGCGGTAATAGCATAAATCTTTTTTAGATCGGCCTTGGTGTAAAAGCGGCCGCCTTTAGCTTCGTAATGCTGAATGGTAGTGATTTGATGATCATTTAGTCCCAGCTTTTGCCAATCGGTCGCCGGCAGATGATTAGGGTTAAATCTGAACATTTTGACCGCAATGGTTGCGGCGGTATCCGTGGGTTGCATGTGCAATCGGGCAGCCGTAGCGTCAAAGCCATTTAAATTAATTAGCTTATCTTTGTGCACCCTTTGGTACACGACTGGAGCCATCCAAACAGCTATGATCAACAATATTAAAACCACCAGCCCGTTCCATTCTTTCTTAGTAACCGTGAGGTAGTCTTTAATTAACGATTTCATGATAAGATTCAGATCAAGGGTTAAGTTAGCATAAATTTTAGGATATTTAAACCTGCAAAACTACATACAGGAAAAGCACTATGAAGATCATCACCAAAGAAGAGTTTGCCAAAGCCATTAAACTGGATAAGTTGAAAATGCCCGGACTGGCAACCCTGCTGATGGAGATCATGAAGATAAACCAGGTAAACGATTTGTTTGCCCAGGCCCAGCCCAAGCAAGGTCCGGAGTTTGTTGACGCTATTTTACAGGGCGTAGGTGTTGAGATTGATTTTGACGAGCGCGAACTAAAAAACATTCCGGCCGACGGCGCTTTTATAGCCATTGCCAACCACCCTTACGGCGGCATTGAAGGCATGGTGTTGCTTAAACTGCTCTGCATGGTACGGCCAGACGCCAAGCTAATGGCCAACTTTATTTTAAAGAAGATCCCTAACCTGAGCGATTATTTTATTGCGGTTAACCCGTTCGAAAACATTGAGCACTCATCCAGCATCAGCGGACTGAAAAGCACACTGGAGTTGTTGAAAAACGGCACCCCAATAGGCATCTTTCCGGCAGGCGAGGTATCTACCTACAAACTGGAAGAACAACAAGTAACAGACCGCAAGTGGCACCCGGTTGTAGGCAAAATTATTGCCAAGGCTAAAGTACCGGTAGTACCTATCTACTTCCAAGGTAATAACGGTTTGTTGTTTAACCTGCTCAGCCTCATCCACCCAACGCTGCGCACCGCTAAGTTGCCTTCTGAGTTGTTCAATAAACAAGGACATACCATTAAGCTACGTATTGGTAAGCCAATTCATGTGGAGGACATCCCTGATTATAACAATGCCACTAAGTTACTGAACTATCTGCGTGCTAAAACATACGCACTGGGTACCGGTCTGGAAGAAGAAAAGAAACTTTTTAATCCGCGCAACCTGTTCAAAATAAAACAGGAGCCAGAAGATATTGACCTTGAAACAGATCGCGCCGTACTGGAGAAAGAAGTAGAAACCCTGCGTGAAGATTATACCGTTTGGGTAGAGAAAAACTACGAAGTATTCATCGTGCCCACCTCGGCTATACCCAATATTATACGTGAGATTGGCCGGCTGCGTGAGATCACCTTCCGCGAGGTGGGCGAAGGCACCAACAAAAGCACCGACCTGGATGAGTACGACATCTACTATCACCACCTGTTTATCTGGGATACCGATGCCAAAATGATTGTGGGCGCCTACCGTATTGGCCTGGGCGACGAAATCTATTACAGTCGCGGAAAAAAAGGGTTTTATACTGCCGAGGTATTCAAGATCAAAGGACCGTTTACTGATGTATTAAAGTTGAGTTTGGAGCTGGGCCGCTCTTGGATCAGGCGAGAATACCAGACTAAGCCGCTACCACTGTTTCTGCTGTGGAAAGGCATTTTGAAATACTTGCTGGATAACCCGCGCTATCGGTACCTGATCGGTCCGGTAAGTATCAGCAACTCGTTCTCCAAGTTCTCTAAATCATTGATTGTTGATTACATCACCCGCAATCACTTTGATCATGAAATGGCGCAGTACGTTAAGCCACGCAAGAAATTCAAAGTTGATTTTTCTAAAATCGATACCGATCTGCTGCTCTCAGCCACAGACGATTCGTTAAAAGGCCTCGACAGCATTATCTCTGAGGTTGAAACCCGCAACATGAAGATCCCGGTGTTGTTACGCCAATACATAGCACTCAATGCCAAGATCATCTGTTTCAATATCGACCCTAAATTTGCCGATTGTTTGGATGGCTTCCTGGTGTTAGACCTGCAGCAGGTGCCTCATGAAATGCTGGAGAAACTGGGGAAGAATCTTTAGAAAGTCCGTAAGTCGGGAAGACCGAAAGTCCGTAAGTAAGTATCGTAATGATGACTATCGTCTTTCGGACTTTCGGTTTTCCCGACTAAGATTAAAATTTGAACACTAACCCCACTCCCGCCGAGAAAGAGGTAAACAACGTGCCAGATTCTCCTGTGCGACTATTAACCTCATAGTGCTCTGTAAAAACGTTGTAGGCGGCGTGCACGTCAAAATCAAGGTTATTGTTTATGGCAAATGCGGCTCCAATTTTAGGGGCAACATAGGCTTGCTTTGAGCTCGACCCCTCATAAAAACTAGTGTTTTCATCCTGGTAACTTACAGAGTAACTGGTAAAATAGAAACCGCTATTCAATCCACCGTAAAGCTTGGTATTATCGCCTAAGGGTAAGTTATATACGGCGCCTACAGACAGCGCAAAGCTCTCAAATGGCGATGTAGTAAACACTCCGGTAGTTCCTGTATTTGTGGCTTGGCTCAACGTAGGATATTTAGCCTGAAACTGCCTGTAGCCGGCGGTTACATCTACCGTAAACTTCTCAAAATATCGCATCAGGCTTAGGTTATAATTAACACCTGGGCGATAGTCGGCCGATAAATTCTTTCCGGGCAGATCAAAATCGGCACCAAAACGAAAACCATAGTCAGTTTGTTCCGGGAAGAAATCTTGCGCGTGTGCGCTTGAAAAATTTAATGTGAACAGTAAAATAAGGGCTATTTTAATCAGCGCCTTCAGATTTTTTGCAGCACGATGTTGCTCTGCAATGATAAGATTGAACATAATACGGTTAGGTTGAAAAACGCCCAAAGTTCCTCATTTTATTTCGTCTTATAAAATCATAATTAAATCTTTAACAACAACTTAAAGCTTTAATGTACCAACGTTGCCACAAACGCTTCCAACAAAAAATGCCCGGCACTAAGGCCGGGCATTTAAAAACTATGTGTATTCTATCTGTATTAGAAGCTGTAACGTACACCCAATTGCATTTGGTAACGAGACTGGAACTGATCCACTGCGTAAGGCAGACCTGGATTAGTAAACTTATAGGTTGGATAAGTTGTAGCTGCGTTAGCAAATGATGGAGTAACCGCTTTGGTTAAGCCAATGCTTGAGGTTGAGTTGAACGTGTTTGGAGAATAGTAGTAGTGACCCCAATCTTTGTTCAACAGGTTAGTCAAGTTGATGATATCGAAAGTTAAAGTCAACATTTGTTTGCTGCCTTCGCCACCCACTTTAAAGTCTTGAGTGAAACGGAAATCTGCACTGGTATTCCAAGGAGTACGTGCGCCGTTACGCTCGGTGAACTGACCGCGACGGGTAGTCAGGTACTGATCGCTGTTGATGAACTGATCAAAAGCGTTAGCATATGCCTGCTCTGTAGCTGTTGGTGTGTTAGGAGTAGTGCTGAACAATTTGATAGTTTCGCCTACTTTAGGGATGTAAGCTAAGCTAACTTGCTGACCAGTACCATCGATAGCTGATGGGTAGAAACCGAAGGTATATGGTGTACCTGATGCAGCGTTGAAGAAGATCTGGAAGTTAGATGCATTCTTTTTACCAGCCCCCCAGAACAGTTTGTAACCAACGTTAGCTACGATACGGTGACGGATGTCAAAGTTAGAGAAAGCTAAAGTAGGGCTGTTAGGATTAAGTGCCTGGTTCAACTGCCAGTTAGACTCCATTGAGTTACGGATACCGTTGGTGATATCTTTTGCCTGACCGTAGGTATAAGCAACATCAGCGCTCAAACCATTATCAAAAGTTTTAACAACCTGACCGGTGATGCTATAACGGTGACCTTCGCTGGTGTTTGACAACAGGTAAGCGTTGGTAAAGTTAGGAGAGATCTTAGTGTTGTTAAAGATTGGCTGCTGGTGTTGAGTATCATACGGATAGTAAGTTACCACATCGGCAGTGTTGGTTTGCTGGAATTTCAAATCGTGGATAACATCTGTATAGATACCTTCCACTGTGAAACGCCATTGATCTTGGGTTTTGAAATCGAATGCTAAGCTGCTTCTCCATACCTGCGGCATTTTGAAGTTGTTATCAATCATATCCACCTGGGTTGCACCGGTAGAGCTGGTGTTTACAGCAGGAACCTGTTGTTTAACATAAGTTAAACCACCTTCTGAACCAGCCTGAGTTGGGTTAGTACCAGGAGTAATAGGCGTACCTGTAGTACGGATGTTGTTGCTATCGTAAGCACCGTAAGTTACACCGTTGTTATAGAATGCATAACCGAACCAGGCAAATGGTACACGACCGGTAAAGGTACCGGTACCACCGCGTACTACTACGCTCTGGTCACCGTTAACATCCCAGTTGAATGATAAACGGCCATTGAACTCAGCGTTATCCAGGAATTTGTTCTGGATATCTTTTGGTTTGGTATAAGTATAAGTAGTACCGTAAGCAGGGTCTACAGCAGCGCCGGTAGTTTTAGGGCTCAGCGGTTGTTTGTTAGGTACACCAGCGTAGTCTACACGTAAACCACCGGTTAATTTAAAGTTATCTGTAGCCTGGAACTCATCTTGTGCATAGAAGCTCAGCAGGTTAACTTTAAATTGAGCTGATGGGTTAGCCAAGATGTAAGCACGGGTGTTGTTAGTATAGTTGTAGTTATTTCTAACACGGTTTGGCTGGTTAGCAATGAAATCTTCAATGCTGTTATAAGAGTCACGACCGTTCCAAGAGTTTACGAAGTTGTAAGTAATGTTATACAACTCGTTGTGTGTACCTACAGTTAAGGTATGACGACCCAGGTTCCAGGTAAAGTTATCAGTGATCTCAGTAGTTTTCTGGTGCATATCAAAGATAGCAGCCTCGCGGTCTGTACCCATAAAGATGGTGGTACCAGGAGTACGGCCAGTGATCTCGATCTGAGGTAGAGCAGGGTTCGAGTTTGGATCGCGCCAGTCATGTACGTTTGAGTAACCTACTAAGAAATCGTTACTTGTTGAACCGGTGAAGTGTGATTTTAACTCAGCAACAGTTGAAGTTGAGTTGTTGTGTGAAGTATAGTCAATACCGCTGAAACGGAAGTTCTGCTGATCGCGCTCTAAGTTAGTAGCAGTAGAGCTGATAGTGTTGTTACGGATAGTTAACTGGTTTTTAGAATCGATGTTCCAGTCTAAACGGTTAAAGAACTTGTTAGAGTTAGAGTAGATGTTGGCGTTGCCAGCAGTACCCGGATCAATACCACCTGTAAATGATTTGAAAGCGTTAGCTAAGTTAACCGCGTCAGTTGCAGACAAAATTGGGTTAGCACCAGCGCTACCAGCAGGGAAGATAACCGGATCTTGACGACGGGCAAACTCCTCGTTGGTAAAGAAGAACAATTTGTCTTTAACGATAGGTAAACCTAAACGGCCACCAAATTGAAAATCATGGAAAGCGCTTGGCTCTTTAGCACCGTCGCCACCAGCAGCAGCAGGCAGGTTGTTTGGACCAACCATGAAAGCGCCACGACCGAAACCGTAAACTGAACCGGTAACTTCGTTTGTACCGCTACGGGTTACAGCGTTGATTGAACCACCCAGTACGTTACCAATTTTGATATCATAAGGAGCAACGTAAACCTGGATATCCTGAATCGCGTCAAGTGATACAGGGCTGGTACGTGTACTGCTACCTACCTGACCAGATACGTTGTTCTGACCACCCAGTGAAGGGCTAAAGCCAATCGCATCGTTATTGATAGCACCGTCTAAGGTTACGTTATTGTAACGGTAGTTAGTACCCTGGAACGAGTTATTGTTGCTTTGAGGAGTTAAACGGGTTAAATCCTGCAGGCTACGGCTAAGTGATGGTAAAGCGCGCAGCTGACCTTGGTTAATACGAGTGCTTGCACCAGTTTTAGTAGCACCGCCGGTTGATTTTACAACAACTTCTTTCAATGCAGTGGTTTCGTCAACCAGTTTGAAGTTGTAAGATGCGTTACCCAGGCTAAGGGTAATGCCTGCATTTTCTTGTTTTTTGTAACCAACAAAGCTAGCGGTGATTACGTAAGGACCACCTGGGTTAACGTTGTTAATTACATAACGGCCTTCTGCATTGGTTTGGTTACCGTAGCGAGTACCGGTGCTGGTGTTTACAACCGAGATGGTTACACCTGGCAATGTGCCGCCTTTTTGGTCGGTCACTTTACCTGAGATTGTTGTGGTTGTTATCTGCGCAAGCGACTGATTTACAGCACCTGCAACAAAGAACAACATAAGGATAAAGTAGAGCTTCTTCATTTGTGTTTAATTTGCTCACAAAGGTTCAGCTACAATGTTAATCCTATGTTAACTCAGGATTATATTATAGAACATTTACTTAACAATTATTAAAAGATTACTGAACGATAGGCTCTATAACACACTAAAATGGCAAGAAAAAGATAACATAGGCAATAATTTCGCATTTTTTGACCAATGTTAACACATCGATATTTAAGCCAATCTTTAATTAACTTAACACAACTTAAACATTGCCATTCCTGCGAAAAACAGCCATTACTTAACAGAAAGCTAATAAAAGTGAGGAATTTTTAATAACGCGCGCCGATTTTTTTCAGCAATTTACCCAGATACCACGCCACGCTGATAAATAGCAGGTTAAGCGCCTCCCATTGTGTGGTGCGTCTGTTGCGCAAGCTAACGCCATAAAAACCAATAGCACCCAACACAATCTCCAGATCGCTAATCACCATCAATGATGGACCGCCAGCATTTTGCCAAACCAGCAAACGTGTTATTAAATAGGCAAAAACAAACAAGATGAAAATAACCAGGTAACACAGCACCGGCGAGAGGCGATAATAAAAGTACCCGGCCAGCGCCATCAGGAACGAGGCCCAGTTGATAAACCCATTGTTTTTACCCAAAAAACTTAAATAGGGAAATGGCAATGCCCAAAACAGTCCGGTAAAACCTAGCAGAATCAAGAGCGCGCTAATTAATAATACGCCCCTGTCTACCGCTGTTGGGTAAGCCTGCGGCAGTTCACGAAAGTATTTATCTACCAAACGCTCGTCTGCTTTAGGTTTTGGTGCCGCTTTAGGCTGTGGTTTTGATTGCTGCTTTGCCATGATCTGAAAGTAAAAGAGGCACAAAAACTGCGCCTCTTTTTATTATTTGATATTTTTAAGTCCTCCCCATCGGGGAGGATTTAGGAGGGGTCGGGGTTTACTTCGCGAACGCTACTGAACGCGTTTCCCTGATTACCGTTACTTTGATCTGGCCCGGGTAGGTCATTTCGGTTTGAATACGGTTAGAGATATCAGCAGCCAGTATTTCAGACTGTGCGTCGCTGATCTTCTCGCTCTCTACAATTACACGCAGCTCACGACCAGCCTGGATAGCAAAGGTTTTCTCTACGCCAGGGTAGCTCAACGCCAGTTCTTCCAGTTCTTTCAAACGTTTGATGTAGCTTTCTACTACCTCACGACGTGCACCAGGACGAGCGCCAGAAATAGCGTCACAAGCCTGTACAATTGGCGAGATCATCGAGGTCATCTCAATCTCGTCGTGGTGAGCACCGATGGCGTTGCATACATCCGGATGCTCTTTATATTTCTCGGCCAGTTGCATACCTAAAATAGCGTGTGGCAGCTCTGGGTTATCATCAGGTACTTTACCAATATCGTGCAGCAAGCCTGCACGTTTAGCCAGCTTTACGTTCAAACCTAGCTCAGCAGCCATGGTAGCACAGAAATTAGCCACCTCACGCGAGTGTTGCAGCAAATTCTGACCGTAAGATGAACGGTAACGCATTCTGCCCACCATACGGATTAGCTCCGGGTGCAGGCCATGAATGCCTAAGTCGATCACGGTACGCTCGCCAATCTCTACAATCTCTTCTTCAATCTGCTTTTTGGTTTTGGCTACAATCTCCTCGATACGTGCCGGGTGGATACGACCGTCGGTCACCAGGCGGTGCATAGCCAAACGGGCAATCTCACGACGAACCGGGTCAAAACCTGAAAGGATGATGGCCTCAGGCGTATCGTCTACAATAATCTCAATACCGGTAGCAGCTTCCAGCGCGCGGATGTTACGACCCTCACGACCGATAATGCGGCCCTTGATCTCATCATTCTCAATATTGAAGATAGATACCGTGTTCTCAATAGCGCTCTCCGTAGCGGTACGCTGAATGGTCTGGATTACTACTTTTTTAGCCTCTTTAGTAGCGGTCAGTTTAGCCTCATCTACAATATCCTTGATCTGCATCATGGCTTTGGTGCGGGCTTCTTCGCGCAGGCTGTCTACCAGCTGATTTTTAGCTTCTTCAGCGCTCAGGCCGGCAATAGTTTCCAGTTGCTGGATGTGCTGGCTTTTCAGCAATTCCACCTCCTCCTGTTTCTTAACAGTAATTTCTGTCTGGGCCTCAAGCTTCTTACGGGTGTTATCCAGCTCGCTCTCTTTGCGGTTAGCGTTCTCCAGTTTCTGATTTAACGATTGCTCTTTCTGCTTGATGCCGTTCTCGCGCTGGTTAATGGAGTTGTTACGGTTGTTCACCTCCTGCTCGTGCTCGGCTTTCATCTGCAGAAACTTCTCTTTAGCTTCCAGCAACTTGTTCTTTTTCAATATTTCGGCGTTGTTCTCGGCATCCTTCAGAATCTTTTTCACTTTATTCTGAGCCGCAGCCTCCTGATCTTTAAATAGCTTTCTTAGCATGAAACGACCAATGCCGATGCCGACAATGACGCCTCCTAAAAGCCCGATTATAACGTATAGAATGTTCATGATTGGTAATTGGTATATATATAAATAAAAAAAACCGCAGCTAAACCTTAAGTATCAATATTTAAAAACCTCTTTGTCAGATAAATTGGACTGGGGTCATCGTTAAATACACGAAGTAACGTGCACCCTCTGCTTGTCCGCCTGATATTGAAGCGTTAAGTTTTTAATAGTGAAACCTAAGAATTTAACTGCGGTTAAATCTTTGCTCGTATATGAGCTAAAAGCCTAAAGCAAAAAGCACAAAGCTACCTTAACAAGTAACCTTTCACCCTTCACCTTTCTCCTTTAGCCTTTTAAAGAACGTTTTATTACCTCTTAGAGAAAAAATCGGCCAGCAAATTATCCAACTGATAAACTTTATCGGTTACGGCAGTATCTTCTACCGTTATGCGCTGCTCTGCTTTTATAGACGATGTGGCGTAATGTAACACGCACATTGACAGCAGATCCTGCTTATCCCTTACCGCATAATTTTCCTGATATTCTTTTATCCGGTCGTTTATGAGTTTGGCTGCCCTACGTATAATTTCTTCCTCTTCCATGTTCACCTTTAAGGGGTAAACGCGGTCAGCAATATTTATTTTTATTGAGATTTCTCCCATCTGAGCTTGTTCACTTTCGTATTACTTTTTCAGCAATACAATACACTTATCTATTTCCCGCACAAATTCGTTAATTTTTTGCTTGATGTCAAGGCTTTTTTCATTCGTTTCTGAAAACGACTTAGCCAGCTTCAATACACGAAGCTTTTCTTCCACATCTTTGGTCTTCTCCCTGCTGGTATCCAACGCCACTGCCAACGACTGGTTTTCCAGTCTCAGCATGTCATTATCCTCCTGCAATGAGTTGCATAGGGTAATGAGGCGTTCGGTACGCTCCATTATGCTGTTCAGTTGTTCGGCCGTAGTCATTTGTTAGTTAATTGGCTGATTAAGTTGATGATATTGTTAAGTTGCATGATAATAACTCATGCTACTCAACTCTTTCCATCCAACTTATTTCCTCACCTCTGCCCCTGTTTCTTTGCCCAAAGTAAAAATTAATTTCTGCATTATCGAATCTATCGCCTTATCGGTCAATGTTTTTTCCTCGTCAAGTAAAACAAAACTTAAGGCGTATGATTTTTTACCAGCCGGAAGTTTGTCGCCCTCATACACGTCAAATACGTTTACTTCTTTCAGCAACTTCTTCTCGGTTTTTTGAGCAACTTGTTTCAGCTGAGCAAAAGTGATCTCTTTGTCAACCAGCAACGACAAATCACGACGCACGGCCGGGAACTTTGAGATCTCCTGGTTAGTAATCACGTTTTTACGTACCAGGTTCAAAATCAGATCAAAGTTAAAATCGGCGTGGAACACCGGCTGATCAACATGAGCCTTTTTCAATGCCTGCGGACCAACAGCGCCAAATTTTACAATGCGTTTGTTACCGCGCATATACTGCAAACCATAAGTGGTTTTTGAGCACGATGAATCTTCGATGGTAAAATCTTTAATATTCAAACGTTCCAGCAAATTATCCACTACCGATTTCAGGTTGTAGAACGATACCGGCTTCACCTGCTGATTCCATTGCTCGCCGGCGGTGTTACCGGTCAGGTAAACAGCCAGGTGCTGATCTTCGCGATATTTATCTTCACTTACGTGGTAGGTTTTGCCAAACTCGTACAGTTTCAGATCGCTGCTTTTGCGGTTAACGTTGTAGGCAATGGCTTCCAAGCCAGAGTAAACCATGGTGGCGCGCATTACGTCCAGATCGCTGCTCAGCGGGTTGAGAATCTTTACTACCGCATCCAAATTCTCGTAATAGGCAGATTTGGTAAGCGAGTTGGCCATCATCTCGTTAAAGCCATTGGCAGTTAACCACTCAGAGATGGCGTTCTGCACCGTATCTTTCTCCGGTCGCGACGCATTGTTAAGCGACGCGCGCACCTGGGTAGGAATCTCGATGTTGTTATAACCGTATATACGCAGAATCTCTTCAACCACGTCTACATCGCGGGTTACATCCACACGGTATGGCGGCACTTTCAGCGAGAGGCCTTCTGCAGTCTCGTTCACCACTTCAATATCCAGTGCTTTAATAATGCCTTTGATCTCATCCTGCGGAATGTTTTTACCAATCAGTCGGTGGATGTTGTTGTAAGTCACCTCTACATCAAAAGGTGCTACAGGTGATGGGTAAACGTCGATGATCTCTGACGATACTTGTCCACCGGCAACTTCTTTGATTAATAAAGCCGCACGTTTCAAAGCAAACACCGTCATGTTTGGATCTGTACCACGCTCAAAACGGAATGACGAATCGGTTTTCAGGCCAAAACGTTTTGATGTTTTGCGTACCGATACGGGGTTGAAATAAGCGCTCTCCAAAAATATGCTGGTTGTGCCATCTGTCACACCAGACTTCTGGCCACCAAACACACCGGCAATACACATCGGCTCCTGGGCGTTGCAAATCATCACGTCGTCAGCATGCAGCTTGCGCTCCACACCGTCCAGCGTTACAAAAGGCGTACCCTCAGCACAGTTTTTTACCACTACCGTATTACCGGTAACAGCTGCGGCATCAAAGGCGTGCATAGGCTGACCAAGATCATGCAGCACATAGTTGGTAACGTCAACAATATTATTGATTGGGCGCACGCCAATTACAGCCAGGCGCTCTTTCAGCCATTGCGGCGATTCTTTTACGGTGATGCCGGTCATGGTTAAACCAGAGTAACGGGGCGCACCGGCAGGATTTTCTACCTGTACTTTAATATCCAGATCATGATTATCTACCGCGAAGGCCGATACATCAGGCTTTTTGATGGCCAGTTTCAGGAAAGCGGCAATATCACGAGCGGTGCCCAGGTGCGAGGTGGCATCGGCGCGGTTAGGCGTCAGGCCAATCTCGTACATATAGTCATCGTTCAGCTTAAAATAATCTTTAGCTGGCGTGCCCACAGGTGCATCTTCCGGCAGTACCATAATGCCTTCGTGACTGCTGCCCAAACCTATCTCATCCTCGGCGCAGATCATCCCTTCAGATACCTCGCCGCGGATTTTTGATTTCTTGATTTTGAATGGTTCGCCAGATGTTGGGTACACAGTTGTGTCCACCACTGCAACCACAACTTTCTGACCGGCAGCTACGTTGGCCGCGCCACAAACTACCGGCAAATCAGCCTCGCCGCCCACATCAACCTTAGTAATATGCAGGTGATCTGAGTTGGGGTGATCGATACATTCTTTTACGTAACCAATAACCAGACCTTCCAGTCCCCCCGGAACAGCCTGCACTTTTTCCATGCTTTCTACCTCCAGTCCGGTACCGGTAAGTATCTGCGATATTTCTGACGGCGTTTTATCCGTGTCTATAAATTCCTTAAGCCAGTTATATGATATTTTCATTCAGTTGCTGATGATAATGGGCAAAGATAATAAGATTTAGGAATTGGCGGGATTTGGGAATTGGGATGTTTGATTTCGGATTTTAAAAGACCGACAACATTCATATTGCAGTCGCCTGGCTCCAGCCCTCAAGTATTGAAAAGATGGAAAGAAGCGTAGGAACTGTGCGATTCCCCTCTTGAGAGGGGTGTAGGGGTGTGTCCTTTATGCCTGCGAAATGACACACCCCTACAGCCGCACTTTCCAACGCGCCCCCTCTCAAGAGGGGATTTTAGCTCTTACCAGCACTTGTGTCGATGACGCGAGCGATGGCATCTTGAATAAAAATAAAATCCGAAATCGAACATTCGAAATCCGAGATTACCTCGCCGTATTCAACACCCTGTATCCCACCAACTCTTCCCAACGGGCACCGGGCGCGCGGAAGTAAACCAGTATCTGGTAATCATTCTCCGTCTCAAAGTGATTGCCTTCCAGCACAGTATCGTCTGGTGTTTTTGTTTTGGCATCAACCCAAACATATCCATAATCGTACACACCTTGTTTCAGGTACAAATCAGTATAGAAACGCATTAGCGAACCATCATACTTTAGCTTGCTTTGTTCATCCAGGCGGTAATTGTTAAACTGACCAACGATGTAAGCCGATCCATCAAAGGCTGTTTTATTGGCCAGCAGCGTAAAATACATGTGGGCGTAATCGCCATCGGTACGGCCGTCGCGACCGTCCTGGTTGATGATGAAAAACTTACCGTCGTTATCATACTGAAATACATAATCTGGCTGATCGCGCTTTGGATCAGGCAACAGGATAACGGTATTGGCGGTATCACGATAAATATGCCCTATCCGCTCTGAATTCAACTTTAACGACCGCGTATCAAAATGCCTAAACTCATTGCGACCGGGAAAATCATTAGTCAGGATATCATTATAAATCAACTGTGTACTACGGATGTTAGCCGGGCGCGTGTTCCAGATACCGGTCTCCGGCCGGGCGTTCTGCATAATCAACGTGCGGATATCGGTATAAGGGTTTTGCACATTTAAACCGGCATATTCTAACGAGAAATTGATCTTCTGATTTGTCGCCCGCTGCGATACATTGCCGGACGGTACCATTTGCGCCGTGATGCTCACCTTACTGCCCACCACATACAATCTGCGAGTAAGTACCGGCTTGCTTTGATCGCCGTTCTGATAAACTTTTAACAGGTAGTTACCCGCCAGCCTGGGCGATAGGTTCTGGTTGGGCAACGTCAGTTCATAATGGATATATTTTTGGCGCGTGCCTGCAGAGTAACGGTACTCCATCAGCCTGTCCTCAGTAAAACCCTGCAAGTATTCAATGGGCGACAAGCGCGACGAGTTCCACTGCGCATCGCAATGCTCCAGTGTGTAGTTTAATATTTTTGATTGTCCGCTCAAATCGTCAAAGCTCAACATGACCTGCTCACCAGAGTTTAGCGGGATCAGCGGAAACGAGCCTTCTTTCTTGGTGTTGTAAAACTGCACGGTCTTAATTTCGGGCAGATAGGTTTTATCTTCATAAACCATCGGCTGGTTTTGCGCCAATGTACGGCAAGTGATGAAGAGGAGGAGGATACTGATGCGAAGTCTCATTTATCTGGCTATTTCTTCTTCGTATTTAGGTGTTCTACAAAAGTTATCGTTCGTCCCGCTCAGTTGCCGCGGGTGGCTGTTACTTTTGTCTTGACACAAAAGTAACCAAAAAGTCAAGTCAGAACGATCCTTCCGCCCGCCCTGCAATTTTTTGTCTTCGCACAGCTCTACAAAAAATCAGCATTCCCGCCAACGCTGGCTCGGCGTTCTGACAGGCCTACGCTCTGCTTTCAACAGAAGTGTGGTGGCCGACAGCGGACAGCTTCTGGGTGATTTGCAGGGCGACGGCTCAGTAACAGCCCCCCGCGGCAACTGAGCGGGACCGCAGAACCCAATAGATTACACCTAAATAGTAGCATAACCTTTGCAAAAAGTTATACGATAAATACTTTTACTAACTTAGCCCCAGTAACAAATCAATACCCCTGACATCTAACACCATACATACTTCGGAAAATGAATCTGAAACATATTTTTTCTAAAAAAGACAAAAGTGGCAAGCCCAAATCAAAAACACGCGAGTGGGTTGATGCCATTGTTTTTGCTGTTGTAGCCGCTACCATTATCCGCGGCCTGTTATTTTCGGCCTATGCTATTCCATCGGGCTCTATGGAAGGCTCCCTGTTAACCGGCGATTACCTCTTTGTGAGCAAGTTTAGCTATGGCGCACGTATGCCGTTTACCCCTATCTCTGTACCGTTTACTGAGCCTGAGGTTTGGGGCATGAAGACTTATTGGAGCGGCCTTAAACTACCGTACATGCGCCTGCCGGGGTTATCATCTCCTAAAAAAGGCGACGTAGTGGTATTTAACAAACCCGAAGAAATTGACCGCCCCATTGACGCCCGAACCACGCTCATTAAGCGTTGCCAGGCGGCGCCGGGTGATAAGCTGCAGATCATTGCCTCGCATGTATATATTAACGGTCAACCTGCACCAGAGGCACCACGCCAACAGTTAGACTATATTATTACTACCGACGGTACCGAGCTGAACAACAAAATGCTGGAAGATCTGCATATCGATATCCTTGGCCAAAGCGAAAATCAATACCAACTGATGATCCCTAACGAGCATCTGGCCGAGTTTAAAGCTTTCTCAAATATTAAAAGTGTAGTGCCTAACGTGGCAGCGCCGGGCCAGTATGATAATACGGTGTTCCCGCACAACAGCAAGTTCAAGTGGAACGTAGACAATTTTGGTCCGCTGGTGATGCCTAAACGAGGTATGACTATTCCACTGAATGACTCGACACTTACGCTTTATCGCACCGCTATCGAGAATTATGAAGGCAACAAGGTAACTACCGGAGACAACAACATCTTAGTAAACGGCAAAAAGGCCGATACCTATACCTTTAAAATGAACTATTACTGGATGATGGGCGATAACCGCCACAACTCGCTCGACTCACGGTTTTGGGGTTATGTACCGGAAGATCACATCATCGGCAAAGCCATGATCACCTGGTTGAGCCTGGATTCGACCAAAACATTTGTGAGTAAGATTAGATGGGATAGGGTGTTAAGGGGGATAAAATAGTCTGAACCTGGATTTAACGAATTTTTAAGATTTACAGGATTTTAAATTCCTACTTTCATCCGAACTTATTCCGATACCCTCAGGACAAACCATCATGCACACTTAGCACATGGGGTGCAGAAACAAATTCGGCATAACCTAAAATAAAAAGAGAGAGCCCTTTGAAACATTCAAAAGGGCTCTCTCTTTTTATTTATCGATTAGAACCAGTATCCTGTAAATCCTAAAAATCCAAAGAATCCTGGTTCAAGACTACTTACAGCTGTTTTACCAGTTTATCGGCCAATATAGATTTTGGCACAGCGCCAATCTGTTTGTCTACAATTTCGCCATTTTTGAAGAACAGCAATGCTGGGATATTGCGGATACCGAATTTCATTGAAATGCCGGGGTTGTTATCCACATTTACTTTACCTACAACAGCTTTGCCTTCATACTCTTTGGCAATTTCTTCAACCACAGGGCCTACCATGCGACAAGGACCGCACCATTCTGCCCAAAAGTCTACTAATACGGGTTTATCTGATTTAAGCACAAGCTCATCAAAGTTTGCGTCTGTAATTTCTAAAGCCATGATATCTATTTTTTAGTTTGACAAAGATGTATAATCAAATCTCTTGCCACAAGTACCACGCTGACAAAGTGACAAAATAATTACCCACATATCAACAATCCACTTTTTTATGACGATAAGGCCGGGAATTTCCTGCCCTTTTGCCAGTCTTTGTGTAGTATTTACACCAGTCAAAACAACCGCCCGGTCAAGCGTCTGCGCTTGACCGCACAACAACAACAAGCGTCCACGCTTGCAAATTTCAGCGCGGACGTTAAAATCCTTTTATCTCGGTCAAGCGCAGACGCTTGACCTGGCATCGAGTTAGCATGGCGGTATTTCGCACGTATAAGATTCCTCCTCACACTCACGCACAGCCCCATGCTTGTTCGTTCGGAATGACAAATGGGTTGACATAAGGGGCGAACTTAAAACAAACGAGGCGCACCTTCTGGCGCGCCTCGTAAAACTTTTACCTATCAAACGGCATCCACGTTTCCATCTCCACATGCCCGCGGTTACCCCAGGCGTAGTATGGTATCAGGCGAACGTTTACCGCGTTTTCTTTTACAGGTGTTATCTCTTTATATAACTGACCATTCCAGTTGGCCTGGTTACGCAGATCGGCTTTGCCGGTCAGGCTCATGATCGGGCTGTTGTCTATGCTGATCATCTGCGGCTGTAGTTCGGCTTTGGCCGATAAAGCCACATCAAACACTTTATCGCCTTTTGGCAAATCTGCTGATTCCAGGCAGTACACCACCGGGCCACGTTTTACGGCTACCTGGTTGCGGGTTTCTTCCACCAGCGGGTTCGATTCCAGCATTTGTACCGGCATCGGCAGGTTCAGCTCAATCTTGTCGCCGGTTTTCCATTGGCGATTTACTTCGGCATATTGGCCACTGGTCAAAACCACATTTACCGGCTGACCGTTAACCGTCAGACTTGCACCTTTGCACCAGCCCGGTATACGGAAAAACATAGAGTAAGCTTTAGTCGGCGATTGATTCAACGTTACGTTGATCTTGCCGTTCCATGGATAATCAGTCTCCTGGGTTACTTTAATAGCTGATCCATCTTTCAGTTTCGAGTTCAGCGTGTTGCCGCCGTATAGGTTAAACCATAGACCTTTGTCTGATGTACTATAAGCATAGTCAGCCACTTCAGCTATCGTGCGCACCACGTTCGGTGGGCAACAATTTGATAACTTGATATAGCCTATCCTGTCTTTAGACCAGCGTTGTTTAAACGGCAGGTTATCAGAATAGCTCAATGGGTTGGTATACAAAAAATCGCGACCGCTCAGGCTGATGCCCGAAAGTACGCTGTTGTACAGTGCCAGCTCCATTACATCGGCATATTGCGCTTTTCCGGTTACCTGCAGCATGCGCCAGTTCCACAACACGTTGCCAATATTGGCGCAGGTTTCATTGTGGGCGGTAAAATTTGGCAATTGGTAATCACGACCGTAAGCCTGGTGGATCTTTTGCACATCATCAGGTTTGTATGATGTACCGTCAGGTGATACGCCGTCATACAACGAGCCGCAACCACCGGTTACGTACATTTTGCGGGTGACCACGTCGTTCCACATCAGGTTCAGCGTGTGCATCAGGGTGGTGTCGCCGGTTTCGGCATACACGTCTGCGGCACCTGCAAACAGGTAATTGGCGCGTACCGCGTGCCCATTGGCCTGTGTTTGCTGGCGGAACGGGATGCGGTCCTGATTATCATCCGTACCGTTTTTATTTTCTCCGCGTATATCAAGCAGGTGCTTGGCCAACGCCAGATACTTAGGATTTTTAGTGGTACGATACATTTCTACCACGCCCATATAGTGCGACGGACAAACGGCGCTACGAGCATTCTCGGGCGATAGGTTTTTATAAAAATTATCCAGGTAATCTGTCGCCTTAATAGCTACAGCCAAAAAGTTCTTTTTACCGGTGATACGGTAGTGGATACAAGCCGCCGTCATCAGGTGGCCCAGGTTGTAGGCCTCAAAGTTATTGGGGTCGTTAAAGGCTTTCTCGTTACCGCTTTTCCGGGCCGAGATGATAACCGGGGTATGGATGTACCCATCGGCACGTTGCGCTTTAGCAATAACGGCAATAGCGTTGTCTAACTGCGCATCAATCTTCGGGTCATGCGTAGTAGCATACATGCTGATCTCGGCTTCCATCAGCTTATAGAAATCGCCATCATGGAACGGAGGGCCCTCGTGGTCGCCATCCTCCAGTCCGGCGGCAACCTCAAAATTCTGAAATGCGTGACTGATCTTCGGGTCATTATAAATACGCCACAGGTTAGGGATCATCGTATCGCGACACACTTTAAAGCGGTCGGCCCAGAAACCTTTGGTCCAGGTAACATTGCCCATATCAACACTGTTCAGCACCGCGTAAGGGCTGCCCGTGGTATTGGTGAGCGCCTTGCTCTGGGCACTGGCCTGGTTAAACCCTAAAACACCTGCTGCCCCCAGGGCAATTAGCTTCAGCACATTTCTCATAACCAAACAATATAGGTATATATTTTAATTTATAGTTATTTTAATTTCACAAACACAAGACCATGCGATTAAATCCCCTCTTGAGAGGGGGCGCGTCGATAGTGCTGCTGTAGGGGTGTGTCATTACGCATGTTTAAAGGACACACCCCTGCCCCCTCTCAAGAGGGGAATCGCTCAATGCCGACGCTCTTTGACGGGATCGACCAACTGCATCGCCTATCAGATCACGGCGGCCAGAGGCCGCCGGATAGTCGTCACTCGCGTAGACGCGAGCGACTGCATGGAACATTCCTCAACCCTTTTGTCATTTCGACCAACGGGAGAAATCTTAGACGCCTTCCAAGCCCCCCACCGTGGGATGCCGCAGGTCTAAGATTTCTCCTCACCCAAACGTACAAGGCCCTTTCGGTTCGTCGAAATGACAAAGTGGTTTAAAAGCAGGCTACCGTCCCACCAGCTTCACCACCTGCGTTAAACCTGCAGGCAACGGCTTGCGGTTCTCTAAATAATAGCGCGCATTAGTCCAGGTTACCTGCTGGGCCTGCGGCAAATCATGATCTGCTTTGACACGGTTGGCCCAGGTGTTGGTCACTTCAACTTTCAGATCGTTTTTACCGGCTTTCAGCGCTTTGGTAATGTTAACGCGGTACGGGTAGGTCCACGCTACGCCGCAGTTTACACCATTTACATATACCTCGGCCAGGTTATTCACTTTGCCAAAATCAATCCAGATCTCTTTTGAGGCCGATGGTTTCCAGTTGAAGCTTTGCGAGTATATGGCGGTGCCTGAATAATTTTTGATACCCGCATCAGCTTGTTTAGACCAATCATCTGTAGTATTCAAAGTCACCTCCTCTTTCGGTCCGCCGAAGGCTGGGTTAAATTTCACCTGCCATTTATCGCCAAGTGTTTGCACGGTTTTCGCTTCCCCTGTTTTTGCTTTCGCGATGGTTGCAGGCGCGTTTTTACGCAAGATGATAAAGATAGATCCATTGGCGTCCAGCGCGAGTGGCAACTCCGTGCGACTAGCATTCACTTTCCAGCCATTGGCAGTAGCAATCTCACCGGTCACCGCATCCCACAACTCCACTGCTCTACCTGTCGCGCGCAGCGAAAGGTTTAAAGTCCTCTTTTCAGCCTGTTGATTAGAGATGAAGTACAGATCGAAATCGGCGCCAGCACGGTGTATCCAGGCAACGCCTTTAGCAGGCTGGCTGTTCTCTGTGGCAATGAAATCGCGACTGATCTTCCAGTCATCAAACGTAGCTTTTTGGTAGGGGTGCTGACCATAGATTACCTTAACGCCTCCCTTTTCCAGCTCATTGATTTTATTCTGGCTTGCTACTGATAGTTTGCCATTCGGGTCAAGCGCCGTAGGTCCGGGAATAACCAGTACACCATAACTGGCGCCACCGGGCAATACCACGCGGCCGTTTTGCGCCTTCATCAGGTTCAACAATGCGTCTTTATTAAACGAATCATAAGCATAGCCGCGAAGTGGATCAATCATCTGTCCGGCAATTTCCATATTGGCCGAGTGGGTGGCATCTTCTACCATGCTGATCTGCGGCTCGCCTTTGTTAGCCAGGCGGGCGGCTTCTTTTTTCACGGCTTCTTCGCCTACCAGGCCAGGTAACACCGTGGTTAACCTGTTTGGCAATACGGCACGGCGCGGTATTTCTTCGCCGCTAAACACAGCTATATCTGTAACAGGGTGGCCCATTTGCAACAGTGCCTCGCAACGGGTAATGTATTCAAACCAGGCTTTGCCGGGTTTCCACCAGGTTTGGTCGCGCTGGAAGAAGTTACCGATACCGTCCAGCGTCATACCCGGCTTTCTGTCCAGCCAGGGGTTATGCACACTTACGTGAAACACATAACGGTTGATACCGAGGGTAAAATTATAATCGGCCATGGCTTTAAGTGTGCCGGGGTGCTCGTCCCACATCAGGCGCAGTTCTGTAAATGCTTCTGCCTGGATGATATTCTTACCGTAGATGTGTCCGCCAGAAATGGCGTCGGCCATATCATTTGGTTTATCATGCGTAGGGCTCCGGTACCAGAACTCGCCCATCGGTATATCGGCCATTTTGTAGTGCATCATACCGTCGCCAACCATGGTTGGGGCAACGCTTTCGGCCGTAAAATCACAACCTTTTTCATGTGCCAGTTTGGCCATGGTGGCGTAGAACTTGTCTACCAGCAGTTCGGCAATGGTTTCGCGCACATCGGCCAGTACTTTTTCAGATTCGCTGGCGCTCTGTACCGGCACACCGGCAAATAGCGGCATGTAAGGCATCAGGTCATAGCCACGGCGTTTTTTAAACTCCTCTGCAAAAATTGGCGACCAGTTCTGGCTGCCACACTCCCAGCTATCAATATGCAGGGTTTTTAAAACACGTTTAGCCAGGTCCGGTCCGGCTTGTTTAATGGCCTCGCCAAACCAGCTGTTGAATTGCAGGGTAGCCACTTCCGGACTAAATTTATCGCACTCCAAACCAATACCGCCACCACCTGTGGCATTCATGTGCCCGGTTGAGGTGTGCCCGATGCGGATGATGGTCCAGTTACCGGCAGGTGCAGTCCAGTTCAGGCGACCATCGGCTCCCAGTTTATCGGTTATATTGATGATCTTATCTTTCGGGATACACAACGCGTCCGGCAATTGCTGGGCAGTGGTATGCTTACTTACGCGCCAGGCTTCGCCGGTTTTGCTTTCATACTGATGTATGTGCGGCTGAGCCATCAACTCAATGCCGCAAAACTTCAACATAGGTTTCCATTTGGCAAAATCCAGATCTTCAGCACCGGGCTCAGAGCCTGCTTTATCATATACAAAGCGGTAGTACTTGGCGGTGGTTTCCGGGATATCATTGGTAATCTCCGAATCGCCATCCTGCCAGCCCGCACGCGGCGGATCCAGGTGACCAAGGCTTCTGAACGTCTGACCGTCATCGCTCACCTGCACTTCCAATCGCTCTGATTGGTAGTTACTGGCCGAAGTATGGATGATCAAAGAACGACTGGTAAAAGGTTTCTCAAATTCTAACTGGAACCAGCAGGCATCAGAGGTAGACACGCTCTTTCTGTTACCGCGCTCACCTAAAGACTGCACTTCGGTACCAGCCAGGCTAGTGGTTACCTTCGGATGAAAATCGTAGCTGCTCACCCCCTCGCCTGTTAACGACGGGTAGGCCAGCACTTCAATATCTTTATAATAGTTTTTATAATGCGCAGGGGTTGGCAGCGTATCGTTAAACGCTTTGCCTCCGGCGATAATCTTTTTGCTCCACACTACCTTCTGCATCGAGATCTCCGGCGTAATCCACGGACCACCTGCCAGGGCGAAACCATCGGCATCGTGCATAGCCAGTTTAACGCCAATGCGGTCGGCCTCCTGCATAGTGTATTTAATAATGTCCCACCACTGCGGGCTCAGCTGCACTATGGGGTTGGGTATCATCGGTTGCGCACCCGGCGCTTTGATAGGCATCAGAAAGGCGCCTTCAATACCGTTTTGTTTTAGCGCCTGCAAATCGGCGGTGATGCCTTCGCGGGTTACGGCGCCATACATCCAGTACCAGAACACCCATGGCTTAGCGCTTTCGGGCGGATGTTCAAAAACACGTTTAAGGTCATCCTTTGCAGGGGAACCACTCCGCACCTGAGCGCTCCCCCGCAGCGTTAGGCAGCAAAGGCATACATAAGCTATAAGGACGATTTTCTTTTGCATCATTATCTTGTTTTAAGTTTCAGAGCCGCAGCACCGGCATCTTCAGGCTTGCCGCTGTATGGCATCAGGTAAAAGCTATAGTGATAATTGCCTGCCGGAATGCGGTATTTTTCCAGCGCCTCGGCTACTTCACTCCAACTGTCATTACCGCCAACACCCATTTGTTTCAGATCAATGTTCAGCGTTACCTGTCCGCCGTCGCGCAGCTTGTTGGTGTGCTTGGCTTTTACAATATTATCTTCGGTATACGGCCAGGCGCTCATGCTCAGCAAACTATCGGCTACCACCAGCAAGCCTTTGTTTTGCTTATCGGCCAGCAGCATCCAGCGCACATCGGTACGGTTGCCATTCTCCTGCGGGATTACATATGGCTCCATAAAGTTGCTGATGGTTGATGTATACACGCCAGCCTCAGAACCGGTATTTCTATCGATATAATTTTCCCACGGACCACGACCGTAGTAAGTAATCGTTGTATCGGCTTTATCAATGCCCATTTGTAAACCAACTTTTGGCAGGTTAGGCAACTTGGTATTGGCCTGCAGGTTGTAATCAACCTTAATGGCGCCATCGCCATTGATGGTATAAACCAGTGTAACCGAAGCACTGTCGGGAATTACAGAATACACATCCGTAATTTTTACAATGCCATTATCAGCTTGAGATTTATCAATGTTTACGCTCTTAACTTTTAACTGTGCGTTGAACCAAGCTTTCAGCTTGCGCTCCATTTTCCAACCGCGGTGGTCATTATCAGTAACCGGGCGCACAAAATGCGGCATTGGCGGTGAGATGATCTGTTGCTGTCCTTTAACAGCGTAGCCAATCAGCAAGCCTGATTTTTTATCAAAGCTGATGCTTACGTTGCCATTTTTGATGCCTGTCATGGCAAAGTTGCCAATGTCTTCCACTTTCAATGCAGGATAAGTTTTGGCTACCGGTTTAACCTCAGCCAGGCTGGTCAGTGCAAACTGATCTTCGGCAATCTCGTAACCTTTCTTTTCCCAGGCTTTATCTTCGGCCAGGGCAAAATGGATATCAGCCAGGTATTCATGACCGGCTTTAAAGCTCGGCAGGTAAGATTTTATGCTGATGGTGGTATCGTGTCCGGCTGCCAGGTTTACACGCGGCATTATTTTTTTGCTGATCACTTGGCCATCTTCGCGCACCTGCAGGTAAACCTCATACTCGTTCAGGTTAGCAACACTGCTCCAGTTTTTGATGTGGATGTTGGCGCCGTCTTTCAGCGTACATTCTGCCGGTTGAAATACATGCTTGCACTCATAAATAGCAGGCTTAGGGCGACCAGCAGGATCTACAATTCCTTTGATGGTGAAATCGTCATAATAGCGCTCGCCGTAATCGCCGCCGTAGGCGTAGTATGATTTACCGGTTGAGTCTTTCTTTAACAAGCCTTGATCTTTAAACTCCCAAATGGCACCGCCAATAACGCGCGGCGTAGTGCGCCACTGGTCCCAAAACTCTTTGAGGTTACCGTTAGAGTTACCCATAGCGTGCGAGTATTCTACAAAGAAGATAGGACGATGATCGCCATTTTGCTGGTTAGCCAGCAACGGTGCAGTATACAAACCAGGGTACATCCTACTGATAAAATCAGTATAAGGCTGATCTATCGGGTTCTGCAGGCGATGCGAGTGATCGTTTGTTTTTGGATAACGTGGATCGCCTGGCTCGATGTAGCCTTCGGCTTGTGGGGTACCTTGTGCTGGCTCGTAATGTACCGGGCGGGTAATATCAAAATCATGCACCCAACCAGCCATGGCAGCATGGTTCGGTCCGCGACCGGCCTCGTTTCCTAAACTCCAAACAATGATGCTTGGATGGTTTTTGTCGCGCTCCACCATACGGGTCACACGGTCAAGATAGGCACCGGTCCACATTGGGTCATTACTCAGTTTTGAGCCCAGACCGTGTGTTTCCAAATTAGCCTCATCGATCACCAGGATACCGTACTGATCGCACAGGTCATACAGATACGGGTCCATCGGGTAGTGACTGGTACGGATACAGTTGAAGTTAAATTTCTTGATGGTTTGCACATCGCGCAAAATATCCTCGCGCGAAAGGGCCTTACCTTTTACCGGGTCATGATCCGGGCGGTTAACACCATACAGGTAAGTTACTTTACCGTTAATGAGCAGCTTGCTATCGGTCTTAGAAAACTCAATGCTGCGGAAGCCAACTTTACAACTTTTTACCTCTACGGTTTTGCCCGTGGTATCAATTAATGAGAGGGCCAGCGTGTACAAGTTCGGGTGCTCATCGCTCCATTTATCCGGGTTCTTCACCTGTGCTTCCAGTTGGGCAAACTTTACGTTGTCCAGGCGAGGATAGATCTCATTAATAATGCTCTCTACGCTGCGGTTAAGCGGTTTGGCAAATACAGGCTTGTTATTTTTATCATATAACTGCGCTTCGAGATGGTAACCTGGGACGGCTTTGCCGGTCAGGTTTTCCATGCGGGTACGAATCATGAAGCGGACATCCTTGTATTCTTTATCCAGCTTACCTTCCCATTGAAAATCGGCAATACGCAGTTTAGGCTCGGCCATCAGCATTACCTCACGGTGGATACCGCTCATGCGCCACTGATCCTGGTCTTCCAGGAAATAGCCATCGCTCCAACGGATCAATTGCACCGACAGGATGTTCTCGCCGGCCTGCAGGTACGGAGTAACGTTAAACTCCGACGGCATAAAGCTGTCTTCGCCATAACCTAAAAATTTACCGTTCACCCATACTTTAAAGCCAGAGCTTACGCCACCAAAATGCAGGGTAATGTTCATATCCTTCCAATCGGCAGGCACGGTAAACGTGCGCTGGTAGCTGCCCATGCCATTGTAATCTTGCGGCACATGCGGCGGGTTTACCGGACGGAACGGGTAAACGGCGCTTTTATAAATCGGCTTATCATAACCCTGCATCTCAATGCTTGATGGTACCGGGATCTTCTTCCAGCCGCTTACGCGTCCTTTATAAAAATCCTGCGGCGCATCGGCAGGCTTGGCGGCATAATTAAAATCCCACATCCCGTTAAGCGACAGCCAGCGACCGGATTTGGTACGATCGCCTACCAGGGCTTCCTGCACATTCGGGTACGAGTAGGCAGTAGCACGGGCTTCATCTCGATTAATGCCATCTACCTGCGGGTTCTCCCACGGCTCGGCATTGTAAACGGACGGGGCATTAGGTATGGCAGCCGGTGTTTTATCTACCAGCTGGGCATAAGCGCTGCCGCTAAGCAGCAGGGAAGTGATTATGGCGAGTTGTTTGCGCATTTGTATAAAGCTTACGTCATGCCGAACTTGTTTCGGCACCCCACATGCAAGGTTCTGCTTTGCACGGTGGACTGTCCTATGGGGTCCCGAAACAAGTTCGGGATGACCTGTTTATTATCTATCATTATTTCGTTCAAGCGTATATGCTTGAACGGGCAATTCTTCTTTTGTCATGCCGAACTTGTTTCGGCACCCCACATGCAAGGTTCTGCTTTGCATGGTGGACTGTCCTATGGGATCCCGAAACAAGTTCGGGATGACCTGTTTATTATTTGTTTCATTCCCCTTACCCTTCATCTCCCTCTCCTTCGGAGAGGGCCGGGGTGAGGTCTATATCTCATTCAGCACCGCATCTTTAAAGCTGAAACCCCAGCCTGGTCGATTGTGCGGTACGGCCATGCCGTTGGTCATCGCAATCGGATGATCAATCAGCGGGTCAATCCAATCAAATGATTCTGCGCCCGCCCCGTTCGGGATGGTGCAAAGCAATGGAATATCATAGTCTTTGTAATAATGCGGCAACACCGGGATGTTAAACGCTCCGGCCAAAGCAGCACTATCACGCCAGGCTTCTACGCCACCTATTCTTAAAATATCGGGTTGCCAGATATCGATGGCATTGCGGGTCAATAGCTCCCTCAGTGGTAATGATGAATATTCGCGCTCGCCCATAGCCAACGAGATGCCGGCCTGGTTACGCAGCAAACGGTAGCCCTCAAAATCTGCATGGTTAATGGGTTCTTCAAACCAGTAGATGTTCAGTTCGCGGGCAGCACGGGCCAACGCCAGCGCCGAAGGAACAGTCATTCCCTGGTTGGCGTCCATCATAATACCAATTTCATTACCTACGGCCTCGCGTACTAAGCGCAGGCGCTCCAGATCCTCTTTCCAATCGGGCTTGCCTACTTTTATTTTTACCGATTGAAAGCCGCGCTGTTTGTAGTCGGTTACTTCGCCAATCAGTTCTTCTACCGAGTACGAGATCCAGCCGCCACTACCGTACAGCGGCACCGAAGTGCGTGATGTACCCAGCACTTTCCATATCGGCCGACCGAGGATTTTACACCAGGCATCCCACATAGCAATATTGTAGGCGGCCTGCGCCCAGCGGTTAATACCTTCCTGGCCGAAGTACTCGTTCGCATGGTTCAGTTTTTCAAAAACTTTTACCGTATCGCAAACATCTTCACCAATCAGCATCTCGCCAACATCCTTCATGGCCCCGGCAATAGCCTGCGGACTGTATTGAAAGCTGAGCATGTAGCCCTCGCCCACTACGCCGCCATCGGTCTGGATGCGTAGCACAATGAAGGATATTTCGGTCAGCACGTGCGTGGCATCGGCAATGGGTTTTTCCAGTTTAGCCTTAGCCGTGTAAACCGAGTAGCTTTTTATTTTTTGCATTGTATCTTATTCACCTATTTGTCATTGCGAGCAGGGCTTAATTCTGCCCTCCCACGTCATGCCGAACTTGTTTCGGCACCCCACATGCAAAGCCGGGCGTTGCATGTGGAATGTCCTGTGGGTTCCCGAAACAAGTTCGGGATGACCTTTATTTTTATTTCAGCTCCTGATAATCAATCGTATACTTCTTACCTTTCTCAATGCTCAGCTCGTACCAACCGTTACCTTTTGATACCGGTTTGGCCTGGCTGCACATTGGGTTGGTTTGGCTACGGAAACGTAACAAACCGGTACCGGCAGCACCTTCAATTTTCAGCTGTTTGGTGCTGGCGTATACCTTAATGTCGCCATCAGGTGTTGGTATGCTGCCTTCCATCCACTGCAAACCACCCAGATTTGGGGTAATGCTGTATTGTTTGTAGCCCGGCGCGGTTGGTTTTACACCCAGGTAGTATTTACCCAGCAGGTAAATCGGACTTGCACCCCAGGCGTGACAAAGACTCTTGCCAAACTCACGACCGTACATGGCGTAATGTTCAGCACCTTTTTTAAACGGATCATATTCTTCCCAGAAAGTGGTAGCGCCCAATTTGAGCATACCGCCCCAGTAATCTTTGATCTGTTTGCGCACGTAGTCCTGCTCGCCCATGGCACACAGTGCTTCCAACTCGTAGAAGTGCATGTATGGGGTGGTGATCTTCTGAATCTTATCGTTCAGCAATACCGATTTTTTAACCTCTTGTTTCTGGGTATCGCTAAAGTAGTTAAAGAAGATACCGAACATGTTGCTGTAGCGGGTTACATTGTCGGTTTGCTTACCATTAACGCGGCTATGTACTAAAGCCTGTTTCTGTGGATTCCAGTAGTAAGCAAAAATCTTTTTCTTCAAAGCAGCACCGGCAGCATTGTATTTAACAGCAGCAGCTTTATCATTCATAATGTTTGCGCAAAGGCCCATGGTTTCTAAGCTGCGGCACAGTAACATCTGCTCGAAGCTTACTTCACCTTTTTTGCTCAGGCCATCGGCCCAGTCAATAAACACCCAGTCGCCCGGCAGGCCTTCCATCAGTCCGTCTTTATCACGACGGGCCAGACAGAAATCCATCATGCTTTGCATGCGCGGGTAAGCTTGTTTAATGAACGCTTTATCGCCGGTGTACTGATAGTAATCATACACACTCAGGAACCAGTAGAACGTATAGTCCATAATGGTGTTGATGTGGCTGGTTACCGGATCTTTACCACGCAGCGCATAAATAGTGCGGGTTACGGTTGGCGAGTCAAAGTACAAGTAGTAGTTCATCAGGTAGCTTTGGTAAGCATCGCCACTCCACACCCAACGATCGCGTTTAATACCGTCAATAAAAAACTCGCGGGTGTTGAGGTGCATGGTATAAGCCGCTACATCCCAGATCTTGTTAATCTCTTCGTCATTACATTTAAAGCTGCCGCGCTGCTCAACCGGTGAGTACTCGTATAGCATCGATACATCATCCAGACTCACATTGTCATCATAAACAATGTTTACATAGCGGAACGCGCGCGATCCCGGCATGATATAATCGGTTTTGCTATCCTGATTCACATCCATCGGGTCCATCAGTTCGCCATGCTCTAACGACATGGCTTCTTCTTTTGATTCGCCGTAGTGCAGGCTCAGTTTACCTTTACCTTTCAGGCCGATGAGTTTTACAAAGCCGAAGGTTTCTTTACCAAAATCAACAAAAATGGAATGCTCTTTTTTGTCTTTGCTTACAGCAGATTGCTCTTTGGTTGGCAGGCTGAAAGCCGACGGCGGTGTTTTAGGATCATTCAGGTTCCAGCTACCGGCAGGGAAATATTTGGTGGCGGAGATGTCTGAAGTTTTACCGCTTTGGTCAATCCACTCTTTATCTTCAAAGGTGGTTTCCCAGGTGTTATCGCTCACCAGGTGCGGGCCTTTTACGTAGATGGCCGGCACGTTGCCCTGGTTAAACACTTTCAGGCTGATGCGGTGCTTACCGGCAGGGATATCCAGCGAGTGCGGATATCCGGAGATCGCTTTACCGTCCAGCTTTACGTTGTACTGGCCATCAGCATAAATTTCTACTTTCTCGGGTGATGCCAGTTCAAAATCTTTATGAAACTCGATCAGCGCGTAGTGGCTGTCCAGCTTCCAGAACGGCGGCAAAAACGAGCCACGCTCGGTACGGCGGGCCTGCATTTTATTGCTCAACCAAACTTCGTAATCGCCGGGATACCAGATCCACGTAGCTTTCTGTGCCGATGCAATATCAGCCAAAAACAAAAGGCCGAAGCACAAAAATGCGCTCAGCCCGTTCATTAGGTTTTTATGTTGGTTTCTTCTCATATCAATGTCCGTTAAAGAAAAGGTACAGGCACACCATCACAATGACCAGCAGCGTCCATGCTAGTTTTACGCGTTTGGTTGGTTTGGCAATGCTGGCGGTATCTTCGTCTGTAGCCACATAACGTACCGGGTTTGGATCTACCAGCGAGATCAGCACCGCAAGCACAAACAGTATGGCGAAAGTATAGAACGACACCATCAGGTAGTGCGGCCAGAAATGATAGGTTGCTGCCGGAAATACCCACAAATACAGTATCCCTATACCCAAACTAATTGCCGAGCCTATAGACAGCGTGAAATTAACCGCCAGTTTGGTGGTACGTTTCCAGAACACGGTGAGCAGGAATACTACCGACAACGGCGGCGCAATAAAGCCCAGGATTGACTGGAACACGTCAAAGAATTTCAGTCCTTTAATTTGATCTATTGCCAGTACTACACCTACCGCCAAAATACAACCTACGATGATAGCCATACGGCCCACGCGGATGAGGTCTTTATTGGTAGCGCCTTTGTTGATCTTCTCTGCATAAATATCCATCGTAAATACGGTACTCAACGAGTTGAGCGATGAGCCTACCGTGCCTACCAAAACGGCAATCATTACCACAATTACCAAACCGTTCAGGCCCGGAGGGAACAAGTTTGTCACCATGGTCATGTAAGCCATATTCGGGTCATCAAGCTTAGGGAACAACAGGTAACACAAAATACCAGTACCGATGAACAACGGCAGCGACAGGATTTTCAGCCAGCCGATGAAGTTAACTCCCAGCTGACCTTGCTCCAGGTTTTTAGCACCTAATACCGATTGTACCATGGCCTGGTCTGTACAGAAAAACGCCACAGCCGCTACCGGATAACCCAGCAGAATGGCATACCAAGGGTAATCAGCATCGGTAGCCGGGCGCAGCAGGTTCCAGTAATTATGCGGAACACTATGCCAAACGGTACTTAAACCACCGGCCTTATGCAGACCGATAAACATCAGCATCAGCGAGACACCAATAAGGAGCAACATCTGGAAAACATTTACTTTGGCAATGGCTTTAAGGCCACCCGCAAAAGCAAACAGACCGGCAAAGGCTACCAATACCACCACCGACTCCCACATTGGGATGCCCAGAATTTGCCTCACCAGCACACCACCGGCATACAAGCCGAGTGACAGCCACGAGATCTGAATTTTGATCAAAGCGTACCAGGCCAAAATGTTACGGGTGCTATCGCCATAGCGCTGCCCCATAAACTCGGGCATGGTAGATACTTTGGATGCAATGTATCGCGGCGCAAAAACCAGCGCCAGCAACATCAAAAAGATGAAGGCGTACCACTCAAAGTTGATAGCGACAATACCGGTTTTAAAACCGATACTGGCACAGGCCAGCAACATGCTCGGGCCCACATTGGTGCCCCACATGTTAAAGCCAATACTGCTCCACCCCAATGATTTATTGGCCAGGAACAGCGTTTCATCTTCTTCAGACTTTTTCTTTTTAAAACTGGCCTGGTATCCAATAATCATCAGTACCACCAGGTAGGCCACAACGATCACATAATCGAGCGTGGTGAGTTTGGATACGATGTTGCTTACAGCTAATATCATGCGGTTAATTCCTCGCGAGTTAGGTTAAATTCTTTCAGTATATCGGCTACTTTAACGGGCTGGCCTGTTTTCAGGGTGCGGTCCATAGCCTGTAAAAGGGCCACGGTGCCAATGCCTTCTTTCAGATCGGGGTAAGCGGTAAAACCTTGTTCAATGCTATCGGCAAAGTATTCCATATAATTCTGATACTCACCGGCGTGGTGGCTCTGGCCTTCAAACCTGAAGTAATGTTTCAGGGCTTTATCGCCCCAGGTAATAATTTTTTCTTCGCCGGTTTTATCGGTTACCGAGTAACGCAGTTCATGGTAATCAGCTTGTGAGGCGCCTTCGGTACAACGCAATACGGTGCTCATACCGCTATCGCGCAGTGGAGGTTGCGTAGGACCGGTATAGCAGCCGCTCACACGGGCAATGCGGCCATCTTTAGCGCGGAAGATGAAGTGCATGGTATCTTCATTTTTTAGTCCGGCGGTTTTGCCGTTGCTACTGATCATGCCGTAACCCATTACTTCCTCCACCTCTGGCAAATACCAGCGAACGAAATCTATCGGGTGGCTCAAACCGCCGTACAACCATTTAAAGGCTTGTTCCAGTGCCCATGGTTTTTCCAGGAACCAACGGTGATCTGCATGGTAGTAAGCCTCAATGGTGATGAGCTCGCCCAGTAAACCGGCTTCAAAATCTTTACGCTGACGTTTAGCCGGCTCAAAGAAGCGTGAGCTCTGGCCTACAAATATTTTTTTACCTGATTTTTCGGCCACGCGCATCAGTTCGGCGGCCTTACCCAGGTCATCAATAAACGGCTTGGTGCAGATCACATTTTTACCGGCTTCCAGCGCTTGGATAATGTGTTGTGCATGCAGGTGATCGGGCGTGTAAATGGCAATAATGTCAATCTCCTTATCATCCAGCATCTCCTGATAACTGGTAGTATAATGGTGAAAATTGAACTCAGCCGCGCGATGTTTGCACATCTCGATGCTGATATCGCACATCATTTTCAATTGAACTTTTTTACTTTCCAGCGCCGCCGAAATGATGCTGCGGCCTTCGCCTAATCCTAATATTCCTATGTTTAGCATGATGGTATTTTAGTCCGGAAGTCGGAAAGTCCGAAAGTCCGGAAGATCGTTTTCTTTAGTTTCTATTATTGGCCTACTAAAATGCCTAACAACATCGGCTTTAGTTTCATAGGCTATCCTGTATACCTTTTATCGCCGTCGCTCGGCTCCAGCCGAGTGACACGCTATCTCGCGGCCTCTGGCCGCCGTCGTTCAAAAGTCAACTAGCGGCGGCCAGAGGCCGCAGGATAATCGTCACTCGCGTAGACGCGAGCGACTGCAATGCAAGTCCTCTCCTTCGGAGAGGATTTAGGAGAGGTCATTTTACCGGCTTCAAAAACACCCAGCTTTCGCCTTTAGCAGTACCGGGGATGCCTTCCTGGTATTTGCCCATCAGCTTGTTCCACTCGTCAACGCGTGGGTTGTTTTTGCTGGTAAGCGGGTTAAGTTTGTCCAGGTCGCCACCTTTAGGGATGCTGATGATCAGCATCAGTTGACGCCCATTGCGGAACACCAGCAATTGCTGAAACTGCGCATTGCAAAACCCTTGCGATACCTCCGGCCATTTCTGGAACTGGGTGGCATGGTAATTCAGGTATTCCTTTTGCATTTTAGGATCGGCCACCAGGTTGGCGGTGAGCAGGATGTTGTCCCACTCTTTCACCACGCCGGTTTTGCAACGCTGCGCACGGTCAAAATCATAAAACGGGTTTTGATAAACTTTTACCTCTGTTTTTGGATAAGCTGTTTCAAGTTGATGGCGCAATAAGTTTATGCGAGTTAACTTGCCATACACCACCAAATGGTTTTTCCAGGTGTAGAATGATGATGCCTGCAGACCGAAATTACCGCCAATTTTAACGGCAGCTTTAGCATCAATGGTTTTACCCACAGGGGCAATTACCTCGATAGCAGCAAACGGACTGCTAAGGGCCCATACATTACCTGCGCACAGGTTAATCAAAACGGCCAGCGCTAATGCCGCTAAGCCGTTCTTTAATTTCAATAATCTCATTTATTCTTTATGGTTTATGGGCTGGTTAGCCGGGTTTACAGTTCTGTACTTGAGCAGCCAGCGCCAGGCTGGTTCTAAACCGGCATTAGCTTTGATCTCTGCCGCTACCTGCGGACCATTATTTTCCCATACATCGCCCGGACCGTTGGCATTGCGCAAAAATTTCTCAGCAGGCGTCCAATTGTCTTTCATGGTGATGTATGACGAACCTTCATCGCAATACAAATAGAACCAATGCACCGGGTCATGCGCGTAAGGCGCCTTGTAAATGCTATCTACATAATTGTTGCTGATCACCGTTCCCGGTTGTGCCGATAGCGTGTACACCGCCGCCACATCATACATATTGCGTGCATAATGATGGATATGGTTTGCAAAAACTGTGTTATTGCTCATAGCATTAACCGTTTTAGTCCAGCCCCAACCTACGTTAATGCCGGTATAGTTAACATCGCAAACCTCGTTATGGGCAATGGTAATGTTACTTACATAACCCGCGCCTATGCCTACACAACCCCAGTCTTCATTGGTTACATCGTTTACCAGGTTGTTTTCGATGCGGTCGCCGCTGCTTACCTCGCGTTTGTCGGTAGGATTGTAAGGCAGGTGTACTTCCTGGCCTTCGTCACTGAAAACGCCGTCCATAATGGCGGTGCCGCCTATATCTTTGAATAAGTTGCCTTCAATTTTATTGTTGTGGGTACCGCGCTCATAATCTAAACCGGTAGCGGCCATGTGTTCAAAACGACAACCGGTAAACACCGTGCTTTCTACATAGCTCAAAGCTACCGCGGCAGCCGGGCGACCAACCCAAGCCTGGTTTTCCAGCCCTTTTTTATCGGGCGTGCCCGGAATTTTTAGTTTGTAGGCATCAGTCATATACATACCGGCCTGGTGCGGTACCAATCCGTTTTTAGATGGATACAGCCAGGTGCTATGTTCAAAGCTGATGTTTTTGAAGCCGATATGACTTATTGGATGATCAATAGTGCCCGCAGCTCTAACCAGCGTTTCCAGATAAGGAACAACCGCTTTAGCAGTATGCATATCCTCATCTGCACGCGGGTAATAATATAATTTCTGATGCAGGCGATCCAGATACCACTCACCCGGCTGATCTAAAAACTGCAATGCATTGACCAGATAAAAAGGTGAGTTACCGGTCTTCTTAGAGATCCAAGGCGCAGGCCATGGGTGTTCTGACTGCACACGACTCTCTGGTTGTTCAAACCATAAACGTGCGCTATCGCCCTGCACTTTTACTTCTTTAACACGCAGCATGGCAATGGCCCACCATTGGTGGATAAACATTTCCATTCCTTTGATCTGTGAGAGATCAATAATTTTTTGTTCTGCTTTTGACCACGGAATCCAGCAGGTTTGCGCTTTGTGATCCCATGAAAGGATACGACTCATTTTTGGCGCATCTACCTCGCGGGCGCGGGTGGCTTTTTTATCGTTCACCCATAACTGGCGAAAGTTAATCAACTCATCACCTATCATCGGTGCATCGGCTACCCAAACTTTACCTTTGGCCGCTGCGGGCAAGCCTTTCACGCCGCCTGCTTTTTGCCAGCCATTAACCATTATACCACCGCTCAAAATAGTTTGCGCCTCGCCATCACCCTGAATAATGGTCGGGCTATCTGCCGTACCAGAATCCTCAGGACGAAGCATTACCGTTTCCTGCAACTGGTAGGTACCCTGCCCCATATGGATGGTGATGCCGCCTTTTACCGAGGCATCATTCAAACGGCGCAACTCGCGGGCCTTACGCAAGGCAATGGTTAGCGAGGCTACGGGTTGTTCTTTGGTACCGGCATTCTGGTCTGATCCGTTTACGGCCACCCAGATATCGGCAGCAGATGCGCTTGCCGAGAGCATGGCACTCAGCATAAAAGCGGCTAGGTATTTTGTGGCGGTTTGCATCGGTTTTTATTGGTACTTATGGCGGCCAGAGGCCGCGGGATAGTCGTCACTCGGCTGGAGCCGAGCGACTGCATTGTTCTTTTATTAATGTTTGTCATTGCGAGGAACGAAGCAATCTCGTCGGATGCATGACGGATTTGCATTTCCGACTATCCTAAGACGAGATTGCTTCGTCGTTCCTCCTCGCAATGACAACCTTTGATTACTGCTGAAAAATCGACTTCACGTAAGCCGCATTCGCGCTGTAATTCTTTTTAACGTTGTGCACATCGGCAGCATCGCGTGAGCGCTCAATTACCAGCCAGCCGCTCCAGCCCATTTTATCTAAAGTGGCTTTTACTTTTTTCAGATCGATCTTTGGATCATTCTGTAACCATTTACCATCGGTATCGGTACAATGGATGATGGCGATATTCTTTTTACCTAACAGCTCCAACTCTTTTTCCAGATCGCGGCCGGCATCCAGGGCGGTTTGGAAATTGTAGTAGATTTTAATGGCCGGCGAGTTTACCTCTTTCAGCAGATCCAGATCTGCCTGTGCACTCAGCGTAGTGCCAATGGCAATTGTTACGCCTGCTTTTTGAGCAATTTTACCTACTTCCTTCAGTTTGGATACGATCGCTGGACGATATTCTGGGTTTGCACCCAGATCGCTGTTAATGCCCAGCGGCAGGAAACCAATCTTTACGTTCATCCTTACCATGGTATTGATACACTCGGTTGCCAGGTTCACCGCATCTGCCCGGTTAGCGAACGATTGCGAAAAGAAACCACCCATCGAAATAGACGAGATCTCCAGGTTCGTTGCCTTTGCCGCAGCCAGAAACTTATCACGGGTAGAATCAGCAGTCAGCTGGTTATCAAAATGTGGGCGATCGCCCAGGCCGCCCATGTCTACTTCCACGCCATCAGTACCAATGGTTTTGGCCAGCTCAAATGCGCCGATTTTCTGGCGTTTCAGGATGTAAATATCAGCCACAGCCACTTTGTAGCGCTGTTTGCTTTGTGCCGATGCCTGGTTAGCGGTGTAACCGCCGGTTATGGCAAGGGTTAATATTGTTAGGAGGAATTTGTTTTTCATGTTAGGTTTTATTCTCTATTACCTTCTTGTCATTTCGACCAAAGGGAGAAATCTTATACGTTTTGCCTGTTTGGTTCGTGGCTTGTCAATCGTATAAGATTTCTCCTCCGCGCCGCTCTATCCCCAGCTTCGGTCGTCGAAATGACAAATGGGGGAGTGAGCGAGCCAGGTATCTTTATTTCCCTGTCGCTGCCGCAAATACTTTCTCCAGCTGGTCAAAACCGTGGATGGCATCTTTTGGCAGGTTCTGGCCGTGATCGCCGAACACATACAACTGAGGTTCTTTCTCAATCGTGGTGTGCGACTCGTCGATCTTGCCGTCTTTTTTAATCTTGTTGATATCTACGTGGAAATTACGCGCCACAAAATCATACAGCGGGAAGCGCTTTGACGGACCGTAGTCGTGCTTGTCATTTGGTAAGTGTACGTTCTCTACTTTGTCTGCCGCACCATAGTAACCATATACCTTTTTCAGGTAAGGGAAATCATGCTCAGGCATGTGGGCGGTCCAGTCGCTGCCGTCAGAAATTAATAATTGCGGTTGTGGAGCCGACATGGCAGCCAGTTCTACGTTATCGGTACCGCCACCACATTGTGCTACCGGCATACCGCTTTCGCATGGACAACCACCGTAGAAGTAGGATGATACCGCAACTACCGGTGCACTCAGTTTGATGCGGGTATCAAGCGCGGTCATCAGTACAGTATGGCTACCACCACCAGAGCCGCCGCTGATACCTACCCTCTCCGGATCGGTTTCTTTCAACGAGAGCATGTAATCCAGAATGCGGATAGCGCCCAACGCCTGGATAGTTTCGGCCAGCGCCTTACGGTGATCAGAAGATTTAAATTGCAAGCCAGATTCGCCCCAGGCAAATACATCGTAGCTGTAGGCCATTACCCCCATCCGCGCCAGGGTGGCACAACGGATCTGGCAATCGGCACGGAAACGGTGCTGATACCAGTGACCATCAGGCGAGAGCATCAGCGGAATTTTCCCTTTAACGTTCAACGGACGGTATAATGAACCGTTGATATAAACGCCAGGCAAAATTTCCAAAGCTATGTTCTCTACACTGTAACCATCATAAACCCGTTTTGGGGTGATGATAGGCTTGGTGTTCATCTTAGCCGGCATTGGCGACAGGCCCAGTGCCGCGTAAATTTGCGGACGAAGCAGTGCCTTGCGCGCCTCGAACGAGGCTTTATCGTTGTATTGCGAGGCTATTTTGTCCAGCTGTTTCCAGCCGTCTTCTACAGGCCAGTTCCAGTACTGAAACTCACTCAGTTTGTAGTTACCCGGCGAATCTTTAATTACTTTGAGGTTAAGCGGTGACAGCACATTTTCCAGCGTCTGGTCAACATCCGGTCGAAACTTCCACTCGGCATACGTCACCGTTTTGTCGGCCATCAGTTTTTCATCAGTTTTGATCTTTACCTTGTATCGATCCTGGATCTCTGCCAGCACCTCTTTCAGCGGTTTTGGATAACCGGCGTCAGAGTTTTGCTGGGCATAGGCGCCAGTGCCGGCCAACAGGGCGGCACAAACTGCAACTATCGCTTTTAACCTTCTCATCGTTTTAAATCTTATAATTCTTTGGTGTTACCGTCTTTTACAACAGGTGCGGTGTAACCAGTCATGGCAGGCCATACGCCGTCTTTAATTTCTTTCAACTGCACTTTAGACAGATCAATCACAACGTGTTTGATCCGCAGCCTGCGCCAGGTGTACACAATGTGCACTTTGCCATCTTTAGCCTGAATTACAGAAGGATAGCTATACTGACTGATTGGCGAATCTTCCAGAATAGCAGCCGCATACCATTTAACACCATCGTTAGAGATAGCTACGTTAAGCGGGGTACGCGCACCTTTGGTCAGTTTACCCGGAGGCAGTACGTGGTTATAAACCAGCAGCTGGCGGCCGTCTTGCAGGGTTACTGCATCGGTACCAGAGTTATTGTTTGGCAGAGATGTTTTAGTTAATGGCGACCAGGTTTTGCCTTTGTCTTTAGACCATGAGGTCAACACTGCACGGTTTAAGCTACGAGCCAAAATTTGCAAACTGCCATCTTTATGGAACAGGATGCTCGGCTGAATAGCGTTAACAGAATCTTTCGGTGGGTTGATAGGGCCAATCATGGTCCAGGTTTTACCCCAGTCTTTGGTGGCCTCAAAGTGTACTTGCCAACCGTTTCCTTCAGTGCTTGAAGGGCTCATCAGCGTAACACCGTCTTTCAACAGTACCGGTTTATTTTTGATGGGGCCGAGGAAACCCGGAGGCAACGCTTTCTGCTCAGACCAGGTGATACCACCGTCTTTAGAGCTGCGCATAAAACCTTTCCAGGTTGATGGGCTCGGGCCTATTTTATAAAACAACAGCAAATCGCCGCCTGGGATCTGGTACAATACCGGGTTCCATGTTGGGTAACGCAAAGTGTCATTCTGAATACCGTTAGCAACGTTTATGGCTTCGGTCCATTTACCGTTTACCAAACGGCTCACCCAAATACAAACATCAGGGTTACGCTCTTTGGTACCGCCAAACCACGATGCCACAAAGCCGGTAGGCGTTTCTGCAATGGTTGAGGCATGACACTCAGGATATGGTGCCTTCTCGTAAATAAACTCGTCGGTTACTACACCTTTCTGCCACAGTTTCAGCTGCGCGAAAGATTGCCCCGCTATGGTCAGGGCCGCTGCTAGTATTAATAGTTTCTTTTTCATTCTGTTATTCAAATGTGGCCTATTTCGCAATGATAGCGATAGGTTTAAAACCCATCGCTATGGTATAAAATTTATAGCTCATGCGAGCAAGGACTTGTGCGATTCCCCTCTTGAGAGGGGTGTAGGGGTGTGTCCTTTATTCATGCTGACTAACACACCCCTGCAGCCGCACCTTACAACGCGCCCCCTCTCAAGAGGGGAATTTGTTGTGTCGAAATATTTTAACTTTAATTCTTTTTCGCGTCGCCTCCGGCAGCAGCTGCTGCTGCTTTTTTAGCTTTCTGGGCATTAACGTAATTGCTGAACAGCTGGTGCCAGTTACGGCCATGCTCGTTCAGGTATTGTTCGTTTTTAGTTTTGTAGATCTCAAAAATAGCCGAGATCTGTTTTACGTTTTTAAAATCTACCGCTTGCTCACGTGCCTGTTTCAGGTTAGCTAAGATAGCAGCTTCTTCGGTTGGAGTAAGGTCTGGAACGATTGATTTATAACCATTCAGGGTAAACGCAACTTTACCGATGGTGTATTTATCCAGAATAGCTTCTACCTGTGCCTCGGTCAGGTCTTTACGCAGACCGGTCATCAGGTTTTCATGTACTGATTTTGGGATAGATGAAAGCACAATGATCTGACGGTCCATCGCGCTCAGCGGTTTACCGCTGAATGGATCAATACCGGCAGGCACTTCGTCTGCAGTGTGTGCGTTGTTCCAGTCGCGTACGGCTTTCAGGTGGGTAGCTATTACGTCTTTAACCCGGGCTTCTTTAGCAGCATCATTTAGTGTAAGTGAAGCAGCCCATTCGCTGGCTTTCTTATCAACCTCTGCATCAGCTTTAGCAGCAGCTTCTGGTGACGGTGCAGTTTTAGCAGCCGGTGCCTGTGCAAATGCACCACAGCTTAACAGCAGTGCTACTGCCGCGATTAAAAACAATTTTGATCTTTTCATACTGTTCATTAATGGTTATTGGTTATGGTGATTGGTTATTTACTCTCAAAGTTGTAGGTGCCAGAACCTACCTGGAACACAGCGCGACCGTTTTCCATTTTTATAAATTTCACATCCGCCGGTACTTTCTTACCGCCTTCAGTCACCGCGTTAGCAGATGACGCAGGCACATAAACAGTAGCCGTGGTGTTGGCCGGAACGGTTACGTTCCACTTAAAGCCGCTTTTGTTTTCCCAGCTACTTTTCACTTCGCCGTAAGGAGTTTGGTACGATGCTTTCACATAGTCTAAACCCTTGGTAGTTTGCGGATACATCACGATGTCTTTATAGCCTGGGGTAACAGGCTTAATGCCACTCAGATCTTCATAGAACCAAACCACTAAATCGCCCAGCAGCATGATGTGGTTACGCGAGTTCATGGCCGGATCTGCGGTATCACCATTCCATAGCTCCCAGATGGTAGTGGCACCACGTTTTACCATGTAGCCCCAACCCGGGTAATCTTCATTGCTGGCCATTTGCCAGGCCAGATCAGGGCGGCCGTATTCGGTCAGTCCGCGCATGATCCATTGCGTGCCAATTACACCGGTACTGATGTGCCCGTGGCCCTCGTTCACCGTTTTATCAACAATATTTTTAAACACCTGCTGGCGGTACTGCGCCGGCGTGATACCGAAATATAGCGGCAGCAAGTTGGCCGTTACCGTGTTGTTGGCATACTGATAGGTTTGTTTATTGAAGTACGTTTTGTTAAACGCATTCTCCATGCTCTCTTTCTGCGCGGTCCAGGCCTTGGCCTCATCCGGTTTGCCAGACAGGGTGGCAAACTTTTTCATCAGATCAAGGAAGTGAATATAATAGGCCGTTGCAATAAGCGGCCCAGCCGTAATGCGCGAGGTATCTTTAGCGTGGATGAGTTCCAGGCTCTCTGGCGGCATGCACCAATCGCCATATTTATCTTTGGTGATCAGGCCGTCTTTACCGTATTTGTTGCGCATGTAATCCATCCATTTTTTCATGGAGGCATAGTGCTTTTTAATTGGTGCGGCATCACCAAACTGGCGATACAGCATATCACCAATCAGCAGGTAAGTACCTGGCCATGTCATGTTATCGCTATAGTAATTCCAGTAAGCCGGAGCCACATCAGGGATGGCGCCGTCTGGTTTCTGGGCCTGCTCAATATCATCCAGCCATTTGGCATACAGGTTACCGTTACCAAAAATGAAACTCTCGCCCAGCGAGCCTACCGCTCTGTCGCCCAACCATGGCATACGCTCATTACGTTGCGGACAGTCCATCGGCATACCTTTATAGTTGCTCAGGATACCCCAGTAGGCATTTTTATAGATCTGGTTTACCAAAGGGTTTGAAGTTTCAAAACTACCGATAGTTGGCAGGTCATCATACACCACCTCGCCAATAAAATCGCTCATCTCCGGCTTGCCGGGATAACCTTCTATCGATACATATCTAAATCCGTGGAAAACAAAAGCCGGTTTCCAGGTTTCTTCGGCGCCACCTTTCAGGGTATACACGTCGGTCACCTTGGCATCGCGCAGGTTGGCAATGTACAGGCTCCCGTCAGGTTTCAGGGTTTCGGCATATTTCAGCGTCACCTTGTCGCCGCGGTTACCTTTCACTTTCATTACCAGCCATCCCGAGAAATTCTGTCCCATATCCATCACCCACTCCCCATTTTGGAGTTGTTTCAGGCTTACAGGTTTAACGGTGCCCATTACTTTTATTGGCTCGTTCATTTGCGCCACTATCTTGCCGCCCGGACTTTTCACCAGTTCGGCGTTCAGCCATTTGCTATCGTTAAAGCCAGTTTGGTTCCAGCCGGCAAACTCTTTGGTGGCATCATACTCCTCACCATCGTACTCGTTATTGGCGCGGATCGGGCCATCGGCTGTAAACTTCCAGCTGCCATCGCTAATAATGGTTTGCTTAGAGCCATCGGTATATTGCAACTCCAATTGCAGCAGCATTTTTGGATAACCAAATTCTTTGATCTTTTGTGGCTTATAGATAGGGCGCATGGTAAAGAAACGACCATTACCCAGCACCGTACCAATGGCGTTGGCGCCTTGTTTAATATCTTTAGTAACGTCGAAAGTATTAGAGATAACCGATTGGGTATAGTCGGTTGGAGGAGTGTTCAGCACCTGATCACCAATCTGGTGACCGTTTACAAACAGTTCATAGTGGCCTAAACCAACAATATAAACGGTAGCTTTTTTCAGAGCCGGTTTTACCTCAAACTGCTTGCGGTAATAGCGTGCTGATAAACGTGAGAACTTAGCAATACTATCCCACGGGAAACCATGCTCCGCGCCGATCCATTTAGCAGTCCACTCGCTTTGGTTAAGCAGGCCTACGGTCCACTGAGCCGGTTGGCTCCATTCGCTGGCCCCGGTGCTGGTCCACACGCGTACTTTCCAAAAACATGCAGCCCGGCTGGTTAATGCCTGTCCAGCGTAGGGCACCATGATAGAGGCCGATGAGGTCACCTTTTTGGAGTCCCACAAATCGCCGGTATTAGCAGCCAGCTTTCCTGGGGTTGATGCTACCAATACCTGATAAGCTACCTGGTTGGTGTTGCGTGCATCGGCAGCGATCTGCCAGCTCAGTCGCGGTTTGGCGGTGCCGATACCTTGCGGGTTCGTCAGCATTTCGCAGCGCAGATTTTGTAATCCCACACCCGCAAATGCCAGGTGATGGCACAGGGCAATGATGATTATGGTAGTTAGTTTTTTCATTTAAGTTTTATAAGCGGTGGTTAGCCGTATTAATTGGTGTTGTTTTATCGTATGTCAAAAAGTTAGCGTGGCAATCGTTTAAACGTTGTTAGCCAACAGGCCGCTCCTACGGAGCTCTGTTTTGAGAAATCACATTTCTACAAACAGGTCGCCCCTCTGGGGCTTTTATTTGCAAGGAACCACATTTCTACAAATAGCTCGCCCCGCTGGGGCTTTTATTGGCAAATGGGCATGTGGGTCATTCTTGATATGCCAGGCAAGCCCCAGAGGGGCGACCTGTTTGTAGAAAACGTTAACCAATTGCATCAGCCCCAAAGGGGCGGCCTGTTGGCTAAACCTAACTACACATACCACTCAAACAAATACCGTTCGTCATATTCCACCTCAAACCGGTGCAATAACTCCAAATATTCATCTTTGAATGAACGCACGCCGTGATGTTTTTCCTGATTCAACACGTAATTGATCACGGTATCTAATTGACTTTTTGAATACGAAAACGCACCGTAGCCCTCCTGCCAATTGAACTTGCCGCGTACCCATCGCTGATCATTAATAAATCCTGACGAACCGGCTTTTACATCTCTTACCAAATCTGACACACTGATATCACCCTTCAATCCAACCAACAAATGCGTATGATCTGGCATGCAAAACACCGCCAACAATTTCTGCCCGCGCTTCTCAACAATCCCCGAAATATATTTATGCAATTCCTCGCGATTGCCACTGCCAATCAAATTTTCGCGGCCTTTGACCGCGAAAATGATGTGCACGTATAATTGTGTGTAGGTATTGGCCATCTCCTTATTTACCCGAGAAATCGAAGTAAAGGTTGATGGTGAGCGCCATATCTACGTTTTTGTAATAATCAAAATACTTGTTCGGGAAACCCTGGGTACCCAACTTGTCGGCTTTCTGTGATTTGGTGCCGATTGGAGTGATACCATTCATAAACGAGATATCGCCCGATGGGAACGCAGGTGCCGTGTTGTACACTTTGGCCGGTTGCGCCGGCGTGAACAAACGCATAAATACGTCGCGACTGTCGCACACAATGGTAATCGGTTGCTCTTTGGTGTTCAGCTTCATCCAGTACAGGTTGCTGTAGTAGCCTTTAAACTCAGGATACTCCACTTTGCCGCCGCCGGTGATGGTGTTGTTGTAGGTTTTATCCCACACGTTCATGGTTACACCCTTCATACGGTTTTTCCATACACGGTACGGACCATCGCCCATGTAGCTTACGCCTTTAACATCTTTTTCTGGGAAAGAGAAGCTTACGCCCAGCATGTTGCCTTCCTCGCCTATCGGCCAGTATTTCACGGTCATGCCCACCCAGCCAGATGGATAGATGGTCCATTTCAGACCGGCCATATTGGCTTTTCTTTCGTATTCGGCTTCTATCACCAGGTTCTCACCTTCATAACGGTGACTCAGTTTCTGGAAACCTGTTTTCTCAAAACCTTCTGCCAGTACCGGGCCGTTGTTGAATGGAATTCCGCCTTTGCCGTTCTTCACTTTCATCAGCTGACCGTTGTTGCGGTTAAACTCCAGCTCCAGGCCGCCATTTGCTTTTACTTTGTAAAGCGAATCAGTTTCGCTGATCTCTGCTTTAGTACCGCCGGTCAGCGTAATCATGCGTTTGGTTACCGCATCATGCGTAACAATTGGCCAGCTCCAGGTATACAGTTCGTTTTTATCCGGACCGTAAGCAGTCAGGTACAACACGTCATAGTTCGACCAGCCTGCCGGTAAACCCATTTGCAGGGTACCAAACTGACCAGGCGCTGCATCGGGCGCTACAATCGGGCCAGATTTATCTGGGGTGGTTGATTTTTGGTATGGATTGCCCAGTTTAGCCAGACGATATTTAAAGGTACACTGTTTCAGGTTGGTGTACAGGTAACGGTTCTCAATACGCAACTGACCGTTAAACTCTGGGGTGATATCGCGGTCTTCAATATGTACCGGGCTCCAGATCTGTTTGATGGCAAAGTAGCTGCCCTCTTTCTCATGGAACGGACCGAGGATACCATCCGGCGCGTGATCGCCGTCGCCATCCAGCATGCCGCCTTTATCGTTACGCACTACGTCTTCATCAGCAAAAACCCAGATGAAACCGCCGGCCGAGATTGGGGTATGATACATCAGCTCCCAGAAATCTTCCAGACCTGCACCGGCACCGCCGTCATACAAACCGTGTAAAAACTCCGTAGGGAAAAATACGTCATGACCATGCAGCGCAGTGAACGTACCGTAATCATAATTAATATAGTGCTGGGTGTTGGTGCCCTCGAAGGTTGTCCACGGGTGGATCAACGGGCGTTTTTGAAGATCGTAATCTTTAAACAGGTGATCCAGATCGAAGTTGAAACCGCCCTCGTTACCATTATCCCAAACTACGATGGATGGGTGGTTCACGTCGCGGGTCAGCATTTCTTTTACCAGTTTTGAACCTACCGGGGTATCGTAATGGTTGTGCCAGCCGGTCAGCTCATCCAGAACAAAAACGCCCAATGAATCACACACATCCAGGAAATGGGTATCCGGCGGATAGTGCGACATACGCACCGCGTTCATGTTCATCGATTTGATCATCTTCACATCCTCTATGCTGCGGGTTTTGCTCATGGCACGACCGGTTGTAGGCCAGAATGAGTGGTGATCGACCCCCTTAAACTTAACCTTCACGCCGTTCACGTAGATACCATCCTGACGGCGCAGTTCAACGGTACGGAAACCAAACCGTTGTTTTACGGTATGCACCGCTTTGCCGCCCTCGGTATAAGTAAATACTACGTTATACAGATTTGGCGTTTCAGGCGTCCACAATTGAGGTGCAGCCAGGCGAGATTTTACAAATACAGAAGTATCGCCTGCTTTAACCGGTGAGGTAAATGGCGCACCGAATTTCTGTCCAGCCAGCGTATAAATTTGTGCCGATACCGATCCTGCTTTAGCATCTGTCAGTTTTACCTGTGCGGTAAAGCTGCCATCAGCCTTGGCATTAACCGCCCAGCTTTCCAGGTGGGATACCGGCACCGCTTCCAGCAATACCGGACGGAAAATACCGCCGAATACCCAGAAATCGCCCTTACGCTCGGCACCGTTTACGGATGCATTGGCCGATGCTTTTGAAACCGTTACCTCCAGCAAGTTTGGTTTGCTGTAGTTGAGCAGTTTGGTAATATCATATTTAAAACGATAGAACGATCCCTGGTGAACTGCACCGACGCTTTTGCCGTTCAGTTTCACTTCGGTATCGGTCATTGAGCCTTCAAAAACCAGGTTAATGGTTTTGCCCTGCCATGCAGCAGGCACAGTAAACTCATGCTTGTACATACCCTTCTCGTTTAAACGCAGGGTATCTTTATCTAAACCATAGTTAAACTTACCAAAGCCCTGAAACTCCCAGTTTGATGGAACCGGAATTTTGGTCCACTTGCCGGAGTTATTGCCAGCGGTACAAAAGAAATCCCAGTCAACGGTATGGTCGCTGCTGGTACCTGATAGGTATTGCACCTGTGTATTTTGCGCGCGGGCGCTCAATCCTGCGGCGGCCAGCAGCGCAAGCAACAATGGTTTACGTACTAGTTTTATCATTTTAGGTTTTAGTTTGTTATAGGTTTAAAAACGTAAGGGGTATTGGTTCTGAAAGGCACTGCCGGCAAACCTGCTTTGTTGTAAAAGTTTGGATTTGCCGCCTCGTCCCAGGCAAAACGTGCTGCTGTTGGCTGACTAACAGACGCTGCCGATACATATACTTTATCCCCTTTTATCTCAGCCTGGGCGGGAACAAACACGCCGTCGCTGCCTGCAATTTCAAAATTTGTAAGCGGTTTACCGTCATGGCTTATCAGCCCGCCATCGGTGTATTTAAAACTGAGGACGATTTTATTGCCTGATGTGGCCATTCCGCTATACAACGGGCCCGATGGCACCACATTTTTAGCACCATAAGTATTAGCCATGGCCTGCAATTCTAACCGGCGACCGATCTCCCACTTGTAATGTGGGTGCAGGTTATCCAGGTTCTCATTCAGGTCGGTAGTTACCACCATACCCGTGTAAGGAATTTTTAGCGCCTGAGCTTGGCCTTCGCGCAGTTCAGGTTCGGTATAGATGGTATATTTTTTAACTGGGTCTTTTACTGTTGAGTAACGGAACGGTGCAATCTGCACATAATAGAACGGCAATTTTTTATCGCTCCATAAAGTGCGCCAGTTGTTAATCAGCGCATCCATTTTGTAGGCGTAAGTGATATTCTCATTCAGATAAGCGCCAGACTCTCCCTGATACCACAAGATGCCTTTGATTGCAAAGGGAGCCAGTGGCTGAATCATGTTGTCATAAAACTTACCGGGATCGCCATCAACTCTGATATTATTTTCTTTGAAATAAGGCTCATTAACTAAAGCCTCACGAGACACCCAAGGCTCAATACGGCTACCCGGACTTGATGAAGCGATAATACCCACCGGCACTTTCAAATCCTCGTTCAGGTGTTTGGCAAAGAAATAACCAACAGCCGAAAAATTGCTTAAAGCAGCATTCTCTGCAACTGCCCAGCCTGCATGTGTGGTGTCTGGTTTGCGCAGGTTTTTGTTGGTTACCAGGAAAATCCGCAGCATGTGGTTGTGCGCATACTTCAGCTCGTCAACCGGCCAGTTACTCGTGCTGTCTGGTTTTTGCACTTTGCTGTTTTTGCGCATCTCATACGTCATGTTAGACTGACCGGAAGCCAGCCAAACCTCGCCCACCAAAATATCATCCAGCTTGATGGTATTGGTTCCGCTGATGGTCATTGTTTGGCCCTTGGCCGATGCCTGCATTGGGTCCAGCAATACCTGCCAATGGCCTGCGGTATCGGGCATGGCAGTTTTGGTTTGCTTGCCAAATTTAACGGTCACCTTTTCGCCTTGCGCGGCGGTGCCCCAAACGGGTACGGGTTTGTTGCGTTGCAAAACCATGCCGTTGCCCAATATGTTGGGCAATGTTACCTCTGCACGGGCAGCGGCGCCGGCCATCAGCATTAAACCTAATATGAGTGCGCTTTTACGCATAATTAATAAGTGCTTGATTTAAACGATTTGATATAATAAGCAGCCGGTTTAGCCTTCTCTCCCGGGTTTTTCAGATCATACATCTGATCAGTCGGGGTATCAGCATCCGGGAAACGGCGCACACCGCCAGTACGGAAGGCCACGCGGCTCACTTTCAATACGGGGGCAAAAAACAGGCTGGTCAGCACGTCTTTACCGTTCACGTTTACGGTGTAAAAACGCGTGTCAGTATTCAGTTTCACGCTCACGTGGCAAACCTCATTCGGCTGGTATTTAAAGAAGTTTTTATCGCGATAACCTACCTTGGCTTTGAATTGGCCGGTCGAGTCGATAGTTAAACGGATGGCCGGTGTACCCCGCTCATCCTGAAACTCAATATCCAGCATACCAGTATTGTTCTGGCCGGGGATGATGGTAAACTCAGTCTCCACTTTTTTATTAGCCGGGATGGCACGCTCTGCCTTGGCATAATCAAACGGATCCCAGTCTTTCAGTGCAAGAGCTTTAGAGCCATCAGGCGCTTTGTCAATTTTGGCGGGGCACCACAGGCCGCTGTAGGTGTTCCACTGGTCCAGTTCTTTACCGGCTGGCAGGGCGTTAAAATCCTCGTTAGCCTGGGCAGTTACCTCGCTAACGATAGGCACCGGGATTGATGTTACCCAGATATCCTCTTTGTTCATGCTATAGGTAACCCACTCTTTACCGCCTGGGATTACGCCGTTACCCTCAATAATACCACGGGTATATTGCGGGCCGTATGATTTGTAGTTGCCCCCGTAACGCAGACTGGTAATCTCGCCGTTTACCAGCAACAGGTTTTTATAGTTCAAACCATCATCGCTCACAGAAACAGCCAGCGGCCAGCGAAACTCCGAAGGATTGTAAACGGTTGAGTATTTACCATCTGAAGTGCGCTGACCCCAGATTTTAGCATTGGAGTTTACAAAACGCGGCGCGCGTGCAGCATTTTCAGGCCAGGTTTTACCATTATCGGTACTAATGGCAGTCAAGGCATATTTCCATAAACCAACCACACGGCCGTCAGGCAGGTGATAAAAGTTAAACGCTTTATAATCTTTATGCAGCGGGATAAGCGGATCTTTTTTATCGGTTTCTTCTACCCATTGCATCATCATCAGCGGGTTAGCCATCAGCTCATCACAAGCCTGTATAAAGCCTTTGTCTTTGCTTTTTTTGTAGAAAGGAAAAGAGGTATTGCTCTCGTTCCATTTTGGGTTGTAATGAACGAAATAAATCGGTCCGTACTCTCCGTTTGGCAGCACCTCGCGCACCACGCGACCGATACCCAGGCCGTCATTCGGGTCATCATGTGCATCCAGACAAATGCCATAGAAACCCAATACCAGCAGGCGACCAGATTTTGCGGTATAAAAACCCATACGCTGGTGCATCACTGCGTCCAGGTTTTTGGCAACGCCTTCAACACCTGGCTTGGTAGTACCGTCAGGAATACGATAGATTGGGAAAATCTCTTTTGGTTTTGACCAGTTTTCGCCGTCTTTAGAAGTAATCATCAGCGTATGGCCCGGCGGAACGCTCTCGCCTACCTTATCGCTTAGGTATTCTACATAATAAGTGTTATGCCAGTAGGCCAACATGGGCGCGTGGTTATAGGTAAAACCAAAACCATCAGCCTCTTCAGGATGCTCGCGGTTAGCGCGGAAGATCTGCATGTTGTGCACGCCAACTGCCGGAGTCAACTGTCCGTTATGATAATCAACATTTGAAACCGTGTTACCAACGTAACGCACGGTATCCTGCGCGCAGGCCAGCTGCGCCGCCAGGGCAAGGGAAAATAAGCAAATCGCTTTCTTCATCATTATATTTTATTTAGGCGTGGCTTTTAGCAATTGGTTTAATTCTTTAGGAGTGATCTTAAAGAGGGTGCCATGCTTATGCCCTTTAGGCACGCTCACGCTGTCTGATATATTGGTAAAAGTTTTAAAATCGGGGGTGCTGATAGCGCCGTATCTTTTCAGATCGTACGAATCATAATAAATGAGCCAGTTGTTGCCCACTTTAATAGCCGATGGACCTTCGCTGAACTTCTCTGTAAAACGCGAAGTATAGTCATGATACGGGCCAATTGGATTATTGGCAAAAGCCACCAGGATGTTGCGGTTAGGACGGGTGTTATCTTTCATCACCAGCACATAATCGCCTTTGCCACGTTTCACAATCTCAGCATCAATCACGCTGAAACCGGGATCGAGGAAAAGTTTAGTCGGACTAAAAGTTTTGAAATCTTTGGTGATGGTGTAGTACAGACGATGGTTGTTGTCCGCGTCCTCCTGCCCTTTCGGGAAACGGCCGGGGATGCATGATGCCCATACAATGATAAATCGGTCCTGCTCGTCATCATAAAAAATTTCAGGTGCCCAGGCGTTCACCGTCGTCGGCTCGTAACTCATTACATCGATATGCTGCTGTGCCGACCAGTGGATCAGGTCTGGCGATGACGCGTAACCAATGCCTTGATCGCCTTTCCAGCCGGTGGTCCACACCAGGCGGAAGATACCATCTTTACCACGGGTGATGGATGGATCGCGCATGATCTTGGCTTTACCAGCTTCCGGTTTCAGGAAGATGTGGTTAAGATCGTTCCAATGATAACCGTCTTTACTGTAGATAAAGCGCAAGCCACTATCCGCAGGCTCATGGAACGAGGTAGAAACGTAAACGCTTCTGCCCGTTTTACAGGAGGCCAGCATGACTGCAGCGGCCATCAGTAGGAAGATATGTTTAATAGTGTGTTTCATTTTAAAACATTGTCATTGCGAGGAGGAACGACGAAGCAATCTCGTCGCTTTATTATCCATGTGACGAGATTGCCTCGTCACCCTCTTGCTCAGTCTTTCGCGTTCCTCGCAATGACAAACAGTTTATTTATTTTTGAACTATATCGAATCCAATACCAACACCCAGTCGTTACCATTCTTCTGCTCGCCCGGAGGGTTGAATTTCATGGCAGCGCCTTTGGTCATCGTACCAATAGTGGTGCTCTCGCCCGTGCGCGGATTGTACCACGAGGCTTTCACTTTAGCACCCTCCAGTTTGGTGGCATTCACGGTAAAGTTGCGGCCGTTGTAGGTGTATACAAAGGCGTAGTTTTTACCACGGGTAGCCAGCAGGCGGTTATATTTTACACCGAGTGAACCTGCCACCATGCTCTGATCTGGCACGCGCTCAAAATAAGGGCGAGACAGCATCAGCTTTTTAACCCACTGCATTTGCTGTGCACCTAGATTGTTGATGGATTTATACCACATTTGGGTTGAGCCATAAGCGCCCACCTTCGAGTCGTTGTCTTTGTGCATCTGCATTACATCGTTGTTACCATAGGTGTAACCGCAACCGCCGGCAAAAACCGACCAGTATGCATAACGGCGCACATCGGCGTCGGTCCATAATGGTAATTTGATATTGTGCAGCCCCCATGGGATGCGCTCGTATGATGGTTCGGCATCCAGGGTTGGCTTGGTTGGCTTCAGATTATAATCTACATTAACATAACGCCAGTTGTCTTCACCATAGTGCAGCTTCTCGTTCTTAGAGGTATCCTGCGCGTAGGTGCGGTGGCCCGATTGAAATGTATTAAAATCCAACCAGCTCTGGTTATGAAACCAGGTTGATGACTGGGTACGACCACGCGGGTGGTAGGTAACCAAATGATTTGGATTCAACTGCTTCAACGTACTACCAATAGCGTTCCAGGTAGAGTTGAACAGCGATCCGGCAATATCGCCGCCGTCCATCCAGATCACATTGGTGTGATCCTTATAACGCTCGGCCAAAAAAGTAGCATATTTAGTTGCCGCCTCCGGACCAATTTTGCTCGACTCCACTACCGAACCCCATACCGGCACCATGGCCACATACAGGCCTTTCTCGGCCGCTTTGTTAACAATGTAATCTACATGATCCCAGTAATCATATTCAGCTTTCTTGGTGGGATCATTGCCCGGAGTAACTTTGGGTGTGGCGATGTTCTTGCCGGTCAAGGCAGAATCACCGTAGGCATTCACTTCTTTTATGCTATGCACCACCATTACCTGTACCACGTTAAAGCCTTGTTTGGCGCGGGTATCCAGGTATTGATCTGCTTCTTCGCGGGTTAGCTTTGAAAACAGCAGCCAGCCGGTATCGCCCAGCCAGAAAAACGGTTTATCATCAGCCGTAAAAAAACGATGGTTGGCCGATACCTTTAGTGCGGGCAGCTGCTGTGCATCAGCCCCGGTTAAGCATAAAAAGGCAGCCAAAGCTGCCATTAAGGTTTTTTTTATCATATCAGGTTTTAGTTTCGGGTTAACCACAAAACGGCATCACCGCTTCTGGCGGGTTTTATTTCCACGCCGCTGCCGCCTTTCACCTGCTCAGCTGTTGTTGCAGCACCGGTGCGAGGCTCAATCCATTTTGCAGTATAATTGGTTCCATTGGCCAGATTCAGCTTAACAGCCTCACCGCCACTGGCATAGACAATCATTCCCTTAGTATTCCCTATAGCCCATTGATTTTTAGGCGCGCCCGGCAGTTCAACCGGCTTCATGCCAGATGCGTCGGACAAGAACTGTTTATCGGTAGCGGCCGGCAGTACCGGTAATGAACCGCCTGCAATAAACACCGCCCAACCAAAGTGCTCAAAGCCATCGGCATTGTAGATTACCGCCTTGTCAGGATATTTGGTGGTATAGTCATGCACGGCACGGTATACCTGCTCAAAGTTGCTGGCTTTAGGGTGGAAAATACGTTCCTGCTGGCGTGGCGCTAAACTCTGGCCGCCAATTGGGGCATACAGTTTACCGCTGCCCTCATAATACCAATACTCAATATTAATTACGTTGATGGTTGGCGCCAGAGCCGGGTTAGCCAGAATGGCGTCCTGCACATCTTTGGTAGTGCTCAGGCCAATAACTTCTTTCTTTTTATGAGCAGCTTCCCAGGCTTTAATGGTTTCTACCCAGAACTCTGCAAAATGCAGCGGACCGGTATACTCGGCACTGATGTACTGGATCACGCCGTTGTTATCGACAAAATTGTCCAGACATTTGTTAATGTAAGCGATGTGGTATTTACGGCGGGCCGGATCTTTCTCATCATAAAACTGCTCGGCCATAAACTGGCGTTTGTCGCCCGCGTAGTTAACAGGCTCTGGGAAACCGGTGCCGTTAATGTTGTTGGCGGTGCGCCATGTAAAATCGGTATAGTGAGCACCAGCCTCAATAATGTTGTGTTGGAAGTAGTTTTGATGGATCAGTACAAATCCGCGCTCATCGGCCAGATCTGCAAACTGTTTCAGGCGGCTCCAGTACCATGGGTTGTATTTGGTCAGATCGTATTTGCTCAAACCATCATACGCAGTTTCTTTACCGCTGCGGGCAAAAGGCATCTCGTAGAACGGAGGCCAAACATCGCCATCCTCGCGGTGGATACGCTCGTGGTCATCACGACGACGGTCATACCACAAGCCGTAGTTATGTGCTAACGCGATGGTGTGACTGGCCTGCATCCAATCGGCCACGGCAGTCAGGTCATCGGTTAAACCGGTACCGGTGCGACCTGGTACCCAACGGGTAACATCAGGCTTAGCTGTTTTGTCAATATAATCAGGGTGTACGGTACCGTTCCACCACGGTGCTTCAAAATGACGACCTTGCAGTACGGTGTTACCACGTACCAGCCAGCCGTTAAGCACCTGCATTTTAGGAGCAAGAGCTGGTGCAACAGGAGCTTTAACACCAATCTGATCGATAGTTTTTGCGCCGCCTGCAGCAACCGAAATTGGGTCGCGGGTTGGTGCGCTGCCAATCCAATCGTTAACAGTGGTAGCTTTCATACGAGCCTGTTTCATCAGCTCGGCAGCTTGTTCTATAGTTGGGCTGCTTGATGGTTCGCTTGCAATCATCAATATAGCTGCTTGCTTGCTTACATCTTTACCTAAGCGATTAGCTAGCTGCGCATAGTAAAAGCTACGCGGATTGATGCTGCTGTTTGACTCTTCCCAGTAACCATCGCCGCCAAATTGCGCCCATGAACCGAATGACCAGTTTTGTGCGGTTGGCGGTTTATAACAGTCGATGCGAGATGCGGTACAGTTCCAGAACGTGCTGTTAGCAGCAGCCCAGCCGGCACCCTGACCATCTTGCTCGCGGTTTTTGTAACTGAGTGGTTTGCCATCAATCGATACTACGTCGAACAACACGCCCGATGCCCAGCTGTCAATAGCACCGCTAAAGCTGTATGAGCGTGTAGCCTGGCACTGCACAAAGGCATTAGGGCCTGGTGCACAGAAGCCTGTTGCATAATCATGGAAACCTTCGTCTGAATATAAACGCTGGAACAGGGTTTGACCACCCATAGTCCAGAACGTATTGCGACGCTGACCACCAATTTCAGATACCGGTGCCAGTGAGCGACAATCCTGCACGGTAATACGGTTACCGGTCTCCAGCACAAACACTGCAGAAGCGGCAAAGTGCATAAACGTTACCTGGCGTACCCAGGCATCGCTCACGCTCGCCATAGTAATCGCCATCCAGCGGTGTGCTTCGTCTTTAGGGTTAGCAGCATCGTAAACCGAGTTTAGGCACAGGTTTTCTACACCCACCTGGCTAATGCGGCCCGGCCAATCATAACGGGCAACAAAGCCGCCACCAAAGGCGGTATCTAATGCTGTTGTAAGCGGTGCATCAATAGTAACCTCGTTACCATTAACAGCTACCACCTTGCGGTCAAAATGCAGATCGTGCTCGCCTGGTTTCCAGCCCAGCGCACTCAGGCCACCGCCAAAAGTAACGGTACCTAAAGTTTCGATCCATTTTTGTGTACTTGGCCTGCGGATGCTGATGTTATCGCCAGCTTTTAATCCGTTTGCCGAAGCCACATGAAAAGTTAATGCGTTTACAGGTACATATCCATCACTAATCTTTACCTCCGATGCCTTCCGGCGATCATCCTTACCTGCTACCTGTATCAAGGTTGCGCGGTCTAAGCCTGCACCTACCAATACGGTACCATCTGTACCCATGCCACTGCCGCGTAATACTACGCCAGCCGCATTGATCTTGAGGCTACCGTTTACCTGGTAAGTACCTTTATCTAACAATACCGCACCACGGATGCCATTGGCATCGGCCGGTAATGTTGCTACATAATCTAATGCTGATTGGATACGCAACGTAGCATCGCCCGGTTTTACAGGAACTACTACTTTAACAGGAGCATCCGGAATAGCTTTCTCAGAAGCCATGTACCCGCAGTAAGAATAATCAGGAACGCGATCGCCATTTGGGGCTGCGTTATATTCTAATTTGCCTTTGCTGTAAACAAGCGGAGGTACTGGTTTAACAGGTTTTTTTTTGTCCTGTGCAAACAAGGGTGTGTGCATCAGCACACACCCTGTTATCAACCAAATTATTTGATGGAGATTTCTTTTACGCATCTTCAATTATTATTTCAATGATGCTAATGGTTTTTCGCCTTTAGCTGCAACAGTGTTCAGCCAAACTTCGATATTGCTATAGCCACCGCCGTTTTTAGCTGGCAATGCGCTGTCTTTAGGATCTTTCGGGTTCAAGCCGTGAGCAACTTCCCATGCGTCTGGCAAACCGTCACCGTCTGTGTCTTTGTAAGGGGTACCCTGGTAGTTAGGGTAACCGCCTACCTGCCAAGGAGCAGTGATGATACCTAATTTGTAAGAGTCTTTAGGCAGTTTACGCACTTTGAACTGGAATACAGTATCGGTGTTGATTTTGCTATCGTAAGCAATTTTACCGGTACGAACCTGCTCGGTAATACGTTTGTCTACCGCGTCACGCACCGGCAGTGTAGCACCTGCGTTAGCAACAACATATTTGTAAGTTTCCTGTGCAGTCATGATATGATCTAATGGCGGCATGTAGAACGGAACGTCAGATTTCATAACGTCTTTGTATTTGCCTGCATCTTTCAATTCGCCATGACCGTCATCAACCTGGATACCGCCATTCCACGGATCTTTGGTTACTTCCGGGTAGCCTTCCATGATGTTACCAGATGCATACACGCGACCGAAATATTTTTCTTTCAGCTTGCTGCGGCCTGACTCTGGTTTCAGGATACGGTGACCAACCGGAGCGTCTTTAGGCGTAACCGGACCTGGTTTGAAGTAGTTGTTGATAACGTTGTAGTTAGTGGTGTAATCGCCACCGTCCATTGAGCGGTGATCCCAGTTAAATACCACGTTGTTGATGAAGTTATATACACCGTTCTCACCTACTGATGGGTTACGGCCGGTGTTATCAGCCCAAAGATTACGGGTTAATAAGCTGTTCTCGCCACCGGTTGTGCTACCGAAAGCGTGGTTCCAGTAATCCAGTGATTCTGAGTAAATACAGTTTTGGGTAGTGATGTTAGCAGTTGGCAGTTTCTGCTCTTTAGAGCCGTCTTGCGGATCGAACATGTGACGGTACATCGACATGTTTTCGTCCAGACCCCAGCTAGCCGATACGTGGTCAATAATGATGTTACCTACCGGATTACCACCGATAGCATCATCTCTGCGACCTACGTTAGTTTCGCCACGACGGAAACGCATGTAGCGGATAACCACATCATGAGTATCTACCCAGAATGATTCGCCAGCCACACAAACACCATCGCCAGGAGCGGTTTGACCTTCAATGCTGATGTACGGAGCACGCACACTGATAGGAGTTTTGATATGGATAATACCAGCTACGTTAAATACAACGATACGTGCACCACCTTGCTCACAAGCCCAGCGTAAACTGCCCGGACCGTCATCGTTCAGGTTGGTTACCACGATTACTTTACCGCCACGGCCGCCCATAGTCCATGCGCCGCCACCTTCAGCACCCGGGAATGCAGGGATCTTAGCATGCAAAAAGTCGGTAGAGCGCGAGCCCCATGGCACGTAGATTTTGCCTTTAGCACGATCTGCCTGAATGATAGGCATAGCTACTGCAAATGCAGAGTCTGAGTGCGCCTGGGCACGTTTCATCAAAGCTGCGCTTGCCTGTTGAACGGCCTGCGGCACTTGTGGATACTGCGCCATTGCGGCCTGCGCGGTTAGCGCAGCGGCGACAGTCAAGATTGGTAAGAATTTGTTTCTCATCGTTTAAATTATTGTCAACCTAATACTGAACTGGCAACAGTTTGGGGCGACCCTCGCTCAGGTACACAATGCAATACGATACAATGTGCTAAACCTGTTGGTTAAACTTGGGGGCTTTAGGTATTAAATTGGATTTTTATTTAATGCTTTTTCAAATATCCGTGCTTAAAAATGCGGATTTATGTAATATGTTGACTAACTATTGTATGATTTTACCATGCCACAACTTTTAGCTTTGCGAGCAGGACAGTGTCGCACAGTTGTTACAGAACAGGTATAAAACATGGCCTATATGCCTAAAAAACACACTAAAATGGTTACAAAACACAACCATTTACTTTGTAAAAATTGTGTTAAAATGATATAGGAAAGAAGGCGGTTTGCCTGAAACAAAAAAGGGGGAGCAAATGCTCCCCCTTTTGGATATATAAGTAATGTATATACTTACTATTTGGTTGGGTCAAATGAACCGCCCCAAGTGTTATTTTGCACCAGGTTAACGTTATTGTTAAGTGATGTTGTTGGAATACCAAAGAAGTAATCAGCAGTTTGATATGCGATGTTATAAGTATCCAGTGTTTTGGTTGAAACCACAAAGGTACCTGCACCAGTAGTATTATACATAGCATCAAGGTTGGTATTAGCAGAAGCATCACGCGTATTCAAGATATAATCGGTGAAGTTTGTACCGCTCTTAGCCAGCGTAAATACAACACCAGATCTTCTCTTACCGTTCAGTGTGCTTTCCAGCAATTTTCTTCTTCTCAGATCCCAGTAGCGTTTACCTTCAAAAGCAAACTCAATCTGGCGCTCTTTCATAATCGCTGTAATCATCTGATCGTGATTCATGCCAGTAGTTAAACCATACATGTTGTCGGTACCAGCTTCAATACCAGCTCTTTTACGGATAGCAATCAGGTTGGCATAAGCCTCCTGTGCAGTACCCAAACGGCCCAGTTCAGCAGCCGCTTCGGCCTGGTTAAGCAATACCTCGGCATAACGAATCTCAATCCAGTCGGTACCAGAATAGGTAAGGTTAGAGTTAGTAATGGTCGGATCCACACCTTTACGCAGGTACAGACCGGTGGTGCTGGCAGATGACTCGGTTGACTTAACTGCAGTTGCAGAACTATAGTAATAATAAGTCCACAGACGATAAGCCGAGTTACCTTCTAACGACCAGTTACAGCCATTGTAGGCAATAGTCTGAGCGAAGCGAGGATCGCGGTTGTTGTAGAAGTTCTGTGCAGTATAAGCATACTTAGAGGTCAGCGTATCTTTACCATCTTTCATTGGGAAAGCACGGGCTAAATCCCAGGTAGGCTGGTTGCTACCACTACCACCTAAGCTTTTTGGAATAGTACCGCCGGTGTAGCTGTTATTGTTCTGATAAATATCGGTTGTTGATGTGTTGTACTCAGTAACCAATACTGCTTCAGGGTTGCCTGGTTTGCCACCAGAGATACCACCTTCTGTTGTCCACATGCTTACATCCCATTTAGAGTATAAGCCGTAACCACCTGTTGTAAGGGTTGCAATAGCAGCAGTGTTAGCATCATAAGCAGCCTGCCAACGCGCCTGATCATTGCTGGCGTTAAACTGAGGGCTAGCCCAGGTTAACAATACACGACCTAAGAACGCTTGTGCCGCGCCTTTGGTAATGCGACCGTAATCAGCAGTATTTGGCCAGTTGATAGGAAGCGCAGCAATTGCAGTGTTCAAATCGCTCACTATCTGGTTAAATGTTTCGGTAGTGGTATTACGTGGTAATGCAGCAGCTTTTTTTGCTTCGTCGCCAACAGCATCTAATGGGGTAGTTACAATTGGCACGCCACCATACAGTTTTACCAATTCAAAATAACGGTAAGCACGCCAGAAATAAGCTTGAGCGTTATAACGCGCTTTAACGCCATCTGCCATGGTACCCGCATTAATATCGCGGATAAACATGTTAATGGTACGAATTTTAGTATAGTTACCGCTGCTTGCAGATGCACCCAGATCAGTAACCGATTCGATAGTAACTGTACCTTTTACAAAAGCGTTGTCAGAATAAGCCTCGTCTGTTAAACCGCTTAACTGACCGCTGATGGTACCGCCAGAGTTACCGAACCAGCTAGGCTGGTTCTGGCTATAGATATAATCCATGCTTGACTTGGCAACAGTTGAGTCATTGTAAACCTGAGCAGCTGTAAAGTTACCCAAATCTTGCTTGTCCAGCACTTTTTTACAGCTACTGAACATCAGTGCTGCTGCGCCGGTTGATATAATGATTGCAAATACTTTTCTCATGATTGTGAATATTTTATAATCCAACATTTATACCCAGCGATACTGTTCTAAGACTTGGGTAGGTATACATACTAGTCTGGAAATCGCGATAGTGATCCGGGAACGGATTGATAAACTGGATAGGGTTTGTAGCTACACAGTATACTCTTGCGCTTGAGATACCAATTTTCTTGGTCCATGCAGCTGGAATGTTATAGCTCAAGTTAGCGCTTGTAACGTTGAACTGAGTGGCACTAACTAACCAGAAATCTGATGTAAGGGTATAGTTATTAGTAAAATATGGTGCAGGATATTTAGCGCTGGTGTTAGATGGAGTCCAGTGATCTGACCACCATACCGGACGGTTATCTGCAATAGATGCGCCGGTTGAAGAGCTTGACTGGTTAAATGGTTTGATACCATCCATAGTAGTCCAACCACCCCATGACAGACCCATAATTACGTTAAGGTATACCGGACCGTAACCTACGCTCCAGTTCAAGCCCATATTGTAGTGGTTGCTTGATTTGTTTTTAACGTAATACATGTCTTTCGCATCAATGATACCGTCACCGTTTACGTCCTGATAGTTGATCATACCTGGTTGAACAGCATCACCCTGGATTTTAACGTTGGCAGCGCCACCTGCAGCTGCTGCACGCTGTGCGATGATAGCGTCAGCATCAGCTTGTGTACGGATGATACCTAAAGAGTGGTAACCATAGAATCCCAAATCACTTGATCGATTGGTAGGATCCTGAATGGTGCCAATCAGACCAGAAGATACGTCGGCACGGATGGTTTTGTTATCAGACCAAGCGAAGAACGGTGTAAAGCTATAAGTAAACTTGCTACCGATATGATCACGCCAGCCAGCTGAAACTTCCCAACCGAACATATTAACGATGCTATAGTTCTCTGTTGGTACAGCAGCACCAATTGTAGCAGGTACTGATGAACTCAGTGTGGTCAACATATCATAGCCGTGGTTCCAGTAGTAATCAAGGGTTAAGTTTAAACGGCTTTTCAGCATAGTCACATCCATACCGTAATCGGTTTTGAAGATGTGATCCCAGGTTACAGCAGTATTCGGGATAGCTACGTTTGTTTGGATACCGATGCTACGGTTACCTTCGCCAAATACAGCACCACCGCTGCTACCGGTACCCAGTTTATAGCTGGCCTGATATTGATAAGCTTTGGTATTATCTGTACCTGTTAAACCGGCAGAAGCTCTGAATTTCAACTGATCAAGCCAGGTGAATTTATTTTTCAGGAAAGGTTCTTCTGATGCCACCCAACCCACTGAAGCAGATGGGAAACCGCCCCAGTTGTTACCGTCTGCAAATCTTGAGCTACCGTCTGCACGATATACCAACTGCACCAGGTATTTATTATCATACGAGTAATTTAAACGCGATATGAAAGAAAGGAAACCAAATTGGCTTACTTGTGAAGACTGGTTTGAGGTTTGGGTACTAACGGTGAATGTTTGATAAGGTAATGCACCTAATACCACACCATCTGCCTCAGCTGCTACGCCTTCCGCGTTTTGCTCACGCTGCTCATATAAAGCAGTAGCGCTAATGCTATGTTTACCAAAAGTGCGATTATAGTTTAAACCAGCATCTAACTGATAAGTGTTAGCAAAAACAGGGTTTAAACGCACACGGTCGCCGTTGCTTACGTTTTTAACCTGTAAAAGTGCGCCGCCCGGAATGTGGCTGTTTGCACCGGTACCAGCATACTGATAATAGTTGAATGAAGTACCGAACTGCTTGTTGTTAGAAGAGTTTAAGTTCTTATTCATGGTTGCAGTAGCGGTTAAACCTTTAACACCAGGAATTTCATAAGTAATTTTACCCATCAAGTTGGTTGCAGTTGAGTTAGACTGGGTAAAGTTGTTTGAATTTTGTACCTGGAAGAAGTTAAGGTTATCATAACCACCGTTAGCATTTACCAATAACACAGGGTTGTTATTAATAAAATACTCTTGCCAAGGCTGTACGTTCTCTAAAGAAGCAGCATCATTATCTAAGCTTTCTGAAGTACTGGCCAGTTTATACCAGTAGCTACGGCTATACTGAACGTCGGTACTTAATGACGCCAAAATAGTTAAACCTGTTGCTGGTTTAGTTTCAATGTTTGCTCTTAAACCGTATTTGTAAGAGTTTACACCAGAAAAGTTTGAATTGGCGTTAACAAAATCGCCACCAACAAAGTAAGTAGTCTTTTCGCTACCACCGCTAATGTTTACGGCCTCACGCTCTGTATATGCGGTTTTGAAAGCCTCTTGCAGATAGTTGTGGCTGTGGTTAGCAAAATAAGCCATCTCATCTGAAGTATACCAGGTAGACAGAGAAGGATCTGTTGTTTTAACACCATTGGTATATTTGAAACCATCAGCATCATAATAGCTGGCGTTATTAGGAACACCTGGTGTAGTTTGCATCTGCAATTTGCCGGTATAATAATCATTCACCCATGTAGCTAATTGTACAGAGTTCATCATTTTAGGCAAAGTGGTAGCATTAGCCGCACCTACTGAGCTGCTGAAGCTAACCTTAGGAGCGCCCATTTTACCTTTTTTGGTACGCACCAAAATAACACCGTTTGCACCCAATACACCGTAAATAGCTGCTTCAGCATCTTTCAGTACCGAGATGTTTTCGATCTGGCTAATGTCCAGAACGTCAAAGTCAGCCTGGGTACGGATAATGTCGTCAATTACATATAACGGAGTGATACCCTGGCCGTCTTTAGAATAGCTTGACGGGTTACGGATAACGATAGTGGTACCCTGGCCAGGTCGCGAAGTACCACCTGATATACTAAGGCCAACTGTAGTACCCTTAAGGGCTGCACTGACACTTAATGCAGGGATATCTTCCACTTTTTTCAGATCGACGGTAGAAACCGCTCCGGTCAATGTGGCTTTTTTCTGCTCGCCGTAACCGGTAATTACTACCTCGTTAAGGTTACTTGCGGTTGGGACCAGTTTAAAGTCGGCATTTCTTTGATTTGCAGAAACTGACTTTTCCTGATAGGTATAACCGATATATTTAACGGTGATAACTACCGATTGCATATCAGTTACAACAATTGAGTACTTACCATCAATATCTGTGGTAGTACCTTTTGAGCTACCCTTTACCTGGATACTTACACCCGGCAGGGTCTCGCCTTTTTCACCAGTTACCACGCCTGAAATGGTTCTGGTTTGGGCAAACAACGCGTTGCTTAACAAAAGCAACACGGAAAACATGAGGAGAATTCTTCTCATACAGTTTGGTTTTTTAGATTCATACTCGGTTAATTACTATTGGTTGGATTTTACTTGGATTGGAGCTAGGGCTTTATCAGCCTTTATCTTTACCGGCGGCTTCCTGGCGCGCTTTGATTCTTTGCTGCCATTCTTCGCCTGCTTTTTTCATATCATAACCCTGTTTAGACAGGTAATTGTTAATGCGGCCTTTGTATTTGCCAAACACTTCGTGTTTTTTGTTTGCAGATTCTGCATCGATAGCCAACTCGCGGGCCTCTACCAGCCATGCCATGATCTGGGTTTTCTGCGCTTCGGTAAGGTTTGGCAGTTCGTCCATATAGGCATTATAGGTTACATTAAGCACGTTAAACGTCATGCCGTTTTTTACTGCTGTAATTTGATCTGGCGTAAGTTGTTTACCTAATTTGGTCAGGTATTCTTTGTGCAGCACGCTCAGTTTTTGGTTTACGCTGCTATCTAAAGCGGCAATCTTAGCGTTAGCAGCATTCTTATCGACGCCAGCGGCATCTTTAATGGCTTTTGCCTCGGCGTTGCGACCGTCATGAATAGTACCCAATGCTTTATATTGATCGGCAATAACCTCACGCACCTTTTTAAATTTAACAGAATCGGTTACGCCGATAGTGGTTACAATTTTGCCCGCACGCTCGGTGATCACCTTGTTATAATCGGCCTCACTTTGTTTGGCTTGCGCCGAAACTGCTCCTACACTTACAATTGGTAACAGTAACGTTACAATATATTTCTTAATGTTCATAGTCTCTTTTCTGATTAATTTAAATTTACGTTTCCGCAGAAATGTACCTGGATACCCAGGCCGGCCAGTGCTGCTGCCTTTACACGGCAGGCTTTGTGCGCAGAAGCCTCATCATTTGTATATACTACATGGATGTGGTTAGCCTTGTGGCGACCCATCATCTGATCGCGACTCACGCCGCTCAGCGTAGCGTGCATAATTGGCCAAACCGAAGTGGTTGATTCCCAACGGCGCTGAGTTTCTTCTTCTGGCAGTTCAACGCTTTTACCTACACCTAAATCGGCATGCAGGGCGCCGTCCATTACGTAGATGCGGCTCCAAACAATATCGCCTGGTTTGCTTACACCTTTTAAGCTACCGCCACCCAGTTTAAAATACATAGCCGGCTGACGCTCGCTGCTGGCGCCTTTATAACCACCAACAAAATGCGCCGGAGGTACCGCACCAGAGATGAGGAACACCCAAACAAAATCATCCACACCGTTGCCTTTGTAATGTTGGCCCCAACGCAAATCATGCAGTGTATTTTCGCCTGGCATACGCAGTTGTTTCCACAGCTGATAGGTTACCAATGCATCAATTCCGGCACACTCGTCAACCTCGTTAAAATGCGGCAATGCTTCACCAGCATATAATTCGCGGCCATCAGTGCCATAAACCGGCGGGCGGTCCTGGTTATTTAGTAAACCTTCTACCAAATCGCTGGCAGGCACCAGGTCTTTCAAACCTTGCTGATATTGGATGCCGATAGTGCTGCAGCCAAACTCGTCGGCCAGGCGCACTGCGGCTATATACATTTTACATTGCTCCAGGGTTTGTGCTTCGGTCAGTTCGGTCGCACCGTCTGTACCCCATTCAAAGTGCATGCCTTTGGCCAGCAGCCAATCCAGAACTTTGCGGGCCTCAGCATCAGTAACCTCACGCATGGCAGCATACAGGGTAGACTGGCTCAGGCGCTCTTTGAACAAACCGGTTGGGTGCAGCAATTCGTCAGGTACAATGGCATTGTACATGCCCATGCAACCTTCGTCAAACACGCCCATAATGGCTTTGTTCTTTTTAAACTCGGCAGCAAAATCGTTACCCAGTTTCAGCTCGTCAACAGGAATAGTTACGCTGCTCAGGCTTTTGATATGGCTGGTATCGTGTTTTACCTCGCCGTTTTCCAGCCATGTTTTCAGGCCGCCAATAAAGAAATCGTCATCAAAGTTCTCGCTCCACAGGGTGCTGAAGTTTACACCTGCTTTAGCTAATGAACCATTTATATTAAGCATACCTACCAAACCTGGCGCAGTACCGCTCCAGTTGGCAATGGTAATAATAGGACCTTTGTGAGTTGTTAAGCCAGCCAGCACGTGATGGGTATATTGCCAAAGGCTTTCTACCACCATCAGCGGTTGCTCCGGATCAAGGTTACGGAACACTTCCATACCCATTTTTTGAGAATCAATGAGACCGTGGCCTTTTGCTGCATCATAAGGGTGAGCACGTTTTACGGTGAAGCCCAGTTTTTCTACCGCTTCGGTAAGCAAACGCTCCACTTTTTCCTGCTCGGGCCAGCAAATCTGGTTGGCCGCTAATCTCAGGTCGCCGCTGGCAACCAGTAGTACTTCTTTATTGTTAAAAGACATCTATTCTGTTTCTTTTAGATTGTGTTGTTGGCAACAAATTTCCAGTATTGATCAATTATTTTAAATGGCTGAGAGGATTGTATTTGAAGTTGATAAATCCTTAACTGTCGGGACGACAATTGAAGCGCCATTCAATTCATAGCTCAACACCGGCTTTAAACAAAATGTATAATTAATTATCTTGGTTTATATCTATAACTGCAGCATATTGGCCTTAAAACCATACTACAATAACAAATATCTATCAATAGATAGTTCCATTACTCCATGTATTTATCAACTTATTGTACGATATTAGCATCCGATTTCAAGACATTGAAATCTGTTCCAGATAATTTTATTTTATTTACAGCGTTGTAATCAGATCAAAAAATTACTTAATTTTATTAATTGCCCCAGCAGGCAAAAGCCAACAACCTAAGAGCATTTTTTGATTTTATTGCACCGCTAACCGAAGTACCGAGATGAAACCTCATTTTCTAAAAGTTGCTGTAAAGCCACAAAACTCTTTTAGTATCCGTCATGATATTCTGCCCACCTTTAGGGGTATATGGCATTATCACCCGGAGCTTGAGCTGCATTATGTAATAAAAGGCGAAGGTGTACGCTTTATTGGTGATAACATCAGCAATTTTTCTGCCGGCGAGGTAACCTTACTGGGCGAAAACCTGCCGCACTGCTGGCGCTGTAAGGAAGAATACTTTGTACCAGAGTCTGACCTAAACGTAGAGGTTATCGTAATTCACTTCCTGCCGGATTGCCTGGGCCGTTATTTGCTTAACCTGCCCGAGGCTTACCTGTTGCCTAAACTTTTTGAGAAAGCCAAAAGCGGCATGTCTTTCACCGGCAAAGCTCGTACAGAGTTAACCAAGTTAATGCACCAGGCGGTAGAGGCTACCAACATTGACCGCATCATTGTGCTGCTCTCCATATTGAAGGTACTGGCAGAGACAGATGAGTTTGACAACATCACCCTCTCGCCAAGCGATTTCCACCAATCTAACGAGTCTGATACCATCCGTTTAAATAAAGTCTGTTCTTATACCCTGGCTAACTATAAGAAGGAAATAGGGCTGCAGGAGATTGCCGCTATTGGCAACCTGAGCGTAACCTCATTCTGTCGTTATTTTAAGCTGATGACGAAGAAAACATATTCAGATTTCCTGACGGAGATCCGCATTAGCCATGCCTGCCGTTTTTTGATTGAGGATAAAATGCCTACCGAGGTATTGTGCTTTGAGTGTGGCTTTAACAATGTATCTAACTTTTACCGCCACTTTAAAAAGGTGACCAACATGACGCCACTGGAGTATAAGCGTAAATATTTGAAAGGACAGCCGGCGGAGTTTAAATAGGAAATCCACTATCCCATCATGCCATTTTCTTTCTCTTGTCATTTTGACCAAAGGGAGAACTATTTTCTTGAGTGATAGCGAAAAAATCTTAGCCCCCATGCTTTTATGTGAGTATGTCTATCGTCTAAGATTTCTCCTCACGCCATACTGCCTCCCCTCGCGCTGTTCGTTCGAAATGACATGAGGGTAAAAATAAGGAAGCCCGAACTTGGCTCAAGTTCGGGCTTTTACTTTTCCGCCTTTTTTCTGACTAAACTATCTTGTATTGTTTCGAGCAATTGCCAGTTCCCGTCTTTTCGCTTCTTCACCTTACAAGAAAGATATATTTCTCCATCAGGACCGCTTAATGAAACCTTAAAATACGCTGGGTTATCTGTCTTCTTAGGAAGATTATGCTCATAATAAGAAAAGGACTCAAAGCCGCCAATCTTGTTCATCAAATCCTGATTATTCTTCAACTGCTCTACTCCTTGATCAAATGAGTTCGGGGTGTTAAAAAAAAACACACCTCACCATACAATATCCCGTACCAGCTAAAACCGCCAGAATTAAATATATCTTCAGCGCTTTTGCCCGATCTGAAGGTGTTTTAAGATAAGTCTTAAGATAAGGTTTAAAGAAAGCAACACTCAGCAATGCAGATCCGATTATTGCAACCAATGCGAGGATTAAAGCCAACATACCATTTCTAATTAAACACAATAATAAGAAAGTTGGAAGATGATTTGACCTTTAGCCAAATCATCTTCCAACTTTCCGCGACGGGGTGCATCCTCTAAAAGATTTTCTCACTTCGCTCAAGGAAATAGTTCTCCCGTTGGTTGAAATGACATACGGGTAAAAAGCAGAAGGCCGAACATGAATCATGTTCGGCCTTCTGCTTTTATTTTATGAGGATTAAACAGCCACCTGTGCTATTCCAATCTCATGCTGCAATTTGCTGTAATCTGCAAACAGTTGATCTACTTGCTTACGGATAGATGGTTTGAACACACCTACGTTACGACGGGTAAAAGTAGAGATATTCAAGCCGCGCTGTGTAAGATAGTATTTGGCAACAATTGGATACACATTGTGCATTACATCCATGTTATCAACAAAGAATTGTTGTACCTGGGCTACCTGCGGAGCAAGTGATGCGTTATCATAGTTTTTGCACAGCCATACTATCAGCTCCGGGAAGTAGTTACCCTGGATGCATGATAAACCTGCAGAACCCGCTTTCAGCGATTCAACTGCGTGTACCATATAAGCATCATACACGCCAAAGTTTGGATTGCTTTTGCCTGCGGCAATTTTAGCGCGCACCTGGTCAATATCCAGGCAGGTGTCTTTATGATAAATTACGCGACCGGTATCAACAAAGCTGCCCAGTTGCTCGGCAGAGATTAATCTTTTATAAGGCACCGGACACTCATAGAAACCCAGTGGAACATTATCTGTCTGTTTCAACAGATCAAAAACGCGGTCGTTAAATACGGCATCGCTCTCGCTTTCGTCAGCCAATAAACCGGTGATGGCAATTACCGCATCGGCACCGGTGTCGTGCACACGCTTCACAAAATCAGCCTGCTGGGCAATTGGACCGCCAAAAGTACCGGTTGCTACTACCGGCACACTGCCGCCTGCCACTTTGATTACATGTTTAATTGAATCCAGCTTCTCATCATCTTCCAGCTCAAACATCTCGCTTGACAGGCAGTTGGCAAACAAACCAGCGGCACCTGCTTCCAGATACAGCTCGGTAAGCTGGGTGAGCATGTCATAATCAATATCGCCATTGTTCTTAAACGGCGTAAGCATTACCGGTATAAATCCTTTTTCCTTCATTTTATTATATCCATAGGGCTGTATGTAGCCCGTTGTTTTCAGTCTAAGCGTTAATGGCTTCTTGTTCTTTTTTGGCTTTGGCCTTAGTAAGCACAATCCCCACCAATAAAATAGAGAGCGTGCCCAACACAATAATCATGTTAGTATCAATCGTACTGCGCAACATGCCATATTGCGGTGGCAACAGCGACGAGAAAGTGAGCCAGGCAATAACCACAACACCAATCACACTGGCAACAATAGCCTCGTGGTTTTTGGTACGTGTACTCATGAAACCCAGCAAGAACAACCCCAGCATACCGGCGGCGAAAATGCCCGAAAGTTTCCACCAGATATCGAGGATACTCTTTACCCCTATCATGCCAATACCGCAAACCATCCCCGCAACGCCGAAGATAACGGTACAGATATGCAGCGTCCGGAGCAACTTGCGCGAGGTAAGATCTGGTTTGAAATAACGTTTATAAATATCCTCCACAAACACCGTAGCCGATGAGTTCATGCCAGAGCTAATGGTACTCATAGCTGCCGAAAGGATGGCTGCAATGATAACCCCCACCAGACCTTGCGGTATTTTGGTAACCATAAAATGCGGCATTACCTTATCGCCATAATCGGCAGGAGTAAGTTTGGACAGTGCATCAGCCGCCTGGGCAGTTGTTGCGTGCGGCATACGCTCGGCAATTACTTGTTGTTTAAGCGTCATTACCAGGTCTGGGTGCTGACTGTAGTAGGCGTACAGGCAAGACCCGATGATAAAAAACAGGAACGACGCCGGCACATACATGTAAACACACAACCAAACCGATTTGCGGGCCGCCTGTGTTGATTTTGCGGTATGGTAGCGCTGGATGTAGTTCTGATCCATCCCAAAGTTGTTAAGGTTGATGAAGAACCCATACAACAGGATTACCCAGAACGTAGGCTCGGTAAAATTGAGCGAGAAACTACCCAGACTAAATTTATTATCGGCCTTACCAATATTAATGATTTCTTTAGCGCCACCCGGTACATTGGTAACAATGAGGTAAATGATGAGCATGGCGCCCAGCGTTTTAACAATACCCTGCACCACCTCGGTCCAGATTACGGCTTTGATACCGCCAGATACCGTGTAGAGAATGATGGAAATGCCCATCACAATCATAATGGTTTTCATGGAGATGCCGGTCAGCGCCTGTAAGCTCAAGGCAATACCGAAGAACACCGAGCCCATGCGTGCCAGTTGTGTCAGCAAAAAGCAAACTACAGCATAGGTACGCGCCCAGGGACCAAACCGCTTTTCAAAATGCGTATAGGCCGAAATCTCGCCCGTGCTGCGGTAAAACGGCACAAAGTATTTTACGGCAACCCAAGCTGCCAGCGGCATAGAAATACTGAACACAAAGGCGTTCCAGTTGCCGCCGAAGGCCTTGCCGGGTACACCCAGAAAGGTATTACTGCTTAAAAATGTAGCATAAATAGAAATGCCAATAGCCCAGCCCGGTATGCTACCAGAACCTGTAGAATACTCCCCCGCATCGGTGTTTTTGCGCGAAAAGTAGAAGCCCACCCCTATCATCCCAAGAAGGTACAGTGCAATAATAGCCAGGTCTGGAAGGGGTAAAACGGTTAAGCAGGTAGTCATTTTATTTATGGTGCCGGGCAATAGTTTAACAAAAAAACTAACGGCGGATTATTTATGCACAATGCCGGCTAATACCGGCATTGATTCTATTGATTAATATTTATTATTAAAGTGAGTTGCGCGAGTTGAGCAGGTAATCCAGCTCTACGCGGTCCATCTGGTTATTCAAAATCATGCGGGCGGCGGCCAAACCCATCTGCTCGTAATCAGTAGAAATGGTAGTTACCCCGTTCAGGATGTAACGTTTCAGCGGAGTTTCGTTGTAGGAGATAATACCCACATCTTTACCCACTTCCAGGTTCAGTCCGTTGATCTTCTCAATCAGTGTTACCAGGTCATCATCGTTCATACAAATGAAAACATCGCCTTTGCTAATTTCATCATCGGCAATACTGCTAATCACGCTGCGGTCAAAAGCATACTGTTGACAGAACAGGTTAAAACCCCAGGTCATATCAGGCGAAAGGAACGCGTTTTCTGACGAGATAACTTTAAGGGTGTGGTATTTGCTCAGACCGGCCAACAGGGCTTCCAGCGCTTTGTAGATATTGCGTTTAAAGTTTTCAAACACACCGCCAAACTCGCCTTCAACACCGTTTACCGCTTTATCCAGCAGGATCAGTTTTTCTTTCGGCAGACCGTTGATCAGCTCATGCGCTTTATTGCCGCCATCTACAAAATTTGGCGAAATCACATAGTGCGTATAACCATCTTTACGACGATCAAGCAGCTTTTTAAACAGCGCAAAATCATCGTTATAGATATAAAAATCAATGCTGGTATTCTCGCCCAGGGCGTGGGTAAAGGTATCGTAAAAAAGCTTTTTGCCGGCGCTCAGTTTATCCAGCATCAGGAACACCTTGCGCGGCTGCGCCATATTGGTAGCCGTAACAAAATGACCTTTACCGGGGATAGATGACAGCACGCCCAGATCTCGCAGGTATTTATACCCACGGTCTGCCGTTTCCTTTGATATTTCAAGGTGATAGGTCAGCTCATGCAGCGACGGTAATATCCAGTTCTTTTTAATTTTACCGGCTATTACCGCATCCTGAATTGAGTTGGCCAGCTGGATGTATTTTGGCGTTAGCGAAAAGCCATCCACATTGATATAATCAAAGATATTTTGCTGCTTCATCTTACTTACGTTATAAATGGTTAGTTTATACGGTTTTGATAAGATAAAACTAGTTCAACCAGCGATTAAATCCTTATATTGCTTTCTCCAAATAATGTACGATATTATCATGAAACAGGCATCTACCTGCTTTGTATCGTTAAATTTGCAGATTTTAAGCCCGCAGCTGTGGCAGAAATACTGATTGAGCCTCCTTTTACGGCAGAGCCCACAATACCCAAAGCCAGCCCGTTAAATGCATTACGACTGCTACTGGTAAATGGCTCCAGATCCGCCTGGTAACCGTTATCCATGCCTCTTAATACACCTGCGCCGGTTACTTTAAAGTTCACCAGGTTGTTGGCATCGGGTACCACATTACCATCCTTATCCAATATGCTGATGGTTACATAGCTCAAATCTTTACCACCGGCCTTAATAGCGCTGCGATCTGCCGAAAGTTTGATTTGATATGGCGCGCCTGCGGTTACTACCTGCGTGGTCAATACAGTTTGGCCCCCTTTGCGCGATACCGCTTTCAGTACGCCCGGTTCAAATTTTACTTTCCATTTTACGTGCAGGTCATCACCGTGCTTTTTCTGGATACCCAGCGAGCGGCCATTCAGAAACAGTTCCACTTCATCAGCCTGGCTGTAGTAGGCCATTACGTCTACCGTTTGTCCGGCTTTCCAGTTCCAGTGCGGCAGCAGGTGCAGTACTGGCTTGGCGGTCCACTCGCTTTGGTACATGTAATAAACGTCTTTAGGAAAACCGGCCAGATCTACAATACCGAAGTAAGAGCTGCGGGCAGGCCACGGGTATGGCGTAGGCTCGCCCAGGTAATCAAAGCCTGTCCAGATGAACATGCCCGAAAAGTAATCATACTTTTTAACCAGCTTCCAGGTGGTTTCATGGGTCGATCCCCAGTAGGCGGCTACGTTATCATAAGCAGATACCGTATAATCGGGATTACCTTTAATTTTGGTCTTTGCATCAGGCGGCCACATACGTACCGAATCTGAAGGCATATCATAATGTCCGCGACTCATTAAGGCTGATACTTGCTCTGTGCCGATGATCTTTTGACCGGGGTAATGCTTTTTCAAGTCGGCATAAACCTCCTGGTGGTAGTTGAGGCCCACCAGGTCCAACGCGCCAGATTTATAGATAAAATTCTTCTCCGGGTTCCACTCGCTCAGGGCAGATGTTACCGGACGGGTGCTATCAAGCTTCTTTACTGTGTTCACCAACTCGCGGGTGATGCTGATGCCGGTGCTGTCAAACTGTTCGCGGATCTCGTTGCCAATGCTCCATATAAAAACCGACGGGTGGTTACGGTCGCGCACTACCTGATCTTGCAGATCGCGGGTGTGCCATTGATCCCACTCTTTATAATAGTCGTTTTTGTTTTTCTTTTTCTTCCACATGTCAAACGCCTCGTCCATCACCAGCAGACCCATTTTATCGCATAGGTCCAGCAGTTCCGGCGCCGGCGGATTATGTGAGGTACGGATAGCGTTGACACCCATATCCTTCATGATCTGTAACTGACGCTCGATAGCTCTTTTATAAACAGCTGCACCCAGTGCGCCCGCATCATGATGCAAACAAACGCCCTGAATTTTCATTGGCTCGCCGTTTAAAGAGAAACCTTTATCGGCATCAAAATCAAACCAGCGGATACCGGCCTTATTACTTACCTCGTCAATCACTTTGCCTTTACCGTCAACCAGCGTAACGGTAACGGTGTACAGGTAAGGTTTATTAACAGACCATAGCTGCGGCTTTGTTACGGTTAACGACTGGTTGGCTCCACCCTCATTGTCCGGCCCATCAACAGGTCCGTGGGTTTCGGCTACTTTTTTACCTGCGGCATCATAAATAACGGTTTTGGCCTCGATGTTTTTCATCGCCTGCACATTATCTACACGGGTTTGCACGCTTACCTGCGCCTGCGCCACGCTTACTTTTGGCGTGCTGATAAACACACCCCACGGCGCAATATGGGTTTGGGCCGATGTAACCAGCCACACATTACGATAAATACCCGAGCCGGTATACCAGCGCGAGTTTGGTTGATCTGAGTTATCTGCCTTTACGGCCAGCACGTTTTTGCCTCCATATTTCAGATATGGGCTCAATTCATATTCAAACGAGATGTAGCCATTAGGGCGCTTGCCCAGGTAATGGCCGTTTATCCAAACCTCGCTGTTATGTTGCACGCCATCAAACACAATGCTGATAGCTTTATTTTTTGACGTTGCCGGGATGGTGAACGTTTTACGGTACCAACCAATGCCTGCGGGCAAGCCACCTTCGCCCTGCAACGTGGGGTTTTTCTCATCAAACTTTCCTTCAATGCTCCAATCGTGCGGCACGTTCAGGCTGCGCCACTGGGCATCGTTATAAACAACACTCTTTGCTAGCGAATCATTACCTAAATGGAATTTCCAGCCCGTATCAAAATCCTGTGTTTGGCGCGATTGCGCACCTGCCACCGCCGTTGAAAGAGAGAAAAGTATGAGGAAAAGTTTTTTCATAGTTGCTGTTTAAATGTGATGTTTGCAGGGGTATTTATTTTCTACAAATGGCGATGGCTTAGGTTTGACTTGATATATCACGTCATTGCGAGGCACGAAGCAATCTCTGCAATTACATGGCCAACAAGCCAAGTACAGAGATTGCTTCGTGCCTCGCAATGACGTATAAGCGTATCTTGTTCTCTTCCCCGGCCCTCTCCGCAGGAGAGGGCCGGGGAAGAGGTCTTATTTCTTTCTTTTGCTTGGCGGCGGCTCTACAAAGTTCACCTGGCTTTTGCCCATATCTTTTGAGGTAGCCACAGCAATACCACGTTGATCTGCTTTATCAACCGCGCAGTAGAAGTGGTAAACCACGCCTTTCCATTTCACTACGAATGATTTGTGCGCAAACACGGCGTCATAAGGTTCTGAAGCCTGAATCAGTTTTTCACCGGTCCAGTCGGTCCAGTGTACCAGGTCATAAGAGCAGGCAAAGCGGTTAAATACGCCGCTGGCGCCTGTTTTCCAGAAAGCACCGAAATAGAACATTACATACAGGTCGCCCATTTTTTGAACGTTCGGGTCGCCGGTAATGCCGGGACCATGGTTCAGCACCGGCTCGGTACCGAAGCGTTTCCAGTGCAGCATATCGTCGCTGGTTGCCATACCTATGCGCTCTGCACCGCGTTTGGCGTCAACACTATCACCATTGGCATTGTAATACATCACAAACTGGTGACCGGTCAGCTTTGATTTATCCCAGATTACGGTCTCTTTATATTGCATGTGGTTATCCCACCATGATACGTCTTTGTCTTCCGGAGTCAGCACCGGGTGATCCAGGCGGGTCCATTCGTGCGCTTTGGTCGGGTCTTGAGTGGTGTAAGCTATGCTGATGGCCAGCTTACCTTTTTCATAACCACGCTCATGCCCACCGAAATATGACATCCAGTATTTACCGTTATATTTCTGCAACTCGTAGCTGCCGCCCCATTTCATATCCTGCAGGGCAGTGTAACCGGCTTTCTGGTTGTTATCCCACTGCGTAGTATCAGAGAACGACATGATGCGACCCTGAGTTTTCCAGTGCAGCAAATCCGGACTGCTCGCCAGCCAGGTTTCATAACCGCGACCGTTAAAGATAATATACGTCATGTACCATCCGTTGCCTTTTCTGAAAACGCTCGGGCAATCCACCTTTTTAGAGTTATCTTCCGGAACAACCACCATACCGTATTTGAACGGGGTTTTCACTTCTTCATAAACCTTCTTCATGGTTTCTGGCGAAACCACTTTTTTTGGTTGAGCATAGGCGCACACTCCGGCAAAAACGCCAAGCAGCAGTGCAGTTGTTTTTATCTTGTTGATCATAAATTTCGTGTTACGAATTTACAGTTTTCTTGTTTTTATGGTTAACTCAAGTGAGGGTTAGTGTAAATAACTCTGTCCCACCACGTCATTGCGAGGAACGAAGCAATCTCTGCATATGCAAATCGGATTAGCGTGTCCGAATATCCTGTACAGAGATTGCTTCGTGCCTCGCAATGACGTTATGGTGTATATCATATTACCAGTTAGCTTCAAAATTATACTTACCAGAGCCAATACCCAGCATCAGCTTACCATCGCGGTAGCCTAAATTCTTTATATTTTTATCGGCACTAATGCTTTTGCCACCTTCGGTTACCTGGGCCGATTTTTCTACCGGCAGGTAAACCACCGTGGTTGTATTGGCAGGCACGCTAACGCTGATGCTGAATTTTTTATCGGCTTTCTTCCAATCAGTCATAATGTTACCGTAAGCCGAGTGATAATCTGCACGGGCCGATTTTACATCGCCCACAACTTCCGGCCTGATCTCAATTTTATTAAAGCCCACTGCTCCAGGTGCCTCATTAATACCAGCCAGTCCGTTAAAGAACCACTCGGTAATATCGCCCAGCATAAAGTGATTATTGGATACCGCCGATAATGCCGCCCATGACTCGGTCAAGGCGGTTGCACCATGTTTCAGCTGGTAGCCATAACCAGGTACATCATCGCGACTGTTCATATCAAAAATCACATCCGAGCGACCGGCCTCATCCAGCGCACGCAGCAGGTAACGGAAACCGATATCGCCAGAGGTAAGCGCGTTATTGCGGTTACGCAGGTCTTTCACAATGTTTTCAATTACCGCGGCTTTATCTTTCTCATCAACCAAACCCATATAAACCGATATGGAGTTGGCCGTTTGGCTACCCGTGCCGTATTGTTTGGTGTCGGCATTAAAGAATGATTTATTGTAAGCTGATTTTACTTCAACAGCCAGTTTGCGATAGCTCTCTGCATCTGCTTTATTGCCCAGCATCTCTGCAATGTGCGCTACAATGTTCAGATCATAATAGTAAAATGCGGTGGCAGTGATACCCTTTGGCGTTTGCTGCGATAAGCCCGGCGCTTTCGGACCCTGATCATACCAATCACCCAAGCCCTGGGTCAGGATATGGTTATCAGCTTTTGTGGCCAGGTAACCCAGGTAACGCTTCATAGTTGGGTAGTTAGTAGCCAGGGCATCTTTATCGCCATACCATTGGTAAATGTACCACGGCAGGATGATGCTGTTGCTACCCCACTCCGGCGAGTCACGGAAGATGCCGCCGAAATTGGTAAACTCAGGGGCAATCTCCGGTACCAGGCCTTCAGCGGTTTGGGCATAGCGCATATCATTCATACACTTAAGCGCCAGGCGGTGGATATCATAGTTGTATTGCAGAGAGCTGCCCACCAGGTGCGCTTCTTCCAGCCAACCCAGTTTTTCACGGTGCGGACAATCGGTAAATACACTGGCCATGTTACTCTTCATGGCCCAATCAACCAGTTTATAAATGCGGTTGAACAGCTCGTTCGAGCAAGAGAAATTGCCTATAGTGGCGGCTGAGTTACGGGTATGCAAACCTTTTATCTCCAGCAGCTCAGGCAGATGCTGAGGGTTTGATTCGCCCTGCGGAACAACACGCTCTACCTGCAGGTAACGGAAACCGTAATAAGTAAACTGCGGATGCCAGATCTCTACCCCGCTGCCTTTCAAAATATAATCGTAATAATGCGGGCTGCCAGATCCTTTTTGGTTTACGCCGCCATCTGGGCTCACTAACTCAGCCGGATAAACACGCACGGTATCGCCACGTTTACCTTTCACCGCAATTTGCGGAATGCCCGAAAAATTCTGCCCCAAATCATACACCCAGGCACCGCTGGCTATCTGCTTTTTGCTTTGCGGAGTAAACTCCTGCATCACCTTCAGCGGATCAGCCTTTTGCGAGTTCAATACAGGCGAGCCATCGACAGCAATTACTTTCTGCCATTTACTGTCGTTAAAATTATTGGTGTTCCAGCCTGGTTGCTCTTTGGTGGCATCATAATCCTCGCCGCCGTAAATACTGGTGTAAATAACTGGTCCCGGGGTTGCTTTCCACGACAGATCGCTCACCAGATTTTCTGTCCTGCCATTGTTATACTCCATCACCAAACGACAAATCATTTTCGGGTGACCGAACGCTCCGGTCATCTTACGATAGCGTTTGTCGCGAGGAATGTAGTAGAACCCATTGCCCAGCATCACACCAAGGGTGTTCTTGCCCGACTTTAATTCTTGCGTCAGATCAAAGGGCACATACAGGGCCTGCTTGTCATAAAACGTCCAACCCTGATCAAGGAAGTTGTTGCCTACCTTTTTACCATTCAGGCTCAGGTCAAAATGCCCCAAGCCGCAGATGTACAGTGTAGCTTTTTTCAGGCCCGATGCTACCGCGAACGTTTTGCGCAGCAATGGCAGGGTATCATTTTCAGGCCCCAATTTCTTCGGACCGCGCAGATGGATCAAAGGCACAAAGTGTGATGAGTCGCGCAGACGGGTATAGGCTATCCATTGCGCGCCTTTCCAGTCAGCTTTATTGAGCAAGCCCATTTGCCACTGGGCAGGCGTGCTCCAGGTTGATTGATGGCCCTGGTTATCCCAAGTCATCACTTTCCAGAAATAGGTTTTGGCCGATGTCAGCGGTTTACCGGCATAAGCCACCTGCAGGGAGGCCGTCGAATTTACTTTTTTTGAATCCCAGATATTCCCGGTGCCGGCGTTGAGGGCACTTATATTATCGGCCACCAAAATGCGGTAGCCTGTTTGCATCACACCGCGGCCATCGCTTTGCAGCTCCCAACTCAACTTTGGAGCTGGATTTTCCACCCCTTGCGGATTAGTTGCATACTCGCAATGCAGGTTAGCTACTTTTAGATTTTGTGACAAGGCCTGCAACGGCAGCAGCACAGCCAGCAAGCTATATTTCAGGTTGATTCTCATTTAATTTTTTTATATAAAGCCTATCTCCGAAGGCAAAAATGTAAAAGGATCCTAGATCCCTCCTTGGGGAGGGGCGGGCAAGCCTTGTGAGGAGGCAGGGAGGGGTTTAATCGCCGTGCTAAACCCCTTCCTACACCTTCCCCAAGGAAGGAATCGCACAATTCCACCACTTCTTTTTATCAGTCCAACAAATGACGGATAACCTCTCTTATTGCATTTCCACACTCGCCAAACTCAATCCCTCGGCATCCACAGCGGTGACCACCACGCGGTAATTACCTGCGTTAATGCTGGTGCCGCTATCTGTAGCCACGGTGCCAGATTTACCTTTGGCTATCGGTTTAAAACTCAGTGTTTCTTCTTTCATCACCAGACCATCGGCAGCTAACAGCTGCATTTTGGCGGTCATGGTCTTATCGGTAAAGTTATAGTATTTAATACGAAGCGCGTATTTGTCGGCCACGCCCGGTGTAACCGGGAAGCTCACGCTGCTGCCTGATGCCTGTGTAAAGCGCACAACTTTTTTACCGGCCACGGTATCGCGCACGGTAGCATTTTTCAGTTCGGCCAGATCGGCACTGTAACTGGCGGTTTTGCGCAGATCGCTGGCTGGCTCAATGCTGCTCACCGGCTGTACAATTACAAAATAATTACTGGCCGCATCGCCCAGATTGCCCTTCTCGCCTTTCTTAACACGTTTGCGATAAAGCGGAATGCGGGTGCCACCATTGGCATCAGTTTCAATATTTAAACCGGTTACCTCAAAGTCTTTTAACCAGGCCGGGCGATTAACAGCATCACCCGGAAGCGCTACGAACAGATCAACATCACGATCAGCCGCACCATCTGCCACGGGTCCGTGAGCCGGGCGCCGCATCCAGCTAGCACCATACAATGCCGGCGGGATCTGGCTAAACTTCACTTCGCTTTTATCATCAATACGCTGGCCAATATCCAGCCAGGCATTTTCCATCTCTTTTTTAGTTGACGTAACCACCGGCGCAGCCTTATCAGTAGAACTGATGGCAATGGCCGAGATAATGGCCTCGCCAGCCTTGACATCAGGGAACGAGATATTGATACCGTTTTTACCGGCAACCACGTCAACCGTTTTCTTCAAGGCATGATTATAACCGGCCTCTTTAAAAATGTCCAGATCTTTAATAACCGCCGCGCCGTTTACAGCCACGCTGAACACGCGCCAGCCGGCAGCATTCAAACCACCACCGGTTCCATACCAGGGTTCGTTAAAGAACAGGTCGACCTTGTATTTACCGGCCGGAACTGCCACATGAAATTTCAACTTATCTTCCCCATAACGGAAATCCTGGAACAATTGGCTATCACTTGTGCCCGAAACCTGGTCAAACGTGCGTTGCTGACTACCAAAATACTCCGGCATGCCAGGGAAAGCGTTAGTCCATGAAGATGACTGATAAGCCTGACCGCTATTCAATTCCTCATCTGCAGCCCATCTTTGGCCATAGCTATCGGTATAAGCCGGACCACCGCAATTGATCAACGCTTTATAATAATAACCTTTTGCAGGTTGCAACAGGGTTGATGCCTGTGGCTTTTCCAGATGCGGCGCCTGCGGCAAGTGGTTGAGCACAATTTCGTCATGTGCAACCTCTTTACCGTTTACATAACCAACAGCATACAGCACATTGTATTTAATATCAACCTTGTTCCACATAAAATGTGTACCAATGCCTCCGCGCTTTTTGCGCCCGAGCGATGCGCTGCGTACATCGTTAAACAGTTCAACCTCATCACAGTTAGAATAAATGTTGATGCTGTCTTTCACACCGGACTTAGTCCAGCGGTTTGGCCAGCTGTGCGATACGATGTATACCATCGGCTCTTTATCCTTTGGCGCGTAGTTAGCGCGGTACATGTAAAACACATCCAGCGGCTGGCCCCATGGGGTAAACAGACCTTTGTAGTTGATAGGCCCAACACGATCCAGTTCGCGCAAGCCTTCACCGCCTTGTGTTCGACCAGGGTTCTCGTGCGAGTACAACAGCCACTGAAACTGACCGGCTACTTTATCTTTTACGGCCTCGCCCAGGCGCACTTTGGTTTCCATCAGCTGGGTCATACGGTCTTCACTATAAGGGCCGTTTTGGTTAAATCCGCCTTCGGTATGTAGGTCAAGACTACGCCATGCGCCATACTCGCCTACCAGTAATTCCTTTTTCAGGTCTTCGCTATAAGTTTGCGGGTTACCGCCGTAGGTGCCGGTCCAGTTTTGGGGCACATCCCAATCGGTACCCTTGCCACCGTTACAAGTAGTAATTTTGCGTTGCGATGAAGCGGTCGGGTCCAGCTTGCGGATCAAATCGCAGCACTCTTTGGCAAAGGCCTCGGGCAGGCGGCTCTCATTCTGCAATCCCCATAAAATATTTGACGGACTGTTGCGGCGCTCTTTCACCCAATCAACCAGCAATTTCTTAAAGTTTTCGCGAAACTCCGGTGTGTCATACCAGATGTGAGCCGTATATTGCGGCCACCACAAAATACCCAGCTTATCCCAATACTCTTGATACTCCAGATTGTGCGGCTGATGCGCATCGCGGAAAGCATTGAAACCGGCAGCTTTTACTTGCATTACACGGGCACGGATCTCCTCACTGTCAAACGCCTGGCTTTTGCCCATCAAATGCTCGTACTCGGCAATACCGTTAATAAACACGGGCTTACCATTCAGGTAAAAACGGCCATCGTTACCGGGGCGACCAATTGGCCAACTAATCCAGCGGATACCATAAGAGGTCTCGGTTTGATCGGTCAGTACGCCGTTTTTCCAAACCTGTGTAACCACTTTGTACAGATACGGGTTTTCCAGCGACCATAAGTGCACGTTCTTCACCTGCGGAAACACCTGTGCAATAGTAGCCGTTGTATTTTTATCTAAGTTTTTGTTTGTTTTTGCTTGCGCGATGATTTTTCCCTGGGCATCTACCAACTGATTCACTACGCTGATAGCTGATGTGGCAGCGCTATAGTTTTTCACCTCGGTTTCCAGGTTCAGCGTGGCCGATTTTTCGGTCACCGTAGTATCGTTCCAGATGTGCACGCCGAAAGGTTCTACACGAACGGGGTTAGTCACCAGCAAATGCACCGGACGATAAATACCCATCGGCTGCGAACCTTCCGAGAAACCCGGATCATCAGAACAACCGCCACATACCCACGGCAGGTCTTTAATAAACGAAGGATGATCGGCACGTACGGCCAACAGGTTATCTTTTCCGGCTTTGATTACATCGGTTACGTCAATAGTAAACGTGGTACGGCCGCCTGCATGATAACCCACTTTTTGACCGTTAAGCCAAACCGTGGCATAAGAACCAACACCTTCAAAATACAAGAAATAACGTTTACCCGGTTGCTTTACCGTTAGCGGGAACGTTTTGCGATACCAGGCATACCCGTGCAGGTTACCATGCTTTAAACGACGGTAGCCAAAGTACTGATCCCAGTTATGCGGAACGCTTACACTTTGCCAGTTCTCCCTATAGCCTGGTTTCTCAAAGCCGTTAAAAGCGGTGCTGCTTTTCTCATCATCGGCAGTATGCCAGCCATAATTGAGGCTGATATCCTGTCGAGTGCTTTTCTGCGCAAAGGCAAGGGTAGAAAACAGCAAAGCAGCGCTTAGTCCAAGCACCGCTTTATATCCACTTTGCCGGCGTTGCTTCCGGCGGCATCCTTCTGGCTGGAAGGACTTTTTTTCTTGTATCATTAGTAATGTTTTAACAAATAGCGATGGGTTTGAAACCCATCGCTACGGTTATATATTCCTTATTTAAAGCGAGGCCCTGTGCGATTCCCCTCTTGAGAGGGGTGGAGGAGTGTGTCCTTTATGCGTGCGAAAAAACACACCCCTGCAGCCGCACTGTCAACGCGCCCCCTCTCAAGAGGGGATTTATTTATTAGCTTAATTAAACAACCAGCGCAAATCCTTAATATTTCCCTCGTTGCTCAGGCCGGCATCATAAACAGGTACATTAACGTTATCGTCAATAAAACCCAGTACCAGTGCGGCGCCTTTGCCAAGTGTGAGCGTGTTGGTGCCGGCTTTAAAGCTAAAGGTATGCACGTTTACCGGTGGCATGCCTTCAATTTGCACGCCGCTGGTTATTTTGCTATCGGCCTGGCCGTAATCATTAGCCGTTCCATCGGTTTCTAACTGTGGCTCCGATAAAAATTTGGTTTGACCTTTACGGATGAAATACCCAACCAGCACTTTAACCGGCTTGTTATTGGTAAAGGTAATATTGGTACCATCTGCCATTTGTTTAGCGCGATCCAGCTTGATGCCCTGCAAGCCTTTCAGCTCCGGCGCGATAGCTTTTAAAGTGGCGGCTGTATCAGCAAACATGGTGGCACCTTCGGTTAGGGTATAAGTTGGCAGATTACCCTGAACGTTTACCTGTGTATTGGTCAGTACAATTTTTTCTTCTTTCTTACCACCCGTTTTCAGCTGCGCGATGTTCTTTTTAAAGTTATCCAGCTCGCGCTCATAAACCGGCAGCAGCTCTACCCAGGTTTTCATTTTGCCGTTATTGCCCCCTACCGGGATCTTGCGCTGCTGGGTTTGCATACTGTTGGCGTAGAGGTAACTGTCTTTTGTCAGATCAGTCAGCTTGCGGAAATATTGCAGGCTTTGCTCCATCTCCGGTACTGCTTTCTCCAGATCGGCAATATCGTTAGAGTATTTGTAACGCAGGATGTACAATGTCGCCTGTGCTTTGTGCGCATAACACTCGCCCATAGCATCATAGCAGTACATATCATTTTTCAGGCGATCAAACTCGGCTTTATCGCGGGTTACACCTGGGGTGGCTTTGTCAATAGCGGCAACCGCAGCTTTGCCCTGCGCTTTTACTTTATTAATCACGTCCATTGGCGTTTCACCTTCGTGCGGTTGGTGTTTCCACTCTTTTAGCGCATACTCGCTCAGCATCTCGCCTACCGGACCTTCTGAGTTATAAAGCAGCGTAAACAGGCCGAATTTCTCCGGATTTACCAATTGTGCCATCAGCATCCCCAAAGTCATAGTCTGACGGTTACCATCGGTAATACCGAAGCGACGCAGAATTTCTGGCGAGATATTGCCTGATTGTTCATAAGCTTCCAAAATCTCGCGGGCATGGGTATTATCAGCACCGTATTTGCTCCCCAGTTCTTCGCTCCAGTATTTAATCTCGTCGTTACGATCACGGTGTGAGTTCCATGCATAGCGCGACCATGTGCGGTACCAGATCCAATCGCGGTCTACCTGGTAAAGGCGTTTGCCTCCGGCCACGTTATCGGCGCTGTAAGGCCAATCCCAGTAAGATGCCTGCGGATACAGGTGCAGGCCGTTAGCCTCGTAAACGCTGTGCATAGCCTGCACGCATTTCTGAATAAAATCAGGCGAGCCATAGCGGAACGGCTCCAGGTTGGCCATAATGTGCACGTTCTCAATTTGCACGGTACCAATGCGGCTTAGCGTGCGGTGCAGATCGGCCCATGGGCCATGTGGCTCATAAGTAGTCAGAGCTTCGCCGTTGTATTTGGCCTCGGTATAAAGGTTGCTGTACAGCGGCTTAGCATATTTCATATCCTCGGGCGCGTTGGTATCATGACCGCGGAGTACAATCGGCGGTTCATCTGTACGGCCCAGAGCTTTCAGTCCGTCTTTTACACCGGGGATGATGGTTTTGGTAAACCAATCGATATCGTCCTGTCCCTCGCCTTCCATCGCCTCACCCAGTGTAATTAGCAAGCCTACATTCGGATATTTCTCCACAAAGGCGGCGATAGATTTTCGGGTATAGTCAGCAATAATTGGAACGATGTGGCGGTTACGATCCTGCGTTTTCAGGTGGTTATGTTCTGCAAAAGGTTTGGATACGATGATGTTGTAAAAACCCTGCACCAGCCAGATGCCGCGTTTATCGCACTCCTTGGCCAACCAGTTGTAAATCTCTTCATTCTTTTTAAAAGTAGCTTCGTCAACTTCCAGCGCGTAAGGGTAATCTTTAACCTTTACCAGCGACGCAAACGGGTGACCGCTCCACAGGTACAACGAGTTCATGCGGTTTTGCGCCAGCGAGTCCAGGTAACGGCCCCAGAACGCTTTATCATAAAACCAGGGGAACAACTCAGGTGTATATGGATACTCGTAAGTGCCGCGACCGGGCAGATAGGTGGTTTTCTGCATCCCAATGCAGGTACCGCGCATCACCATCTCCGGCTTATCATTAAAGTTGATGCTGGCTGGTAGTTTATGTGCGTTGGTAATACGCTCGGCCAGTTCTAAACAGCCGTAGAGCGCACCTGAATTATCATTACCAATAATTTTAAAGCTTTTGCCACCACCGCTTAAGGTAAAACCTTCTTTACCCGGCGCTTTCGGATTGCTCTGCTGCGCTGGATCAGTTTGCTTTACACTTACCACAATATTGGTTGCCGCGGCAGATACCGCGTTGGTAGTAGCTACCGTATAACCTGCTTTTTGCAACGCGGCCGTTAGCCTGCCCGCACCGTAAGTTACCCGGGCATGGTGCGTTTTGGCCAATACAATATTTACTTTTTTAGCAGGCGGATTCTCTGCAGAAAAACCCTGCAAACAAACAAGCGACGACAGCAGGAGCAGCGCGCACGCAAATACAAATTTTAATTTCATTTTAGTTTAGTGACCGTTACCAACGAAAAAGGCGATAATTTTTACCGCAAGTTTTACTTTTATAGCAGGGGTATTCAGGTTTATTTCCTTACCGGTTAGATAAAGCAATCAAAATTATTGGCAGCAGCCCGAATTTTAGTCTTAAATTTTTTCTTTCTGTTGTACAATTTTGTCATCACCGGTGATAATCTCGTTACACACCCCCATCTACCCCACCCCAAACCCCTCCCCGAGGGGGAGGGGCTTTTAAATACGTGATATAAAAAAGCCCCTCTCCAAAGGAGAGGGGTTTGGGGAGAGGTCTTTACAGCTTCACCTGCACACGTTTCAATTCGGCGCCATGGTAAATCATCTTGCCGTCGGCAAAAATCATCAGGCCTTTGCCTTTTCCGTATTTTTTGCCGGTTTCATCCCACAAAATGCTGATGTATTTGCCGTGGTACAGCACATTGTCCAGACCGAACCATTGCCATTTGCCTTTTGGCACCAACGGAGATACATCAAGCACGTTATCTATGCGAGGTTTAAGGCCCACCAGGTCATTGATCACAAGGTCAACAAAACCGGAGTGATTGTAGTAGCTGCTGCGCGGATTGTCGCCTTTCAACCAGTAGCCGTTTTTCTCGTCCTGGTATTCGCCAAGGTAAGGCACGCCGCGTTTAACGTGACTCATGGCATATTTATGTAACTCGTCATAAAAAACCTGCGGCGTCATGCTGTTATGGTTTTTGTAGTTATTGAGCAGGTTAGACAGCCCCTTCAAAGTCTGCGTGGTAGCAAAAGGCCAGATGGCGCCATCCCACTCGCAGCTATGACCGCTACCATGCGTGCGGAACAACGGGTGACGGCGCTCGGCAGTGGTTAAACCCCATGGCGCTTTAAAACCGCCTTCATCCAGTAACTGATCCCATTGTTTAGCGTACTCCGGCTTGTCATCCGGCAGGTTAAAATACCAGGGGATAAAGCCCAGCTCTTCGCGGGCATCAGCAAACTGACCGTTAGGGTGCACCGCTTCAAAAAATGAGGCTTTGGCATCCCACAGGCTATCCTGCGTTAACTTTTTCATTTTAGCAGCCTCTGCTGTATAATGAGCTTTCAATACGTTATCGCCTACCAGCGCAGCCATTTGCGAGAGTGCCACCGCGTTGCCATACATATAACTGTTGATAGTTGGCCTGCGGTTTTTGTCTTTACGTGAACCGCTAATGGATTCCTCCATGGCATCCTTCACATCAAACTGCCAGAACAGGCCCGACGGCAAACGGCGATCAGTTTCCCACAGGCGGTAGTCTTTATCCAGCTCTGGTAAGATCTTCTGGATAAAAGCTTTATTCTGATTGACCAGGTAGTAGTTCCAAACAGCATTATCTACCCAGCTGCTAAAGTTGTGGAAACGCGGCTTTGGTTGCTTTGCATCGGTATATAACCAAAAGCTCACATAATCATTAATATACTGCGGATCATGCAGCCAGCGGCCCTCATACACCTGGTGACCCAGCGCACTGCTGCCACTGTTATACAAACCGCCGAAGCTTACCGGGGTAATAAACTCATCAAAAATAAAACCGGCAGGCGTTTGTTTCAGGTGCTTACGGAACGTCCACCAGCGGTAATAATAGATGCGTTGGATAGCTGAATCCGGACATTCAAAAAGCGGAGCATTTTTGGCCAGGAAATCATAAGTCTGCGCGTTGGTGACGTAGTTCTTGATCGTTTCTGTATCAACGGAGTTGAAATAGTCAATCTGACTTTTCATCTCTTTGAGGCTCAATATGGGTTTGGGCTGGGCGCTAACTTTCAGCATAGCAACACTGCAAAGCAGGCCAAGACCTATGGCGGCAATCTTCTTCATTATTCAGAATTGGTATTAATAAAAACGAATGTATCGTTTAATTTATTTTGAAGTTGGATGGTCTGTCATGGTGGCACCTCTCCTCGGCCCTCTCCAAGGGAGAGGGAGTATTAAACACTATTAAATTACCTATAAAACAACAACTTACATCAACTGCACCTCCGTGTAAAAACTCTGTGACCTCTGTGGCTAACATTAAAGACAGCATTCCCGTAGAGACGCAATACTTTGCGTCTCCCCCCTGCAATTTTCCTGCGATGCATAAAATAGACGCAAAGTATTGCGTCTCTACAGTGCTAAAAACCGATCTTTATTCTTCGATCTCTAATCTTTAACTTAACTACTATTTTTAGTAATTTGCACGCTGTCTGAAATCAAAAATGTTCATCGCGTCACTCAATTCAGGAAGTAATGGCAACTGCTATTATGTAGGCAATCAGCACGAAGCCGTACTGGTTGATGTGGGCATTTCCTGCCGCGAGGTAGAGCGCCGTATGAAGCGCCTCAACCTGAACATGGCCAAAGTAAAAGCCATTTTTGTATCGCATGAGCATAGCGATCATATCAAGGGCATAGCCGTACTCTCGCGTAAGTACAATTTGCCGGTTTATATTACGCCTGGCACTTTGCAGTACGCCTATCTGGGTTTAACGCCCGAACAGGTGATCCATTTAGAAGCTTTTAATGATGTGCAGATTGGCGGCCTCACTATCCGCACTTTCCCCAAACTGCACGATGCTAATGATCCGCATAGTTTCGTCATTAGTTGCGATGGTATTAACGTGGGAGTGTTTACAGATCTGGGCGATGTTTGCGAGCAATTGATCACTCATTTTAAACAATGCCACGCCGCTTTTCTGGAAGCCAATTATGATGAATCGATGCTAAGCAACGGCCGCTATCCATGGTTTTTGAAGAACCGCATCAGCGGCGGTAAGGGGCACCTGTCTAACACCAAGGCCTTACAACTGTTCAACAATCACCGGGCGTCGCACTTAACGCATTTATTACTGGCGCATCTTTCTAAAGACAATAACGATCCGCAGTTGGTGCAGGAGTTGTTTAGTCAGCATGCCAATGGCGTACATGTTACCGTGGCATCGCGGTATGAGGAATCGCCGGTATATCATATTACAGGTAAGTTGGCGATTGCGGAGTCACTGCCTAATCACCCTGATCAGTTGCAATACGCGTTGTTTTAGGCAAATTATAAGTTAGTAAATAATTCCTGACCACCACGTCATTGCGAGGAACGAAGCAATCTCTGCAAATGCAAATCAGATTTACGTGTCCGACTATCCTATCCTGTACAGAGATTGCTTCGTTCCTCGCAATGACGTGACGATAACTTGGCAATGAATTTTGACGCCTTAGCTCGCCTCACTCCACCTTCCGCAATGCGCGTTCCTTACGTTTAATAAACGGCTTCTCAATAAAAATCCACGAGAGCGTCCCCATCAACATCGACAATGCGAGCACCAAAGGCAGGTTAACATGCGACACTAGTTTAAGCTGAACGATGATGGTGAGGATAACCCCATGATAGATATAAATGCCGTAAGAGATATCATTCTTGCGCAGCAACTGATTAGCCAGATTTGGCAGCGTGTAAGCCATCGAGAGCATCACCAATGACATGAACAGGTACTGCACCGTGTCAAAATACACCCTCGGGAAACTATCGTACAAAAACATGGTGAACGCCACGTAGGCCACCATCCAATACAAAGCTTTGCCATAAATAAAAGCGGATTGATAGATGCGCAGCCGCTGAAAGATCACCCCAACCAAAAACAGATAGAAATGCGGGATAAAGCTGTATTGAAGGATCTTGCCCGTCCGATCGTCAAGCGGAATAAGTCTGCAAGCTATCGAGGCACCCAGAAAAACCAGGAACAGACCGGCAAACCAGGCGTTCAAATGTTTCTTAGGGGCGAGGAAAAAGCACACGGGCATCAGCAGGTAAAACTGCAGCTCGATGGGAATGGTCCATACGCTGCCGTTCCAGGAGCCAAAGCCATAGTGCGTTAGAAAAGCGGGTGTGTAGCTCAATCCGGCCATTTGTATGGGCAGCCAAACGGCGGCTTGTTTATTCAGAAAACTTACCCCCGTCAAGCTGATAGCAATAACCGCTAAAATAATACAGCCCCACAACCCCGGGTAAATGCGCAGAGCGCGGTTACGGAAATAATTTTTCAATCCTGGATTGCGCTCGTACGATGCAGAGATCAGGTAGCCACTGATAACGAAGAATACCGGCACACCGGGAAAAAGATAAAGCACTTTCTCGGCCGTGTGACTGATTGGGATGCTGAGATGTTGGAAATAATGATCGAAAACCACCTCAATAGCGGCCAGCAGCCGCAGCAAATCGAAATTATTTATCCTGAACTCTTTTTGTTCTTCCATGCAGGGCCGGGCCGCTTTGATGAGCGAAAGATATAGATTTTAACCTGGGCCAGCAAGATAATGAGCCGCGGCTGACAAACATTTGCCCGCATAGCTGTTATTTAGGGGCACACATTTAATACACTATTTTATGAGCAAAGTATGGTTTATTACCGGTTGTTCAACCGGTTTCGGTCGCGAGTTGGCCAAAGAAGTGCTGGCCGCCGGTCACCAGGCCGTGGTGACAGCCCGCAACCCTGATGATGTTAAAGACATTGTAGCAGATTATCCTGAAACATCCATCGCCCTGAAACTGCATGTTACCCAACACGATCAGATCAAGGCCGCTGTTGAGCAGGCAAAAGCCCGGTTTAACCGCATTGACGTGCTGGTGAACAACGCAGGCATCGGTTACTTTGGCGCTGTTGAAGAAAGTGAGGAAGATGAAGTACGCCGCATGTTCGAGATTAACTTCTGGGGCCTGGCCAACATGACTACCGCCGTACTGCCTGTTATGCGCGCGCAGCGCAGTGGACATGTGGTAAACATTGCCTCTATTGGTGGCTTAGTTGGCTTCCCGGCAGTGGGCTATTATAACGCTACTAAGTTTGCGGTAGATGGTCTCTCAGAATCGCTTTCTAAAGAGGTAAAACCGCTGGGCATTAAAGTTACCGTGATTGCGCCAAGCGGTTTCCGTACCGACTGGGCCGGTCGCTCTGCCAACGATAGCAAAATCAAGATTGACGACTACCAAACTACCGCCCACACCAACCAGGGCAACATCCGCGGTTATAGCGGCAACCAACCCGGCGATCCGACCCGCGCCGCCAAAGCTATCCTGAAAGCGGTTGAGTCTGAAAATCCGCCGTTGCGTTTATTGCTGGGTCAGGCCGCGCTTAAAGGCGGGCGTAACAAACTGAACGAGTTACAGCACGATTTTGATACCTGGGAAGAAACTACGGTTTGGGCTGATTCGCCGAAAGCGTAATCGACGGAACATCAAAACATTTCATTCCTGATGACAGGTTAAGCGCAGGGTGTCATCCTGAGCTTGTCGAAGGGCGCGCGAAGGCCCCGCTACCATGCCGCCCCCCCCCCCCGCACGTGTTTCGACAGGGCTCAACATGACACCCTCTTTATTAACCATAGGTTTTTTGCATACAATAACATGATGCATTAATCCACTATCTTTACATCACACTAACAAACTACCTGCATGACTCCCAAATCGCCTCAAGAATCATATACCATCATGAACGAGCTGGTGTTACCCAACGATACCAATACCCTTAACAACCTGATGGGCGGTCGCCTGCTGCACTGGATGGATATTGCGGCAGCAATATCGGCACAAAAGCATTGCAACCGCATCGTGGTAACAGCATCAGTTGATAATGTATCGTTTAAACGTTCTATCAAACTGGGCGATGTGGTGAGTATTGAGGCGGTAGTAACTCGCGCCTTTAATACCTCAGTAGAGGTACGGATGGATGTTTGGGCGCAAAACATTCCCTCAAACACGAAAGAAAAAAGTAACGAGGCTTACTATACCTTTGTGGCGCTCGACAACGATGGCAACACGGTAAAAGTACCGGAGCTGATACCTGAAACCGAAGATCAAAAGTCGCTTTATGATGGGGCGTTGCGCCGCCGTCAGCTACGCCTGATCTTGGGTGGCAAGATGAATCCTGATGATGCTACTGAATTAAAAGCGCTGTTTTTTGCAGAAAGGCAATAGCTCAGTAAAAGGGAGAGCTTCTTCTATTTAAACTTTTCGGTGTCCAAACCCGTATTGCCGCTTCCAGATTTTATACCACTCCTTATTACGTGGATAGCTGCGGTGCTTGGTAGCGTTGTTACAGATTACGGCCACAAAAAACAAGATCAATACGCCAGACAATACCGGACTGATTATATAAAAATAACCCAACGCCTGTATTTTAGGAGAACCAATATTAGCAATAAGCGCTGTAGCGCCGCCCGGCGGATGCAACGTTTTGGTGATTTGCATGAGCACGATGGCGATAGAAACCGACAAGGCTGCCGACAGCCATACCTGTCCGGGTATCAGGTGATGAATAACCACACCGGTAATGGCGCAAACCAGGTGCCCGCCAATAAGGTTGCGTGGTTGTGCCAGCGGACTGTTAATAATACCGTAGATCAATACAGACGACGCGCCGAAAGAACCGATAAGGAACAGATTATCATAAGCAGTGAAGTATCTGCTGTTTAAAAAACCGATAATGCCTATACCAAGAAAAGACCCGATAAAGGTCCACAAGTGTTCGCGGAGGTCAACAAGGGTTTCTTTGTAAATAATATAACGTGCGCGGCGGGCGTGTAATCTGAGTCGTCTTCTCATAACTATCTTTTTCGCGCCGCAAAGATAAAAAAAAATAGTCTACTTTGGGAGTAGACTATTTTTATGTTACATACTTATTCGTCAGCCAAAGATCACTCTCACTGACTTATCTGTCAGCAGCCATTAATAATGACCGCGAATTTGCGGTTTGATCTCGCTGTCATACAGCGCACGCAGTTGCTGATGAGTAGCCTGTGGCAATGGCTGTAAAGCCGAAGCAGCCACGTTGCCCTCAACCTGGCTGATCTTGGTTGCACCCGGGATAACGGTGGTTACCTGCGGATGATCCAATATCCAGCGGATGGCCCACTGTGCCATGCGCTCATCAGGCAGCATGGTTTTCATCTGGCTGGCCAAACGTACGCCTTCTTTAAAATCAACACCAGAGAATGTTTCTCCTGCGTTGAAAGCCTCGCCATTGGCGTTATAGTTACGGTGATCTTTTTCGGCAAAGGTGGTAGCCTCGGTAAATTTGCCCGACAGCAGGCCACTGGCTAAAGGCACGCGTACAATCAGGGCCACGCCTTTTTCGGCAGCTTTAGCAAAAATCTCGTCGGCCACGTGCTGGCGGAACAGGTTAAAGATGATCTGTAACGATGCCAGACCCTCTTGCTCCAGGCAAATCAACGCTTCTTCTGATGTTTCTACGCTGGCGCCGAAGTGCTCTATCAAACCTTCTGACTGCAGTTTACGCAGATGTGTAAAAACTTTACCGCTGCGCATTTCTTCAGTAGGGATGCAATGCAATTGCTCCAAAAACAGATGCGGCACATCCAGATGCTTCAAAGAATCTTCCACATGACGCTTCATCGCATCATAAGTAAAATTCTGCGGCCAGCCGTTTGGCGCATCGCCACGGCGACCAAGTTTGGTGGCTACGTAAAGCTCTTTCTGCTGCGTTTTCAGAAATTTGCCAATCACGGTCTCGCTGATGCCCATGCCGTAAACATCGGCGGTATCAATAAAATTGCCGCCGGCATTAACATAAGCCTGCAATATGGCAAAGGCCTCTTCGTCGTTCACCACGCCCCAGTCTGCACTGCCTAACTGCCAGGTGCCCAAACCAACTTCGGCAATATCAATGCCTTTAAATTTTCTATAATTCATATTAGAGTAATGAGTGATTGTGTGTTACCTCTCCCAACCCTCTCCAAGGGAGAGGGCTTTTAATGTTAATGTGTCAAATGAAATGCTACCCAAACCCCGCTTCATTCCCTCTCTTCAGGAGAGGGTTAGGGAGAGGTCTAGCTGCCCAGCTCCAGTATCCGGTCAAACTCCTCTTGCTTCAATGGCATTACCGATAGGCGCCCCTGGCGCACCAGGCTGATGTTTTGTAACTGCTCATCGGCTTTAATCTGCTCCAGTGTTACTGTCTTTTTCAAGGTTTCAACCGGCGACAGGTCTACCACAACCCAGTTCTTATCATCGGTAGTTGGATCCTGGTATGATTCTTTAACCACTTTGGCTACGCCCACAACCTCTTTGCCCTCGTTGCTATGGTAAAACAGCACCAGGTCGCCTTCGCGCATATCGCGCAGGTTATTGCGGGCCTGATAGTTGCGCACACCATCCCAAAAAGTACGGCCATCCTCATTAAATTTCTCCCAGCTATACTTGTGGGGCTCAGATTTTACCAACCAGTGATTCATTTTTCAGCTTGCTAATGTGGGGCAAAACTATTAAAAAGATAGGGTATTGAGAAAAGCCTGCATCACCAAAGCATAACAAACCATGCCCAAAATTGTAACAAAAACATGCTAATTTGCGCCGGTATGACAACTCCTGTAAAAGCCTTCATTTTTGACCTGGGCATGGTGCTCATTGACTGGAACCCCTATCACCTGTACCGTCAACTATTTGATAACGATGCCGATATCCACACTTTTCTAACAACCATTTGCACCATGGACTGGAACGAAGAGCAGGATATGGGCCGCCCCATTAAAGAAGGCACCGAGTTACTGGTTGCCCAATATCCCGAGCACGAAGCCAACATCCGCGCCTACTACGGCCGCTGGGATGAGATGCTGGGGGGACCAATTGCCGGTACCGTTGAAATTTTTAACAGCTTGAAGGCAAGCGGTCAGTATAAACTCTATGCACTCAGCAACTGGTCGGCAGAAACGTTTGGTATTGCGCAGGAACGTTATGGCTTTTTGAATGAGTTTGATGGCGTAGTGATATCTGGTGTGGAGAAAACCCGCAAACCTTTTCCTGATTTTTACCAGATCCTGCTGAACCGTTATCAGCTTCAGCCCGCTGAATGTTTGTTTATTGATGATAACCTGCGCAACGTTTTAGCAGCGCGTGAGCTGGGTATTGATTCGATCCATTTTGTAGGCGCGGAGAATTTGGCGGAAGAGCTGGGTAATCGAAATATCACTCTTTAAGCTGTTGACACGGCGGCCAGAGGCCGCGGGATAGTCGTCACTCGCGAAGACGCGAGCGACTGCGAATAGTTGTCTTGAACCAGAATTTATAGGACTTTAAAGATTTACAGGATATTTATCCAATCATATTTTAGAATCCTTAAAATTCTATAAATCCCGGTTCAAGACAAGTTTAAAAATCCTTATTCAGCAGTTTCTCTAATTCAGCAAAGCTGATGTTGATCTTTACGCGGCCGTGTTTGGCGTAGGATATTTCGCCGGTTTCTTCTGAAACGATGATGGCCGTAGCATCATTACTTTCGGTTACTCCGATACCGGCGCGGTGACGCAGACCGAACTGGGCTGGAAGGTCTGTTTTATCAGTCAGTGGTAAAATACAGCTGGCAGATTTAATTTTGTTACCGGCAATCACCACCGCCCCATCATGCAGCGGGCTATGCTTCTGGAAAATACTTTCTAGTAACCGTTTAGAGATCTTGGCTTCGAGCACTTCGCAGCTGTTCTGGTAAAATTGCTCGTCGTAGTATTTCACAAATACAATTAGCGCGCCCGTTCGGGTTTGCTTCATGCTTTTGCAGGCATCAATAATTGGCTTAATGCGGGCGTAGTTGTTTTTCTCTACCTTCTTTTTGCCAAAGAAATACATCCACCACTCGCGATTGCGCTGCAGCGAAGCATTTTTACCCACCAGCAATAAAAACCGTCGAATCTCCTGCTGAAACACCACCACAATGGCCACAATACCCACACTTTGCAGGTTGCTCAGAATTTTGCCTGTCATCGGCATGTTGTCTTTATCAAGACTCACCAGGCCCAGCAGTATCAGGTAAATTACCCCTAAACCAATCAGAATATTGACAGCAATGGTGCCTTTTACCAGGTTATAAAGCTGGTAAAGAATAACGGCCACCAGCAGTATATCTAATACACTGAAGAAGTTAGGCGAGAATTTTAGCAGTAGCAAATGCACAAAACGAAGTTAATGTTTTTTGGCTGGTTAATTATCAGCATTACACAACGTTTACAATTACCCCAGAATCGCCCCGATGACGAGAAAGTTCGACTATCCTACGCAGAGATTGCTTCGTCCCTCGCAATGACGCTTTGCTAGTGCGCTGTTTCTTTCTTCTGTGGAAACATTAACGATGCCACCACGCTGATCACCAGAATACCGAGGATAACCAGTAACGAACGGAAGGTGGTTAAACCAATATGCTCGGCATACTCGCCTACCAGCATCTTGGCACCAATAAAGGCCAGCAGCACGGCCAGACCGGTTTTAAGGTAGTGGAATTTATCAATAATATTCACCAGCAGGAAGAACATAGAGCGCAGGCCCATAATGGCAAATATGTTGGAGAAGAATACGATATAAGGATCTTTAGTTACCGAAAAAATAGCGGGAATAGAGTCAACCGCGAAGATCAGATCGGTTACCTCGATAATCATCAGCACCAGGAACAGCGGTGTGATCAGTTTTTTCTTGTTGATCTTGATGAAGAATTTACCGCCCTCAAATTTGGGGTGTACCGCAAAATATTTGGAGGCGAACTTAACCACCGGGTGATGTTCAGGATCTATCTCATCTTCTTTATTGCGGTTCACAAACATCATTACCCCGGTATAAACCAGGAACACGCCGAACAGGTAGAGCACCCAATGGAACTTGGCAATCAGCGCGGCACCTACAAATATGAACAGGAAACGCATGGCCACCGCGCCAATAATACCCCAAAGCAGCACCTTGTGGTAATAACGCTGCTGCACGGCAAAGGCGGTAAAGATGAGCACGATGACGAAGATGTTATCAACCGAGAGCGCGTACTCTACCACATAACCGGTAATAAACTCCAGTGCCAGGTTTTTGCGATACATTTTCAGACCACCCTGAAAATCGGCCGGGTTAAGTTGAAGGCGATGCTGGTGATCAATGTTGATTTGCTGCAGACGCTCAAAGCTATCTACATGATGCAGCAGGTGACCGTAATTGTAGATCAGCGCGTAAAACACCAGCGCAAACGACACCCATATGGCACTGGTAATACCAGCCTGTTTTAGTGATACCGGCTTTTCAGACTTGCCGAAAAGGCCCAGATCTGCCGCCATCATAAAAAAGATGAACAGCACAAAGCCACCAATAAACAGTATCTCGCTCGGCATTTATTTGTTTCTTTCTGTAGTAAATCTTACCAGCTGCTCCAAACCGGTGCGTGCATCGCCCGGAGGGAAGGTGTTTAGTATTTCAAAGGCATCATCCTGGTAGCGTTTCATCTGGGTTTCGGCATATTCCAGTCCGCCGGTACGTTTTACAAAGGCGATGATCTCGGCAATCTTATCGTTTTCCTCGTAATGGTTTTTTACCAGGTTGATGATGCGCTTGCGTTCAGCCGGCTCGCAGTTTTTGAGCGCGTAGATCAGCGGCAGCGTAACTTTCTTTTCTTTGATATCAATGCCCAGTGGCTTACCTACATCATCGGTACCAAAATCAAACATATCGTCTTTGATCTGGAAAGCGATGCCTATCTTCTCGCCAAACAGGCGCATTTTCTCAATCGTCTCTGCGTCGGCTCCTGCAGACGCGGCCCCACAGGCACAGCAAGAGGCAATTAATGAAGCCGTTTTCTGGCGGATCACATCATAATACACCGGCTCATCTACATCCATGCGGCGCACTTTTTCTACCTGCAGCAACTCGCCCTCACTCATCTGCTTCACAGCTTCAGACACGATACGCAGGATATCAAAATCCTGATGCTCGATAGATAGCAGCAGGCCTTTAGACAGCAGGTAATCGCCCACCAGTACGGCTATTTTGTTTTTCCACAAGGCGTTGATAGAGAAGAAGCCACGGCGTTGGTAGGAGTTGTCTACCACGTCGTCATGCACCAGGGTGGCTGTATGCAGCAGTTCTACCAGGGCAGCACCACGGTGGGTGGCCTCTGTAATGCCGCCGCACAAGCTGGCAGAAAAGAACACAAACATGGGCCTGATCTGCTTGCCTTTACGCTTTACAATGTAATGGGTAATTCTATCCAACAGCGGGACTGAGCTTTGCATGGCGCCTTTAAAGCGCTCTTCAAAAACCTCTATATCGGCAGCAATGGGTTTTTTAATCTCGTTGATGCTCAGCATTTGCAGGGAACCTAAGTACTTAGTTTCGTTTAATGGGGGCAAACATAAGTTAAAAAAACCGATCTGCGTTTAAACCCTTTCTTTTTTTATCGCTCTATTATATAAAAACCAGAAGATAATGAAACTTAAAATATTTGGAGCCGTTTTGGTGGCCGTTTTAGCCACCGCCTCTATAGCCAGTGCACAAACGCACACCCCATACATTAACCAACGCCAGCACGCGGAAGATCACCGGATTAACCAGGGCGTACGGAGCGGAGAGATTACCCATCGTGAGGCCACACACCTGCGTAACAACGAGCGCCGCATTGCCATGGCAAAGCACAATGCCCGCCGCGACGGATACGTTAGCGCGCGTGAGCGCCGCCACATTACACGGATGGAAAACCGGAACAGCCGCGCCATTTACCGCGCAAAACATAACGGCCGCCGTTACTAATATTTAGCCGTTTGATTTATATGTTAAGTTTGTGAAAAAAGCGCCCGCTATGGGCGTTTTTTTATTTCGGGGTAATGGCTTATTATATTACTTTTGCAATCCGATTTTTACAAGGAGAGGTGTCTGAGTGGTCGAAAGAGCACGCCTGGAAAGTGTGTATATGTCAAAAGCGTATCGAGGGTTCGAATCCCTCCCTCTCCGCTAAAAAACAGAAAGGTGTTCCATTAAAGAATACCTTTCTGTTTTTAGGCCCGGCGCTTAATGTCTTAGATCGCAGAATATGTTGAAAAACCTACCTAAACCAGATCATCCCTCTCTATTGGGAGTTATTCTCAAAAGTATTTTATTCTGTCACTTAATATTGTTCCTGTTTACAGGAACGGCTTTATGTCAGTATAAGGATACTACCTATTCATTTTATAAGGTATCATCAATAGACAATAATGTTTACAAAGTCAGCACTGCCGACAGTGCTGACTTTGTAAAGGTCATGTACCCGGCTAACGAAGCCAAAAACATCATACCTGTAACGCAATTTTATAGCGATGGAAAAGTTAATTTCATCGGATCGTACAGCTTATCACGATACAACCAATCCAAACTAACGATACTAGATGGTGACTTTATTGCCTTTTATCCTGATGGCAAGAGGAGGTGTTATCTACATTACATAAACGGAATGAAAGATGGACTGGGGTATTTCTTTTACCCTAACGGAAGAGCATACTGCAGCAGAAAATTTGGCCAATATTTGCCTGCCGATGGGACCTATTGGGAATGTTATGATAATAATGGATCACTTATATGTAAAAAAGGCAACGGACAATGGATTATATACGATGATAAGTTTAGACCAATGATTCAAGGCCCCATTAATAACGAGCTTCCTGACGGCGAGTGGCATGGGGAAACATTTGAGGCCGATTCAATAAAATACACTTATATCTATAGAAAAGGCAAACTTATTTCAGGGACGGGGTATGACAAGTTTGGGAAACAGTATCCATTTAAAGAATACATAGATCAATCATCTGTAAATAGTGACCCATTCAGGTTTATTAGGAAGTTACGCGCCAATTTTAAGATACCCAATAACGCGAATATAAAAATATCAGCATTAGACACGGCCAAAGTAAGCTTCATACTGGAGAAAGACGGCCGGTTTACCAATCCTGAAATAATTGGAAATAATGATCCGGCATTGAGACAGGCTTTGCAAAATGCACTTGACAAATTTACCGAAGAAAAACCAATGAAGTATTACGGTATCCCGCTGAGATCAAAAATTACAGTTTCTTTTAAAGACGTTTCAGAAACCCACACGTCAAACTATAGCACTGCCGTCACGCCAGCACCAAGGCTATGGGAGTTTGAATCACCGTACGGAGTCCAGGATCCCTATTATGTAAACTCGAGTTATACCAGCACAACCAAATGGCTAAACTTCAAAGAAGAAATACTAGGGTTTGATTGAAAGTAATGGGTTTATAGTAGTGCTTGCGGTAGCGTGGGGGCTATCGTTGCCACCAGGTTTCCCCCTACTTGCGCAAGTATGCAGCGCAGGAAAAGGCGTGGCGTACTTGCGCCCTACCCGTTATAAAGCCAGGAAAGCCTACAGAAAAGCCCAGCTTGCGGCTAGGCTCAGGTAATAGAAAAACCTGTGTTATGTGTACTCTATGAGCTTATAAACTCACGAGATCGGGAGGGGGGGGGGGCTAAATTTAGGTTGTAGCTTTTTTTTAAAAGCTTGACCAGTCTATTTTCGCAACCCATATTGTCTCCTCCTCGGAATACTCTACAATACCGGTAGTACTCAATTCATCTTGATCTGTTAAATTTAGTACGAGCCCGGTATGAAGTTTAATATTATTAGTTTTAAGATCGTTTAATGTTCCAGTTGTATTCAATCTGACACGGCCCCCAGGATCAGAGTTATTAAAATCAACGAAAATTAAAATTGATGAATCCATAAATTAATTTCTTTTACGGGGTGTAGGATTTCTAACAGGTGGATTAAACAGTCCCCCCACAACTTGCGCAAGTATGCAGCGTGGGTAAAAGCGCGCCTACTTGTGCCATGTGCTACATGCTTTGCAAATAGAAGGATACTAATTCAAACTTATTTTAAGGCACAAGTGCTCTAGCCCTCATGGCCAACGCTGCATACCTGCGCCAGTTACGGGGGCAAGCTACCAACAAAGCATGCCGTTATAACTATATCTATACGATTTAAGGGTATGAGAATCCAAAATATTTTTAAACCTGTATATTTTTGATTCGTTAGGAGAAAAGCTTATCTTTTTTAGGACTTTTTTTTCATTTATACTAAATACTTGGTAAGTATTTTCATCAGTTAATATCAACTTGTCATTACTTAATGCAATGTTGACATCCCCTCTTAACTTGGCTTCGTAACTTAGTTCCAATTTAAATTCTGGAATCTTTAATGAAACAACGGACAGTTTATGATTTAAAGAAATGGGGCTAAAAATCTGATTATTGGATAAAAAAACAATAGCAACCTGGTCACCCGATGCCAAAACTTTGTTAATCTCTTTATTAAATGTTTTTTCGAAAGTAGTTGAACCGTCACTCTTTCTTAAGACGTAAACAGAGTAATCATTGCAAACCAAAAAGAAGTTTGAATAATTAAAAATTTGCAATTTATTCCTTGACTTTACTATGTTGGTTTTTATTCTCCATCGGATGCTATTACTGTTATCTATCGCTAGCAAATAACCTGAATTAGGTCCAGTGACTCCTCCTGATAACACGTTTAGAGTATCAGACACTGGAATAGAAATCGTATTAGCAATTTCGTTAAGAGCTCCATTCAAATTACCCTTAAGAAAAAAGTCTGCATTATTGTTTTTCATTAAGCTAACGCGATATAGATTCCCAATAAAAAAGGTCTGAGTGCGATTTTGTATTACATCCGTCGATGAAAAAACGCCCTGCTCGTCTAATTTATATGTAATAACTTTATTGCTACCAGCTCGCCATTGATAAAGCAAATCAGGCCTTACCATTGAAAGATATATTAACCGACCATTCAAGTAATCAAATATTATCCCCTCTAATTCCGAAATTCGCTTTCTTGATAAAATATTACCTTTTTTTAAATCTATCAATACAAACTCTCCCGAACCATTATTATTCCCTTTTAATCTCACAATAGCGGTATCGTTTGTTACTTTGATATCAATGACCTTGCGATCAACACCAATAATTGAATCAATATTCAGCGTATTTGCACCCAAAAAAAGCAATGAATGGGGCTTTGTATGCCGCTGACATGCCACAAAAAGGAATACGGTACCAACTAAGCTTATAATCAGATAATGTTTCATTTTTTCATATCATGCAGATAGTAACTATTTATAGAATTATGTGCCCTATTAATCCCCCAACTGGTGCGAGTATGCAGCTCTGGTAAAAGCGTGCCATACATATGGCTTATACTACCTGCTCTGCAAATAGCATAAGGCTAATTCAAACTTTACATAATGTTTAAGGCACAAGTACTCTAGCCCTCATTACCAACGCTGCATACTTGCGAAAACAGGCGTTGTTCATATTGACATCCCATCAACTTCTATTGAAACGACTATCTTCGATAGTTTGCTATTAAACGCGCATTGATACGTATGTGTTCCAAACTTTCCATGTTCATCATATCCGCTAAATCTCACATACATTACCCAACCAGCTATAAATGGCTTATAGTTTCTTTTTATGCTATCTAACTTGGAAGGAATTGTTTTGTACTTATTATAGTTTATATCATCCTCAAAAGTAGTATAGTTGGGATGGAAAGACTTAAACGATATTATTTTGTAGTTATTAGAATTATTGAAACTATGCAACTTTATTTTAACGAGCGATTCCGCTTTCATTTGTTCGGGGAAATTTGAACTACATGCTGTTAAAAACAAGATGAAAATTATAAATGATTTTCTCATGCGCTTAATGACTTGAAGACAGCTATTTATTTACTCCAAATATCGGTAGTATTTGTATTATGCCCCTCCCCCTCCAACTGGCGCTAGTAAAGAATCATTGTCTATATCGAAATTGTTGAATCTCTTTCGTTTTAATTTCTCTTGTAGTTATGAGGTTTATAATCTCCGTTATCTTTCCATATCTATAATGAAATGATCTTTTGAATACCCCATTTTCAAAATAATAATCTTCAGATTTCAAGTAATTATTCTCAGTAATAAAACGAAATGAATTTAAAGTACGGTTATAAAAATACATTTGTACGTCGAAGGCTAAACCAGCAAATTTTGAGTCCAAATCAGAAAACTCAGTAATGTTCAATTTTCCTTTATGGTAAATTTGTTTTGAATCTTGTGTGCTTCTGCCATCAGATAATACCGCGTTGTTAATAATGCAAAAATCGTTTAAGATATCTCTAAAAATTTCGCCGTCTTTTAATATCGGAATACAGAATCTATAATAAATCCTTTTATAATACTCCTCCAAACCTATGTTTGACGTTCTTGTAAAACCTCTTTTAGAGTAATTATAAACAATTACTCCAATTAAATTATCAGAAATATTGTACTTGAAAAATATTGAGTCAACGGGTCTTATTCTTGTAGAACCGTTGTTATCAAAAGTGACTATAGCATAAATGTTTTGATTTTTGAGAAAATATTGCCTTTTTACAAGCTTATTATTACTGAAAGTTTCAACCACACGTCCTTTAAAACTGTTATTTGCGAAGCAATAGGTTAATTTAAAAAGTAAAGCAAGAATAAAGAATATTTTCATTTCAATTAGTTTTCCAAAATATAACTAATCCATACCGGGCAGTTGAATTTAGCCTAATATTTCCTTTGTTATGCATTGCGCTCTTACTGGCGCTAGTATACAGCGGGCACAAAGGCGGCTTACTTGTGCCTTATGCTACATACTTAGCAAATGGAAGGATACTAATTCAACCTTTACATAATGTTAAGGCGCATGTAGTCTAGCACCTGCGCCAGTTACGGGGGGGGAAGCCAGGGTTATCATTCCTATTTGACAACTCTGAAAGCGGCTAGAATATTCATTATAAGAACTATAAAAAATAAAACCTCTAAAACATATGACCATTTGTTTGCGAAGTTTAATGTATATCGATCATTCGGACTACGAACAATTAAGCTCTTATTATTTTCCTCATAATAGAATAGTCCCCATATGTAATACCCGTCCTTCTTTTTAGAACCCTGTTCCACTTTTTATAAATTAAATGTTTAAACCTGGATTACTTTAAAATCATACAAAATACTGCTTTAATAAAATCCATTCTTCTTTATGCAGAGCCTTTTCCTAAAAACTGGCGCAGGTATGCAGCCCTGTCAAAACAGAGGCGTGCTTGTGCCTTGTGCCACTTGCTTGTAAGTATTTTTAATAATCTGCGTTATATATAGGCACAAGCATACTTCTCCCTTATTCCAAATCAATCATTAGAAGTCACTCTTTTCACCATCAGCACATCTTGCTCGGTGGCATCTCCTTGCTCTTGCAATTTGCCAAAGGCGGCGGCGGTGGCATAGTTCAGTATATCCTGGGGCTCGTTATGATGATAGAAGCCGTAGATCAGGCCAGCCATAAAGCAATCGCCGCTACCGGAGCGGTCAACTACCGCGCCGCAGGTAAACTCTGGTGAGTGGAGCAGTTTTTGATCATGATACAGGGTTGTATAATACAGTGTATGATCGGCCTCGCTATCAAAGCGGAAGGTGTTGGCCACGGTCTTCACCTTTGGAAACTTGGCCATAATTTCTTTCGAGGTCAGCTCTGCATGATCCAGGTAGGCTTGCTTTTGCTTTTTCCCGTGAATGTCTGCATCAATGCTGGTGCCCAGCAGCGTATTGGCGCTCCAAATATTGCCCATAACAAAGTCACAATATTCTACCAGGGCCGGCATCACCTCAGCCGGTTCCTTGCCGTATTTCCAGAGACGTGAGCGATAATTGAGATCACAAGAAATTTTTATACCTTTTGCTGATGCAGCTTTAACGGCCTCCAGGCACACCTGGGCAACATCCCAGCCCAGCGCCGGACTAATAGCCGTGAAATTAAACCAGGATACATCTCTGAAAACTTTATCCCAGTCAATCATTCCCGGCTTGAGTGCTGAGAATGAAGAACCGGCCCTGTCGTAAACCACGCTGCCTTTCAAATCGGCACCGCGCTCCAGGTAATAAACGCCAATTCTATCGCCGCTCATTAAGATGGACGATGTAAAAATGCCCTTATACTCCAGGTAGTCTATAATGTGCGACGACATAAAGTTAGCGGGCAGCGCTGTACAATATTTTACGGGCACGCCCCAACCAGCCAATGCCGTGGCCACGTTAGCTTCCGCGCCACCCATATAAAGGTAGAAGGGGTGTTTCTCTGCATCTTTTTCATTCTGGGGAGCCGGTGAAACTCGCAACAACAGTTCACCGAAACATAATACTTTGCTGATCATTCTAATTAGGGTTTTTGCACATACATACGCCCTATAAGGTAAACTTGCTTATTTACTTTATAGATTTATAACTGGTATAGGATCAAATTTAATAAAAAAGTCCCCACCGGTAATACCGGCGGGGACTTATATTTTGTGCTTATTATCGCTTTTTACTTGTTAGCCAGCCCGTAACCATTGGTCACTTGCCCATTTGATTGGGCCACCGTTGATGATGGTATAGGCCAGTAAATTCTCGGTGCATCCGTAGCAGAAGTTATACCCGAAAGGATATTGGTTTGATAAGTGGCATAGTTGTTAACAATATCAATACCCCAGTTGGTTTTAACATAGCCTGCAGCCTGCAAGGCAATTGCTTCCGGACCAGCAGGGTCAATATAACGGTACATACCCTGGATGGACAGGTTGTGAGTAGTACCCACTACTTTAAGACCTGCAATGGTGCTGTAATTGTACTGACCGCGCCATGCCGGGTAAGTTGCAAGGTTGGTGGTATCGGTACAATCATAAGTTAACGGATTGGTTAAAGTCACCGCTTTTATCCAGATGTAATTGGATATAGTGTTGCCATTAGGGAAGGTATAATAACCGTTTGCCCTTAAGCCGTTATACATGTTTTGCATGTCCTGACGTACAGCCATTGCTCTTTCAGAGTAAGTACCGTTACGGATCATATCCCAACGACGGGTACCCTCGCCCATTAGCTCCAGTTTACGTTCTTGTGCCACCGCATCTTTTAATGCCTGACCAGACAGCGCGCCAATATCATATTTGGCGCTACCGAAAGCACGCTCTCTGATCTGGTTAACCAAACCAACTGCATCGGTTTTACCTTGCTCTGCTTTAGTTTCGGCCAGCATCAAAATAACGTCTGCCAATCGCAACATGGTCCAGTTAATACCAGACTGTCTTGAGGTTGTGGTATATGGCGGGCTCATACGGTTTTCGTCCCATTTGTTAATAGCTAAACCACCTGTGGTTTTATTACCTGGTACAAAAGAGATCATTCTTTCATTACCATCACCATTACTACCGGTAACAGCCACGGTTACGTCTCTGCGTTTATCAGCTTTGATAAAATCACCGTAATAAACGGTAGGGATAATACGCAATGCATCAAACACCTTTGGAGGAGCAGCGGTAGCGGTACCACCTTCTGACGGGCGACCAAAAGCATAAGCGTACTCGCTGCTGGTTGCAGGCGAGCCACCCTGATAGTTACCTAATTCAAACACCGATTCGTCGCCTACTTTCAAATCCATAAATGATTGGAAAACCAACTGGAAAGGATTGTTTGCTACAGATGCAGCCCTGGTATCTGCTGTCAACAAATGCGCAGTACCTTTATTGGTAATTGCGTTTTGCAGCCAGGTTTCAGCCAATGTATAATAGTTAAGATAATCATTACGACGGGCATATACACAACCATTAGCCTGAGTACCTTTGTTGGTGAAGGCTACATTGCCATATAAACCAGCTATATCTGTACGGATGGTTTGGTAACCACCAGAAAACATTGCCAACTGGCCAATCAGTGCATCGGCATAGGTCCTTGAGCAACGCTCTGCAGTAATGCCACCACTACCTAAAGGATACATGTTTGCTTCTACTTTTTTCAGATCGCTGATCAGGTTATCATAAATAGTGAAACGAGAGGTTATGGTATAGTTATCGGTATAAGTATTCTCGTAACCGTAAGGCACATCACCAAAGTGTTTAATCAAATCAAAATAACATAAAGCCTTAATGGTTATAGCCTCGCCATACAGCTGGGTCCAGTCGGTAGTTTTACCGGCAGCAACATCAGCCTGATACTGAGGTTTAGCAGCAATAATCTGTGCTATTTTAATTGCACGTGCAGCGGTGCTGTAAAGTGCGTTAAAACCGCCTGACTGGGCGTCTATAGGCAATAAGTCTGACCTGCCAATGGCGTTGATGTTGTTGGTTGATCCCTGTTCCGGATAAGTCTCGGCATCAGAGCCAATCGGGTCATTCCAGCGGTATGTTCCCATCACGCAGTTCTGGCGATAGTTGGCATAACACCATGAAAGTGTTTTAAACGTTTCTGTAGTGGTACTGGTAACAAACTGGTCGTCCAGATTTGATGGAGATGTTGCATCCAGAAAGGATTTCTTGCATTGGCTTAAACTGAGGCACAATGCTAATCCGGTTATATATGTTGCAATCTTTTTCATTGTTTCTACTATTTAAGATTAGAAATTAAGGTTAACGCCTATTACGAATGAACGGGCACGCGGATAGGTACCAAAGTCAAACCCTGGAGTTGGATAAACTGAGTTAGCCGACAGGTTGGTGTTTACTTCCGGATCTAAACCGCTGTAACCGGTGATGGTGAATACGTTATAGATGCTACCGTAGATACGCAGGTTGCTGATTTTTGCTCTGGTTAATACCTTTTTAGGTACAGTATAACCTAAAGTAAGCGTATTTAAACGCAGGAATGAGCCATCTTCAATACCCAATGTTGAGGTAACACCGCCTTCGCTATAACCCAATGGCAAAGAAGCATTGCCATTTGCTGCATTTAACTGATCTGGGGTTGATAAGCGCACCAGGCTGCCATTAACCACATCATAAATTTTATAGGCATTGTTTACGATTGACAGTTTGTTTTCATAAACACCGGCTTCTTTGTTACCGTACAGTGATGCCAGTTTGTTTACGTTATAAACCTGGTTACCGTAGCTCCAGTTAAAGTTTAAGCTCAGGTCAATATTTTTATAACCTGCAGAAAGGTTGAAACCACCGGTATGTTTAGGGTTCATGTTACCAATAACAGATACGTCGTTATCGTCAATTTTACCGTCACCGTTCAGGTCTTTGTATTTTGGTAAGCCTGGGTAAGCAACCTGTGTAGATGGCTTATCAGCAGTAGTTAAACCGTGGGTAACGCCCTGGAAGGTGCCCAAATCTGGCACACCTGGTTTCAGTGTATATACACCATTGCTATAATTAAAATCAGCCGGTGTATAATAACCGGTATAAGTAAAACCTCTTACCAAGCCAACCGGGTTTCCTACTTTCAGCACATAATCCTGAGTTGGGTAGCTGGCGCTGCTTGCCCAGCTGGTACCATATAAACCGGTAACGCTTGGCGCAAGTTGATCTACGTTGTTTTTGTTAAAGTTGATGTTACCGCTTGCAGAAACTCTCCAGTCTTTTGATTTAAATATCGTTCCAGATAAAGAGATCTCCACACCTTTATTACTGGTTTGACCCACGTTAGCATAAGTGGTAGAGAAACCGGTAATACCCGGAATAACGGTTTGCAGCAACAGGTCTTTAGTAGTGTTATGATATACATCTACAGTACCAGACAGCTTGTCGCCAAACAGGGTAAAGTCAAAACCCAAATCGCGGGTAATGGTGGTTTCCCATTTCAAATTCAGGTTGGCCAGTGTGGTAGAGTTGGTATAGTCATAAGCAGCCTGAGGCTGATGACCCAGATCATAATTTAAACGCTGGTCTGTAACAGATGCCCAGGTTTGAGTCCACAAGCCAGAGCTGTTAAGGTCATTACCTACCTCACCAAATGATGCACGTACTTTCAGGTAATCCAACCATTTAACATTCTTCATGAATTTTTCTTCGGTAACTCTCCAGGCCAAAGCCGCTGCAGGGAAATATCCCCAACGATTGGCTGGCGGGAAGTGAGAAGAAGCATCAGCACGGAATGTTACAGTAACCAGATAACGGTCAAGCAATGAATAGTTAGCACGACCGAAGTAAGAAAGAATACGGTTTGGAACTGATACGCTTGATGTGGTTGTTAGCAAGCCTTTAGTTTTATCGTATTGGTTGATGTTGGCAAAAGCTGTTGCCTCAGTATAGTTGGCAGGGAAATAGGTTGCTGTTGTAGCTAAACCTGTACCGCCCGAGTTAGAAACTTCCTGACCGGCCAATACACTGAAGTTATGAATTTTGTTAATGTTAAATTCATAGTTCAGGGTGTTGGTCCAGCGTAAAGACCAGCTATCAGTTTTGCGGTAGTCAACGTTACCGGCGTACAGTTTATTACCGCTATCATCAGTATAAGTAGCGTTATAGATAGCGCCTGACCAGTATTTGCGCTGGCCCCATGATTTGGTTACGTTGAAATCGGTATGATAGGTTAGTCCTTTAATAATGCCCCAGGTTAAAGATTGGATTGACGCAATACCATCGGTAATAGAATATGGATCAAAATCTGCCGCACGCACTGCAGGGTTATACATATCCCACATAGAGTTTTTACCATACTGCTCAATGTTACCTGTCAGCAATGCAGTTTTATCACCCAAAACGTGGTCGGTTGCAATTGGACGGAAACGGTAAGCAGATGACAGTAAAGAACCGCTGCCGCTGCTGGTACCCTCATCATCAACAATTGGCGTGCTGGTGTAACGGGTATTTAAATCAAAGGTAAGATTGTCTGCAATCTTGTGGCTCAATTTAAAGTTAGCGGTTAAACGTTTAAGGTAAGAGTTCACCTTCATACCCTGCTCATCAGCATAAGTGGTAGAGAACAACATTTTGGTTTTGTCTGTACCGCCAGATAAGGTTAACGCATGGTTCCATGAAGTAGATTGATGATACACTTGTTTCTGCGGATCATCTGTAGCCAAACCCTGATAGCTGTTAATACCACCGGTATTAGCACCGCTATTGGCACCCAGGCCATAGTATTTCTCAAATGGTGTTTGGTAAGCTGCGCCGTTGGCTGCTGCGTTGGCCCAAACATATTTCAAATAATCATAAGGGTTTAATGCCTGCAGATATTTGGTTGGCGTATTAATTTTAACGTAGCCGTTATAAGTAACCACAGTTTTACCTGCTTTTGCCGCTTTGGTAGTAATTAAAATTACACCGTTAGCACCGCGGGTACCATAAATTGCGGTTGAAGATGCATCTTTCAGCACGTCGATTGACTCCACCTGGTCTCCCGGTACGTCACCAATCGTACCTGGCTGACCGTCAATCAAAACCAGTGGCTGATTACTTTGTGTAATTGAGGTACCGCCGCGTACGCGAATGGCGACGTCTGCATTCGGACGACCGTCTTGCGATACGATGCTTACACCTGGCAGCTTGCCTTGTAAGGCTTGCGCCACGTTGGTAACCGGTGTAGCGGCAATGTCTTTACCACTTACTGAGGCTACCGCACCGGTCAAATCTTTCTTTTTAACGGTGCCGTAACCAATAACAACTACTTCATTCAGACTTTTTTCTGAGTCCTTCAGCGTAACGTTAATAGTGGCACGGTTGTTAATTGCTTCTTCTACCGACAAATAGCCTATAGACGAAAATACCAGCGTAGCATTTCCGCTAACTTTCAGGCTGTAATGGCCCTGAATATCGGTAACGGTTCCGGTAGTAGTGCCTTTAACACTTACGGTAACACCAGGAACAGATTGTCCGTGATCATCACGCACTGTACCACTCACCGTTTTGGTTGCCTGCGCAAACACCTGCGCGGCCATCAACACAAACACCATGCAGAGCGAAAAGCATCGTGTAATGAGTTGTTTTTTTTGTCGCCAGGGGTTGGCGCTTAATGATAATTGGTTAGAAAAACTCATAATTGAATAGGGATTATAAAAGGTTCACAAATAAGTCTGGAGGCTTGATAATTGGCGGCATCCACCCAGACACTCTTCAAGATACTTTACGTAATTGGTTGATAACAATAGCAATGGGGCTGTACAAAGCCGCTTTTAGATGATATTACTTAGACAGTAAAACAAACAACATCACCAGTTCTAAGTCGTTCTGCCTGTCTGGCCTTACTTAAAGGAAGCGTTAAAGGCTATCACCTAAATACAGCTGCAACAAATACCAAAAAACAATAAACAATGCTGTTTATTGATCCTGGTAATGTTTCGTACATGCAAACTTCACGCTCGCTTTGTAGGCCCGTGCAGGTTTGTTATCAAATGGTTGTGGGATGCCACATAAAAAGCAGCATGGGGGAAAAGTAAAATTTCTCTCATAAACTATAAATTTAGATTCATACTACCGATAGATGGTTAAGTTATCGGCCTGGTTAATAATTGGATAATTGTTAGGTGGCAATTGGACCCCACTCTTAACAATCGATTGCATTGCTAAATTATAATACAATTATTACAATTCAAAATTTATTTTAGAACAGGAAAATTTTTTAACTCTTTAGAATAATTGGCAACGTTCAAACCTGGCACCTTCAATTGGCTACAGATCTTAACACGTAGTTACACAAAACAAATTAAAGTTGCAACTTTTATTAAAAGTAACATTCAAAACAAATATTGACACACCACATGTGACGAGTTTTCGGGCCAGATCTGGCCCGAAGTTGCCCACCAAACAAACGCTTTTAACCATCATTTACAAACAAAAAAGGTTGAGCAATGCTCAACCTTTTTTGTTTATACTACAGAACCTCTCCTATCATTTGTTTTCTGCTTTTGAATTGATCCAGACCGTGCTTACCGGACCGCGTTCTACATAACTGGGCGGCTCATTTGGCCGCGTTGGCGCCAGCACCTGCTCTGCTTGTGGTGTAGCCGTTGTGGCTACCCGGTTCATGCGGGCGTAGTTGGGCACCGCCAGCAGGGGCGAGCCATCTGCCCAGGTACCGTTAATAGTCATTACCCCGTGCAGAAAATCTGGTTGCCATTTAAGGCTGAGCGGTTTATTGCTGATGGTTTTGCTGATATCCTGATCGGCAGCCTCTACATTATAAATCAGCGGACCGTAGCGCAGGGCCATTTTGCCTTTGTCGGCAGCTACACGCTCATCGGCGGTTACGCGCTGTATTTCCATAGGCAGTTCCACATCAATATGATCGCCTTTTTTCCATACCCGTTTAATGGCGGCATAACCATTAGTAATTTTAGGTGTAAACACCCGGCCGTTTACCGAAATTGATTTAAGGCCTTTTACCTGTGGCACTGCACTATATAATGTACTGGTGGCACGGTTTGGCACCCGCACATAAACCGTGAACGCCCTGCTTTGATCTGGATTAACGGTGATGTTTACTTTGCCGCTCCACGGGTAATCTGTCTTCTGCACCATCTCTACATCGGTGCCCGCAATTTTATCAACGCGGATAGTGCTGCCCACAAACAGATTAACATATAAACCGTCATCGCCAAGCACATATGTCCAGGTAGGCATCATAAGCAGTGTGCGCGGAATATTACCCACACAGCACGGGCAGGCATGCCATTCATAACGTGGCTGCGCAGTAGCCAGCGCATTGGTGTAGGTAAAATCTTTACCATCCAGCGATAGCGAGCCGAGCAGGGCATTGTACATCGTCTCCTCATATAAATCGGCATATTTGGCGTCATGGTAAGCAATATTCATCTTATACTCAAAAAAGATGAGTCCGCAGCTGGAGCACGATTCGCAATAAGCGTTATTGCGCAGCGAATAGTTACCACCAAACCCTTCAGAAGTTTCGCCGCTGCCAATGCCACCGGTGATGTAATATTTTTTGTTCACCATGTTATCCCAAAGCGACATGACAGCGCTCTGGTAATCAACATCGCCGGTTTCGGCAGCCACATCGGCCATCCCTGAGTAATTGTAAGTAGCACGCACGGCATGACCAACGGCTTCATATTGCTGTTGCACTGGTACATGACTCTGGTCATACTCGCTGCCGCCACCGCGGCTATCCAGCAGAAATTTAGCTAGTTTGATGTAACTATCGCCATGGCTCTGGTGGCCCTCCATGTCATTTACAAAACGGCCGAAACGTACCAGCGCCTGCTCCATCTCCTGGTGTCCGTCATACCAGGTCTTTTTACCCGGACCAATATTGGCCACCCAGCAATCAGCCAGCTTTTTGGCTGCATTATATAGACGTTTGTCTTTACCGCCAGTAAGCGTGTAATGGTTAATAGCCGACTCGATAAAATAACCGGCCGTATAACCCTCATGGTTTCCACGGCTTTCCGTTGGCGACCAGCGTTGATGCCATCTGCTGGTATCGCGCAGTGTCCAGGCGGTTTGCAGGTAACCATCAGGCTCCTGAGCCGATAAAATGATCGGGATCCAGCGATCTAAGGTCTGCTGCATTTCCTGCTGGGCAGCAATCATTTCCGGATCACCCTGTGGGTCAACCATCAGCGCCTCGCACATTGACTCTACCGTTTGGTGCACCCAGGCGTTAGAGAACACATATCCTTTATGCTTACCGTGCGGCTCGCCGCGCAGGGCTTTGGCTGCCTCAATAAAATTATCTAAACCGCCCTGCCCGGTAGCCAGGTCGGTACGTTCGCATTGATCGACACAAAACGGAATCCAGTTAACAATCATGGCTTTGGCCCTATCGTTCCACAACTTGCTGTCAATTTTATAACGACGGGTATAAACCACATCCAGGCGTTTAGCCGGCGGCGGCGTAGCTACCCTAACTTTCAAAGTTGATGACGATGCCAGGTTACCCGAACCCGCAGTTAGCGACAACACATAGTTGCCGGGGGCAGAAAAAGTGGCCGATCCGGTTTTATCCGTCGCGCTACTAAAAGCAACCGAGCCCGGGCCCGATACCTTTTCCCATTTTACCTGTTGCACGGGCGTTGATGATTTCACCACGCCGGCCAGGTAGGTTTTACCATTCAGCATCACGTCCCGATCTATACCGGCGGTAATTACGGCCGGATATGCAGTACCCTCGGTTTGATAAACAATCCATTCCTGCAGTGGAGTAACGCCACGGTCGGTCGAGTCAACCTCCAAGCGCATTCGGTTGGTTTTTATTTCTTCGAAAGCGGTTTTGTTGAGTTGATTATTTTGCAGGCCTAATGCACTGGCGTTTTTAACCGGCACAAAAGCGCTGCCATCCCAGTATAGTATGTGGTAAGCTTTGGGCATCGGCACTCCCCCATCTACGCTATGCCAATAGGTGGCAATTTCTTTAACGGCCACGGGCTGTTTCCAGTCGTACTGCACCCACTGGGTACCTAACCGGGGCTGTTGGCGACGATTGCCTGCCGGGGTGCGGTTACCGGAGGGCATCACGCCATCGTTTAAGCGCAATAACTCGCCGCCAGATCCGCTTGGCGTGGCAATTATAGCCAGGTTTGGCCTGTCTGGCTGTTGGGCCGTGGCCACGCCGCCGCAAACGCACATTAATAGAAATGCGAAAGATGTAAATCTTCTCATAGTATTGGTTCTCTTTGGTTTAACCAAATATAAATTGTACAAATGACATTTTATATACAGCCGTAAAAATTTAGCGATTCACCTTTGAATAAAGATACCGAGGTGAACGAAGAGATGATCCGTGTGCAGCTATATCAGATTGATTTGGAAGAGGAACGGTTAAAGATTATTTAACAACACACTTACAACTACTAGTATTATCAATACCAATTATTACCCGAAAACACATAGCTTTGCGGCCATATGTTGAGTTTCTTAGACCTTAAAAAAAACAACAAAAAAAGCCGTGAAGGGCTGAAGCAAATAAAGGTGGCCTTGCTGGCCGATTCGGCTTCGCAATTTATCAACCAGGCTGTTTCTGGTTACGGTTTTGAGTTTGGCCTCAATCTGGATATCTACGAGGCAGATTACAATCAGATTGAACGACAGGTGTTCGATCCATCGTCTGAATTGTACGAGGCCGGGCCTGCTTACGTTATCATCCTCCGCTCAACAGAGCATCTGCTGAAAGACTTTTATAAAAGCCAGGACAGGGCCGGTTTTGCCGATCATATCATTGCGCAAACCGAGGCTTTGTATCAGCAACTCTCGGCGCGGCTTTCGGCTCGTGTTATCATCAACACTTATATTGAAATTGACGACAAGGTTTTTGGCAACTATGCTAATAAGACCCATGTTTCATTCACTTATCAGCTCCGCAAGATCAACCTTGGACTGATGGATCTGGCGCGCCAGAATAAAAACCTTTTCATTGCCGATCTGGCATCACTTGCGGCTCACCGCGGGTATGAGCACGTGTTCGACACCAAGATGTACATCAGTGCAGATATGGTGTTTAACATTGATTTTGTGCCGACGGTTGCACATGCGCTAACGCAGATTATCAGTGCTATTGCCGGCTCTTTCAAAAAATGTCTGGTGCTCGATCTGGACAACACTACCTGGGGCGGCATTATTGGCGACGACGGCATGGAGGGTATCCAGATAGGTTACCTGGGCATGGGTAAAGCTTTTACCGAGCTGCAACTGTGGTGCAAAGAACTGAAACGCCGTGGCATTATATTGGCCGTGTGCAGTAAAAATACCGAGGCCATTGCCATAGAGCCATTCAACAGTCACCCGGATATGGTGCTGAAAATTGATGACATTGCCATTTTTGTTGCCAACTGGGAAAACAAAGTGGATAACATCCGCCACATCCAACAGGTGCTGAACATCGGGTTTGACTCGATGGTGTTTTTGGATGACAACCCGTTCGAGCGCGAGATGGTAAAATCTGGCATCCCTGATATTACCGTGCCCGAGCTACCAGAAGACCCTGCCGAATACGTACAATACCTGCGCACGCTTAACCTGTTTGAAACGGCATCATATACCGAAGAAGACGCACAGCGTACCCAACAATATCAGCAGGAGGCCAAACGCACGCAACTGCAAAACAGCTTTACCAGCGAGCAGGATTTTCTGCAAAGCCTGCAAATGCTGGCCGATGTAAAAAGCTTTGATAAGTTTAACACGCCGCGCGTATCTCAACTTACCCAGCGTTCTAACCAGTTTAACCTGCGTACCGTGCGCTATACCGAGGACGACATTGCCCAACTGGCTACCAGCGGCGATTTCATTACCCTGAGCTTTAACCTGGGCGATAAGTTTGGCGACCACGGACTAATTGCCGTAGTGATCCTCAAGGCACTATCAGCACAAGAACTGTTTGTTGACAGCTGGATTATGAGCTGCCGTGTACTGAAGCGCGGCATGGAACAATTTACGCTTAACACCATTGTAGCAGCAGCAAGCGCAAGTGGCTTTAAAAAGATAGTAGGCGAATACCTGCCTACCAAAAAGAACGCACTGGTAAAAGACCATTACCTTAACCTGGGCTTTACCCCGGTTAATGACCGCTGGGAACTGGACGTAACCGCCTACCAACCAAAAGAAGTATACATCACCCAAAAAGATTAATATATTATGGATAGCAACGAAGTACTGAAAACCGTAAACGAAGTTTTTATTGATATTTTAGATAACGAGGATATTGTGTTATCAAGAGAAACCACTGCTGATGACGTGGAAGATTGGGACTCATTAAACCACATTCAGCTGATTGTTGCTATTGAGAAAAAGTTTAAGATCCGCTTTACCTCGCAGGAGATCCACTCCTGGAGCAATGTGGGCGCAATGATTGATTCTATTACCGCCAAACTGGGTTAATGGCCATGAAACTGCACCACGTTGGCGTAGCCTGTGCCGATATTAACGAGGAGATAGCCAACATCCACCGTCTGCATAAAGTGATTGATCAAACCCCCGTGGTGTTTGACGAGCAACAGAACGCAGAACTGGTAATGCTGACACTGGAAGACGGCACCAACATCGAACTGATCTCTGGCAAGCAGGTAGAGAACCTGGTTAAAAAGCGCATCTCCTACTATCACCTTTGTTTTGAGGTTGATGATATCAATGCCGAGATTGAGCGCCTGACTGGCGAGGGTGCCATGCTGGTATCGCCGCCTAAACCGGCCATCTTGTTTAATAACCGGGAGGTTGCTTTTCTATACCTCTCTTACGGCTTGATTGAGCTGGTGAGTAGTCACTAGATACAATCTGTCATTGCGAGCAGGCTGTGAGCAGGATGGAGCGCGAAGACAACCGACCGGAGGGAGCTCATTAATGCCTTAAAAAATATTAGACTCATTAATAATCTCGTCGCTTGTCTATTCCTGCGACGAGATTGCTTCGTCGCCCTCACGCAGTACCCGACCGTTCCTCGCAATGACAAAAAGTTAAATTGACTGATATTTAAAAGGCGGCCTGTACAAGGTCGCCTTGTTTGTTTTCAAATGCCGATATACGACCAGGGAATCGCATTAAAAAGCACCCTGTTTTGGCTAAAGCCACTCCCGATCATTGCCCCCCCCCGTCCCATAAATAGGCCGGCAATGAACTTAAAGCGAGTTTAGTGCCGTTGGCTTTAGCCAACGGATAAGCAGCATACAATAAAAAGGCTTTAGCCCCAACCTTATATGCCCTTATACTAAACGGCATATCACACTGACACGCAATCGATTGTTAACAGCTCGCAAAAAAGGTTAACTTAGTAGCATTATAAACCTAATCTTCCTAAAACCATTATGCCGAAATTTTATCGTCGGGTACTCGCCGTATGTTTGCCTTTTCTGCTGGCTCATTATATCGCCGGTGCGCAAATTGAATCATTCTCCAAAAATCAGGATGGTGTTAGCTTCAAATTAAAAGAAGGACTAATGCAGATCAATGTTTGCACTGACGACATTATCCGCGTGCGCTATACCGTTCTGGATAATTTCCCGCAAGTGCAATCGCTGGTAGTTAATAACGCGTGGAAACAGCGTCCGGCTTTTACACTAAACAGCAACGGCAAATCGGTGTTCATCACCACAAAAAAGTTGAAGATAACGATTGATAAAATCACCAACGCTATTACATACGCCAATACCGCCGGACAACAGATCTGCGCTGAATCTCCAACCGGAAACAAAAGCATGCAACCGGCCACCATTGCAGGCATTGCTACCTATAACTGCCAAACCCAGTTTAACTCGCCGGCCAATGAGGGTTTGTTTGGCTTAGGCTGTCACCCGCTGGATTCACTTTCCATCAACTACAAGGGACGCAATCAGGATCTGGCCATTAAATACCTTACAGGCGCTATCCCGGTTTTACTCTCCACACGCGGCTACGGCTTGCTCTGGGATAATTACTCGGCCTCTAACTTTTATGGTGCCGAGGATGGCAACACGCGCTTTAAATATGTATCAGAGAGCGGCCGCATGGTAGATTACTATTTCTTTTACGGACCCGATTTTGATCGTATCATCAATCTTTACCGCACGGCAACCGGCACGACACCCATGTTCCCTAAATGGGCTTACGGACTGTTCCAGTCGCAAGACCGGTATAAAACCCAGGCAGAGGTATTGAGCGTGAAAGACAATTACCGCAAAAACCACATCCCGGTTGATGCCATTGTGCAGGATTGGTATTACTGGGAACCACTGCCCATCGGGTCGCACATCATGAAGCCAGAGCGTTACCCTGATCCAAAGGCTATGGTATCAGCATTGCATCAGGCCAACATCCACGCCATGATCTCCATCTGGCCGGTATTTGGCAAAGGCACCGCCAACTTTGATGCCTTAAAGAAAAACGGCTTTTTAACCGATATTACCTGGGACAACGTAATGACCCATACTTTTGATACCTATTACGATGCCCATAACCCCAAAGCCCGCGATTTGTACTGGCAGCAGGCCCGCGACAGCATGATTAAACGTTACGACTGGGATGCCTGGTGGGTTGACCAATGCGAACCCGACAACGGCGCCCTGCTGGATGCCCGTCGCCAGGCTAACTTTAGCGTTGGCAAGGGAATTGATTATTTTAACACCTACTCGCTGGAGCATACCAAAGGCCTGTACAAAGGCTGGCGCGAGGATATGCCGGGCAAACGGGCGTTCTTTTTGGTACGCCAGGCCTTTGCCGGTCAGCAGCGTAACGCCACCACGCTATGGTCATCTGATATTACCTGCACGTTTGAGGCATTCAAGTGCCAGGTACCGCAGGGCATCAATGCCTGTACATCGGGGATGCCCTACTGGACGTCGGACATTGGCGGCTACCATTACAAATGGAACGCCCCCAACTGGGCCAAACCCGAAAATCGCGAATTGTTTACCCGGTGGTTTCAGTTCGGTGCTTTCTGCCCCATCTTCCGTATCCATGGCAAGGGTGAGCGTGCGCTGTTTTCTGACAACTGGGATGCCGATACCAAGGCCATCCTGCTAAAATTTGATCAGCTGCGTTACCGGCTGCTACCTTACATTTATTCAGTAGCGGGCAGCGTGACTCAAGATAACTACACCATGATGCGCTCGCTGGCATTTGATTTCAGGAACGATCAGCAGGTTTATGATATAAAAGATCAATATCTGTTCGGTCCAGCGTTGATGGTTTGCCCGGTAACAGATCAGCTTTATACCAGGGCGCACGCCGTAGCAGGTGCAAAAAGCCGCAAGGTGTATCTGCCGGCAGGCACGCAATGGTACAACTTCTGGACCGGCCAAACGCTGAGAGGCGGCCAGACACTCCAAGCCGATGCGCCGATTGATATCTTGCCGCTATACGTTCGTTCAGGTTCCATCATACCAATGGGCCCGGTGGTAGAATACGCCACACAAAAAACCGATGAGCCGACAGAGTTGCGTATCTATCCCGGCGCCAACGGCCAGTTTAAGGTTTATGAAGATGAGAACGATAATTACAACTACGAGCAAGGCCGCTCTGCCACCTATACTTTTAATTGGAACGATCAGCTGAAAACTCTTAGCATCAGTGCAACTAAGGGATGGTATAAGGGTATGCCAAAGCAACACAGATTTAAGGTGGTAATAGTTAAGCCGGGGCATGGCGTGGCGGGTGAAGAGACCGCGCAGACTGATAAATTGATTACTTATTCGGGACAGGCGATACAGGTGAAGTTTTAGGGAGGAAAAGCTTTTCTACAAATTATGTCATTGCGAGGAACGTTTGGGAATGTGCGTAAGGGTGACGAAGCAATCTCGTCGCATACCTAAGCATGCGACGAGATTGCTTCGCGCTCAGTCCAAACTCACTAGCCCGCTCGCAATGACAAGATTTTTGAATTAAAATTTGACCGTTTACTCAACGCAACACCTGTGATGTCCTGACATCGCCCTTAATCTCATCGCCCAGCACGACATCGCCATATTTGCCGCGATAAAAACGATAGCGGTAGTTCCAGTAGCTGGTGGCAAAAGTACCCGCATCGTTTTGCTCAGTCTTATAAAAATCCATGGTTACCAGGTAGCTGTTTTTCAACCTGTGGCGCAGTCTGAAAGCAACGGGACCATCTTCTTCAAACCGTATGATGCCGAAATGCGGGTTACGGCTGCCACGTTCATTGACCAGCTTTGCCCAGCGCGTTTCAAAGTCATTGACGACATCCTGGCGGGTAATGGGCTCATCTGTTTTCTGAGATGAGTGCAGGTTACATGCTCCCAGCAACGTAGCTAACAACAGGCACGTAATGGATCTGGTTAATATCCGCATAATTGGTTTGATAAATGGTTCAGTATAGTTAAAGTTAGGCGATATTTTGGCACAAAACAACTATAAGGTTAGTTTCAGCATCAGAATTGTCAGCCAATGCTTATAACTTAAATTTTTTGCGTCGATTTCCTAAAACTTCTATTATAATTGCCAAAATTTTGGCGTATTGCAATCGGGCGCTCATAGTCCGCAGCGGCGCTAAACGGTTACCGTCTTGGTAGCACACGCAAATCATTTATCGTCATGAGCAATAATAAAGGCTTTACCACCACCATACTTCATTCAGACCGTCTGCTGAAACCAGAGCACGGTGCATTGCATCAACCTGTACACAACGCCGTTACCTGGGGTTTTGATGATGTGCAGGGTTTGGTAGATGTTTTTCAGAACAAATCAAAAGGTTACGCATACTCGCGTCAGGGCAACCCAACCGTTACCGCGCTTGAGCATAAGATTACCCAGATGGAGCAGGGGCTTGCTACCATTGCTTTCTCTACCGGTATGGCGGCTATTACGGCCACCATCATGGCCCTGCTAAAAGCCGGCGACCATATGATTGCCAGCTCATACCTGTTTGGCAACACCCGCAGCATCCTGCAAACACTTACCGATATTGGCCTGAGCATTGATTTTGTTGATGCGACCGATGTAGAAAACGTAAAAGCCGCCTATACCAACCGTACCAAAATGGTACTGGTAGAAACCGTTGCCAACCCGGCTACCCAAGTGGCAGATCTGGAAAAGATAGGCGAGTTTTGCAAAGAGAAAAATGTGATCTATGTGGTTGATAACACCATGACATCGCCATACCTGTTCCGTCCGGTGAGTGTGAATGCCAGCTTGGTTATTAACTCCTTAACCAAATACATTGGCGGCCATGCCAACGCCCTGGGCGGTAGTGTGACCGATACCGGCCTGTTTGACTGGGATACTTATGAAAATATTGCCCCGGTGCTGAAAGGCATGATCAAACCACAAATGCTGGGCATGGCGCAGATTCGCAAGCGCGGCCTGCGCGATGGTGGCGGCACCCTGGCACCAGAGGCAGCGCATACCCTATCGGTAGGTTCAGAAACGCTGGCGCTACGTATGGAGCGTGCTTGTACCAATGCTGCTGCCGTGGCAACCCTGCTGGCGCATCACCCAAAAGTGAGCAAAGTTTATTATCCTGGCCTGGAGCAGCACCCGCAGCATGAGCTGGCCGGTCGCCTGTTTAAACGTAATGGCGCCTTATTAAGCTTTGCCTTGACCGATGATGTAGACCTGTTCCAGTTCCTGAACAACCTGCAACTGGTAATCAAGAGCAGTAACCTTGGCGATACCCGCACACTGGCTATCCCTGTAGCACATACCATCTTCTTTGAGCTGGGTGCAGACCGCCGCGCGGAGATGGGCATTCCTGATTCAATGATCCGCCTGTCTGTAGGCATTGAGGATACCGAAGATTTATTAAACGATTTCAAGACTGCGCTGGATGCACAGTACTAATCAAAATAATCTCATAAAACAGGGAGGCCGGTCTGCATTGACCGGCCTTTTTTTGTTTTTATCGGCCGGTGCACTGTTATTTCAATTGTCGTCTTCAAGGGTATTTTATATTTTGCGATAGTTAAATCTCAAAACAATTCAATTAACTCAAGTTGCGGACTACAAATTCTTATAAAAAGTTTGTCATTGCGAGCAGGGTTGTGGGTAAGAACTGAGCGCGAAGCGATCTCGTCGCATGGATAACCATACGACGAGATTGCTTCGTCACCCCTATTCACCAGCCCTCACGTTCCTCGCAATGACAAAAGATTTCACTCGTTGAGTAATCCGCAACTTTAGTTAGTTAACTTACCTCCCAATAAACCTGCTTATGAAAATTGTAGTGCTTGATGGCTATACCCTTAACCCCGGCGATCTTTCGTGGGATGTCCTTAACAGCCTGGGCGATGTTACCATCCATGATCGCACCCCGGTATCAGAAATTGTATCCCGTTGCGCCGGTGCTGATATGGTGCTTACCAACAAAGTACCCATGAGTGAGGAGACACTGAATCAGTTGCCCGACCTGAAATACATCGGCGTGCTGGCCACCGGCTACAACATCATCAACACCGAGGTTTGTAAGCAGAAAGGCATTGTAGTGAGCAATGTTCCTGGCTACAGTACTTCATCGGTAGCCCAATTAACTTTTGCCTTGTTGTTGGAATTGACGCACCATGTGCAACGCCATAGCGATGCGGTGATGGCGGGCAAATGGTCGGGCTCTAAAGATTTTTGTTTTTGGGATTATCCCCTGATAGAGCTGGAAGGTAAAACCATGGGCATTATTGGTCTGGGATCGATAGGCGGTAAGGTGGCTGATGCTGCGGCAGCTTTCGGCATGAAGGTAATTGCTGCGGGGCGTACACATACCGATCAATCACACCGTCCTGGTTTCCGTTGGGTGGAGATGATGGATCTGTTTAAGGAGGCCGATGTAATCAGCATCCACTGCCCACTCACCCCGCAAACGCAGGATCTGATTAATAAAGAAACGCTGGCGCTGATGAAACCATCGGCCTTTGTGCTCAACACCTCACGCGGACCAATTATCAACGCCGCCGATCTGACCGATGCGCTGAATAACAACATCATTGCCGGTGCAGGGATTGATGTATTACCCGTTGAGCCGCCACCGGCCGACAACCCACTGCTTAAAGCCAAAAACTGTATTATCACCCCGCACATTGCCTGGGCAACAAAAGAGGCCCGTACGCGGTTAATGGATGTGACGGTTAATAACATTAAAGCTTTTGTGAGTGGTGCACCTGTTAATGTGGTGAACGGACAATGACGTACAAATCAATTATTGTCATTACGAGCGGGACGTGGGCGGGTTGAGCGCAATGACAAAGTTTTCTAACCAAAACCTATAAGTGATGAACATCCTGATCGCGCCTAACGCATTTAAAAACAGCCTGACGGCCGATGATGCCGCCCGCGCCATTGCACAAGGTCTTGAGCAAAGCCGGCTTGATTGCCAGTGTCAACGTTTCCCCGTAGCAGACGGCGGCGATGGCACCGGCACCCTCATTATCAAGCACAGGAATGGGCAACCGGTCACGGTAGAAACGGTAGATGCGCTTGGCAGGGAAATTGATGCCATTTTTGGACTGATTGATGACGAAACTACAGCGGTTATAGAAATGGCAGCTGCATCGGGCTTAAGAATACTCAAGGAGGACGAACGCAATCCCCTGCAGGCAACATCATACGGTACGGGGTTAATGATCAAAGCTGCGCTTGACCATAGTGTTGATCGCATTATTCTGGGTATGGGCGGCTCGGCAACGGTGGATGGAGCCATGGGTATGCTCATGGCCTTGGGTGTGCAATTTAAAGATGCCGATGGAGAACTTATCAGCACCCCTGCGCAGCTTACCGAGCTACAAAGCATCGACATCACCGGATTAGACCATCGCCTGCGCCATTGCCACGTTACGGTTCTTTGCGATGTTGACAATTTATTACTGGGTGATGAAGGTGCGGCTACCGTATTCGGTCCGCAAAAAGGAGCAAGCGAAGACGACGTTGAAGTTTTGGATCAAGCTCTCACCCGCCTGGCCGAAGTCGCTTTAAAAACCACCGGCAAAGATATGGCCGCGGTAAAACACGGCGGCACCGCAGGTGGCGCAGCCGCCGGCCTATACGCCTTGCTCAATGCCGAACTGGTGAGCGGCGGCGCTTATTTTCTGCAGCTAACCAATTTTGAAGCAGCCCTGCAACAGGCCAATCTGGTGATAACCGGCGAGGGTAGCATTGACCGGCAAACTTTACAGGGCAAGGCGCCTTTTGCGGTGGCTTCTGCAGCTAAACAACATCAGCTACCCGTTATAGGACTGGCGGGCGCAGTACCGCTTGAACAAGACCCAGAACTATCTAAATATTTTGACACGCTATTGGCTATTGGCAATGAGCCGGCCGACTTGCCTACGGCATTACATCATACCTATGATAACCTGCGCAGAACGGCTTGCGAGTTGGGCAACCTAATGGCACTGAGCGCTCAACAATAAACCCGGCCTTCGCGCACCCTTCGACAGAGCTCAGGATGACACCCTCCCTCCTGAATCGCGAATAACGAAAAAGTCCCACAAAACCTTCTTTTGAAATGAGACAGCGTAAAAAGAGTGAGGGGTGTCATGTTGAGCTTGTCGAAACACGCGCGGTGGGCGTATCGCCATGCTATCCTCCCGCGCCCTTCGACAGAGCTCAGGATGACACCCGTTTTACTTACTTCATCTAAACAAAAAAAGCCACAAATATGTGGCTGTACGGTATGTTTTCTTTTAATCTCTAAGCTTTCATCTTTATTACCGCTTCATTACGCGGTCCATCTCAATTTTGCTTTCACGATCTTTCATGGTTTCGCGTTTGTCATGCAGTTTTTTACCCTGGGCCAGGCCAATTTCCAGCTTGGCAAAGCCACGGTCGCTGATGAAGAGGGCAAGAGGTACAATAGTAAAACCTTTTTCTTCGGTGCGGTTCTGCAATTTTTTCAACTCTTTTTTGTGGAGCAGCAGCACACGATCGCGCTTGGCCTCGTGGTTGTAGAACGAGCCGTACGAGTATTCTGAAATATGCAGGTTACGCACATACAGCTCCTCGTTGATAAACGTGCAGAAGGCATCGTTCAGGTTAGCCTTACCCTCGCGGATGGATTTTATCTCGGTACCCAGCAGCTTTACGCCTGCGGTGTACTTATCTGATATAAAATACTCAAAGTAGGCTTTCTTGTTCTTGATGTAGATGTCTTTGCTAGCGTTTGCCATTTTGCAAATATGCAAATAAATCAGTTAATGGGATGGGATCTCAGCCAGGCTGTTTAACCCAAAAGCTCCATGTCATGCTGAGGAACGAAGCATCTCTAAGGACAGTCCATGTGGATTTGCGTCAGAGATGCTTCGTTCCTCAGCATGACATGATCCTTAAATATTATTTCTTCGGCGTCACAATCAGCACCGGGATGTGCACATTGTGGCGTACCTTATCTACTGTCGATCCATAAATAATATCCTTGAGCACCTTGTGCCCGTGCGAGCCCATCACCAGAAAATCAATCTGTTCTTCCTGCACAATCTGGGTAATAGCATCAGCCGGGAAACCGAAACCTATCTGCGGGTCGGCTTTATAGCCCAGCGTACGAATCTCCTCTGCATATTTTTCCAGGTTATCTACGTCGCTCTGCGTTTCGTGGTCCATCGTTTCAATGCCATGATATTGTGCGCCGGCAGTCTCTACCACATGGATAAGGGTATAGCGGGCCTTTTTGCCTCCCTGCATTACCGCATGGCGGATAGACTCATGATCGTTCTTAGAAAAATCAATGGTAACGCCGATGTGGTTATAGTTAATGGCATCCATCTTACTGAGCGAAGTTGCCAGTCCGTGTGGCACCCAGGCTGGCCTATCGTTGTATTTAAAGATGAGCGGTCGCACAAAAACATAAATCAGCAACACCCCGATGGCTATGGCGAGCGGTGTAAACACATAATGCACCAGTTGCTGTGATTGTGGACTTGAGGCTGCCCAATCGCTCAACTGCTCTACCACCAACCGACCATTGAGACCGATAATGAGGATAGCAAAGAGCCAGGCCAGCACTGCAGTCCACCTGCGAATAGCGAAAGCGCCCATCCGCTTTTTGTCTGACGTAAAGTGGATCAGCGGAATTACCGCAAAACCCAGCTGCAAACTCAGCACCACCTGACTCAGGATGAGTAGTTTGCCCAAGCCATCTTCACCCGCATGCAAAATGGTGAAGAACGCAGGGACGATAGCCAACAAACGGGTAATCAATCTACGCAGCCATGGGGCAATACGCAGGTTAAGGTGACCTTCCATGATGATCTGCCCGGCCAGCGTACCTGTAATGGTAGAACTTTGCCCGGAAGCAATAAGAGCCAGCGCGAACAGTTTGGGTGCAACGTCGCCAAAAAGACTGCGCAGTAGCTTGTGTGCATCCTGTATTTCGGCTACTTCGTGGTATCCATTGCGGAAGAAGGCACTTGCCGCCAATATCAATATCGCGGCATTAACAAAAAACGCCAGGTTGAGGGCAATAGTGGTATCCCACAGGTTAAACTTAATAGCGCTGCGTATCCCTGTGTCTGTCCGCTCAATTTTACGGGTTTGCACCAGCGATGAGTGCAGATACAAATTATGCGGCATCACCGTAGCACCAATAATACCGATAGCGATATACAGTTCCGGGTGGCTCAAACCATGCGGAATAAAGCCTTTGGCAATCTCCATTGGCTGCGGCTGCACAATAAACAGCTCAATAAGGAACGACAGACCCACAATAAATATCAGCGACACAATAAAGCTTTCCAGCTTGCGCATGCCCTTGTTGAGCAAAAAGAGCAGCAACAAAGTATCCAGCATGGTGATGGATACGCCCCAAATGAGCGGCAGGTTAAACAGCAATTGCAGACCGATGGCCATACCAATTACCTCGGCCAGATCGCACGCAATGATGGAGATCTGCGCCAGTACGTACAGACAAATATTTACAAACGGCGGATAGCTGTTTTTTGAAGCCTGCGCAATATCCAGTCCGCGCACTATGCCCAGGCGCACGCTGAGCGATTGCAACAACAACGCAATCAGGTTAGAGAGCAGCAGCACCCAGATGAGCCGGTAACCAAACTGACTACCGGCAGCCAGATCAGTAGCCCAGTTGCCCGGGTCCATATAGCCCACGCTTACCAGGTACGCCGGACCAATAAACGCAAAAACTTTGCGCCAGCCGGTTTTATTGGTATCGACAGAGCCATGTACGCTGCCTAATGATTCGCGATTTATAGAGTTGTTCATAAGGTTACAAGCAGATTTTTTGCCACCTCTCTGCTGATGCCGGTGGTTTGGTTACCAATTAGTAGTACTACAGAATGATCATAAGCCACAATATCTTTCACCTCAATACGGGCGCCCAGCACCAGCGATGTTTTCTCCAGATATTGCAGAAAAGCGGGGGAGTGATCGCCCACGCCGGAGATGATACCTGCCTGCCCGATAACTAATGCCGAAACCGGTTTTAACTCCTGGCGTTTAAACTGCCCGCTGGCATCAGGGATAGGGTCGCCATGCGGATCATATTTGGGGTAGTCCATAAACTGATCCAGGCGATTAATGAGTTCTATAGACGAGATATGTTCCAGCTCTTCGGCCATCTCATGCACCTCGTCCCATTTAAAATGCAGTTTTTCTACCAGGAAATATTCCCAAAGGCGGTGTTTGCGAATGATGCCGAGGGCAATCTTCTCGCCGGTCTCGGTCAGCGTAACGCCCTGGTACTTGGTATAGTTGATGAGTTGTTTCTCAGCCAGCTTTTTCAGCATATCGGTTACAGACGCCGCTTTGGTGTTAATAGCAGCCGCCAGCTGATTAGTGCTCACGCTCTCATTATTGAGCGAACAGTGATATATGGTTTTAAGATAATTCTCCTCAGTAAACGTATTCATTTAAGCAAATCTAATAATAAATTTAGACTTGCCTAAAAACAAAATGGGTAAAAAATTATTTTTTGTCTTTGGTATGATATAAAAAATTTAATTTTGTTTTACTGGAATACATATAACCTGAACGATGGCTGCTGAACTTGACAAGATTGATTTACAGATTCTGAAAATATTACAGGAGAACGGACGCATTACCAACCTGCAACTCTCTAATGAGATAGGCCTCTCGCCTGCCCCCACCCTGGAACGTGTACGCAAACTGGAAAATGCCGAATATATTAAGAGCTACCATGCACTGGTTGACGAAGAAAAACTGGGCCTGGGCATCAAAACATTTATCCAGATTTCGCTGGATTTTCATCAAAAGAACACCATCCAGGTGTTTCTAGACGAGATCAAGAGCATTAAGGAAGTAACCGAATGCCACCACGTAACCGGTCAGTGCGATTTTCTGCTGAAAGTTTACGTACGCGACATTAAATCATACGAACAACTGATTATGGAAAAAATCAGCCGCATCCCGGTGGTAAAAACTTTCCAAACCATGATGATTATGTCTACCAGCAAAAAAGAACCGATTGTACCAATGGAGTACTAATGGTTGGAGATTAAAGATTAAAATAACGTAGAGCCACATATTTGTGGCTCTTTCTGTTTGCGGCTCCTTTATTTACGGCAACTTCCCTCCCAGGGTCATTGTATTTTCTTCGCTACAAAACTCTTACGCCTCCTATCCTCTCTTCTTTTATTTGTTAGACCGACAGTTTTTAAATACCTTGGTATGAACCAAATTATAAAATCTGTAATCCTCTATTTTTTTATGCTGAAGACCATAAAAGCAGCACTCGGCGTGTCTTTATTTTCGGTCGGGATAGCGGTGGCACAACAGCCCGCAAGGCCTGCTGTTATCAATGTAGATCTTGCCAAAGAGAAAGCCCCCATGAAACCCGTGTGGGCTTGGTTTGGCTATGACGAACCAAACTACACCTATATGAAAGACGGCAAAAAACTGCTTTCAGAAATTTCGGCACTGAGTCCGGTGCCTGTTTATGTGCGCACGCACAGCCTGCTGGTAACAGGCGATGGCAAAGCGGCGCTGAAATGGGGATCAACCAATGCCTATACCGAAGATGCCAACGGCAAACCGGTTTATAACTGGGCCATTGTTGACAGCATTTTTGACACCTACGTAAAACGCGGCATGAAGCCTTTTGCGCAAATTGGTTTTATGCCAGAGGCCCTCTCTACCCATCCCGAGCCTTACCGCCATCACTGGAAGCCGGGCGACCCGTATAAAGATATCCTCACCGGTTGGTCATATCCGCCAAACAACTATAAAAAGTGGGATGACCTGATCTACAACTGGGTAAAACACTGCGTGGAGCGCTATGGTAAAAAAGAAGTAGAAAGCTGGTATTGGGAGGTATGGAACGAGCCCAACGGCTACCTGCACGGCACTCAGCAAGACTACTTTAAGATCTATGACTACGCTACCGACGGCCTGAAACGCGCTCTGCCGACCGCTAAAGTAGGCGGACTGGATATTGCCGGCACCGCAGGCAAAAGCGCACAGGATTGGACCAATAATTTCATCAAACACTGCACTCAGGATACCAACTACGCCACGGGTAAAATCGGTTCACCGCTTGATCTGCTGAGTTTCCACGCCAAAGGTTCGCCTAAACTGGTGGGTCAGATGGTACAGATGAATGCCGCGCCACAGCTGCGTGATATTGCTACGGGCTTCCGCATTGCATCGTCATATCCGCAAACAAAAAATATTCCGCTCATCATCGGCGAATCTGACCCGGAGGGGTGTGCGGCTTGTGGCATGGCTACTAATCCGTCAAACGCCTATCGTAATGGCACCATGTATTCCAGTTATACTGCAGCTACGTTTGCCCGCAAGTATGAATTGGCAGATGAATATGGCATCAATTTCAAAGGTGCGGTATCATGGTCGTTTGAGTTTGAAAATCAGCCCTGGTTCTACGGCTTCCGCGATCTGGCTACTAATGGGGTAGATAAGCCCGTGCTCAACGTGTTCCGCATGTTTGGTAAGATGAGCGGCAACCGCGTGGAGGCTACCAGCACCCGCATGTACACGCTCAAAGCCATGATGGATTCCAGCGTACGCGGACCATTAACCGATATTGGCGTACTGGCCTCCAAAGGCAAAAACACCGCCGCCGTAATGGTATGGAACTACCACGACAACGACCAGCAAGGCGCTGCCGAACCGATAGCCATCACCATTGATCACCTGCCTGCTGCCAGCGTTACGTTAACCCAATACCGCATAGATAACACGCACAGCAACTCATACGAGATCTGGAAAAAGATGGGATCGCCGCAAAACCCTACGGCAGCACAGATAGCTGAGCTTGAAAAAGCCGGACAACTGCAAACCATGGGTGCGCCGCAAAAGCTAATGGTAAAGAATAATACGCTGGCGCTGCATATTGATTTGCCTCGACAAGGCGTATCATTGTTAAAACTGGATTATTGAACCAGGATGAAACGAATTTTTGGGATTTACAGGATTGTAAATTGCTCTTAAAGATACTTTGAACCTTAAACCTGTTATAATGGGAGGGCCGGCAGTGATGTCGGCCCTTTTTTTGCATTAAACAAACATGTCATTTCGACGAAACGGAGCGGGGAAAGTGTGGTAGCGTGAGGAGAAATCTTAGCCCCCATGCTTTGCAACTTACTTGGCATTCGTCTAAGATTTCTCCCGTTGGTCGAAATGACAGGGTCTTTAATTCGTATGAATAAGATCAACTTGCCCGTTTACCCACCATCAGCTTATCCAGCGCATCCTGGAATGATCCTGCTTTGATCACTTCACCAGCGTTTACAAAGAAAATCTCATCGGCATTTTCAATGGTATTTAAGCGGTGGGCTATGATGATGCGGGTGGTAGTTTCGGGCAGATTATTCAGGATATCTTCCAACAGTTGCTCGGTAACCGTGTCAATATTGGCGGTGGCTTCGTCCAGTATCAACACTTCGGGGTTACGCAATACGGCCCGCATAAAGGCAATCAGCTGCTTTTGCCCTAAGCTGATGCCATCGCCGCCTGAAGACACTTTGGTTTCCAATCCTTCCTCAAAAACATTGAGCAGTTTTTGTAAGCCGGCTTGCTTAATGGCAGCTTCCAGTTGCTCATTGCTGTAGTTGTGGTACTGTTCGTTACCGTATAGAATGTTCTCCCTCACTGTGCCGGTAAACAGGAATGGCTCCTGCAAAATAAAACCAATCTTTTTACTGCGCTCTTGTGCATCATACGTACGAATGTCTTTGCCACCCAGCAGCACCGTCCCCTGGGTCGGGTCATACAGACGCGAGATGAGCGACGCCGTGGTGCTTTTACCACCACCTGTCGGCCCAACAAAAGCATAGGTTTTGCCGCGTTGCAGTGCGAAGGATACATTGTGCAAAATCTCTTTCTCAGGCACGTAGCCAAAGTGAACGTTTTTAAATTCGACTAATGCGTCAGAATTTTCTGCGGATTGATCTACCGATAGCAGATTACTTTCCATACCCAAAATCTGGGCAATCCTGTCCCAGCCAGCCATAGCCAGCTGGAAGTTGGCCCAAAGTGCCGCCAGCTGACGCAGCGGGTTATAAAAGCTGACGCAGTAGGTCAGGTAAGTCACCAAAAAGCCAATAGTGAACGTCCCTTGCGACATCAGGTAAATACCATAGGTCAGTACAATCAACTGCGCCAAGCTGGCCAGCAGGGTATACACCGGCATTAAAAAGTTATTGGCTAAACCTGCGCCAATAGCAGTACGGTAGTTCTGCTGATTAGCTTCATCAAACCGCTGGCGGAAATAATCGCGACGGTTAAAAGCGATGATCACCCTGAAATTATTGAGGCTCTCCTGGATCTCGGCGCTCATGCCACCCGTGCTTTTCAGGTTGGTGGCATTTTTTCGCTTCACCCAGGGCGATATCAGCTTGGTAAAAATAAAGATCACCAAGCCTGGTACCAATGCTGCCAATCCCAACTTTATATTGATGACCAGCAGGGCAATGCCCGCCCCAATCATCATGGCAATATTGCTGATAAACTGCATGAGCGATTGCGAGAAGAAACTGTTGATCTTATCGGTATCGTTATTAACGCGCGAGATCAGATCGCCGGCCTTGTTAGCATTAAAAAAAGCTACCGGCAGCAATTGCAGCTTGTTAAATATGGTATTGCGCAGCGTAAACAACATGCGCTGGCTTACGCTGCCCATCAGCTTGGTTTGGAAATAGCTGGTAAACAAACCCAGCATAAACATGCCCAGCAAAATAGATGAAAACAGCAGCAACTGATGGAACTGTTTATGCTCCACATAATGGTTAATGGCATAGCCAATTAAATATGGCCCCAACAAGTTAATGCTGGCGTTGAGCAACACGGTGCCCGACGCTACCAGCAAATTACCGCGCTCATGCTCAATCAGCTTCAGCAGACTGCGCAGTGCGGCAAAGGTGTTGTTTTTTTGTGCCTGCTGCGACTGTTGATTAAGATTGTAATTCATAGTTACTGGTGCTTTGCTGTGAGTTATACAATTGAACATACTCCGGACTGGTACTCATCAGTTCCGGATGCTTGCCATGGCCTATTACTTCGCCTTCCATCAACAGGATGATCTGGTCATAATCTTCCACCGCTGCAATTTTCTGGGTGATAGAGATGAGCGTAATGCCCGGATAATTCTGACGGATGTTCTGCAGAATCTTCTTCTCGGTACCGGCGTCAACACGGGCGGTAAAATCATCCAGCAGCAAAATGCGCGGATTAACGGCCAGCGCCCGGGCCAGCATAATACGCTGTTTTTGTCCGCCCGAAAGGCTCGATCCCCTTTCTGAAACAATGGTATTCAGTTTATCAGGCAGGTTCTCAACAAAGTCATGCAGCTCTGCCGTGTGGATGGCTTTTGATAATGAATCATCGGTCACGGTATCGCTAAAGGCAATATTCTCGCGAATGCTCATGTTAAAGATGATGCTGTCCTGAAAAACAAAACCAACCTGATTATAAAAACTCTCGCGGTGGTACTCGTCAATGTGATGATCGTCGTAACACAGTTCGCCCTCATTCTGCTTAACCAATCCTGTAAGCAGGTATAGCAATTGTGTTTTACCCGCCGCCGTCGGTCCAATTATGGCCGTGCGTTCGCCGGGTTTTATGCTGATGGATACGTCTTTCAGAACAGGTTTTTGTCCGTATTTAATGGTGATGTTTTTCAGGTCGATCTTCCCTTGCAACTCCGCCGTAATGGTGCCCGGGTCGGTCAGCTCCGGCGTTTCCAAAATAGCCGTAATACGCCCGAATGATGCCGAAGCCTGCGCAATCACGTTGCTCATAAACCCTATAATGAGGATCGGGAAGATGAGCATGGTCAGGTAACTGGTAAAAGCCGCAAAGTTACCCATGGTCATGCTGCCGGTAATTACAAAATGGCCGCCCAATACTAAAATGGTCAGCGTGGCCAGATTGGCCGAAAACGAGATGACCGGGATCAATCCCGCAAACAACTTTAAGATTTGCAGACCGAATCCTTTGGCTTTGGTGTTGGCATCTAAAAATTTGTTATACTCTAAAGTTTGTGAGTTGACCACGCGGATGAGCGCGGCACCCATAATGCTCTCGTTAATCACGCGGTTCAGCCAGTCAATCACGGCACGGCTTTCCACAAACAGGGCACGTACCTTGCGCAGCACCAAAAAGAAAGTAATACCGATGATAGGGATAATGGCAATAACGCACAGCGCCAGCGCCCAATTAATGGTGAGCAGCAAAACGCTTACCCCCACAATAATAAAAATAGACGACACGATTGATACGATGGCCTGCGAAACAAACATCTTGATCGAATCAACATCGGCAGTGAGATTAGTGAGCAACTTTGCCGGATTAGCCTTCTCAATAAAAGCATGGCTTTGCTGCGATATCTTGCCGGCCAGCCGGGTACGCAAATCGCGCGCTACCTTCTCTGAGGCATAAGTTTGGATGATGCTTTGCAGATAGGTAAACAAAAAGATGGCTACCACGGCCACGCAAAACTCCACCGCTACGGGCTTCATATCATAATGGCCGGCACCGAAGGCATCGATGCTTTTGGCAATAATTTTGGGCAGCAACAGGTTAATGCCGTTGCCCAGCAGCGTAAAAAGCAGCAACAGCAGCACTAGTCCTCTATAAGGTTTAAGTAATGATAAAATACCGGGTTTCTTTTCCATAGCGGGTATTGATGTCTCGGGCGCAAAGGTAACAATAAGCAGCTAAGCTGTTTATTGATTAATTAACCCTAACGCGTTAATGTTTTAGACGATTGAGGGGAAAAGATATTTTAAATTATCTTTCCCCGGTCCTCTCCTCCTAAGAAGCCCTTCGGACAAAGGAGAGGGAGTTATCTGTCCTAAAACAAAAAAGCCCCTCTCCTTCGGAGAGGGGTTGGGGTGAGGTATATTTCCTTACTGATGCTCAGGCTTGCCATTCGGATCCATCCACACATAATTCCACAGGTGGCCGTCCAGATCTTCAAAACCCTGGCTGTACATAAAACCATAGTCTGTAGGCTCTTCCGGGATGCGGGCCCCGGCAGCTTTGGCTTTGGCTATAATTTCATCAACACCTTCACGGCTTTCTACAGAAAGGCAGTTGATGCACTCGTTTGCTTTGGTGGCGTCGGCAACTTCTTTATCAATAAATGATTTAAAGAAAGGCTCGGTAAGCAGCATGTAGAAAATTGTATCGCTAACCACCATGCAAGCGCCCTGCTCATTAGAAAACTGTGGATTGAACGTATAACCCAGCGATGCGAAGAACGCTTTTGATCTATCCAGATCCTTAACCGGGATGTTCATAAAAATCATTGTTGCCATTGTCTTAGTTTTTTAAGTGATGTAATGGCACAAAGGTATAGCTGCCATGTTAAGCCAGTGATACCCTAAAGCGAAAACCCAAGGGGGCGATTGTGACAAGTTGGTGGCTGAAGGCCATTCCGTAGAGCCACATATTTGTGGCTCCCACATGCCAACGGATACACATAAAGAGCCACAAATATGTGGCTCTACGGATTCTTAAAAACATCCATCCCTATTTTCAGTTATTAAACTGATTGATTAAATTTAAACTATGCTTTTCACCCTCAACAAAACCGACTCTGTTGCCAACCGTTTCCTGGCTGAATTGCGCGATGTCAGCATCCAGCAAGACCGCATGCGCTTCCGCCGCAACCAGGAGCGTCTGGGCGAGATTATGGCCTACGAGATTAGCAAAAAGCTGCGCTACGAACAGAAAGAAGTACAAACCCCTCTGGGTACCGCCCCTATAAACGTTCCGGCAGATGAGCCCGTAATTGGCACCATCCTGCGCGCAGGCCTCCCCTTTCAGCAAGGCTTTCTAAACTTTTTTGACCGCTCGCAGGCGGCCTTTATCACGGCCTATCGTAAAGTAAAAAAGAGCGGCGATTTTATTATCAAGATCGATCATATCGCCACTCCATCATTAGATGACCGTACGCTCATCCTTTGCGATACCATGCTGGCCACCGGCCAAAGTGTAGTAGAAGTGTGTAAAGAACTCCTTGCTCAATACAACATCAAAACACTACACATTGCCGCGGTAATTGCCAGTGCCGAGGGCATTGAGCATGTAAAAGCCCACCTACCCAAAGCCAACATCTGGGTATGCGCTATAGATGAGGAGATGACCACCCGCGCCTACATTGTACCCGGACTGGGCGATGCCGGGGATTTGGCTTATGGAGAGAAACTACATTGATTGGATTTCGAACGCTAGACGTTCGATTTCGAATTTATCCTATATCAACACAGAGCGGTTAATACAAAATTAACAGTAAAATAAAGTTTTGTTTCGGTAGAAAACCCGACGCAAACACTCTTCTTATTAAAATAACATTCTCATCAAATGAAAAGATTTTTAAGAAGTGTGATTTGCTGCCTGCTATTATCACCGGCTGTTATGGCGCAAGACAAACATGTTGTGCTAATTAGTGTAGATGGTTTCCGCCCAGAATTTTATATGGACCCAGCCTGGGGCATGGTAAACGTGCGCCAGGGCATGCAAAAAGGGACTTATGCTGAGGGCGTTCGCGGCAGTTTCCCTACCGTTACCTATCCATCGCATACTACCATTATCACCGGGGTACTGCCTGCCAAGCACGGCATTTATTACAACACTCCGGTTGAACCGTTGGGCATTACAGGCAAATGGTTCTGGTTTTATAAAGATATCAAAGTACCTACGCTATGGACAGCTGCTAAAGACGCAGGCCTTACTACTGCGGGCGTAAGTTGGCCGGTAACCGTTGGTGCGCCCATTGATTATAACCTACCAGAATATGTGATCCTACCTAAAGGCAAAGGCGAAAAGAAAGACGAGATCAAAGCCATGTACATGGAATCAAACCCGAAATCGCTGTTTGAAGAAGTGCAGGAAAATGCCATAGGCAAGTTTGGCGAATATGGAGCCACTCTTGATTTTTATAACAGCGATCAGAATAAAGCGCGCATGGCTGCCTACATCATCCGTAAATACAAGCCTGCATTTCTGGCAGTGCATATTGCGCTAACAGACCATTTTGAGCACGAGCAGGGTCGCGACGGCGACAAAGTCCGCTCGGCCGTTTCGGGTGCAGATGCTGCCATCAAAACCATTACCGATGCTATCGAGATGGCGGGTTTAGCAAAAAACACCACCTTCATCATCACCGGCGATCATGGCTTTGTTGATATCCATAGCCAGTTTAACCCTAACGTAATGCTGGCAAAAGCAGGCTTGTATGACAATGACCATAAAGAAAACTGGAAAGCTTATTTTCAGGCTAGCGGTGGCTCTGCCTTTTTGCAGCTGCGCGACCCAAAAGATAAAGCCACGCTGGCCAAAGTAAACGAGGCCCTGGCCAATTTACCTGATGGTGTTAAAAAGCTTTTCCACGTGCTTGATAAAAAGCACGTGACCGAGGCGCAGGGAGATCCGAATGCAGCTCTGGCGCTAGCCGCCTATCGCGGGGTAAGTTTTGGTGCCACGGCCGCCGGCGAGCTTTTAACAGCGGCTAAAGGCGGAACACATGGCTATCTGCCTACAGATTTTAAGGATATCCAAACCGGTTTTGTTGCTTATGGCCGGGGCATTAAACCAGGCGTTGTATTACCGCAAATCGGGCAGGAAGATATCGCACCGTTGATTGCCTACCTACTGGACCTGAAGCTGGCGACAGATGGCGTTTTATATCCGGGCGTTTTAGCACCGGCTAAGAAGTAAATCATCTTTATTAATCAAACCAAAAGCCGGGTTATATACCCGGTTTTTGGTTTGATCTTTGGTTTTGCCTTACCTTTGCCAAACCAAACATCTGCCCGAAATGAACCCATCCGAAATAAAACATCCCAAATTCGAAATAAAAAAACACATCTTCTTCGACCTCGATCACACCATCTGGGATTTTGACCGCAATGCCGAAGAAACCTTGCAGGAGCTTTACATCACTCACAATTTGGATGATCTGGGACTACAGTCAGCCGATGTGTTTATCGCAACTTATACGCGCAACAATCACCAGCTTTGGGCCGATTATCATATGGGGCGCATTACCAAGCAGGCGTTGAGAGAGACCCGTTTCCGTAAAACTTTCCTGGATCTGGGTGTAGAACCTGATCTGATCCCGCTGGTGTTTGAGGATGAATATGTGCGTATTTGCCCAACTAAAACAAACTTGTTTCCGCACGCGCATGAGGTATTGCAATACCTGAGCAAACGCTATCAACTGCACATCATCTCTAACGGGTTTAAAGAAGCCACAGGCATAAAGGTGGCCAATACGGGTTTGACACCTTATTTCCAAAACATCATCATCTCAGAACTGGTAGGCATCAACAAACCCGATAAAGCTATTTTTGAACACGCGCTCAACCTGGCCGGTGCCACCATTAGCGAGAGCATCATGATTGGCGATAGCCTGGAGGCTGATGTGTACGGAGCTATGGGCTACGGCATGGATGCCATTTACTTTAACCCGGCCGAATTGGAAAAGCCTGCCGACGTGCCGGTACAGATCACCAGCCTGCGCGATTTGATGGAGATGCTGTAGTTAATCATCTCCTCTATCAAACGAACCCAGTACGTCGTGCCGAACTTGTTTCGGCATCCCATTAGCAAGGCTACACATCATACTGATCTTCAAGGGCAATCATGCAATCTACGACCATCCTGTGGGGTGCCGAAACAAGTTCGGCATGACATGAAAATTTCAGAGTTCACATTGTCATCTACCCCAGCATCATTCTTTTAATAAACCAATTTCCCTACTTTTGGTTACTCAATAAACCGAACTTAGGATGTCTTTTACTGATTTTAATAACCCGCAGGTGGCGGCATTGCCTGCGCATTTAAAGCAATTTATAGTAGACCAGCACTACGAGCACTACACACCGGTAGACCATGCCGTGTGGCGCTACGTAATGCGTCAAAATTACAGTTACCTCAAAGATGTAGCCTATTACCCCTACATCCCCGGCTTACAAAAAGCAGGTTTGACTATTGAGAAAATCCCCAGCCTGCAGGAGATGAACGATGCCCTGGGCAAAATTGGCTGGGGCGCAGTAACGGTTGATGGTTTTATCCCGCCACAGGCTTTTATGGAGTATCAGGCTTACCGGGTGCTGGTTATTGCTGCCGACATCCGTCAGCTAAAACATATTGAATACACACCAGCGCCAGACATCATCCATGAATCTGCCGGGCATGCGCCTATTATTGCTGATAAAGACTACCACGAGTACCTGAGCTATTTTGGTTCGATAGGAGCCAAAGCCATGTTCTCTGCGCAGGATTTTGAACTGTACGAAGCCATCCGCACGCTATCCATCCTTAAAGAAATGCCGGATGCTGCTGAAAGCGACATTAAAAAAGCTGAAGACCGCGTTGAGTATTGCCAGGCTAACCTGGGCGAGCCCTCAGAAATGGCGCTACTCAGTCGCCTGCATTGGTGGACGGTAGAGTATGGTTTGATTGGCACACTGGACGAGGCAAAGATTTACGGCGCTGGCCTCCTGTCATCCATCGGCGAAAGTTCCAGCTGCATGAAGGCAGATGTAAAAAAGATTGCTTACACTATTGACGCGGTGAATTACCCGTATGATATCACCAAGCCGCAGCCACACCTGTTTGTCACCCCTACCTTTCAAAACCTGATAGACGTGCTGGAAACGTTTGCCAATGGCATGGCTTTCCGTCGCGCTGGTGCTTATGGTTTACAAAAAGCTATCGACTGCAGGAATACTTGCACCATAGTCTACAGTTCAGGCCTGCAGGTAAGTGGCACCGTTACCGAGTTTAAGCAAGACAAAGCCAATGAACCAACATTTATCAAGCTAAACGGCGCTGCGGCCCTGGCTTATCAGAACAAACAATTAAAGGGGCATGGTAAAAACTATCATCATGATGGATTCAGCTCGCCGATTGGTAAGTTGAAAGAATACGAAACCCCACTGGAAGATTTTGCCGAAAGCCAACTCATTACCGCCGGATTGATGCCGGGCAAAACCGCTTACCTCAACTTTGAGAGCGCCATTGCCCTTGAGGGTAAATTTAAAAGCCTGGTAAAGAATGATGGCAAGATCCAGCTGATCACTTTTACCGATTGTACGGTGAAGGATAAGGACGGCAACCTGTTGTTCGATCCATCATGGGGCGATTACGATATGGCCGTGGGCGAAAAGATCACCTCGGTATATTGTGGCGCCGCCGACAAAGAGGCTTTTGAAGACATCGGCCCAAGATCAACCACGGCTACTTTTCATGCCGAGTATGATGGTCGCACGCGAGAACTCCATCGTCTGTACCAGCAGGTACGCAACTGCCGGCACAATGGCACCGCTTATTACTTTTTAGGAAACGTTTGGGAAGTACTGCAACGCAATCATCATGACGATTGGCTGTGCGCTATGGAGATCCTCGAGATACTGCACCACGAAGACATTGAGCCGGAACTGGCCGCAGAGATAGCCGCCTTTCTAAAAAATAAAGCCGGGAAAGAACCCGAATACAAGAAACTGATCGAGGATGGCTTTTATCTCATTAAGCATCCCGTAGAGCAGAAATTGGTGGTGTGAGGGGAGTTTATTACTTTCGAAGACTTAAAAAAATACCACTACGTCATTGCGAGGCACGAAGCAATCTCTGTACAGGACAATTAGACATATAAGTCCGATATGCATTTGCAGAGATTGCTTCGTGCCTTGCAATGACGATGTATAATAATTTTTCTTTCCCATGAACATCATCATCACAGGCGCCAGCAGCGGCGTAGGCTTTGAAGCCGTTATAGAATTGAGTGCTTCATCTCAGCATAAAATCATTGCCCTGGCACGCTCACAGGATAAATTGACCCGCCTGTTAGAAATTGTACTCGGCTTAAATCCTGACGCTGTTGTTTACCCGCTGGTTTTTGACATTGTGCACGACGACTACACCGGCCTGCAGGATTTTATTACTGCCCGCTTTGACGGCCGTGTTGATGTGTTGATTAATAACGCGGGCGCGCTCATCAACAAACCGTTTATGGAATTGCAGGAGATGGACTTTGTAGAGATGCTGCAAAGCAACTACCTGGGCCACGTGCGCATGACACAGGCCGTGCTGCCGTTGATGCCTTCCGGCAGTCACATTGTTAATATTGGCAGCATGGGCGGCTTTCAGGGCAGTTCTAAATTTAACGGACTGGCAGCTTACTCTGCCAGCAAGGCGGCCTTACACACGCTTACAGAGTGCCTGGCGCAAGAACTGGCACCACAACAGATCAAAGTAAACTGCCTGGCGCTGGGCTCGGCACAAACAGAAATGCTGGAACAGGCTTTTCCGGGCTATGAATCGCCGGTAATGGCGTTTGAAATGGGCAAGTATATTGCCGATTTTGCCATTGGCGGCCACAAGTTTTTTAACGGGAAAGTATTGCCGGTAGCGGTGACTACACCGTGAGTGTAAGATTAGTTGAAGATTAAAGATCGACAATCTTTGACCATCCTGTCATGCTGAGGAACGAAGCATCTCTAAGGACATTCCTGTTCGCTTGTCCTCAGAGATTCTTCGCTATCGCTCAGAATGACAAATTGCAGAGATTGCTTCACTCCTCGCAATGACGAGTTGGGTGTTTACCGCTCCGCTCCCCTCTTTACACCATTTTTGTGTCACAAACCCAATGAAACACAATTTCTTAACACAGGGTTAAAAAATCACTAATACACATTGAGTAAAATTGTGTGGTTTCACCATATTAAAGAGTAAGCAATGAGCTCAATATTAGAAATAAACGAAAACGAGTACCTGATCAAATTAAACCGCAAGCGTTTTAATTTATCATTTGTACGCAGTCTGCTTAAAATGGTGGAGGTATCCAACCATGTAGATGAGTACGAAGTTGCCGAGCGTTCTGTAGCTACTAATGCACAGGGCCAAAGCCGCAACACTGCAGAGCCTGATTACTTTGGCTCATTGGAAGAAAAATAGTTTTTTCTTCCATTTTTTATTTTTTCCCTACCTGAGATTTTGATTTAGAATTGGCGACCGCCCCCACCTGGGCGAAAACCACCGCGCACTACCTGTTGTTTGTCCATCTGGGCCATCTGATTTTTCATCATCTTGATCTGATCGGCCAACAGTTTGTTCTTGTCATCCTTAGCAGCTTCCTGTAAGTACATCTGGGCTTCGCGTTTATTGCGTTTACCCATGGCAATACCTGCCAGACTCAGTTTGGCCAAGGCCGTATTGTGCGACATTTTCATGCCCAGCGACAGTGCTTTCTTGAAATATTTTTCTGATTTTAACGGTTGCTTACGCGATTCGATCAAACCGATCAGCAAGTTATAGTAACCATGCTGATTTTTGTTCAGCTCTTTCTCGTAGTCTTTTATTTTGAGCAGCCACTCTTCAGATTTCTCAGAGTTCTCTTTACGCAGATAATACTGAGAGATAATCATTTTCTCGTTAAAGAAGAAAGTGAGCAGCACAATACCGCCTATAAACAAGGCCAATATTGCCCAACCCCAAATGCCAAAGAATGGCATAGCCACAGCAGCTCCTAAAAACACACAGGCAACAATTAACCGGATAATATTTGACATAATTTGTTATTCCTTTTTTACAGGCTGCAAATATCCGTTAATTTGCGCCTAAATCAAATAGTTAGGTAAAAATATGTCTATCGCATTAGAAGCTTCGTGGCTGGCCGTTTTAAAGGATGAGTTTGAAAAACCTTATATGGTTAACCTGCGCAAATTTCTGCAAACAGAGAAAGAGGCCGGCGCAGTGATCTACCCGCGCAATACTGACATTTTTAACGCTTTTAACACCACCCCGTTTGATGATGTAAAAGTAGTGATACTGGGGCAAGACCCTTACCACGGCCCCAACCAGGCACATGGTCTGTCGTTCTCTGTACAGAAAGGCATTGCCATACCCAAATCACTCATCAATATTTATAAAGAGCTGGCTACAGATATTCCGGGCTTTGTAAAACCGCCGCACGGCAACCTGGAGGGCTGGGCCCAGCAGGGCGTGCTGCTTTTAAACGCCACGCTTACTGTGCGCGCCGGTGAAGCCGCCTCTCACCAGCGCAAAGGCTGGGAACAGTTTACTGATGAGGTGATCCGCACCCTCTCAGAAAAACGCACAGGACTGGTATTCATCTTATGGGGCAACTACGCCCAATCAAAAATTCCGCTGATTGATCAGAGCAGGCATCATATCATCAAATCGGTACACCCGTCGCCGCTGTCGGTAGAGCGCGGCTTCTGGGGCTCAAAGCCGTTTTCTAAAGCCAACACTTACCTGGAACAGAAAGGTGAGACGCCTATTGATTGGCAGGTGTATTAATTGGCCAGTATCGGGGATGAAATATAGGTATGAAACCAGTATAGTCTTTAACGCATCGCCTGATGATGTCAGGCAAACTATTCTATATGAATTAAAAGAGCGTGGCTATGAGATAGCAGAAGAAAAGGTGGATTTAATTCGATTTAAAATTCCTTCTGCTTTTTTTTACCCCAATTGGAAAACCGAACCTGCATTACCTGAAGGCTTTTTTCAATTCAGCACAAAAGGCGACAAACCTGTTCTAATACTCAGTTTCATTGCGTCTTATAACTACCCTTTATTCATTCTTGCCGTTTCCGTTTTATATTGCATCGTGGTTGATATTTTCGCCTTATTCCTCGCGGGTTTTATGCTGATTACCCTTTTTATCGACCGTTCAATAAAAAGGAATAACGCCCGGGAACTTTTAGCAAAATGTGTCGGCAGCAACGGGCAAGCATCAGTTTAAAAAACAAAAAAAGACGCAAAGTATTGCGTCTCAACATAAAATCTAATCTTTAATTTTTAATCTCTAATCTTCGCGAAGCATCACTACCACGCCTTATCGCCCACCAAAGGCACAAAGCGGAAAGTATCCAGTTCTACTTTCTCGTAGTCGTTCTCGCCAACCTTCAGCACGGTAATCATCTTTTGCGATTTCTCATCACCTACGGGGATAACAATAATTCCGCCTATCTTCAGCTGACGCAGCAGCACATCGGGTACGGTGGGAGCACCTGCGGTAACGATAATTTTATCATAAGGCGCGTGGACAGCAATGCCTATCGAGCCATCACCTAAAAAGAAGTTCGCTTTTTTATAACCAATATGCGGCAGCACACGGCGGGTTTGCTCGTATAATTTTTCCTGACGCTCAATAGTGTAAACCTTAGCGCCCAGTTCCAGCAAAATACAGGTTTGGTAGCCCGAACCTGTGCCAATTTCCAGCACCTTGTCGTTTTTGCGGATGTGCAGTAGTTGAGTTTGGTAGGCTACAGTATAAGGCTGCGAGATGGTTTGTCCCTCGCCTATCGGGAAGGCAATATCTTTATAAGCCTGGTTCCAGAAAGTTTCGTCAAAAAAATAGTGGCGGGGCACTTTACCTATAGCTGCCAGTACATGCTCGTCCTCAATCCCCTTTTTTGCCAGTTCTTCAACCAGCTTTTTACGGGCACCTTTTTCCCGGTAATTGTCTATGTAATTGCGCGCCATTTCAGTACAAATTTATACAAAAAGCGGCCGTCTGCACCACCCGCAAAGGGTGGCGACAGCACACAGCACAATAACCGGTTGACCTTATGGGATATATTTTATTTTGATCACCAACTTTTTGTCTTTCTCTACCCCATCAACTTTTATGCTCGGGCGGTGCGCGTCTGACGGGAAGAACAGGTAAAACGTACCCGGTACAGCAGTATAAACAGTACCATCGGCTTCATAACGGGCCACGTCTTTCGCCTCATCATAAGGCACGGTGTTTTTGGCTTTATCTATTTTGATGGTGCTGATCTTTTCTGAGCCCTGAATTACATATTGCAAATCGATCACCTTACGGTGAGACTCCCACAGCGTTTTATCAAAATCTTTGGTAGGCGTATGGGTGATAGACGCTACCAGGTCTGTACCGGGGATAGGATACTTCCCCGGAGCAATGGTATCCAGATTGGTATTTTTCATGTAGGCAAAGGCGGCATCCCATTGCGCTTTATTGAGTGAGTACTGGCGGGCAAACTCTTCCTTGTCGGTAGCGGCTGCGCTTGGCACAATTTTTAAACCGTTAAGGTACTCCTTAGCCTTGAACCATTTTTCGGCTTGGGCCTTGCTCATTTGCTGGGCCGATGCACCTAACGCCGTTAAGGCAATCATCGCAGCAGCAAGAAATATTTTTTTCATCTAAAGGTTATAATTATCAGTGTAAATATAAATCATAAATCGGCAAAGCCGCATCAATCTGCAATTAGCTCGAAATTACAATAATAATGTTACCTACAATACGTATATTCGAGCCTATAGTTTTAGATGGTTATTATCAGTAAGTTATCCGGTCAATTGGCAAACCGGCTACATTTTGTCACCTATTTTATTGCCAACAGTAAAGCCCACAACTATCAGCTAATAGTCACTTGCTTTCCAGAATTCCATGCATTATTTGAACCACAAGTTCAATCTTTCCCAGCCATCATTTTGGGAAATAGTATTATTCAGAAAATCATTAATCGTCTAATTAATAAAAGCAAGAGTATACTGTGCAAATTACATATTGATATACCGAGGGTAGTATTTCACTCTATTCCAGAAAGTGATAACGCGCTTAATCCATTTAACATTAATGATGAGGCATTTATAAATCTCGCCAAATCAAAAATAGTATTACCAGAAGGATGGTTATACCGCGATTTTAAACATCTGAAGGAATTTAAAAAGGATCTGGCTGCTTTTTTTTCGCCTAAACCTCAATTCAAAATCCAGGTACAAACCGACATTAACAAAGCAAAATCATTAGGCAGCACCTTGGTAGGCATACACATTAGGCGCACAGACTATAAGGATTTTAATAATGGGAGGTGGTATTATCCTAATCAACTTTACCTGTCAAAAATGCTGGAGATTAATCAGATTTTACCCCACTGTACTTTTATTCTATGCAGTGATGAACAACTCGATGTAAATGATTTTCAGGAATTAAATGTAGTTTATACCCCACGGCCGGCTATTGTTGATCTATATCTATTGGCAGCCTGTAATTTTATTATGGGCCCGCCAAGCACCTTCTCTAGTTGGGCGTCTTTCGTCGGCGATGTTCCGGCGTATTATATAGATGATCCTTCGATAACGATCACCATGGACCTATTTAAAGACTTCATTCAATAGTCACCATCAATACGGATCCACATCCGGCTGTACAATACTGCCTTTGCTTAGCTTGGTAGTGTTGTAATTCAAGATCACCTCGCGCAGGGTAGCACGCACTTTTGGCAATGACACACCGTCTTTTTCAAACTTTAACAGGATACTTTTGATGAAGTAGTTACGGATCCGCCCCACCATCGGATACTCCGGACCAATTACCCTGTCGCCAAAATGCTGGCGTAACTCTTTGGCCAGGTATTCGGCCTGGTTGTGCAATACCTCGGCTTCTTTATGCTTGATGTTGATGTTGATGAGGCGATAGAACGGCGGGTATTTGTAACTCTTCCGTTCGGGCATCTCGGTATTGTACAGATCGATATAGTCATTCTCTATCACCTGCTTGAGTACACGATTGCCCGGATCATACGTTTGTATCACCACCTTGCCCTGCTTACCCCGTCTGCCCGCCCGGCCGCTTACCTGGGCCAGCATCTGGAAGGCGCGCTCATTGGCGCGAAAATCGGGGTATTTTAATAAACTATCGGCGTTGATGATACCGATTACCGTCACCCCGTCAAAGTCCAATCCTTTGGCTACCATTTGAGTGCCTACCAGCACGTCAATCCGTTTCTCCTCTAACTCGTTCAGTATGTTTTGGAATGCGTTTTTAGAGCGGGTGGTATCCAGATCCATGCGGGCAATCTTGCTGTCGGGCAGCAATAGTTGCAGTTCATCCTCAATTTTCTCGGTACCGAAACCTTTGTACTCTAACTGTGTAGAACCACAGGCCGGACAAACCGCAGGCGATTCCTCACGATAACCGCAATAGTGACAATGCAACCTGCCACTGCTTTTATGATAAGTCAAACTCACATCGCAGTTGACACACTTGGGCGTATAGGCACAAGTGCGACAGACCATCACCGGCGCATAACCACGACGGTTTTGAAACAAGATCACCTGTTCTTTGGCCGTTAGTGCGTTGCCAATATCCTGCATCAGCACGCTGGTAAAATGCGATTGAATGGTTTTCTTCTTGGTCTCTTCTGTAATACTCACCACATCGGTAGCCGGGAGTTGAACGCCGCCGTAACGCTCCATCAGTTCGACGAAACCGTACTTGCCGCCCTTGGCATTATAATATGACTCAAACGAAGGCGTTGCCGAGCCCAGCAGCACCTTGCTGTTATACATGTTGCCCATGTAAATAGCAGCGTCGCGCGCGTTGTAACGGGGGGCGGGATCAAACTGCTTGTAAGAGGTTTCGTGTTCCTCATCTACCACAATCAAACCCAGATCGTCAAACGGCAGGAAGATGGATGAACGCGCACCCAGTACCACACGGTATTGTCCGTTCAGCACCTTTTGCCAAACTTCTACACGCTCGTTATCATTAAAACGCGAGTGGTAAACGCCAATGGCCGCGCCAAAATACTTGCGCAGGCGCTCAACTATGTGGGTGGTAAGGGCAATCTCCGGCAGCAGGTAAAGTACCTGCCGGCCACTGTTCACCATCTCTTCAATCTGTTTGATATATAGTTGCGTTTTGCCCGACGAGGTAACCCCGTGCAGCAGCACCACATCTTTTTGTTCAAACTGTGTTTTTATTTCGCCCAGGGCTACTTGCTGCGCCGGGCTCAGTTCAAAGTTGGCTTCCAGTTCTTCGTCCCCTTCGCGCAGGCGGCTCACCGTGCGTTCTTCGGCAAAAAATATTTCCTTGTCAATCAGTCCTTTTATGGCAGCAGCACCGGCGCCACTGGCCTCAATCAGCTCAGATTTTAAAACTGCTTTTTGCTGGCGCGATAGTTTCATATAGGCCAGCACGGCATCGGCTTGTTTAGGGGCACGGCGCTCCAGTATCTCAAACAGCTCCTGCAACTGGGCAGAGTTATGATAAACCGGGTTAATGCTGATATAGGTTTTGCGCCGCGGTTTGTAGCGGTCGCTCACTTCTTCAGATATAATGATGATGTTTTTCTCAAACAGCTGTTTAAGTATCGGCATTACCGTTTTCTGGCCCAGCAGTTTGGCTATATCGCTTACGGTAAGTTCGGGCTGCAAATCAAGCGCATCTACAATCAGGTATTCACGGTCGTTCAGCTCGCTGCGGTCAAACTCAAATTCTTTGTTCAGGGTGATCTTAGTCTCGCTGGCCAGTTTCAGTGCCGATGGCAAGGCCGCGTTCATGACCTCGCCAATGTTGCAGAGATAATAATCGGCCATCCAGGTCCAGAACTGCAATTGCTCACGGTTCACCACGGGCACGTCGTCCAGCAATTCTATAATGTATTTGGCCTCGTATTTTTCGGGAGCGCGATCGGTAATACGCGCAATAATAGCCGTATAGAGTTTGCTTTTGCCAAACTGCACCACCACGCGCTTGCCAATGGCCACCTGGTCATTCAGCTCAAGCGGCACACGGTAAGTATAGTTAATGGCAATAGCCAGCGGCAATATCACCTCAACAAAAAGCGTGGTACGGTCGGTATATTTTGCCTCGGCAAACTCAAGCATCTGAATTTATATAAATCTTAAGGTATCTTACAATAGTATAAAACCTTGTCATTGCGAGGAACGGTAAAGCGTTGTGAAAGGGGTGACGAAGCAACCTCGTCGCACGCATTAGTTCTGAGACGAGATTGCTTCGTTGTTCCTCCTCGCAATGACAAAATTTATAAGTTACGCCCAAAAGCGTTTTATTTACTTAGCTTTCAACACAGCAACCGCCAGCCAACCCCAGCCCACAATAAAAAAGAAACCGCCAAGCGGGGTTACCGGACCAAGCTTTACCAATCCCGGTGCTTTTAACACATCGCGACAAGACAACAGATACAACGAGCCCGAAAAGCAGATAATACCCAGCAAAAAGAAAATGAACGGCCAGGTTACCTCTTTGCCATCACGTGCGTATATAGCCAAAAACAATATGGCAAAAACATGGTAAAAATGGTATTGAACGGCAGTGCGCCAGGCTTCCAGGTGCTCGGGCGATAACACTTTTTTTAAAGCGTGTGCGCCAAAGGCACCGGCAACAACGGCCAGCATACCCAAAATTGCGGCGGTAACGGTAATCTGTTTATTCATGTGCAGGTATAAAAAGCTAAAGTACCAATTGCAAGTATTACTTTAACCATAGCCGTTAAAAATCTACCTTTGAATGATAACTCAAGAATGAAGAGATTAATAGCCGGAACCATCATTTTGCTGGCCATTGTGGTGGCCATTACCGTTGCTTATTTTAAACAATTGAACGCCAATGGCGGCACTACCGGTCAGCTGATGCAGGCCATCCCCAACACTGCCGCGCTGGTTTTTGAGTTTGATAACGATAAGGGTTTTTATGATCTGTTTGCCGATAATCCGGTGTTTGATGCCGTGGTAGGCAAGTCAAAGATCCAAAGCCTCAACGCGCTATGCAATAATGTGCTGCAATACCCTTCACTCAAGCCTTTTTTTGATCAGCAGCACGTCTTTCTATCCGTGCACGGACAAAAGGGCGATAGCGTAAACTTCTTGATTACCGTTGCTGCTAAGCACACTCCCCAAGGCGACCTTAGTGACCTGCTGACAGGATTAAATAACCGAACGCTCAGCACCAAAAAATCCACCGAAAACGGGGTTGATTTTTACGACATCTATCTCATCAGCCTAAAAAAACATTTTTACGTGGCCGATGCCGGGCAGCATATTCTCTCGGGCAGCTTCTCAAAAGAGCTGGCACAACAAAGCGCCGCCTGGAAGCCCCAGAAAGGCAGCCAGGATTTTGTGCTGATTCCCGACAGGCAGAACCACAACTCGCTGGCCAACCTTTATGTAAACTATGCGCAGCTCACCCCATTGTTTGACCAGTTATTTGATGAACCCAACACCGGTATTTTCAGAAGTTTTAGAATGATGCCGGCCATGGCAACGCTAACGCTCAATTATAAAACCGATGCGCTGATGTTTAACGGCTATAGCAACCTGGCGCCCAATGCCAGCAGTTACCTCACCCTGTTTAAAGACCAGCAACCGGTAGACACCCATCTGGCAGATGTATATCCGTCTACCACGGCATACGCCACTGCCTTCGCCGTTTCAAACCCCAAACATTTTATTGGCAGCCTCACAGATTTTCAGCAGAAAGCAGGCATTGGGCAGGAAGAGGACGACGCCTACACCAAAATAAAAAACGAAACCGGCGTGCAGATCAACACCGAGTTCCACGCGCTGATGGGCAATGAATTTGGCGTTGTGGTGACCCGCTATGATGAACGCTATGGTATCATTATGATGAAAGACGGCTCGGCCCTGCGCCCGCTACTGGTAAATGTGAGTAACATGGTAACGGATGATATCGGCCAGTTTAAATACGAGAAACTGCCATTTTATTTACTAGGTGATGCTTTTAGCCTGCTGAAGAAACCATACTTCATGATTCTGAATAACTATCTCATTCTGGCCAATAGCGAGAAAGAACTGCATAGTTATAAAGACAGCTATGAGAATCAGAAACTGATTACTAAAACGCAGGCCTATAACGAGTTTGACAGCCACCTGCCTGAGCGCAGCAATGTAGCCTTCTTTCTACAGTTTAAAAATATGTTCCCCATCCTTAAGCGCGATTTGAAGCCCGCGTTTAAAGATGACGTTGATCCTGACAAAAAGAAATGGGGACAATTTTACGGGCTCTCTTATCAATTTAGTGCAACAGAGGGTAACTTTTACACCAACTTTTATATGCGCCTAAACAAAGTTGATACCACCGGCAATGATAACTAAACATTTTGTTGCATGGTCATAACACTTGGCAGTATTATTGCGTTAAAAGTAGAGCAATTTAATGTTAGGATACATTACGTTACATCAGCCTTAAATAATATATTTAAGCGTTATCACACTTACTATCAAATACCGGATTAAAAGAGCGGGATGAAGAAATTTATACTTGTTTTACTACTACTAACCATCGGCGCCCGTCTTTTTGCACAGCAGTATTCGCAATTTAATACGGGCTCGTTATACGATTCGTTCGAAAACCCGGCCCAAAGGGCTTTTATACCAGATTCTAGCCGCAAAGCTGCTTTCAATCTTTTTTTACCTACGTTCCAAACCAATGTTACCCTTACCGGCAATGTACAAACAGCGCTGAGAAGTCGTGCCTTTCTAGGCCATTATGACGAAGGCAGCATGAAACCGACGCAAAATAGCTACAACCGCATGTATGCATACTCTAATGCCTACTCTGTAATGTTTAAGCTATACACCAGTTTAGATGGCAACCAGGAGCTTGGCTTTTTTGCACAAAGCCGTGGCGAAGGCCGGGGGATATTTAAAGACGATATTGTGCAGATCATGGATGACTACACCGTGTACAAGGGTACCGATTATAACGGTTTGCTCAACTCCAGCTTTAGCTACCAGGCTTATCACCAAATAGGTTTTACCTACCGCGAGGATGTCACCAAAACTTTTGCACTGGGTTTTAAAGTAGCCGGCTTGTTGGGTATAGCATACACGCAGGCCAACATCCTCAACTCACATGTAACCTTTGACAAATCCAGCGATCAGGCCTTTATCAGCATGGCGGGCTATTATCGCAACAGCTTTGAGCCGGGCACATTTACAGAGCATGATATATTGCCTACATTTAAAAACCCTGGCGCATCCATTACTATTGGTGCCACTTACCACACGCCAAGCGCAGTAAATTTACAATGGAGTATTAAAGATCTGGGCTTTATACACTGGAATGCCAAATCGCAAGTGGGACATGTAGATAATACCGGCGTGGTAAGCGAGCTTTCAGGACCAAACCGCGAGGACAATTTTTACAATACTGCCAATTCTTTATTACAACAGGGTGTTGGCCGCGGCTCATTCACCACATCAACCGATGCTAAGGCAGAGTTCAGCGCGTCTAAAAGCTATTGGCCATCTTATGATAAACAGTTTAAGATTACGCCAAACATTATCCTGTCAAAAAGTTTAAACTATAATGATTTTACCGGCGTGCTTGTTAACCACTTCCAATACCGCAAGTTCATTGGCACCATTAGCGCTTCTTATAACGATTTGAAATTGTTTAACCTAGGTGGACAGCTGATGATTAAATCGCCCAACGCCGAATTCTTTATCGGCAGCGAGCGGATGCTGGGAACAGCCAGCACATTACGTGGCCTTATTAACCAAAATCAGGGACAGATTGATAAAATGAGCAATTCAACCACTGCCGACTTCTTCTTGGGTTTCTCGCTCAAATTTGGCGGCATAATAGAGCACCCTATGAACGCCAGCCACATCCCAATGGGCGAGCAGGGCTTTTTGGGTCGCCTGTGGTCGCGCTTCTTTAAGTCTAATAGAAGTTATTAAGGTTGCTTTTTGCCGGCAATAAAATCCTTGAGGTAAAAAGGCTCAAAGTAAGCCACATCCTCAAAACTTTTGTTGTTTAACTTCTGTAGCGCCCGCTTGGAAAGATGAGCGGCAGAGTTAACAAAATCGTCTACAAAAATTGCGTTAGGGTGAGTAATGGCTTCCCGGCATTTGGCAGCACCATCGCCAAAAAATACAATCTGCTGTTGCTCCAGCAAATCTGCAAAACTATCACCATCAATAATCTCGGCCGCAGTAGCTTTTACCCGCTCGCCAGATGCATTAAACACAGCGGTATAAACCTCCATGCGGCGGGCATCAATCATTGGGCAGAAAAGTGTGCCGGCAGCAATACTATCGCCCGACTGGGCAATCATGCCATCGGTCATCGCTTCCAGCGTTTCTACAGCAATTAATGACTTATCCAGCGCATAGCATAATCCTTTGGCGGTAGATACGCCAATACGCAAACCGGTATATGATCCCGGACCACTACTCACAGCCACTGCATCCAGCTGCGCATAGGTAAAGCCGGCAGCTTTTAACACTTCCTCAATAAACAAGGTGATTACTTCGGCATGGACGTTACGCTCGTTCAGCTCTTTCAGCGCAATTACATTTCCGTTTTGCGATAAGGCTACGGAGCACGATGCGGTAGCGGTTTCTATTTGCAGTATCAGGCTCATTATATTTCGGATATCGGATGTTCAATTTTGGATTTATAAAGCAGAGATATACTCACGGCTGATAAAATCAAAACTTTGCTGGGCCGCATAATTCAGGGCACAGGATCATGCCCGTGGCCGCCCCAGGGGTTGCAGCGCGCAATGCGTTTCAAAGTTAACCATCCGCCTTTAAAGGCACCATATTTTTTTATGGCTTCAACGCCATATTGCGAGCAAGAAGGCGTGTAGCGACACGATACCCCTAACAAAGGCGACAGGAAATACTGGTATATTTTTATCAGCAGCAAAAAGATAGCGCCAATCAGGCTTTTCAATATTTGCAGCAGCCATTTCATTGTTTGGCCACTTGCTCGTTAAGCTGATTGAGCATCTTGATCATTTTAGTCTCTATAAAGGCATAAGCTTCTACCTGTTTGCCTACGTAGCCAACAGACAGAATCAGGCTCTTACCCTGAGCCGTTAAATGATCATAAAGGTGTTGTTGTTTGTGCAGGCGGTATGCCTCGCGCAGGCGGCGCTTGATGAGATTGCGAATAACAGCTCGTTTAAAGCGCTTTTTGCCCACAGAAAAAACTATCTGCGCAGGCACAGCACCGGCAGTAACTAACTGCCACGAGACTTTGTAGGGATAGCATAAAAAAGAAGAACCGTTATGAAAAAGCCCATCAATGAGCCTCTTATTACATAACCGTTCTTCTTTTTTGAAAGTATACATATTGCCTGATGTGACCGGAAGCTACAGCAACCGGACCAAAACTAAACCCCGTTTACCGGAGCCGGCAACCGGTATTATGCTTTGTGACGACGCTCGTCTGATACTGTTAATTTTTTTCTGCCTTTAGCTCTTCTTGCGGCTAAAACTCTTCTGCCGTTGGCAGAGGCCATACGCTCACGGAAACCGTGCTTATTTCTTCTTTTACGCTGAGATGGCTGAAACGTTCTTTTCATGACTATATTATTGTATTCGTTCCCTTTAAAAACAGGAGTGCAAATGTAGTGGTTTTATTTATAAGTGTCAATTTTTTTTTGAGAATTAATAATTTTCTTGTGAGAGGGCCGGGTGATATTGTAGAACAGATTTGTTTACTACCGGGTTTTGCGATGAGCTGCTCACCACAACGAACAGGAAGCAACATCTATCTTATTCCCATCTGCTTTCGGCTATCTGCAGTAAAAGTAAATATCTCCTCTACCGGCACCGGCTTCCGACTGTCCTTTTCAATATCTTTGCCTTCAGATGTCCATAAATACGGATAAAAACTAAACGCCTGATCGCTTTTCAACTGTATCAGATCATTTTGCCAGCTTTTCCATCGTATGGTTTTATAAAATGCCTGCAGGTTTCCGCTAAAGCAAAACATCAGGAAATCGGAATAAGAAAGGCCAAGCGACTCCCACTCCAGCGTATCTGGCGCCAGGTAATAGACTTTGCCGGCATCAGCACCCAATCCCCCACCGTTTATAGCAAAAAAGCCCCCAACGGCATCGTCTGCTATTAGCCAGTATGGCGAGACATCGCCCCATTCTTTGATGGTTTTTCCTTTATTCCAATAGGGTAGCGAACGATTAAGCCCTGAACTGCCCGAGCCCAGTATCCTGATCCAGCCGCCATCAATCAGCAAGCCGCCAGTTTCATAAACAATTGCCCCCATTGGCGACCGTGTGGTAACTTGTGTTTTCAGCAAAGCATCATCTGCTTTAGCGGTATCACGTGGTAAAACCTGTACTTTATTTTTTGCGCTGTCAATCCAACCTTTAACCAATGGCCACGCCGGGTCTTCAATGTTAATCAATTCTGCTAATGGTCTCATTTTATTTTGGGCCATGCACGGTATTGTAACGCACAATAACAGATACAGCGACAAGATCAGGTTTTTCATTATTCAAAAGTAAACTTAACCACTCAACTAATCAACCAATTAACCAATCAACACCACAAAGCCGCACCATGTTGAAAAGTTAATAACCATATTTGCATCCGTAAAATCTGTTAACTAAATTTAGATGAATTTTAACCGGTTATTAAATATGCAGCGCCTCATTGGGCTTTTTAAGAATAAATACTTCCTCATCAGCGCAACTTTTCTGGTGTGGATGATCTTTTTTGACCGCAATGACCTGTTCTCTCAATACCAGTACCGCCAGCAATTGAGTAAACTGGAGCAGGAGCGCGATTTTTACCAGAAAGAAACTACAGACGTTACTACCGAACTGAACGAACTCAGCTCAAGCAAAGAAGAACTCGAAAAATTTGCCCGCGAAAAATACCTCATGAAAAAACCAAATGAGGATGTGTTTTTGGTGGTGAGAGAGAAGAAAGCGCCGTGATTTCGGATTTCGAGTTTTCAATTTCGGATTTAGTGATTAAAAATAAATAAAGCCGTTCTGAAACAGAGCGGCTTTATTATTTCAATTACTTACTAAATCCGAAATGGAACATCCGAAATCCGAAATAGGTCCCCCCTTCAGGGGGTTAGGGGGCTACACCAGCCTCTTTACCTGCGAGTTACCCGTCAGGCGCAGGCCATCCAGTCCGGTAATCAGGTTTAATCCAGGGGTTTTGCCGGCTTGTATACTTCCGTACTTGTTGTCGATACCCAAAAACTGAGCACCATTCAGCGTCCCCCATTCCAGCAGGCGGCTCAGGTCTAGCTTAGGAAAATTGCTTTGCAGCACCAGCATTTCATCCAGTATAGACAGCGTGTGGTTTGAGGCCAGGCTGTCGGTCCCCAGCGTAATATTAAAACCCTGATCGGCAAACAAGTCTACTTTTGGCAGCTTGCCTTCTATATACAGGTTGGCATTGGGGCAAAAGCACCAGTTAATTTTACGGTCGAAGCGTTTGATGAAGTAAATATCTTTCAGATTAGTGCAGGTGTTATGCACTAATAAGACGGGCTGTTTATTAGAGAGCAAGGGCAACACACTCTGGATAGAGTTGCGGGCCTGCGGTTTAAAAAAGTCGATATTAATACCAAAGTGCTCATAGAGCGATACAAACTCACCCAGCTTATAGCGGAAAAACTTGTTCTCGTCGTCGCATTCCTGGTTATGCATACTGATGAGGTTAGGGTGCTGATCGGTATAATTTTTGATCATCCTGAACAGCTCTTTCGACACCGAATATGGCGCATGTGGCGTAATTGAGGCCGGGAGCGGTCTAAAATATTCCACAATCTCCAGCGCGCTTTGAAAAGCGGCATCGGCACGGGCGGGGGTAAAGCTAAAGACCTCTACAAACGTATGATAGTATAACTTGCTCTGGGCTTTAATGGGCGCGGTAATGGTGCTATTAGAAATATCGCCAACAGCAACTATGCCTTGCTGATACATGGCAGCATCGGCAGCAGCGGCGGCGGCCTCAATTTCCCGGGGCTCGCTGTTGCGCAGGGCTTGCAGATTTTTAATAAAATTAACCAGCCCGGTGCCCCTCTCTACCTTACCCTGCATGTGCGAGAGTTCGAGGTGGCAATGGGTGTTCACAAATCCGGGACAAATGATGCCATGCAGGTGCTCTGCATTAGGATTGTGGTGGTCTGAAGGTTGGTCGCTGATGGCGACAATTTTACCGAAGTCATCAACGGTAACTATTCCATTTTTAACAGGATCGGCACAAACAGGGAAAACGTAATCGGCTCTAAAACTTTTCATTTAAAATAAAACTTGGCACACCTTAACAGAAACACCTCAAATTTCGCACCCATCCGATGAAATATTTTAACTTCAATGATAGCTACAATTAACCTTTGATTGTTGTTTTTTAATTTTACAATCAAAAAACCATTCTCAAAAAATGATTTTTAAAATATTGAGTACCTTTGTATTGTGAATAATACAGTAGGTAAAACAGATATCCGCAGCTTGAGCTTAGATGCGCTGCAACAACAGTTTGTTGCCATGGGCGAGAAAGCCTTTCGTGCTAAGCAGGTTTACGAGTGGCTTTGGAAAAAATCATGCATTTCTTTCGATGAGATGAGCAATATTTCTAAAGAACTTCGGACTAAACTTTATGAAACTTTTACCATCAATAACGTAAAAATTCATAACTCTCAGTTTAGTGCTGATAAAACTATAAAAAATTCTTTTATTTTACACGATAGCCATCTGATTGAGGGTGTTTTAATTCCCACACCCGAGCGTATGACGGCTTGCGTGTCTTCTCAAGTGGGCTGCAGCCTTACCTGCAAATTTTGTGCAACGGGCTATATGGAGCGCAAACGCAACTTAAATCCCGATGAAATTTATGACCAGGTAGTGCTGATCAATCAGCAGGCTGTGGAAAACTATGGTATCCCGCTCAGTAACATCGTTTACATGGGCATGGGCGAGCCGCTGCTCAACTACGCCAATATGATGAAGTCTATCGAAAAAATCACTTCAGAAGAAGGCCTGAACATGGCGCCGAAGCGCATCACGGTTTCAACCGCCGGCATTGCCAAAATGATTCGGAAACTGGGTGATGATAACGTAAAGTTTAACCTGGCGCTTTCATTACATGCGGCTAACGACCAGAAGCGGAACACCATTATGCCTATCAATGAGCAAAACACGCTCAAAGCCCTGGCCGACGCGCTGAAATATTACTACGCCAAAACCAAAAACCCGGTAACCTACGAGTATATTGTTTTTAATGACTTTAATGACAACATACAGGATGCCATGGAGCTGGCCCGCTTCTGTAAACACCTGCCCTGCAAGGTGAATATTATTGAGTACAACCCCATCTCCTTCGCCAGCTTTATTAATGCCGAAGAGGATAAGATTGAGGCCTTTGCTGCTTACCTGCGCAAGCAAAATATCATCACCAACGTGCGCCGCAGCCGTGGCAAGGATATTGATGCCGCGTGCGGGCAGTTAGCTATTAAAGAGCAGGCGTAGACCTCTCCCCCCGCCCTCTCCGAGGGAGAGGGGGCTGAAAATCACGCAGGAAACATAAGGGCATTATAAGATATTTTCGTAGAGCCACATATTTGTGGCTCCTGCTTTTTGGCCCCCTTACAATCATTTAAAAACATTGTCATTGCGAACAGTGCCGCGGGAGCGGATCTAGCACGAAGCCCCCTCTTGTTCCTCGCAATGACAAAAAGACAATTATAAAACCCTATCTTCCTACTGTGAAAACCTTACGCAGTTACCTGGCCGATTTTGTATCGCTGCTCTTTCCTGACCTTTGCAGGGCTTGCGGCACGTCACTGGTAACCGGCGAGCATTTGATCTGTACCGATTGCAGGTACCATCTCCCCTACACCAATTTCCATTTACAGGCTGATAATTTGGTAGCCAAACAATTCTGGGGCAAACTCCCGGTAGAGGCCGCTTACTCCATGCTTTACTTTACCAAAGGCGGCAAGGTGCAGCAACTGATGCATCAACTGAAATATAAAAATCAACCACAGGTAGGCAACTTGCTGGGGAGCCTGGCATCGATTCAACTACAAGCATCAGCAACATTTGGGCAAATTGATTTGATTATCCCGGTACCTCTACATAAAAGCCGGCTGCGAAAACGCGGCTATAACCAGAGCACACATTTTGCGGAAGGATTGACAGAAAAGTTATTGGCCCGGGTTGTTACCGATAACCTCATCCGTGTTAAGGCAACCAAAACACAAACCAAAAAATCGCGTGCAGAACGTGCAGAAAACATGCAATCTGTCTTCACCATAAAAAATCCGGATCAGTTGATTGACAAAAATATTTTATTGGTAGATGATATTATGACCACTGGGGCCACACTGGAGGCTTGCGGAGCGGTGTTATTGCAGGTACCGGGGGTTAAATTATTTATTGCGACGATTGCGTATACAGAATAACAACAAGATCCTATCCAATTGTCATTCCGAACGAACTCGGGTTGGCTTGAGCGTTGGGGTGAGGAGGAATCTTAGACGATGAACAAGCCTCCTGCTAACCATTCCATTTATCTAACAAACGTCTAAGATTTTCACTTCGTTCAACCGAAACGATTTTTTCGCTATCGCTCAAGAGAATAGTTCTCCCGTCGGTCGATATGACATCCGGAAAACCATCGGTTAACTTTTATCAAAAAATTAATAGAAAATATAAAACCTTTTAGACCCCTGCGCGTATAAGTAAATGGAGCGTTTAATTATAATTGGTTAAGGCAGGGGTTATGTAACAATATCCTGCCTTTTTTTGTGCCTTATTGCTGCTGGTAGCGGGCCAGTTTATCGTAAAGGGTTTTCGGGTTGAAGGGTTTTAGCACATAATCGTTCATTCCGGCGCCGCCAATCTCATTCATCTGATTATTGAGCATAGATGCAGTAAGGGCAATGATAGGTAACTGCTGAAAATAAGACTCTGGCATAGCACGCAGCACCCGTGTGGCCTCCAATCCGCCCATAACAGGCATGTGGATATCCATCAGCACCACATCATAGTTTTGTTTAGCTTTAATCATATCAACAGCCTCTGCGCCATTTTCGGCAAAATCGGCATCGGCGCCCCATTTCTTCAATACTTTATTGATGAGCAACCGGTTGATCTGGTTATCGTCAACCACCAGTATGTTTATCTTTAATCCTGCTTCCACTAATTTTTGAGTACTGCTTAAATTGTCTAATGGCTTGCTAAATGAGATGGTGAACCAAAAAGTAGATCCGTGCCCAACAACACTATCCACATTTATCCGCGAGTCATGCAAAGTTACTAATCGTTTGCTTATTGCCAAACCAAGTCCCGTTCCGCCATATTTGCGGGTAGTATCGGTTTCGGCCTGCTTCCACAACTCAAATATGGTATTTACCTTTTCCGGCGCAATGCCAATGCCGGTATCGGCCACTCCAAATCTTATACGTACAACGTCGGTATTTTGTTCAATTACTTTTAAATCAATGCTTACGCCGCCCTGCCCGGTAAATTTAATGGCGTTACCCACCAGGTTAAGCAAAATCTGCACCAGGCGGGTGCTATCGCCTAAAATCAATGGCGGAACGGCCTCATCTATATTACATTTTACATAGATATTTTTTTCCTGAGCCTTAAAGCGCATAGAGGCGGCAACGCTTTGCACCAACTCGCGCAGATCAACCTTGGCTTTTTCCAACTGGATGTTACCGGTCTCAATCTTGGTAAAATCAAGCACGTCGTTAATCAGCATCATCAGGTTCTCTGCCGAGAATTTCAGCACACTCAAATTCTCCTGCTGCGATGGCAGCGGATTATCTTCCAGCAACAAACGCGACATGCCGATCACTGCATTTAGCGGCGTACGGATCTCATGACTCATTACCGAGATAAACATCTCTTTGGCTCTGCCCAACTGCAATGCTTCTTCTTTTGCGGCAATCAGCTCCAGCTCGGCCTTCTTTTTGGCGGTAATGTCAATAATTACTTCAATATATTTCTCTACCTGGCCGTCGCCACCCAAAATCACGGAGTTGATAACCGAGATCCACAAGGGCTGGCCATCCTTACGGTAAACCAGCACATCTACTTCGAATGATTGTTTATTGCGCGATAGCTCACGGGCTTTCTCTATGAGGCTTACGTCTGTTAGTTCACCTTTAATAACGTCGCCCAGATGCTGGTGCCGCACTTCGTCAATCGTATAACCGGTAATGTCATGGAAGGCATCGTTTACCCATTCCACATTGCCATCGGCATCGTTAATTACTACACCGCTGGTAGTGCTGCTGGCCACAAGCGAGAGCATTTTGAGCTGTTGTTCTGCCTGCTTACGCTGGGTAACATCAGTCATCACTCCTACCTGTCGGTCAGCCTGCCCGTCTTCGTTTAATATCGGACTGTTTGACATTGACGCCCAGAACGGCGTACCATCTTTACGGTAGATCTTCATTTCCAGCTCATAAGACTGGTTGTTCTTTACCGCCTCTACCGCCTTGGCAAACAGTTCATGGTTACTTTCTTCGCCAATTAATTTGGCACCGAAGGTTTTACCCTTCATCTCCTTTAACGTATAGCCGGTTATTTTCTCAAAACTTTCGTTCATCCACAACACGCGGGCCTCGCGGTCGCGAATCATAATGCCTCCCGGCGATTTTCGGGCAGCAAACGTGAGGATATTCAGCTCCTGCTCGGCTTGCTTGCGCGCGGTGATATCGCTGAGTACTTTGATATATTTCTCTACATTGCCCGCCTCATCAAACACCACAGAACTGGTGACTGATACCCAAAGCGGGCGACCATCTTTATGGTTAACATGCAGTTCTATATCAAATGGCTTTTGCGAGCGCACCAGATCGTCCGTTTTCTGGCGGAACAGATTATTATGATAGTCGCCCTGTAACAACTCCTGGAATTGCTTACCACGAATATCATCAATTGTATAACCGGTAAGGCGGGTAAACGCATCGTTAATCCAAATGGCCTGGTTATCCGCATTCATAATGGCAACACCATTGCTAATCTTGCTGGCCACGGTAGAAAGCTCCTGCAAATTGGCCAGGATCTGTTTTTGGTAAGTGATATCTCTGCCGCTAACGTACCATTTGCCGTTTTTACATGACACACACCAATCAATCCACTTTGCTTCGTCGGCACCTGTTTTTATACGGGTTTCCAGCTCGAAGCTTTTTCTTGAATCAAAATGCCGCCTGAATATGCGGAGATCATCACTATCAAATGCCAGGAAGTTCCAGAGAGGCTTGCCAATCACCTCATCCAGCGTATGCTCTAAAATGCTGCTGAAGGCCTCATTGGCTATATCAACATCGGTATTGGCATTAACAATGCAATGAATATCGGGCGAATTATTAAACAGGTTAAAAAACTCCTGATGGCGCAGAACGGTTAGCTCCAGTTCGGCCTTTTGCTTACGAAGGGTGAGGTGGGAAATAACTTCTACCGAGAGCGTCCGCAAGGCATCGCGCTGCTCTTCGGTAAGTTTCCGGGGCTTATTATCAATTACGCAGAGCGAACCCAATCGGTAGCCGCTCTCATCAATCAGCGGAGCACCTGCATAAAAGCGGATGCCGTCTATCGGGGTAACATAATCGCTATTGGCAAATTTGGCATCCTCGCGGGTGTCTGGCACCTCCAGGATCACGTCATCTAAAATAGTGTAACGGCAAAATGCCTCGGCACGGGGAGTTTCGGTGATATCAAACCCTATTCTTGACTTGAGCCATTGCCTGTCGCTATCAATCAGGGTAATAGCAGCCATGGGCACCTGGCAAATGTATGATGCCAATCTGGTGATGGCATCATACACTGCTTCTGGTGCAGTATCTAAGATATCGTATGATCTTAGTGCTTCAAGTCGTTGTTGCTCATTTGCAGGAATAGGGGAATGCTCTGCCACTTATATTACTTATACAGCGGAAACTTCTCTGTTAACGCGTGTACATGTTTACGTACTTTCTTAAGCGATTGTTCTGATTCTGGGTTAGTTATCACCTGGTCAATCAGGTCAACAATCTCTTCCATTTGTTTCTCTTTCATACCACGGCTGGTAACAGCAGCAGTACCTACACGGATACCCGAAGTTACAAACGGTGATTTATCATCAAACGGAACCATGTTTTTGTTTACAGTGATATCGGCATTTACCAGTGCCTGCTCAGCAGCTTTACCGGTGATACCTTTGTTACGCAGGTCAATCAGCATCAGGTGGTTGTCTGTACCGCCAGAAATAATATCATAACCTTTGGCAACCAACGCTTTAGCCATAGCCTGGGCATTTTGTTTTACCTGCAATACATATTTCATATAGCTATCGCTCAATGCCTCGCCATAAGCAACGGCTTTAGCAGCGATGATGTGCTCCAGCGGGCCACCTTGTGTACCTGGGAAAACAGCCATATCCAACAGGTTAGACATCATTCTAACTTCGCCTTTTGGTGTTTTTAAACCCCATGGGTTTTCAAAATCTTTCCCCATCATAATCATACCGCCACGTGGACCGCGCAGGGTTTTGTGGGTAGTGGTAGTAACGATGTGGCAATGTGGCAGCGGATCGGTCAGTAAACCGCGGGCAATCAGGCCGGCCGGGTGAGAAATATCAGCCAGTACCAGCGCACCAATCTCGTCAGCCACGCTGCGGATGAAAGCATAATCCCAATCGCGCGAGTAAGCCGAAGCACCGCAGATGATCATTTTTGGTTTTTCTTTCAGCGCAACTTCTTTCAGTTGATCGTAATCGATATAACCGGTTTCTTTTTTTACACCGTAAAAGAAAGGCTTGTAAATTTTACCAGAGTAGTTAACCGGCGAACCGTGGGTAAGGTGACCGCCGTGAGAAAGATCGAAACCTAATATTTTATCGCCAGGTTGCAGACAAGCCAGCATTACTGCGGCATTAGCCTGTGCGCCAGAGTGCGGCTGCACGTTTACCCATGCGGCATTGAAAAGTTGTTTTGCACGATCTATAGCGATGGTCTCAATCTCGTCTACAATCTGGCAACCGCCATAATAGCGTTTGCCTGGTAAGCCTTCGGCATATTTGTTGGTGGCAACCGAACCAGCTGCTTCCATCACCTGTTTGCTCACAAAATTCTCAGACGCAATGAGTTCCAGACCTTCTTCCTGGCGGTCCTGCTCGTCGGCTAACAAATCAAATATCAGTTTATCTCTTTTCATCCCGCGAATTTAGGATTTAGATTTGAGATGTGGGATATGAGATTTGAGATTAGTGGTTTATAGTGAGCCTTTTGCAAGCTATAGCAGACTGCTTGCAATGCGAGGCTATTTGCCGGACGCGGGCGTTTATTCACTAAGAGTTGGCACAACTCTGTATCCACAGTATGGCATTCTGATGATTACTCCTCAAACCAAATATGATTTTAAAGTAAAGAAACTGTAATTTTTACGGCGGCCAGAGGCCGCGGGATAGCGTGCCACTCGGCTGGAGCCGAGCGACTGCGGGTTTAACAAACAAGAAAAGCGGCAAAGGCCGCTTTTCTTGTTTGTTTTGATTTCTTGCCATCGCTCGCGTCTTCGCGAGTGATGACTATCCCGCGGCCTCTGGCCGCCGTCAAAAATCAAATTATCCAGGCAACGGGCAACTCTTACTTCACTTCCACCCAAAAGTTATTAAAGCCCAATCCAATCTGAATATTCAATAACTCCTGCTGTAACATTTCCAGCATGGCCAGGAAGTTGTAGACAAAGTGCACCTTATTTTCAGAATTACTCACAAACGCCCGGAAATCCAGTCGGCTGTTGATGCTCAGCAACTCGTTGATTACTTTCTTTTGCTTTTCTATGGTGTAAGGGTATTGCACCACGGTGTGGGTCACCTCTTCGCTGCGGCTCATCCAGCGGCGGTTCAGGCGCTCGTAAACCGTCATCAAGCGGTACAGGGTTAATGAGGAGAGCTCTTCGCCCGGGGTGGTAACACGTTCCACCTGCTCTACATCAAATTTGATGTTACCGCGTTTCTCCTGCTTCATGCGCTCTTCTTCCATTGGGCGCAATTCTTCGCAGATCAGTTTGAAACGTTTGTATTCTACCAGTTTACGAATCAGCTCTTCTTTCGGGTCAATCTCGTTGCCCTGCTCGTCTACCTCGTGCCGCGGCAGCAGCATTTTGGCCTTGATGCGCATCAGGGTGGCAGCCACAAAGATAAATTCGCTGGCAATCTCCATGTTCAGGCTGTTCATCTGGTGGATGAAGTCCAAGAAGTCGTTAGTAATACTGGTGATGGAAATATCCTGAATATCCAGCTCATCCCGTTCTATGAAGAACAGGAGCAGGTCAAACGGACCTTCAAACTGCGGGATCTTTATTTCGAAACTTTCCTCGGTCATAATAAAGGCGTCAAAGATAGGTATTTTGTTGATAGTGACTGCCCTGCAGACTTGACGAATCCAATTAAGTAATTTAGCTTTAAATCGCTTAAACCCTACATCATGTCAAAGCCTATATTGATTTTATTTTTAGTTGTCCTTTTTTCGGGCAGAACCTATGCATTGGCGGATGCTGATGACTCTGTAACTGTGCGCGTGTACAATGCAAGCCGACACTATATTAAAAAGTACACCATCTCCATCGACACCAAAGAATACACGTTTACTGACATCGAAAAGCATAATCATTCAGACTATCGAAAGGTACCTTACCTATGGCCATTTAACACGGCCGATGCAACTATTATACGCAAACGTTTTTTACAATCTGATACCCGGATGCAACTGATCCAAATGGCCATTGATCATGTTGGCGAACAGAAAATTACACATGGCGCTTATACCATTATCATAAATACGAAGTTTAAAAAAGGCAAACTTTTGATAAATACAGCTATCAAGCCCGAGCAGGATAACTAATGCGGCCCAACTTACCGGTCTATCGATCTATTAAAAATTTGCTTTTTTTGATATTATTTCCCGTAATTTGTAACTCAATACATTGTTACGAAACTAGATGCAGGTACCCGCTGGCAAACTTTTACAAAACATCAACCAACCTTCTGATTTAAAACAGCTTAGCGAGGACGATCTTGAGCAGGTATGCCAGGAGCTGCGCCAATATATTATTGACGTGGTATCTGTTAACGGCGGTCACTTTGCAGCCAGCCTTGGCGTGGTAGAATTGACCGTTGCGCTGCATTATATTTTGAATACGCCGTATGATCAATTGGTGTGGGACGTAGGTCACCAGGCTTATGGTCATAAAATACTAACCGGCCGCCGCGATGTATTTCATACCAACCGCGTTTACCATGGCATCAGCGGTTTCCCCAAACGTTCTGAAAGCGAGTATGACACTTTTGGTGTAGGCCACTCGTCAACCTCTATTTCTGCGGCGTTGGGTATGGCCGTGGCATCGCACTATAAAGGCGAGACTGACCGTCAGCACGTTGCTGTAATTGGCGATGGTGCGATGACCGGCGGTATGGCTTTTGAAGCGTTGAACCACGCTGGTATTGAAAGCTCTAACCTGCTGGTTATTCTGAACGACAACTGCATGTCTATTGACCCGAACGTTGGCGCACTGAAAGAATACCTGGCAGATATTACCACCTCAAAATCATACAACCGCTTCCGCGATGATATTGCGTACGTGCTCAACAAGCTTTCGTCTGTCGGTCCTGATGCATTTAAGTATGCCAAGAAGATAGAGAAAAGCATTAAAGGCACCATTCTGAAACAAAGCAATTTCTTTGAAGCGCTGAAATTCAGATATTTTGGTCCGATTGATGGGCACGACGTAAAACACTTGGCGAAAGTGCTGCGCGATCTGCGTGATATTCCTGGTCCGAAGCTGCTGCACTGCGTCACCGTTAAAGGTAAGGGTTATGCACTGGCCGAGAAAGACCAAACCAAATGGCATGCTCCCGGCTTGTTTGACAAGATTACCGGCGAGATCAAGAAAACATACTACGAGAAACCCCAGCCGCCTAAATACCAGGATGTGTTTGGGCATACCATTATAGAACTAGCCGAGCAAAACCCTAAAATTATGGGTATCACGCCGGCCATGCCGTCAGGCAGTTCTATGAACCTGATGATGAAGGCTATGCCTAACCGCGCATTTGACGTGGGTATTGCCGAACAGCACGCCGTTACCTTCTCTGCCGGCCTGGCCACGCAGGGCATGGTGCCGTTCTGTAACATCTACTCCAGCTTTATGCAAAGGGCGTATGATCAGGTGATTCATGACGTAGCCATTCAGAAACTCAACGTGGTGTTCTGCCTGGATCGTGCCGGTTTGGTAGGCGCTGACGGTGGCACCCACCACGGTGCGTATGATCTGGCGTTTATGCGCTGCATCCCTAACCTCACGGTATCATCACCGATGAACGAGGAAGAGCTGCGTAATCTGATGTATACCGCTCAGTTGGAGAATGCCGGTCCGTTTGTGATCCGTTACCCACGCGGCAGTGGCGTGATGGTTGACTGGAAGCGTCCGTTCAAAGAAATTCCGGTTGGCAAAGGCCGCAAGATTTGTGATGGCGAGGAAATAGCCATCCTGACTATCGGTCCGATAGGTAACGAGGCCGCTAAAGCGATTACCCAATTAAATGCCGAAGGGTTTTACCCGGCACACTATGATATCCGCTTCGTAAAACCTTTAGACGAAACATTGCTGCACGAAGTGTTCCAGAAATACAGCAAAGTCATCACGATTGAAGACGGCTGTATTGAAGGTGGCATGGGCACCGCCATCCTTGAGTTTATGGCCGACAATAACTACAGCGCCCGCATAGTACGTTTAGGAATCCCAGACCATGTAATAGAGCACGGCGAGCAACCTGAGCTTTGGGCAGAGTGCGGTTTTGATGCCGCCGGCATCGTCCACCAGGTAAAGGCTATGGATGTGAAGCCGAGTGCGCATATTATTGCGTCATGAACTAGGATTTAACAAATTTTTAGGATTTACAGGAGCTACATGTGCCTCTACAATAGTGGGGAAGATGCCTTCCTGAGCATCGTCGAAGAGCGCGTGAAGGCCTAAACAGTTTACACCAATCATCTCAACATCTGCGCGCCATGTGTCATCCTGAGCCTGTCGAAGGGCGCGTGAAGGCCTTACCAGTCTATACCAGCCACTCAGCATCCGCGCGTCGGGTGTCATCCTGAGCTTGTCGAAGGGTGCGCGAGGGCCTAACTACACTGCTAAATATTTCTCATATATTTAGCCCACCATGAACCAATATTTCGTTTATATTCTTTTATGTAGTGATAACTCATATTACACCGGAGTTACGAATGACATGGAAAGAAGACTAATCGAACATCAGGAAGGCGAAAATACTACCTGCTACACCTACCAAAGAAGACCGATTAAACTTATGTTCTCTGCTGAATTTAATAGCATTGACCAAGCCATCGCTTTTGAGAAGCAGGTAAAAGGCTGGAGCAGAAAAAAGAAAGAAGCTATTATTAATGATAATTGGGATTTGCTGCCTGAGTTATCTCGTAGTAAAAGCTTTGCAAAATAGGCCCTCGCGCGCCCTTCGACAAGCTCAGGATGACACCTGGCGCTTCAATCGAAACTAAAAAGGGAGGATGTCATGGAGCCCCGCCGAAACACATGCAGTGAACTTATACAATATGCTTTGCAAGAGCATCTGGGCTTTCGCGCACCCTTCGACAAGCTCAGGATGACACCCGGAACGCGTTGTTTAAGAAAAGTAGGAATCCCCAACCAATAACAAAAAAACGCCCGTCAGCTTTGCAGCTAACGGGCGTTCAACTTATATATCGAGTTGGTTATTTTACCTCTTCGTAGTCAACATCGGTTACAGAATCTGCACCACCGTTGCTCTGGGCATTGCCACCAGCCTGACCGGCATCGGCACCCGGAGCCTGACCGGCATCGCCGGCAGCTTTGTACATATCTTCTGATGCTGCAGTCCAGGCTGTGTTCAGCTCGTTTTGTGCAGCCTCAATGTCGGCTAAATTTTTAGAAGCGTAAGCAGCTTTCAGTTTTTCCAAACCGCTCTCAATCGGTGCTTTTTTATCAGCAGGGATCTTGTCGCCATACTCTTTCAGCTGTTTCTCGGTGCTGAAGATCAGGGCATCGGCGCCGTTCAGTTTTTCAACCTCTTCTTTAGCCTGACGGTCTGCCTCAGCGTTAGCTTCAGCTTCGTCTTTCATTTTCTTGATCTCGGCATCGGTTAAGCCAGAAGAAGCCTCGATACGAATCTTCTGCTCTTTACCTGTCGCTTTATCTTTAGCAGATACGTGCAGGATACCGTTTGCGTCGATATCGAAAGTTACCTCGATCTGTGGCACACCACGTGGTGCTGGCGGAATACCATCCAGGTGGAAACGGCCGATAGTGCGGTTTTGTGCCGCCATTGGGCGCTCGCCTTGCAGAATGTGGATCTCTACCGATGGCTGGCTATCAGATGCAGTAGAGAAGGTTTCTGACTTCTTGGTTGGGATAGTAGTGTTGGCCTCGATCAGTTTGGTCATTACACCGCCCATGGTTTCGATACCTAATGACAGTGGAGTAACGTCTAACAGCAACACGTCTTTCACGTCACCTGTTAACACACCACCTTGAATAGCAGCACCAATAGCTACTACCTCATCTGGGTTAACCCCTTTTGAAGGTGCTTTGCCAAAGAATTTCTGAACCGCTTCCTGAATTGCAGGGATACGGGTTGAACCACCTACCAGGATGATCTCGTCAATCTCAGAAGTGCTGAAACCAGCATTTTTCAAAGCTTTTTGACAAGGCTCGATGGTACGTTTGATCAGGCTGTCTGCCAGTTGCTCAAATTTGGCACGGGTTAAGCTTTTTACCAAGTGTTTCGGCATACCGTCAACAGCGGTGATGTATGGCAGGTTAATCTCGCTCTGAGTAGTGCTTGAAAGCTCAATTTTAGCTTTCTCAGCAGCTTCTTTCAAACGTTGCAGTGCCATTGGGTCCTTACGCAGATCCAGGCCTTCTTCGCTCTTAAACTCATCTGCTAACCAGTCAATGATCACCTGGTCAAAGTCGTCACCACCTAAGTGAGTATCACCATCGGTAGATTTTACTTCGAACACGCCGTCACCCAGCTCCAGTACAGATACGTCATGAGTACCGCCACCACAGTCAAACACTACAATTTTCATGTCTTTGTGGGCTTTGTCCAGGCCGTAGGCCAGGGCAGCAGCAGTAGGCTCATTGATGATACGTTTAACGTTCAAACCAGCAATCTCACCGGCTTCTTTAGTAGCCTGACGCTGTGCATCGTTAAAGTATGCAGGTACGGTAATAACCGCTTCGGTCACTTCCTGACCTAAGAAATCTTCAGCAGTTTTCTTCATTTTCTGAAGAATCATAGCAGAAATCTCTTGCGGAGTATATTTACGGTCGCCAATTTCTACACGTGGTGTATTGTTGTCGCCTTTTACCACTTTATAAGGTACACGCTCGGCTTCTCTCGTCACCTCGCTGAATTGGTTACCTATAAAGCGTTTAATTGAATAGATGGTTTTGGTTGGATTAGTGATAGACTGGCGTTTTGCAGGGTCACCTACTTTACGCTCGCCATTGTCTACAAACGCTACTACAGACGGGGTGGTACGTTTACCTTCGCTGTTTGCGATAACAACAGGCTCATTACCCTCCATTACCGCCACGCAGGAGTTTGTTGTTCCTAAGTCGATTCCAATGATTTTAGACATATGATTGATTTTTCCTTTTAACTATTAATTTGCTAACAACACTATATTATCAATGCCTGTGCCAATGTGTATTTGGCAGAATTTTCTTTAGAGAATGGTGAGTTGTGCGTTGCGAATGGTATTAAAACGTCAGTCCCGTGTCGGTTTTCGGTGACAGGTTGACATAAAACCGACAAACATTTGTCAGTTACTAAACACCAAACTGCCTTAAATGATGATCCACATGCTTATATGCCAGTCGCCCGGCCTCGTCAGCCGTAAGCTTACCGAAAAACGGATGCATAAAGCCGGTATTGGCGCGATGCTCATGCTCGCCAATCAACGTGATCCATCTTTGCTTTTCGGCCTCCACATCGCCTTCGTCCGTAATTCTGAATGACGGTACAGTTGGCATGTTCTGCTTCATCGGTTTGTCGGACAGCATACCTTTTAAAGCCGTTCTGCCAAATAGTTTGCCAATAAAAGCCTGTTTATAGATGCGGCGTTCCAGCAACATCTCCTCCCACATGGCACAATGCCGCAGCATTTGGTAAACAGACATTTTGCCCCATAGTGGCTGGCTGTCTTCATTAAGTTGATTGATGCGATCAATTACTTCGCGTGCGGTTTGGGGTTCGAGGATGGTTTTCATAGTTCAAAGATAAATACAGCATGAATCCGCGAGAGGTTTTAAAAGCGACAAATGGGGAGGGTTTTGCGACAACATTACCACTTCCAGGTAAGTTCGGGAAGAAAACATAGAAGTGTCAGAAAAACAATCAGCCACACAATCAAATACAAATAGAGTACTTTATCTTCCTTTCTAAATATCAGATTCAACACGTTAGCTATAAAAAGCGCCAAAGTGAACATTGCAAATGGCAACCCGGAGTCGGGTTGATCCAAAACACGATCCTTGGCACAATATAGTCGAAACTGATCAAGCCCGTATGTCATATGCAGCAAATGCCAAATCATGGCGCCAGGATGTCTTTTGAAAAGGTAGGTCAATAGCTTCATAAACTTTAATACCCGCTATCCAATAAAGTGACCCGCCGGGAAAATGAACAGACAATAGCTCTTTGGTACCGATAGCCCCGCTATCCGCTCATACATCTGCCCCGAAGGGGTCCTTCGGACAGGCCTTACACTCAACAGCCGATATCCGCTACTATCGGGTTTATAATTCGCGGCCATGTAGCAAAACTGACAGGTTTAACGTACTGTTAACAACGCTGTTCTGCAAAAACAATATCTTAGTCAAAATGAAACCACCTTATCTACTGCTTTACGCTGTATTACTCTGCTTTACGTCCTGTATACGCAAATCGTCAGACTATCAAACCACCTACTACCCGGTAATGATGACGCGGGAAGCGCTGGAAAAATCTGTCAGCTTCCACCCCGCTGCACCAATTGATACGCCGTCAAAAGTTTATTACCAAAGCAACTACATCCTCATTCTTCAACAAGGAAAAGGCGTACACGTCATCGATAACAGTACCCCCAGCCGCCCGGTGAATCGCGGCTACATCAGCATCCCTGGCTGTCTTGACGTAGCTATAAAAGACAATACGCTATACGCCAACAACGCGGTAGATATCGTGGCGATAGATCTTAGCAATATAGGTTCCTCAACAGTAACCGTGGCTAAACGGGTTAAGAACATATTTAATGAGATGTCTTCGCCAGATGAAAAGAGTTTACCTGATGAATTTAGCGTTGCCAACCGTCCACCAAATAGCGTCATCGTTGGTTGGGAGAAATAGTTATGAAAAACCTGAGAAACCTCTTCCTTATTTTAATTAGCCTGTCAGTTGCCGCCTGCGTCAAGGATACGCCGGGTCCGGGTAGCTCGGGCGTGCGGGTAAGCGTTCGCCAGCAGGCTTTGTTTACAGCAAGCGGCAACGTGTTGTACGCTTATACCAAAGACGGATTGGCCCAATATGATGCCACCAACGCAACCGGACTTACCGCCGTTAAAACCACAACGGTTACCGGTATCATCCCCACAACTTTAACCTCCGGTTCAAACTATATCTATACTGCAGGAGCCGGGAATTTCAATATATATAACACCACTACGGGCACGCCAACATTAAGCGCCACCTACTCAGATTATCAAGGCTGCGCACCGGTAGCTGTTAATGGAAATTATGCCTTTATTACCGAGCGATTAGATTCTTATTGCGGCTCTATATATACCCAGCTTAAGGTAGTAGACATAAGCAATCCTGCAAAACCCGTGCTTATAAAAGCTTATCCTCTGAGTTCACCCGCTGGCATAGCCGTTGATGGCAACAACCTGTTTATATGCGATAAAGGCTTAAAATATTATGATGCCAGCAATCCGGCCAACCTTGTTTTAAAGCTCACATTACCCATAGCGTCTACCACCCTGGCAGCTCAAAACGGTAAGTTGGCCGCCGCCGGACCAGATGGACTATATCAGTTTGACTACTCAACTGGTGCGCTTGTTCAGATCAGCAAACTTAAACTTAACTAATATCACGTTGTACAAATACCTTATCCTGTTAATGCTCCTTTTTGGCAGCATTAATTTAAAAGCCCAAACCAAGCCTGATTCTACCTTGAAGGGCACCGACTATAGCATCGGCACCGAGTTTCTGTTTGCTTTCAATAACTGTTTTAAAACATGGATTGAGGTGAAGCCTTTACAGAAAAGCTTCGGCATCGAACTAACACCAGAGGTTTATCTTTCCGACTATTATAGCCTGGGCTTTAATCGTGATAAAATTACCGGGGTCGGTCTGGGTTTATACGGCAAAAAATACTTTGGCAAGCTTATCAACAGCCCGCTCATGTTTAATGCAGGCGCTACACTGCGCAGTATAAACGTGGGTTACAGCGACAAAGGCTTCATTCCCTTCCAGGAAGATGGTCAGCGTTATTACCGTTATGCTTCTTTTAACGATGTACTGAAAATACACAGCATGCTGGTTAATTGCACCATCCAGGGCCGACTAACCAACTCCCCAATATTTTTTCTTGATGTTTACGCAGGCGTGGGATACAAATTCAGCACCTCGTCAAGCACTTATCCCGGCTATCGCTCATACAACAGCCATACTACCGACTATGCCTATCGTGGGGCACTATTTCTGGCAGGGATCAAAACAACATTCAATTCCCGCCAATTGAGCAGAACGGGAAAGAAATAAACCAGAAAATATACTCCAAAACAAAAACGGCCCGATCAAATTGATCGGGCCGTTTTCTTATGCTTTAAAAAGCGGGAGTTAATTACTCGCCTTTTTCTGCATTCTCTTCGTTAGCAGCAGGTGCTTCTGGAGCCTCTGGGGCTTCTTCTACAGCTGGAGCTTCGGCAACTGGTGCTTCTTCTGCAACAACTGCTTCAGCAGCAGGAGCAGCAGTTTTAGCTTTACCAGCACCACCACGACGACGGGTTGATTTTTTAGCAACAGCAGCTTCACCATTGGTGTAAACAGTGTTGTAGTCAACCAGCTCGATCAGAGCCATCTCGGCGTTGTCACCCAGACGGTTTTCTAATTTGATGATACGGGTGTAGCCGCCCGGACGGTTAGCTACTTTCTCAGCAACCTCGCGGAACAGGATGTTTGTAGCATCTTTGTCCTGCAGGTAGCTAAATACGGTACGACGAGAGTGCGTAGTATCGCTTTTTGATTTGGTAATCAATGGTTCAACATATCCGCGCAGTGCTTTAGCTTTAGCCAAAGTAGTAGTAATACGTTTGTGCAGGATAAGTGAAGTGGCCATGTTGCTCATCATCGCTTTGCGATGGCTGTCGGTACGGCCCAGGTGGTTTACTTTTTTACCGTGTCTCATTTTTGTTTTGTTGTTTGCGGCACGTGCATACCGTCGGGCGGCATTGCTGTCAAGCCCTCGGAATTATGCCTATTTTAGTTATTAGTGAATAAGTGAGTAGTGAGTGAGTTGAAAGTGAAACCATTCACCATTCTCTACTCACCACTCTCTTAAAAAGATTACTCTTCGTCCAGTTTAAATTTCGACAGGTTCATGCCGAAAGATAAGCCTTTAGATTTTACCAGGTCCTGAATCTCAGTCAGTGACTTTTTACCGAAGTTGCGGAATTTCAGCATGTCGGCAACGTCATAAGATACCAGGTCAGCCAGGCTACGGATGTCAGCTGCTTTCAAGCAGTTTAATGCGCGTACAGACAGGTCAAGATCAACCAGCTCGGTTTTCAGGATCTTGCGCATGTGCAGGATCTCTTCGTCAACCTCTTTGGTTTCTTCTTTAGCCTGAGCTTCCAGCATCATGTTCTCATCACTGAACAGCATAAAGTGCTGGATCAGGATTTTTGCTGCTTCTTTCAGGGCATCCTCTGGGTGAACAGAACCATCGGTAGCAATATCCAGAACTAATTTCTCATAGTCGGTTTTTTGCTCAACGCGGTAGTTCTCGATGGTATATTTTACGTTTTTGATTGGGGTGTAGATCGAGTCGATAGCGATTACGCCTACAGCCGCATCAGGGTTTTTGTTCTCTTCGCTTGGAATGTAACCACGACCTTTGTTTACAGTAAGCTCAATTTCAAGCGTTACAGAAGGGTCCATGTTACAAACAACCAAGTCAGGATTTAAAACGCTAAAATTGTTTGAGAATTTAGTGATATCGCCGGCTTTAAAAGCTTCCTGACCATTAATGATCACGAAGATCTTTTCACTATCGCCTGATTCACCAGTCTTTTTTAAACGAACCTGTTTCAGGTTCAGGATGATCTCGGTTACGTCTTCAACAACACCTTTAATGGTTGAAAACTCATGCGTAACTCCCGAGAAACGTACCGAAGTAATCGCATAACCTTCAAGTGATGAAAGTAAGATACGACGTAAAGCATTACCAATAGTTACACCGAAGCCAGGCTCTAACGGACGAAATTCAAACGTGCCGTCAAAGTCTGTTGACTTCTGCATGATCACCTTGTCTGGTTTTTGAAATGCTAATATTGCCATTTATATCCTTGGTTAATTTGTTTGCAAAATATAAAAAATAGACAAAAAGATGCGAGATACGGAAAATGAGGTAACTGTTAAAATTGCCTCACTTCCTGTATCCCATATCTCTAATCTGTCATTATTTCGAATAAAGCTCGACGATCAGGTTTTCCTTGATGTTTTCAGGGATCTCATCGCGGTTAGGGTAGTTGATCAGCTTACCTGTAAGGTTAGCAGCATCCCACTCAAACCAGCTGTATTTGTTAACTCGGCGGCCAGCTACTGAAGTAGAGATAGCTTCCAGAGATTTTGATTTTTCGCGTACGGCAACAACGTCACCAGGTTTAACAGTGTAAGAAGCAATGTTTACTACTTCGCCGTTAACAGTGATGTGTTTGTGGCCAACCAGCTGACGTGCGCCAGAACGGGTAGGCGCGATGCCTAAACGATAAACTACGTTATCTAAACGAGCTTCCAGTAATTTCAACAGGTTCTCACCAGTGATGCCTTGAGCAGCAGAAGCACGGTGGAACAGGTTTTCGAACTGACGCTCTAAAACACCGTAAGTGTATTTAACTTTTTGTTTTTCTTGCAGCTGAACAGAGTATTCAGACTGTTTGCCTCTCCTTTTGTTTGGGCCGTGCATGCCCGGAGGGTAGTTTTTGCGTTCCAGCGCTTTGTCCGGACCGAAGATCGGCTCGCGGAATTTACGCGCAATTCTTGATTTGGGGCCTGTGTATCTTGCCATTGTTGTGTTGCTTTTAAAGTATCAAGCAGCCCGCAGCTGCCGAATCTTAGCTTTAAAAAATCGGGTTAATTAAACTCTTCTGCGTTTAGACGGACGACAGCCGTTGTGTGGCAGTGGGGTGATATCTTTGATGGTAGTAACCTCAATACCTACAGTTTGCAGGGTACGGATAGCGCTCTCACGACCTGAACCCGGACCTTTTACAAACACTTCTACTTTACGCAGACCCAGATCATACGCAGTTTTAGCGCAATCTGTAGCAGCCTGTGAAGCGGCGTATGGAGTGTTCTTTTTAGAACCTTTGAAGCCCATTTTACCAGCAGAAGACCATGAAATAGCCTGACCTTGGTTGTTGGTCAAGGTTAAAATGATGTTGTTGAAAGTAGCGTTGATGTGGGCTTGGCCAACTGGCTCTACCACTACAATGCGTTTTTTGGTTACTTTTTTAGCTTTAGCCATTTTCTTTTTTACTTGTTGAGTTAGGGATTACTTGGTTAACTCATAACCTGGACCCGTAACTCGGTTATTTTCTTAATCTAATAAGCGGTTAACTGGTAATCATTCACCAATCAACCGCTTACTAATCAATTACTATTTAGTAGCTTTTTTCTTGTTAGCAACTGTCTTACGTTTACCTTTACGGGTACGTGAGTTGTTTTTAGTACGCTGACCACGCAGTGGCAGACCTTTACGGTGACGGGTACCACGGTAGCAACCGATGTCCATCAGACGTTTGATGTTCAGCTGAACTTCTGAACGTAGCGCACCTTCAACTTTCAGTTGATCGTTGATGATACCACGGATGATAGCCAACTGATCGTCATTCCAGTCTTGAACTTTAGTATCGAAGCTGATACCAGCTTGAGTTAAAATGTTTTGAGCGGTAGTACGGCCAATACCATAAATGTAGGTTAAGCCAATTTCGCCTCTTTTGTTTCTTGGTAAATCAATACCTGCAATCCTTGCCATATTTGTAAATTGTTCTTTTGTGAACGACCGACCGGCGGCTACCGATGTACGAATCGTTCCAATTTTTAATTAATTAACCCTGACGTTGTTTGAATTTAGGGTTCTTTTTGTTGATCACGTACAGTTTACCATTACGGCGAATGATTTTGCAATCAGCACTGCGTTTTTTGATCGATGCTCTAACTTTCATCTCTTTTGATTATTTATATCTGTAGGTTATTCTGCCCTTCGTCAAATCATAAGGGCTCATTTCCAGCTTCACTCTGTCACCAGGCAAAATTTTGATGTAGTGCATCCTCATTTTTCCTGATATATGCGCAATAATTTCGTGCCCGTTCTCTAATTCAACTCTAAACATTGCGTTTGATAACGCTTCTCTAATTGTACCGTCTTGCTCAATTGAGGACTGTTTAGCCATATATTCCTGATTATTACTTTATTATCCCGCCTCCAAAGCGGGACGCAAAATTAAATAATTTTTTTGATTTATTTAATTTATTTTTTATTTAAAACTTCTTCGATATATGAAAATGTCGAGAGAACGTCGGCTTTACCTTTACGGATAGCCACCGTATGCTCATAATGAGCCGATGGTTTGCCATCTACGGTAGAAACAGTCCAGCCATCATCCCAGAATTTAACACCGGCTCGGCCGCCGTTAATCATTGGTTCAATAGCTATTACCATGCCTTCTTCCAGTTTAATGCCAGATCCACGCTTGCCGTAGTTTGGCACTTCCGGTTTCTCGTGCAGGTGGGTACCCACACCATGGCCAACCAGTTCTTTTACCACACCAAAGCCATGACGCTCGGCATGCTCTTGTACAGCGTAACCAATATCGCCAATGCGCATCCCCACTACCGCCTTCTCTATTCCTAGCTCAAGGCATTCTTTGGTTACTTGCATTAACTTCTTGGTGCTTTCGCTAACCTCGCCAACGGCAAAGGTATAGGCAGAGTCGCCGTAGTATTTGTTCATCAGCACACCGCAGTCTACAGAGATCAGGTCGCCTTCCTTTAATTTGTACTTCCCGGGAAAACCATGTACAACCTGATTATTCATCGAGATACATAAAGAATAAGGAAAACCGCCATAATTTAAAAATGCAGGGACCCCTCCGTTGTCACGGATAAAGGTCTCTGCAAGTTTATCTAATTCTATAGTCTGAATACCTGGACGGATCACCTTGGCAATCTCGCCGTGGGTTTTTGAAACCAGCAAAGAACTCTCTCTGATCAGCTCAATTTCTTCGGCAGATCTTAAATTGATCTTTGGCATAGTTTAACTCCTTCCTTTTAGATAACCGGAGGCGTTGTGCCTGCGGCTGTAGGTATACCGGTACGGCCATTAACGCGGCCGGTTTTCATCAAACCGTCATAATGACGCATCAGTAAGTGGCTTTCAATTTGCTGCAGGGTATCCAGCACTACACCTACCAGGATGATAAGTGAGGTACCACCAAAGAACCTTGCAAACACACCGTTTACATGCAACATACTGGCAAATGCAGGGATAACCGCTACGATAGCCAGAAAGATTGAACCAGGCAGGGTAATTTTAGAAATCACACCGTCGATAAAATCTGTAGTTGCTTTACCTGGTTTAATACCCGGAATAAAACCACCGTTCTTCTTCATATCTTCCGACATCTGAGCTGGGTTAACAGTGATAGCGGTATAGAAGTAAGTGAACAGGATGATTAAAATACCGAATACCAAGTTGTGCTCCCACGAAGTGTAGTTAGACAAGGCGATCAATACGCCGTTGGTAGCAATTTTCGGGAAGAACGATTGTACGGTAGCCGGGATAAACATCAACGCCTGGGCGAAGATGATTGGCATAACACCGGCAGCTGTTACTTTCAATGGGATGTACTGGCGCACGCCACCGTATTGTTTGTTACCAACAATACGTTTAGCATACTGCACTGCAACTTTACGGGTACCCTGAACAATCAGGATAGTAAACATCACAACAGCCAACAAGGCTACAATCTCCACAATGAAAACGATAGGACCACCAATGCCGGCAATAACGCGGTCATGGAACTCGCTACCAATAGCACCTGGCAACTGGGCGATAATACCCACCATGATGATGAGTGATATACCGTTACCAATACCTTTGTCGGTGATTTTCTCACCCAGCCACATTACAAACAGGGTACCTGATGTAAGTACAAAAATGGTGATTAAGTTGAACCAGAAACCAGCAATCGCAGGACTGATAGCTTCTTGAGGAACCTGAGAACGTACATAACCAATGGCTTGCAGGCCAGTGATCAGGATGGTCAGGTAACGGGTCCACTGGTTAATCTTGTTACGGCCACTTTCACCCTCTTTCTGCATTTTGGTAAAATACGGAACGGCAATACCCAACAACTGCACTACGATTGAGGCAGAAATGTAAGGCATTACACCCAACGCAAAAATTGATGCGCGAGAGAATGAACCGCCGGCAAACATGTTTAAGAGGCCCAGCAAGCCGTCTTTAGCGTTATGCTGAGCGTTAATAACTGCACCGTCTACACCGGGAAGCACTACGTAAGAGCCTATACGGTATATTAAAAGAAATAAGAGTGTGTTAGTTATACGCACTCTTAAGTCTTCAATTTTCCAGATATTGGAAACTGTTGTGAAGAATTTATTCATCGAAATTACAGCTTTTCAATTGAACCGCCTGCTGCCTCAATAGCTTTTTGCGCAGTGGCAGAAAACGCGTGTGCTTTAACGGTCAGTTTAGCTTTCAGCTCGCCACGGCCCAGGATTTTCACCAGGTCATTACGAGATGCTAAACCGTGCTCTTTCAATACATCAAAATCAATTGCTGATACTGAATGGTTTTCAGCTAATTGCTGAAGAGCATCTAAGTTAATGCTCACGTACTCTACACGGTTAGGGTTTTTAAAACCTACCTTAGGTACACGGCGCTGTAATGGCATCTGGCCACCCTCAAAACCAACCTTAGTTGAGTTACCAGAGCGTGAACCTGCGCCTTTGTGACCGCGGGTTGAAGTACCGCCACGGCCAGAACCGGTACCACGACCAATTCTTTTTCTATTTTTAGTAGAACCTTCTGCAGGTTTTAAATTACTTAAGTTCATAATATTAAATATTTTCTACTGCTACCAAATGATTAACTTTTCTAACCATACCGATAATGGCCGGTGTGGCTTCAACCTCTACACTTTGGTTGATTTTTTTCAAACCCAAAGCTTCGATGGTTTTTTTCTGGCGCTCGGTCCTGTCGATCACGCTTTTAATCTGAGTTATTTTGATTTTTGCCATGATTGATTATCCGTTAAATACTTTACCTAAATTAACGCCACGTTGTTGTGCCACGGTATAAGCATCGCGCATTTGCGCCAGGGCTGCTACAGTAGCTTTAACCACGTTGTGCGGGTTTGATGAACCTTTTGATTTTGCCAATACGTTGTGGATACCGGCAGACTCTAATACTGCACGCATCGCACCACCGGCAATTACACCGGTACCGTTGGCTGCTGGTTTGATAAATACAAAACCACCTGAAAATTTACCATACTGCTCATGCGGAACAGTGTTGTTGATAATTGGCACTTTTACCAGGTTCTTTTTTGCATCGTCCACGCCTTTGGCAATGGCTTCTGTTACCTCTTTAGCTTTACCTAAGCCATAACCTACTACACCATTCTCATCACCTACCACTACGATAGCTGAGAAGCTGAAAGTACGGCCACCTTTGGTTACTTTGGCAACACGTTGTATGCTTACCAAGCGATCTTTCAATTCGATCTCGCTTGTTTTTACTCTTTTTACGTTGATTGTTGACATCTTTCTTTCAGTTTAGAAAATTAAACCACCTTCACGTGCACCTTCAGCCAATGATTTAACACGGCCATGGTACAGATAACCATTACGGTCAAACACTACACTGGTAATGCCAGCAGCTACTGCTTTCTGGGCTACCAATTTACCTACAGCTACAGACTGATCTGATTTGCTGCCGGCAGTAGCGGCGAAGTCTTTTGATAATGAAGATGCCGAAACTACGGTTTTACCGGTTACATCGTCAATGATCTGAGCGTAAATACCCTTGTTGCTCCTGAACACGGTTAAGCGAGGACGCTCTGCAGAACCCGAAATACGCTTACGGATTCCTCTTTTTATTCTGTCTCTTCTTGTTAATTTACCTGCCATGACGATTATTTTTTAGATGCTGATTTACCTGCTTTTCTTCTCAATACCTCGCCAACAAACTTGATACCTTTACCTTTGTAAGGCTCTGGTGCACGCAGCGAGCGGATTTTTGCAGCAACCTGGCCCAACAGTTGTTTGTCGATTGATTCCAGGATGATGGTAGGGTTTTTACCCTTTTCAGCAGTTGTTGATACTTTAATTTCTTGTGGTAACTGGAACACGTAGTGGTGAGAATAACCCAACACTAAATCCAGCGTGTTGCCGTTGTTGGTAGCGCGGTAGCCCACACCTACTAACTCTTGCTCTACTTTGTAACCAGTGGTTACACCTGTTACCATGTTAAACAGCAGGGCGCGGTATAAACCGTGCAGTGCTTTATGACGTTTTTGATCAGAAGGACGCTGAACCAGTAACTGGCCGTCTTCCTGAGCTACGGTGATGTCTGAATCTACCGCTTGTTGCAATTCACCTTTTGGACCTTTTACAGTTACTACGTTATCATTAGATACAGTAATTGTAACGCCTGCCGGGATTGCTATAGGTGCTTTTCCTACTCTTGACATTGCTTTTTTTCTCCTTTAACTATTAATAAACGTAGCACAATACCTCGCCACCGATGTTTTGCTGACGTGCTTCTTTGTCAGTCATAACACCTTTAGAAGTAGACAAGATAGCGATACCTAAACCATTTAATACACGTGGCATAGTTTCTGCGCCTGCGTATTTTCTCAAACCTGGTTTACTTATACGCTCTAATGTGCGGATAGCCGGGATCTTTGTAACAGGATGATATTTCAAAGCTACTTTGATAGTACCTTGAGGACCATTCTCTTCAAATTTAAAGTTGGCAATGTAACCTTTGTCGAAAAGCACTTTCGTGATTTCCTTCTTCAGATTTGATGCAGGAATTTCAACAACCCTATGGTTGGCTTTAATAGCATTCCTTACTCGTGTAAGATAATCTGCGATTGGATCTGTATTCATTATTTGTTGTTTGTGGCAGTGGTTTCGCTTTCCGTAACATCCGGAATGACCTGCTGCCTGTTAATTTTCTTAAAAAAACGAGCCGCAAAGGTACAAAAAAATTCATAACACAACCTAGTGCGTTATGAATTTCTTGTACTTATGTTATTTAAGCTCAAAGACTAAGCTAATCTTTCCGGCCTTTCTCGGTTCCTACTCAACGCTTCGGGCCTTCGGGGTTTAGCTTGCCGCTGTTATTACCAGCTTGCTTTTTTCACTCCCGGGATCTTACCAGCTAAGGCCATCTCGCGGAAAGTTACCCTTGAGATACCAAACTGACGCATATAACCACGAGGACGGCCGGTTAATTTACAACGATTGTGCAGTTTTACTGGTGATGCTGCTTTAGGCAGTTTGTCCAGAGCTTCATAATCGCCGGCTGCTTTTAAAGCAGCACGTTTGTCGGCATATTTAGCAACTAATTTAGCGCGTTTTACTTCACGTGCTTTGATACCTTCTTTAGCCATTGCTATTCTGATTTTTAAATGGTAAACCAAATTGTTTCAGCAACTCCAGCGCCTCAACATCGTTGGTAGCGGTAGTTACAAAGGTGATATCCATACCCATGATCTTGTTGATCTTGTCGATATTGATCTCCGGGAAGATGATCTGCTCGGTGATACCCAGGGTATAGTTACCGCGACCATCAAAACCTTTATCGTTGATGCCTTTGAAATCGCGGATGCGTGGCAGAGCTACAGCGATCAAACGATCCAGGAACTCATACATGTTGTTATCGCGCAATGTTACACGTACACCAACTGGCATGTTTTTACGCAATTTGAAGTTCGAGATATCTTTTTTAGATTTCGAAGCAACAGCTTGCTGACCAGTGATGGTTGACAACTCGTTGATAGCTACGTCGATCAGTTTTTTGTCGGTAGTTGCACCACCAACACCCTGATTGATTGCTATTTTAGTCAGTTTCGGAACCTGCATTATAGTTTTGTACTGAAATTTCTCTTTCAGTGCAGTGCGGATCTCTTCCGAATACTTGGTTTTTAATCTTGGTACGTAAGTCATGATTACTTGATCTCCTCCCCTGATTTTTTGGCTACTCTTACAATACCTTTATCAGTTACTTTACGACCAACGCGAGTTGGAACGCCAGCTTTAGGGTCAATAAGTGCCAGGTTTGAAATATGAATAGCGGCTTCTTGTTTAACAATACCGCCGTTAGGGTTGGCAGCGTTTGGCTTAGTGTGTTTAGACACCAAGTTAACGCCTTCAACTACTGCACGATTTTTGTCAACTATCACCTCGGTAACTTTACCTTGCTTACCTTTTGAGTCGCCGGCAATTACCTTTACCAGATCACCTTTTTTGATCTTGATTTTGGCAGGTTTATTAATTTTATTTCCCATTTTACAATACCTCCGGTGCTAATGATACAATTTTCATGAATTGTTTCTCGCGCAACTCTCTTGCTACCGGACCGAAGATACGTGTGCCTCTCGGCTCATCCTGGTTATTTAACAAAACTGCTGCGTTATCGTCGAAACGAATATATGAACCATCTTTACGACGGATCTCTTTTTTAGTTCTTACTACTACGGCTTTAGATACAGTACCTTTTTTAACGTTGCCTGAAGGCAGTGCGCTTTTTACGGTAACTACAATCTTGTCGCCAATAGAGGCATAACGTTTACCGGTACCGCCCAGAACGCGAATAACCAGAACTTCTTTCGCGCCGCTATTGTCGGCCACGTTCAATCTTGATTCCTGCTGTACCATGTTATTTAGCCCTCTCTATAATTTCAACTAATCTCCAGTTCTTATTCTTGCTCAGCGGGCGGGTCTCCATAATCAATACGGTATCGCCTACGCCACAAGTGTTGGTTTCGTCATGAGCCATAAATTTGGTAGTTTTTTTAACGAACTTACCGTAGATCGGGTGTTTCACCTTACGCTCTACCGCAACTACAATAGATTTCTCCATTTTGTTGCTTACTACCAGGCCGGTACGTGTTTTTCTTAAATTTCTTTCCATTTCCTGATAAATTTATTTGGCTTCAGACGCTGCTGCCGCTTTACGTTTTGTTAATTCGGTGTTTAAGCGGGCGATATCCTTACGCAAAACTGTAATGCGTGACGGATTCTCGATAGCAGAAACCGCGTGAGCGAATTTCAGCTTGGTGAGATTCTTAGTCTCCTCGCTGATCTTTGCGTTCAACTCTTCAGTTGAAAGCGCTAAAATTTCTGAGTTTTTCATTTTTTAACTTGTTGTATGCTGTAAGTTGTGAGTTGTAAGCTTACTTAAACTCACAACTTTACAACTTACAATGTTTATTGAACACTACAGGTATTCAATCACTTTTTATATTGTTTACCACCTGTAGCTACCAGGGTTCGTTATGCTTCTGCGTAGTCTCTGCGAACTACAAATTTGGTTTGTACCGGTAACTTCTGGGCAGCAAGGCGCAGGGCTTCCTTAGCAACTTCCATTGGCACACCTTCGGCTTCGAAGATGATACGTCCCGGACGCACTACTGCAACCCAGTATTCTGGGGCACCTTTACCTTTACCCATACGTACCTCGGCCGGTTTTTTAGTTACTGGCTTGTCAGGGAAAATCCTGATCCACACCTGGCCTTCACGTTTCATGAAACGTGTTACAGCGATACGTGCAGCCTCGATCTGACGGCTGGTAATCCAGGCCGCTTCGAGTGATTTTATACCGAATGAACCGAAAGACAGTTCTGCACCGCGAGAGGCATTACCCTTCATGCGGCCTTTTTGCATCTTTCTGAACTTCGTTCTTTTTGGCTGTAGCATTGTTTTAAGCTTTTAAATATAAACGATGTCTGTCTCGACTTTGATTATCTTCTACCTTGACCACCACGGTTCTGGCCACCGCCACGGTTGTTACCGCCACGATTGTTGCCACCGCCTCTGCGATCGTTGTTACCACCTCTGCGGTCGTTACCACCACGACGGTCGCCGCGGTCGCCACGCTCACCGAAACCGGCTGCGCCTTCTGGGCGACCACCTTTACCGCTTGCGCTGCTGGTTTGACCAATGTTTGGTGATAAATCACGTTTACCGTAAACTTCGCCTTTACAGATCCATACTTTAACACCAATTTTACCATAGGTGGTTAAAGCTTCGCCCAAAGCGTAGTCAATATCGGCACGGAAAGTGTGCAGTGGAATACGGCCTTCTTTGTACTGCTCGGTACGTGCCATCTCGGCGCCGCCCAAACGACCAGAAGTCATCACTTTAATACCTTCGGCACCCATACGCATAGTTGATGCGATAGTGGTTTTCATTGCGCGGCGGAAAGAGATACGTGCTTCCAATTGTTTTGCAATACTTTCAGCCACCAGTTGTGCATCCAGTTCAGGACGCTTGATCTCGAAGATGTTGATCTGAACATCTTTCTTAGTAAGCTTTTTCAGCTCTTCTTTGATCTTGTCAACTTCCTGACCGCCTTTACCGATAACGATACCCGGACGTGCAGTGTGAATGGTGATAGTGATGCGTTTCAAAGTACGCTCGATAACCACTTTAGATACGCCACCTTTAGAAATACGGGCGGCAATATATTTGCGGATTTTCTCGTCTTCAACTAATTTGTCGGAGTAGTTGTTACCACCGAACCAGTTAGAATCCCAGCCTCTGATGATGCCTAACCTGTTACCTATTGGATGTGCTTTCTGTCCCATTTCAAATTAATTGTTAACGTTTTTAGTATCCACAACAAGTGTTACGTGGTTTGAGCGTTTACGGATACGGTAACCGCGGCCTTGTGGAGCCGGACGCAGTCTTTTCAACTGACGACCACCTGCTACAGAAACTTCCTTTACAAAAAGGCCGTTTTCTTCGGCACGTTTACCTTCGTTTTTAGCTTCCCAGTTATTGATAGCCGACAGGAGCAGTTTCTCAACGCGAATTGCGGCTTCTTTGTTGGTGAATTTTAAGATGCTTAATGCTGCAAAAACCTCTTTGCCACGGATCAGATCAACCACTAAACGCATTTTGCGCGGAGAGGTTGGACAATCGTTCAACTTGGCAACAGCAGGGCCACCTTGTTGGGCTTTCGCTTCTTCTTTCTGTTGCTTTACCAGCACAGATTTTTTAACTTTTTGTGTTGCTTCCATTGCTTATTTTTTCTTTTCTGCGTGACCACGGAAAGTACGGGTTGGCGCAAACTCGCCTAACTTGTGTCCTACCATGTTTTCGGTTACGTACACAGGGATAAATTTGTTACCGTTGTGTACTGCAAATGTATGACCAACGAAATCTGGAGAGATCATGGAACGGCGTGACCATGTTTTTACTACCGATTTTTTGTTGGTTTCGTTCAGAACCAAAACTTTCTTGTCCAGGTTATGATCGATATACGGTCCTTTTTTAATTGAACGAGCCATTATTTCTTCCTTCTTTCAATGATGTAACGATCAGATGATTTCTTCTTGTCGCGGGTTTTGTAACCTTTGGCCAGTAAGCCTTTGCGTGAGCGTGGGTGACCACCTGATGCACGGCCTTCGCCACCACCCATAGGGTGATCTACCGGGTTCATTGCTACACCACGAACGCGAGGACGACGACCTAACCAACGGTTTCTACCTGCTTTACCTAACACTTCGTTAGCTTTCTCGGCGTTAGAAACGATACCGATGGTAGCTAAACAAGTTAAAAGGATCATGCGGGTTTCGCCTGAAGGCAATTTAACAACCGCGTATTTACCATCACGTGCAGCAAGCTGCGCATAAGTACCTGCAGAGCGGGCAAGGATCGCACCCTGACCTGGCTTCAATTCAATTGCGTGAATTAATGAACCCAGAGGGATGTTCTTTAATGGTAAAGTGTTGCCAATTTCTGGTGCCACGCTTTCGCCTGATACCACTGTCATTCCAACTTTTAAACCTGCAGGCGCGATCATATATCTTTTCTCGCCATCTACAAAGTGCAGCAGTGCAATGCGTGCAGACCTGTTAGGGTCATACTCGATAGTTGCAACTTTTGCAGGAATATCGAATTTATTACGTTTGAAATCGATCAAACGGTAGGCTTGTTTATGGCCACCACCTAAGTAGCGCATGGTCATTTTACCACTATGGTTACGACCGCCTGACCGTGTGTTTACAGATACTACTAACGACTTTTCAGGTACGTTGGTAGTAATGTCAGAGTTATCAGCACCCACTCTGAAGCGAGTACCCGGGGTTACCGGTTTAAATCTTTTAACTGCCATCTCCTGTTTTTATAAAGTGTTATAAAAATCTATTGTTTCACCATCCTTCAAAGTGATAACCGCTTTTTTGTAGGTAGCCGCACGGCCGCTTACAACACCAGCTTTGGTTGAGCGCGATTTCAATTTTCCAGAATATTTCATGGTGTTAACCGCTACTACGGTTACGCCATACATGTCTTCAATAGCTGCTTTGATCTGAATTTTGTTGGCTCTGTGATCAACCTTGAAAACAAAGCGATTCAGTTTCTCAGTAAGCTGAGCTACTTTTTCTGTAAGTAAAGGTTTCTTTAAAACTTCCATAATTACTTAGCAAATGCCTCCTCCAGGGTTTTAACAGCACCAGTGGTTAACAGCAGTTTGCCAGCGTTTAACACATCATAAGTGTTCAGCTGATCGGCAGTTACTACTTTAGCCTTTTTCAGGTTTCTGCTTGATAAATAAACATTGTTATTAGCAGCAGGTAATACTAATAAAGTCTTTACGTCTGCTACGTTAAGGTCAGCAATCAGCTTTGCGTAGCTTTTGGTTTTTACAGCATCAAAGCTGAAATCTTCAATAACCACTACATTGCTTTCCTGAGCTTTATAAGTTAAAGCTGACTTACGAGCCAGTGATTTTAACTTTTTGTTCAGTTTGAAGCTGTAATCGCGAGGCTGCGGACCGAACACGCGACCACCACCGTTAAACAGAGGTGATTTGATGTTACCGGCACGTGCACCGCCTGTACCTTTTTGTTTGTATAATTTGCGGGTAGAACCAGCAATTTCATTACGCTGTTTAGCTTTATGCGTACCTTGACGCTGGTTTGCTAAGAATTGCTTAACATCCAGGTAGATAGCATGATCATTTGGCTCAATACCGAAAATCGCGTCAGGAAGTTGCACCTTGGCACCTGTTTCTTTACCTGAAACATTTAAAACTTTTACTTCCATCTTATTTGTCAACGATTACAAATGAACCCTTAGCTCCTGGGATAGAGCCTTTAACTACTAACAGGTTTTGCTCAGTGAAAACCTTAACAACTTCAAGGTTCTGAACTTTAACGCGAACGTTACCTGTTTGACCGGCCATGCGCATGCCTTTAAATACGCGAGATGGCCATGACGATGCACCCAAAGAACCTGGCGCACGCAGACGGTTATGCTGACCGTGAGTTTGCATACCCACACCGCCAAAACCGTGACGTTTTACCACACCCTGGAAACCTTTACCTTTTGAGGTACCGGCCACATCAACAAAATCACCCACAGCGAAAATCTCGACAGTAACGGTGTCGCCCAATGATTTTTCGTCCTCGAATGTTTTGAATTCAACCAGCTTACGTTTTGGGGTAGTGCCGGCTTTCTCGAAATGGCCTTTTAAAGGAGCAGTAGTGTTTTTTTCCTTTGCCTCGTCATACGCTAACTGGATAGCAGCGTAGCCGTCTGTTTCTACAGACTTAACTTGTGTTACCACACAAGGCCCAGCTTCGATTACGGTACATGGGATGTTTTTTCCCGCCGCATCGAAAATACTGGTCATTCCTACTTTTTTACCAATAATTCCTGACATTTTATTTTTTTGTTTTTTGCCCATCGAAGCAGTAGGGCTTCGTTCAAGGCACGTTATTCCCTCGAAAGGGACGGCAAAGATAGAAATTTTAGATTAACTCTCAAATAGTTACGGAATTATTTTTACGATAAATTTTAGTGTGTTTCAGGCAGTTGCGTGCGTTAAGTGCAGTGTTGGTGACAGAGAAGACCGTTTAAACGCAGAAAATGAGGAAAACCAGCCAAAAAGCAAACTTTTGGCTGGCAATCAATTATTTACAAAAAGAGATGTCCTTCTCTTGCTCCTTAAGTTTTATAAAAGACAATAAAACCATAAAAGCTATTGATCCTATGGTAAATGAAGCGACCGCCCAACTGAGTGTAGAGCCATTTCTGCTTTCAAACGGAGCATTAACCGGCAAGAGTACAATTGCTCCATTGAGGCTATAATGTTCGTCATTATTAACAGCGTCTATAAGTCTGCGGCGGTCTTCATTATATCCCACCCTGTCTAAATACTCAAAGTCATTGATATTTGATGCATTAAATTGGGCAAGACATTCTTTAAAAAAACGCCGATATTCTTGATCCTTATCCTGCTGACTTCGGCTATTTTTGATGGTTTCCTGGTATTTAAACCCCATCCAGGCAATTGGCCATTTAATAGCTGGTGGTGGGTCTGTCGGTTTTAGATCCCTGTTTAGCCCCTTGGTGGTAATCATTACCACACCATTCTTTGCCTGCTGCCCATAAAGCTCAATGGCTGCAGATCTGTTTTTGATTATCGTAATTCTATCAACGTGTTTTTTGTCAATACGTGAAAGAAGACTATCGGGCACAATTACGCCGTTAACTACAAATAATGGCCTGACCGCAGCAGACACCTTAAGCCGCCATACCGAATCGGGCTCGATTTTGTGATCAAAAATGGGTACCGCTAAATAAATTGTGATATCATAATCACGATTATATTTTCCACTTACATTAAATATCGACCTGGCGTGGGTATATATTTTATCGGCATAAAAGTTTTTTACCTTATAATACTTAGTGGGTGGCTTTGTGGCAATCTGGCTCATTGCATCCAATTGTGTCAACTTACCGGTAGCAGTAACCATATAACGCTGCGCAAACGCCATGGGCAGAGCAATAATAATCCAAAGTAGCATCAGAAGCCCCGCTACGGGATTTCGACCACGACTTACGTCCAATTTCAACAGTTTTAGTCTCGGCCTCATCCATATCAGCAACGGAATCCATGGCAATACCATCGGGATAAAAAACTGCACAATGGTTTCATCAATAACAAAAGCTTGATATTTAATCAGCAGCAGCCAGTTTAAAAAAGTATAGATACAGATGATAAAAACCGAAATTATAAGAAAGGGGAGAAAGATAGTTCTGAGTTTAGCGGGGTATTGCGACATAAGGTTAAATAGTTATTGAATTGCTTGTACCACATTAAGCGGCATATCGACACAAATATTATAGCATTCTTGCCAATATCCAAGCACAATGAGTATCATTTTTACAGGTACCTTTTCAACTCTTTTATCTACCTTCATCATTTTAAAAAACAAGTCAACGCCGGCATTATTTCTACTTTTTGTAATCTGAATGAATTTCTACACACGCAAATGGGTAAAACCCGAAGACCTGAACGCTCACGGCACTTTATTTGGCGGCAGTTTATTGAGCTGGATTGATGAGGAAGCTGCCATTTATACCATCATCCAACTGGGCACCAATGGTTGTGTGACCAAGTATATGTCTGAGATTAACTTTATCAGCTCGGCCAAACAGGGTGACATTATTGAACTGGGCATTAAGGCCACACATTTTGGCCGTACCTCGCTAACGCTGGCATGCCAGGTACGCAATAAGATTACCCAAAAAGTAATCCTTACGATAGATAAAATTGTATTTGTTGCTGTCGACGCCGAAGGCCGCCCTACTCCACACGGCAAAACTGAGATTTTCTATACCGATGAGCGCCTACGCGAGGATTGATAACCTCTATAGCCGCTCTTTCCAAAAGTGAATAACCTTGCAAAATCTAATATATTATCAACATAACCTTAATCTTTAAAATGAAAAAAATCTTAATTTCTACCCTCTTAATTCTCCCTTTATTTGCGTCCGCACAAAAGCTGCTTAAGCCGAGTGTAGATAAAATAACAAGTGACACGACATGGGCTACTTCGAAAGAAAAAATCTACATGCATGGTAATTATTTAACCGGGCAAGGAGAGGGCGTGCTTAGTGTGGTTGAAAAAATCAAAACAGGAAAGGAAGAAGCTGTTGTTCTAATCCTAAATGTCCAAACAGTAAACCAAAGAGCAGTCTACTCGATTGTAAAAGGCGGTAAGGCTTATCTAAAACTAAGTGATAACTCAATAATCACATTAACATCATCTACACTAGATTTTGGTAACCCACGGGTTGGCCTAGCTGGCGATATGGTGATTACAACTGGCAGCGCATTCGGTCTGTACGATTTATCACGGGAGGATATAGAGAAAATAAAAGCCAACACGGTTACCTTTTTAAGAGTTGAAACCACAACTGGAAATTTTGATTGTGACATTAAACCTAAAAGTTCCGATATATTGAAGAAACAAATCGAACTGGTTGAAGCAGGTAAATAACAAGAAGGGCTAACTTACTTTTATAAAAAGTTAGCCCTTTATTTTTTGCTTTACAAACCGCACAGCCCTTTGCCACAACGATCCCTTCCTGTTTTTAAGGAAAGCTTTAATGGCATCATAGGCCTGCTGGTTTTCGGCTAGTTCATCAGGGAAATACTTTACCGGCTGCTGGGCTATTTTTACGCCATACATCGGCTCATCATTTGAGTGGGTACCCGAACCATCGTTACCGGTATTATGCACCAGCGATTGCGCAGGATTAAGTGTGAGGCCGCCGCGCAGAAACACCGACGCATACCAGCGGATGGCCCACGAGTTATTCTTACCGGCCTTGAAATCCTGCATCTGTTTCCAAAAATTCATGGTGCCCTCAATAGAGAATTGACTGATCTTCTCTTTGTCAAACTGCGCCATCAGCTTGTCAACATCTGGCTCAAAGTGTTTCCAGGCTCGGCCCCAGGTAGCCCAGCCCCAGCTGGTAGCGGCTCGCCAAAAGAAAGTCTCGGGCAACTGCTGATTTTTCAGGTTAAACATGTAGGCACCTATGTGCATTATCTGCTCCTGCTGCTCATACCGTGCTAGCGACTCATTGAAATATTGAAGGGTGTAGGGTGAGGACAGCAGATCGTCTTCAAAAACGATTACCGTTCCGTACTCATTCACCAGTTGACTTACCCCGCTGATGATGGAGTTAGCCAGTCCCATATTTTGCTCACGCGCCACTACTTTTACCGATTTAAACCCGGTTACGCCGGCAATCACATTACGCACCTCCTCTACCTTGGCCTTGTCGGCATCGGTTTTAGCGGCATCACTAAAAATGAACAAGCGCGACTCATCGGCCAGCACATTTTTCTGTAATGCGGCAATAGTGCGGCGGGTATGATCTGGCCGGTTGTAAACAAAAAGCGCTATCGGGGCAAGCTTTTGCACTGGGGAGAATAATAAAGTTTAAATATCCAGGCAGTTATCAGCCTTATAAAACACAGAGGTAGCTTTGAGATAGAACAAACCCGGTGAGATGCCGCTGAACGATAATTGTTTAAAACCGGCTTTCTTCAAAAACTCCACGCCTTCGGCATAAAACTCACGTTCAGAATCGTCCAGCACCACTACGCCACCGGGGGTAAGTGCCTCAACGGCCTGTATGCAGCAGTTTACGCGGTCTCGGCCGTCAACAATAATAATATCAAACTTTTTATTGAGAGCGATGGGCATACGGCAATAATCGCCGTCTTTTTGCAGCTCGCAATAAATCATTTCTGAGTTGGCCGGTTTGCTGCCCTGTATTTTTTTATACCAGGCCGCATCGTGCTCAACAGACACTACATTGCCTGCATACTTGGCATAAAAGTAGGTGGAGTTACCAGAGCCAAACTCAAACACCTGATGTTCTTTCTTAATCCGGTCTTTTATAAAATCTATAAACGAATAGGTGACCCACGGGATAGGCTGCCCAAAAGCATCTATCGGCTTCTGCTCATCAAAAGCGTTGAACCAGCCTATATCTTTTAAATAACCTTTTTTGCGGAACGACAGCAGCGACGCAAGTCCTTTTGGCTTGGCCAGCAATTGCAACAGTACAGATAGATTGCTCAACGTTTAAGTAATTTTTGAAAAAGTGAAATTAAGAATAATGATTTAAACATCATTACCCCCTGCTTGTTGACTTTGGGGATGAAAATAATAAAAAACGTGGCGCTGGCATAAGCCACTAATGTAGCTATGGCTGCCCCCATCATTCCCATCCTGGGTATTAATACCAGGTTGAGCAGGATATTGACTATAGCACCAAAACCCGTGCGGATAAAGGTGAGCTTATTATAATTTTCGGCAATGAGATATTGGCTGCTGGCCACTCCCAGAAACACAAACACGCCAGACCAGATATGGACCGACAGCACCGGTGCCGCCGAAGCATATTCGGGCCTGAATAATAGTTTGTAGATCAAAGGTGATGCAAAGGTAATCACCAATGCTACGGGCAGGCTCAGGTATACCATCAGATCATACAAATGCTGGGTACGCTTTTCATAACGTTGCTGGTCATCCCTTCTGGCGTTCAGGATGGCCGGGAAGAGTGAGCTAACAATAACCGTTGGGATAAAGTTCCAGGCCTCGCTAAACTGGGCAACGGTGGCGTAGGCACCCGCCTCTGCCGGACTGACCATATTCTGCAGCATCAAGGCGTCAATGCGCATATACAGCGTGATCATGATGCCCGAGATAATCAATGGCCAAGAGTACCCCAGTAGTTTCTTTGCTAGTTGAGCGCTATAGCTCCATCGCCACACACTCCGGCCCTTGCGCTGGTAAACAAAGTAGTAACCGATAGAGAGCAGCAAAAAATCAAACGCATAGGCATAAACAAACCAAACCAGCGGCATTTTTTGCCAAACCAGCAGCAGTTTAACAACGGCCGATGCCAGGTTGCCCACTACCTGCACCTGCATAATGTATTTGGATTGAACCTGCGACTGAAAATAGGGATCAATTACATTTAAGGCTTGTACTACGCCGATAAATGAAAGAATAAGTACATACGCATAGGGCGTTCCGTTAATAGGTTCGATCTTATAAGCTGCCCAAATAAGTGGAATACAGACCGTGCCGGCCATCAGCTTCATAAAAAATGAAGTACCCAAAATGCGGTCGCGATTATCGGGGTGCGCATGCAGCTCTTTAACAATAAACTGATCCAATCCCAACGCAGCTATAGCCGAGAAGAAATAGATATAATTAGTACCGCCTGATAATACCCCGTTCTTATAGGTGAGGAAATAGTTGGCAATGATGATGTTCACCACCATCTTAATAAACAGCGTTCCCACACGCCCAACAAACAACGCACCCGTATTTTTAAAATACTTTTCTAAAGCCTGCTGATCAAAACCGGGAATGGCGGGTATACGCATAGTTGGCAGCAAATGTATAGTTTTTGGTTGATTATGTTGATTGAGTGAATAGTTAGAAAAAAACGATCACAATAAAAAAGCATCCGGTTTTTCCGGATGCTTTCTATATTTTAATGACTGGCTTAACTTAATCAACCACTCACTTAATTAAAACCAATAACTGATTATTGATTTACAAATCGCTTAGCGTTAATCTTACGCTCATTCTCGTTCAGGTAAATTTTACGTAAACGAATATTTTGCGGAGTAACTTCGATATACTCATCAGCCTGGATGTATTCCATGGATTCTTCTAACGAGAATTTGATAGCCGGAGCAATTCTTACGTTGGTATCGCTACCTGATGCACGCATGTTGGTTAACTGCTTGCCTTTGGTAAGGTTAATTACCAAGTCATTATCGCGAATATGCTCACCCAATACCTGGCCTTCATAAATATCCACACCCGGATCTATAAAGAAACGGCCACGGTCTTGCAGTTTATCAATAGCAAAGGCAGTAGTTTTACCAGTGTCCATAGATACCAGTACACCATTAGAGCGGCCCGGAATAGCACCTTTCCAAGGCTCATAAGCCTTAAAGCGGTGTGCCATGATAGCCTCGCCACCGGTAGCAGTCAATACGTTGTTACGCAAACCGATGATACCGCGGGCAGGGATCTCAAACTCTAAGTGTTGCAAGTCGCCTTTTGGCTCCATAATCAACAGGTCACCTTTACGTTGAGTTACCAGCTCGATTACCTTACCGGCAACATCACCAGGTACGTCTACAATCAGGCTTTCAATTGGCTCGCATTTAACACCGTCAATTTCTTTAACAATAACCTGCGGCTGACCAACCTGCAACTCATAACCTTCACGACGCATGGTTTCGATCAATACTGACAAGTGAAGAATACCACGGCCATAAACCAGGTAAGCATCCGGCGATTCAGTTTCAACCACTTTCAGCGCCAGGTTTTTCTCCATCTCTTTGAACAGACGGTCACGTACGTGACGTGAGGTTACAAACTTGCCTTCTTTACCAAAAAACGGTGAGTTGTTGATGGTGAAAAGCATGTTCATGGTTGGCTCGTCAATTTTGATTACTTCCAGTTGCTCTGGGTTCTCAAAATCGGCAATGGTATCGCCAATATCAAAACCTTCAATACCTACAACGGCACAGATATCGCCCGATTTTACTTCGGTTGCTCTTACTTTGCCCAGGCCTTCAAAGGTGTATAACTCTTTAATGCGTGATTTTTGCATCGTGCCATCGCGCTTAACCAGCGTTACCGGCATGTTCTCTTTGATGGTACCGCGAGCCACACGACCGATAGCGATACGACCTACGAAAGATGAATAATCCAACGAAGTGATCTGCATTTGCAGGGTACCTTCTTGAATTGGCGCAGCAGGGATGTGCTCCAGAATGGTATCCATCAACGGGAAGATATCTTCAGTTTTCTTTTTATAGTCGGTGCTCATCCAACCTTGTTTTGACGAACCGTAGATCACCGGAAAATCCAGCTGCTCTTCGGTAGCCTCAAGGTTAAAGAACAGTTCGAAGATCTGCTCGTAAACCTCATCAGGGCGGCAGTTCTCTTTATCAACTTTGTTTACAACCACAATTGGTTTCAAACCCAGCGAAAGCGCTTTTTGAGTTACGAAACGGGTTTGCGGCATGGCGCCTTCAAAGGCATCACAAAGCAGCAATACGCCGTCGGCCATTTTCAGTACGCGCTCCACCTCGCCACCAAAGTCGGCGTGGCCCGGAGTATCAATAATGTTGATCTTTACGTCTTTATAACGTACCGATACGTTTTTAGATACGATGGTGATACCGCGCTCGCGCTCCAGATCGTTATTATCCAATATCAACTCACCTGTTTCCTGATTGTCGCGAAAGATAGCGCAGCTGTGCAGAATTTTATCTACCAGCGTAGTTTTACCGTGGTCAACGTGCGCAATGATCGCAATGTTCCTGATGTTTTGCATTTTATGCCTTTAAAATTTGGCGCAAAGGTACGGTTATTTTATCATAATAAAAAGCGCTGAAAATCAGGAGCTCTTTCCATAACCTTTATTTAACAATAAGATGATGAAGAATAAACAGGCTAACCCACACACGTCATTGCGAGGCACGAAGCAATCTCTGTACAGGAATATCTAGCCTACATAGCTCATTGAATCGTCCTTCGCAGAGATTGCTTCGTGCCTCGCAATGACGTTTTTTGTTAACCTATCCCCTTCATCCAAATATTTCCTAATTTTATCTTACCACTACAACAGGCACAATGAACGAGTTTACCCTAAGCGTTGAAGAAGAATTTATGGTGATTGATCCCGTAACGCGGGAGCTCCGGTCGCACGAGCAGAAAATTGTTGATGCCGCGCAAAAGATCCATGAAGACCAGGTAAAGGCCGAAATGCACCAGGCCGTGGTAGAAGTGGGCACCCATGTTTGCCAAAACACTACCGAGGTACGCCAGGAGGTTTGCAAACTGCGCCGCACGGTGGCGCAACTGGCCGGCGATCTGGATCTGCATATCGGGGCGGCGGGCACACACCCGTTCTCGCACTGGCAGGACCAACTCATCAGCGATCATCCGCGGTACCAGGAAATTGTGGACGAGATGCAGGATGCCGCACGCTCTAACCTCATCTTTGGGCTGCACGTGCACGTGGGCTTCCAGTCGCGGCAGATGGCTATTCATATTGCTAACCAGGCACGTTACTTTTTGCCGCACATTTATGCGCTTAGCACCAACTCGCCGTTTTGGGAGGGGCGTAACACCGGTTTTAAATCATTCCGCACCAAGGTGTTTGACAAGTTCCCGCGCACGGGGATTCCAGACGCCTTTGGCAGTATTGAAGAATATGATAATTACATCAAGCTACTGGTAAAAACCCATTGTATTGATAATGCCAAGAAGATCTGGTGGGATGTGCGCGTGCACCCCTTCTTCGGCACCATCGGTTTCCACATTTGCGATTGCCCGATGTTGGTAGATGAAACCATCGCCATTGTAGCCTTATTCCAGGCTCTTTGCGCCAAGCTGTACAAACTGCGCCAGCAAAACATGACGTTTATAAACTATAACCGCGCCCTTATCAATGAGAATAAATGGCGCGCTGCCCGCTACGGCATTGACGGTAAAATGATTGATTTTGGCAAAGAACAAGAAGTAGACACCCGCTCACTGGTGATGGAACTGCTGGATCTGATTGACGATGTAGTAGACGACCTGGGCTGCCGCGACGACCTGCAATACGTGCACAAAATACTGGAACATGGCACAGGCGCTGACAGACAACTGGCCGTTTACGAGCAAAACCGTGATTTAACCAGTGTTGTTGATTATATTACATCTCATACGTTGAGTGGATTATAATATCCGAAATAAATTAACCAGTTAAAAAAGACAACCCTAAATGATAGACAGGTCGCCCCTATGGGGCTTTCTGTTTGGGTACGTTGCATGCTACAAACAGGGCATCCCTACGGGATTTTAACAAAAGTGATTAATAGCTCCGGAGGAGCGGCCTGTTTGTAGCTTATTTCCCCCTCCTTCTTAAGCCCCATCGGGGCGGCCTGTTATTTTGCCTTATCCCCAACTCACTTTAAGCATTAATCTGCCGTTGGAATTGTTTTTCATTCCCTGTACTTTTGCCGTTTGCAATTTGCCTTAAATAACGGCAGCTAACAACGGATAGCATTGAACGAACAGCGAGAGATAAAAGTAGCCATTATAGACCTTTACAACGGTATCCCCAACCAGGGCATACGCGGATTTCAGCAGGTACTGGACCGGTACCGGGAGAAAAACCAACTGAATCTTACTTACCAGATTTTTGATACCCGTGCTCAGCATGAGTTACCGGATACCAATTTTGATATCTACATCAGCAGCGGCGGACCGGGCAGTCCACTGGATACAGAGCACCAGGTGTGGGACCAAAACTACATGAAACTGATGGATCAGTTGGAAGCCATCAACGCTTCTGACGCCCAGCAGAAAAAGCATGCGCTGTTTGTTTGTCACTCGTTTCAGCTCATGTGTCGTAAATATCGTTTGGGGGTTATCGGCACGCGTCGTTCGCCTTCATTTGGCATTTTGCCGGTTCATTTGACTGCTGCGGGTCAGCAAGACCGCATCCTTAACCGCCTGGCCGATCCATTCTTTACCGTCGACTCACGCAGTTGGCAGGTCATTTATCCCGATGAACAACGCTTTGCGGAACTGGGCATGACACTTACCGCTATTGAGAAAGAGCGCCCGCATGTAAATCTGCCGCGCGCCATGATGGCCATTCGTTACAGTCCGTACTTTTATGGTGTACAATTTCATCCCGAGGTGGATGCCGATGGGATGCGTGTATCCTTATTAACCGAAACCAGGAAGCGCGAAGTGATTAACGAGCATGGCGAAGCCAAATACAATGAAATGCTGGAGCACCTGGAAGATCCGGATAAGATTACCCACACACAAAATACATTGATCCCTAATTTTTTGGATGATGCCATCAGGCAGGTGATGGAGGGGCAATAATCACCATGTCATGCTGAGCCCCGTCGAAGCATGGTGAGTGGGCATCTCCGCGCGAGTCTTCGACAAGCTCAGACTGACAGCCCTCTTGTTTGTCATTTCACCTTCATAGTCCCGCCGCCGGGATTCTATCGCTCGCAATGACATAAAATTTCTACTTCACATCACTCGTCACCCACCAGGTATTACCAAATGGATCTATGATGCCTGCAGAGCGGCCGTAGTCCTGGTTAACGGGTTCCATTACACACTCGGCGCCGTTATCCATTGCTATTTTGTAGGTTTCATCGCAATTTTCCACGCAGATGAACAAACCGGCATTTTGTTGCTGATACTCCTCGGTGGCGTCAGCCAGCATAATTACACTGCCGCCTATCTGTAGTTCGGCGTGCATAATCAGGCTTTCATCGCGCATCACTTTCATCCGCTCGGTAGCACCGAAAACGGTTTGCACAAATGCCATAAATGCTGCCGCGCGTGGCACTATCAGATAGGGCATTACTTGTTGGTAGCCATTAGGTAAGTTCATGTTGATTTCGGTTCTGGATGCTAGATTATATAACCGATGCAGACTTACGAAGTTTTAAAAACTTCGTAAGTCTGCATCTAATAAGTCTAATCTGGCGTATTACCTAATTGCTGCCTAAAAGCACTCAATTCCCCTTCACAATTGCCCTGATAGCGGCATCCTGTATGCGTCCTCTGATCTGCAGGCTGGTCAGCTTCTGCGTTTCTTTAGGATTTACACGGTTTGACAGGAAGATATAGACCATGTTATATTTCGGATCCACCCAGAAACAGGTACCGGTATAACCGGTGTGCCCAAAAGTTTGCGGCGATGCCAGTTCTGACGGATAATGTTTGCTCAGCTCCGGATCCCAGCGATCAAAGCCCAACCCGCGGCGACTAACTGACGATTGCTGCTTGGTAAACAGATCAACCGTTTCCGGCTTAAAATATTGAGTGCCGCCGTAGCTGCCTTTGTTCAAGATCATCTGGTAAAGGATAGCCAGATCATTAGCCGAAGCAAACAAGCCTGCGTGTCCAGACACACCGCCCAGCACACCGGCCCCCTGGTCATGCACATAACCAATCAGCAATTGATGACGGAAGATATCGTCCTGCTCGGTCGGGATAATGCGATCTTTAGAGAAACGTTGCAGCGGCAGGAAACCGGCGGTCTGCATCCCCAGCGGGGTATAAAAGTTTTGCTGCACGTAAACATTAAGCGGCGTGGCGCTGATGGTTTCCACAATTTCTTTCATAAAATACATGCTCAGATCGCTATAAACATATCTTCCGCGTGTACGCAGCGGTGAGTTAAGCATGCTCGGCCAGATCACATCTTTAAAAAAATCTTTGCGGATAAAATAGTTTTCGCCCGCCTTAGTTGGAAAAGCTGCTGACGAATCCACGCTATGATCGGTTGGTTTCAGTCGCTCGTAAGTAGACACATCTGGCACCAAACCAGCCTGGTGAGTTAGCAGCTCACGAATGCGGATATCATTTTTACTGGTTGTGCGCGCCAACGCGATGTAATTACCAACGGTAGAGTCGAGCCCGATCTTGTTTTGATCATACAGCCGCATCACTTCCATCGTAGTGGCAGACACCTTGGTAACCGATGCCAGATCAAAAATATCGGTGATTTTATCGGGCTGCGTATTATTATAGGTATGGTAACCGAAAGCTTTGTTATAGATCACCTTACCGTCTTTTGCCACCAGCACCACACAGCCCGGCGTTGCGTGCACGCGCACAGCCTCGTTAGCCACCTTGTCTATCTCATCCAGCATTTCGGTATTTACGCCGGCAGCTTCCGGAACGGCATATTGCAAACGGGTTTGCAGGGTAATAAACCCACTACCCTCCGCAAACGGGCCAACCGCCTTCGGCATTTTCTGGGTGATAGCCGTGCCACCAAACACCGCCTGGGCCGCAAACGCAGCAGACACCGGCGTCACCTCGCTACTCCAAATGACCGGCACATCAATGCCATCAAGCTTGGTAAGCACATCATTACCGAAGCCAACCAGCACCACCTTCTTTATTTTTTTAATATGCTTCAGAAATTCGAGCACCTGGGTATTGTTCAGATCGGCAGCTGTTACCGCTACAACCAGCGTGTTATATAGCTTCAGATCATCACTCAGGTTATTGATATTTTTGATACCGTTGTAGTCGCTGTCGTCAAATGCATCAACACGGGTATATTTGTTCAGCAAGCTATCAAACGGGGCAGCGTAGGGGAACATAAAATGCACACTAGCCACCCGCGCATTCTCCAGGTTTAACAACGGCACCATTTGCGATGTATTATTGAGCAAATAGGTGGTGTTTTGCACCCGCGCCTGGTCTGTCACCAGGCGCATGTTAATTTGATGAGGAGTTTGTTGGGCACAGGCGGTTTGCAACATCAGGCCCGCTACTAGTACGGATAGTTTTACCCGCTTATTTCTGATCATACACTTTATCTCCGTTAACATACGTATTCAGCACTTTTACGCCTGGCAACTCCGCACCGGGCACTTTCATAATATCTTTATCCAGCACCACAAAATCAGCATACTTGCCAACCTCTATGCTCCCCTTCTCGTTCTCTTCAAAGTTAGCTTTAGCCGCCCAGATGGTCATGCCACGCAGGGCCTGTTCGCGGGTAAGCGCATTTTCCATCTGGAAACCTTTGGCAGGCCGGCCTTTCAGGTCCTTGCGCTCTACTGCTGCATAAAACGTATATAACGGGTTAATGTTCTCTACCGGAAAGTCTGTGCCCAGCGGCATCCAGCCGTTTTGCTCCAGCAATTGCTTGTAAGCGTAGGATGTTTTAAGGCGTTTGGCACCCAGGCGCTGGCCAGCCCAGCTCATATCGCTGGTAGCGTGAGAGGGTTGCACCGATGGGATGATGCTGTTATCGCCAAAAAGCTTAAAATCCTCGGGCGCAATTACCTGCGAGTGTTCTATCCGCCAACGGCGATCATTCTTGCCCTTCAACACCTTGGCGTAGATTTGCAGCATCATGCGGTTGGCCGAGTCGCCAATGGCATGGGTACACATCTGGAAACCTTTGGCAGCCAGCTTCTGGGCAATCTGCTCAAAATGCTGTCTGCTGCTCAGCAAAAAGCCTTTCCAGTTTTTCTGGTCGCTGTAATCAGCCAGCAAGCAAGCCCCGCGTGATCCCAGCGCACCATCCGCATAAACTTTAAATCCGCGCACATTCAAACCCGGGGTTTTAAACACACCGCGTTTAAACAGGTAATCATAATTCTCCGGACGGTCTGACAGCATCACGTACATGCGCATTTTCAACACGCCTTTGTGCTGCAGCTGTTCAATAGTAGTCACCATATTAGCGGAAAGGCCACAGTCGTCAACCGTGGTTAACCCCACCTGGAAACAATTACGCTGTGCATCCAGCAAGGCCGATTCCGTTTGCTGATCGCTTGGTACAGGTATTTTACGGGCCACAATGCCTACGGCATTATCTAACAAAACACCGGTCAGCTTACCGTTAACGGTTTCAATCTCGCCGCCGTTAATTTTTTGACCGGGTTTAATACCCGCAATATTCAGCGCGGCCTGGTTAACAATGGCGGCATGACCGTCAACACGTGTCAACATCACCGGGCGAACCGGGAACAGCGAGTCAAGCTTTTGTTTATCCGGATTTTTCTTCACCTCCCAATCGTTCTGATCCCAGCCACGACCGATAATCCATCCATCAGTATTTTTACGGGCATAACTGGCAACGGTATCGCACACGGCCTGCCAACTGGCGGTGCCTATCAGGTTGGCATTTTGCAGGCTCAGTCCGTATTGGTAAAAATGCGCGTGGGCATCAATCAGGCCGGGGTAAACCGGCTTGCCCTGCAGATCAATCACCTGGCGGGCCATGTATTTTTTCTCGAGGGTATCGGCACTGCCAACGGCAATGATTTTACCGCCTTTTACCACCAGGGTATTAGCGGTTGTAAAATTTTTATCGACGGTATAAATAACTCCGTTTTTGAGCAGCAGATCGGCATTGTATTCTTTTTGCTGACAAGAGGTGATGGCAAAAAGGCTCATCATCAGCAATATTGGCAGAAGTTTTTTCATAGAAAGCGACATGGCACAATGAATGTACAAAGTTAATTATGTAACATACAATTAACCCGATGTAAAGTTATGGGTTAGACAATTTAATGTGCTATTTATTTTTCATACCTTCAAAAGTGTTTCTTTAATATGTTTCCCTGTACTTCGCACACTTAAACGCCGGATAATACGGCTTACCTTGAGTTATATTGTATAGCGGATCTATAAATTTGTATGATCAAAAGATTAAAATCATCACTGGCTTTCAGGCTGCCGCTGTTCTATAAAAAACTATTACAATACAAAAAGCTTCGCGCTCCGCAAAAACCATCGTCTAACCGCAATGTACTGATGATGACCGGAAAAAACCACGTCCAGCTTTTACGCTGGTCTGTTTTTTCTATAGCCCGCAATTGGCACAACCTGCCAAAGCTCACCGTTATTAATGATGGCTCCATTAGCAACGCTGCAATAAAAAAAACATTGCGTTTCTGGCAAGGCGAGCTTCATATAGTATCGTGGCAGCAAAGCGCCGTTTATCATAAAGAAAAGAACCGGGAGGCTTTAATACAGTATGCAACCAGCCATCCTTTCGGTAAAAAAATGGCGGTAATTTTGCACTATGCAGAAATAGTTCCCATCTTATGGGTTGATAGCGACATCCTTTTTTTTCAGGACCCGGAGCTACGCCTGCCCGTGTTTAATGCAAACTTTATATGCGGCGGCACAGAAGATGAGCTCAAGGCGTATGACCATAGGGTATTAGCGCTGTTGCCGCCAAATAACCTACATACACAACCGGGTATAAATGCCGGCATGCTTTACGTTTACGGAAGAAATATTTATGAAGACTTCCAATTGGGGCCCATACTTGAACAAGTTCACCCGGGCTATGAGTTTCTGACCGAGCAAACCATCTTTGCTTATGTTGCCGGCAAATCTGCGGGTATTCTTTGGGATAAACGTACCGTAAAAAGCAGCCAGGAGGATAATCAACAAATAAGAGTGCCGATAGCGCCCGGCATGATGGCCAGACATTATACCTCAATTATGCGACAATTATTCTGGCGGGATGTGATGTTCAATCTGTAGAACACCACCTGCACCGTTGCCCTGGTTTTAGTCTGAAAGGTGACAAAATTGCATTTGCCCTGAACACATTGTGACATTTTTTTTACTAACAGCATGTTTTAGAAGCTAAACGTATTAAATGGCACAAATAGTGATCGGGACTTACCAACACCGCCGATAACTCATCTAAAGTTATGAGTTCAAATATTTATTTTCGCAACCGACACCAAAATAGAAGGGAATTTTTACATGACGGATATTATACAGCTTTTGCCAGACGCGGTTGCCAACCAGATAGCGGCAGGCGAAGTTGTGCAGCGACCGGCATCGGCCGTAAAAGAATTGGTGGAGAATGCTATTGATGCCGGAGCCGATAAAATTCAGCTGATCCTTAAAGACGCCGGCAAGGGCCTGATCCAGGTAATTGATAACGGTTGCGGCATGAGCATTACCGATGCACGCATGTGCTTTGAGCGCCATGCCACCTCAAAAATACGCCGTGCCGAAGATTTGTTTGCCATACGCACCATGGGTTTCCGTGGTGAGGCCATGGCTTCTATTGCCGCTATTGCCCAGGTAGAACTGAAAAGCCGCCGCACCGAGGATGAGCTGGGTACCTGCCTAATCATTGAAGGCAGCGAGGTGATTAGCCAGCTGCCTTGCCAGGCCACCGCGGGCACTTCTATTTCGGTTAAAAATCTGTTTTATAATACCCCCGCCCGCCGTAATTTTTTAAAAAGCAACGCGGTAGAGATGCGGCATATATTGGATGAGTTTCAGCGCGTAGCGCTGGCTAATCCGCAGATTATGTTTACGCTACATCATGACCTGCAGGAGGTATATCACCTGCCGCCGGGCACGCTGAAGCAGCGTATTGTACACCTGCTGGGCAACAACTATAACCAGCGGTTGGTACCTGTTGAGGAAGATACCAGCATTATTAAACTGCATGGCTTTGTGGGCAAGCCCGAGTTTGCGCGCAAAACCCGCGGCGAGCAGTTTTTCTTTGTGAACAACCGTTTTATTAAAGATAACTATCTGAATCATGCCGTCATGACGGCTTATGAGGAGTTATTGCCAGATGAGTCTTTCCCGCTGTATGTATTGTTCATTGATATCGATCCATCACGGATTGACATTAACGTGCATCCTACTAAAACCGAGATTAAATACCAGGATGAGAAGGCCATTTATGCCATCATCCGCTCGGCAGTGAAACGCTCGCTGGGGAAATACAATATCACACCAAGCCTGGACTTTGACCAGGAGAACAGCATTCAGCATTTAATTACGCCGATACCGCTGGAGAACATTACCCCGCCATCGGTAAGCTTCAATCCTGATTTTAACCCGTTTGCCCAGGATAAGCCGGTGCGTACAACAGCATCGTCATTCTCGGGCGGCAGCGGCAATTTCCAGAAAGCGGCCATCCCCACCAACTGGGATACCTTGTATGAGATTGCCCGCAGGGAAGAATCATCCCAACAAGAACTGGAAATTGAACCAACGCAGCAGATCACCATTGAGAACGAGCAGGTAAGTAAATCTACCGAGCGGCAGTTGTTCCAGATTCATAACCGGTTTATCCTGTCGCAAATCAAATCGGGTTTTATGCTGATCAGTCAGCAGGCGGCGCATGAGCGTATCTTATATGAGCGTTTTTTACAACAACTGCAAAACCACTCAGGCGTGAGCCAGCAAAGCCTGTTCCCGCAAACAGTCACCTTAAACGGTGCCGATTACGAGTTACTGCGCGAACTGCTGCCCGATATTAAAGCCTTAGGTTTTGATATCAGGGAGTTTGGCCCGAATACTTTTATTGTAGACGGCGTACCTGCCGATATCAACAGCTCTGGCGAGCACCAATTACTGGAACACCTGCTGGAAGGTTTTAAAAATAATATGGCCTTGTTAAAGCTGGACCGCCGTGATAACCTGGCCCGTGCCCTTGCCCGCAACGCTGCCATAAAAGCCGGCACCAAACTATCGCTGGAAGAAATGAACATGCTGATTGATCAGCTGTTTGCCTGCCAGATGCCAAACGTTGCCCTAAACGGCAAGACCGTTATCAGCACCTTTAAAATGGACGAGCTGCTGGAGCGTTTTGAGAAATGATTTTTAATTAAGAAAGATGTTTAACAATACCCGAAATCCTTTTGCCAATTTAACGCCGGTTGTAAAAAACCTGCTCATCATCAACATCATCTGCTTTATTCCGTTTGTTGTTTTCCCTGTGCATTTACAGGACCAGATATATGAGTATTGCGCGGCGCACTATTTTGGCTCGCCCAGCTTCAGAATCTGGCAGCCTATCACTTATATGTTTTTGCATGGCGGCTTTGCGCACATCTTTTTCAACATGTTTGCGCTATATAGCTTTGGAGGGATCTTAGAATATGCGCTTGGTTCTAAAAGATTTTTCAACCTATATTTCATTTGCGGACTTGGTGCCCTGGCCCTGCAGTTTATTGTGCAGATTGTTGAGGTTTATTATATAACCGGCCACTTTACGGTGGCTGGCGTTACTGCCGCCAATGTGGGTGTACGCGATGCAACAAGTCCTTTTCTGGCTTATGATATCCCCAATGCGGTAAAGCTCTACGGTGTTTATAACGGCACAATAGTAGGTGCATCAGGCGCCATCTTTGGGTTGCTGGTGGCCTTTGGCATGTTATATCCTAACCTGGAGCTGATGATCATGTTTATCCCCATACCCGTAAAGGCTAAATACATTATTCCTGTTTACATACTTGTAGAGTTATTTTTAGGGGTTAAGCAGTTTGCCGGCGATGACGTGGCCCACTTTGCCCACCTGGGCGGTGCGCTAATTGGATTTATTGTCATAAAATTGTGGGGATACGGCAGACGAAACAACTTTTATTAACCGTTATGGTTATCTTTGGTATAGACACTGCTCCACATGAATAACCTCTGGCAAGATATTCGAATTAAGATGCTGCGCTCGGGCAGTAAGATTGGGCTGCTCATTGGCATCAATGTGTTTGTGTTTTTGTTTATTAACATTGCAGGCACGCTTGAGAACTGGTTTTTCAAGAGCGATAATATCCAGGAGCTAGCCTTTGCCTATCTGCGCATGCCGGCCAATCTCTCTAATCTGGCCACTCACTTCTGGACGCCCATTACCTACATGTTTATGCATGATGGTGTGCTGCACATCCTCTTTAACATGTTGTGGTTGTATTGGATGGGGCAGATTTTTGAAGAGTTTATTGGCAACCGCCACACCGTAATGCTCTACATTTTGGGCGGGTTAGCCGGCGCCATCTTCTTTGTAGGCTCCTATAACCTGATACCGTATTTTGTGAGCATGAATAATGGCGGTGCTGCCATTGTTGGCGCTTCTGCTGGTGTAATGGCTATTCTGGTTGGTACCGCCACGTTATTGCCAGATTATACGCTTTACCTGATGTTTATCGGTCCGGTAAAGTTGAAATGGCTGGCTGTTTTTTATGTACTGCTTGATTTCATACTGTCGGTTGGCGCTAATGCCGGCGGAGAGATGGCTCACCTGGGTGGTGCACTTATTGGCTACATTTACATCAAGCAACTGCAACGCGGTAACGACTGGAGCAAACCGTTCCACAATTTGTTTAAATCTAAATCCAAACTGAAGGTTGTATCTAAAGGTGGTTCTGGTGATGCCCAGCGCGGCACACCACGCCAGGACGAGGTTGACCGTATATTGGATAAAATATCACAAAGTGGGTTTGAGAGTTTAAGCAAACAGGAAAAAGACACTCTAGCCCGCGCCAGCCGAAGTAATGATCGTTAAAAAAAGACTCACATTTTTTGACAAACTAATACTGGCTCTTAATTGCGCGGCGGTTGTGGCTATGCTGCTTAGCTACCTGGCCCCTGTTGCAGATCCGCGTAAATACTGGCCCATTGCTTTCTTCGGCCTGGCATATCCGTTTATACTTATTGCAACCCTTATTTTTATCCCCTACTGGTGGATGCGCAAACGTACACGCTGGGCTCTATTATCTGTAATCACTATATTAATTGGCTGGGGGATACTAAATAATAATATCGGCCTGCGGTTTCCGTCAAAACTTACCTTGAGAGATAGCAACACCATCAGGGTGATGAACTACAACGTACATGGCTTCCGCAAACCTGGTTTAGAAGACTACAAAGTGGTTACCCGGCATGACGCTTTTCAGCTCATTGCTCATGAAAAGCCGACTATCTTTTGTTCCGAAGAGTTTTACTCGCGCCGAAGAGGCCGCTTTGCCACGGTAGATTCTATCAAAAAAATATTGGGTGCCGACTACGCTTATTTTGCCACCTTTCCGGCCGACAGGAAAGAGGGTGTAGGCATGGGCATCATTTCTGTCTACCCCATCATTAACACCGGCGTCATCAAACTCACCGGCGATTATGATATCAACCAATGTATCTGGGCCGATATGAAAAAGGGCACGCAGACCTTCCGTGTTTATGCCGTGCACCTGCAATCAATCCACCTGGAGTTTGAGGATTATGACTACATTAAGGACGTTTCTCGTGGCAAAACCGATATGCAGAACTCGCGCCGCATCGGCTCAAAACTCAAGCATGCCTTTGAAGAACGCGCCCGCCAGGTAATGCTCGTACGCGAGAGTATGGATGCTTGCCCATACCCCTTCCTTATTGCCGGTGATTTTAATGATACACCATCATCCTTTGCCGTTAACCAAATGGCCAAGGGATTAAAAAACGCCTTCCGCGAGAAGGGATCAGGCTTGGGTCGTACCTACAATGGCAATTTCCCCAATTACCAGATTGATTACATTATGGCCAGCAAACAATTTGACGTGCTGACGTACGGGGTGATCCGCAAAAAGCTGTCGGACCATTACCCGGTGTATAGTGATTTGGTGTTACGTCCGTAACAGTAATTGTTTAATCAAAGATTAGTTTGCTGATGGCGGCCAGAGGCCGCGGGATAGTCATCACTCGCGAAGACGCGAGCGATTGCGAAATTCTCATTAAAGTAGAAAGAAGCCATGGAATTGTGCGATTCCCCTCTTGAGAGGGGTGGAGGGGTGTGTCCTTTATTCGTGCGAAATCCCCCCCTGCAGCCGCACCGTCAACACGCCCCCTCTCAAGAAGGGAATCTAACTTGTTCCAACACTTCTCTGGCCGCCGTAATCACAGCCTCGTGTCAAACTCCTATAAAATCATCCGCACATTTACATATCCGCACATCTGCACATTAAAAAATCGTAAGTTTGCGCGCATGAAACAAAATCTATTTGTTTACAATACTTTAACCCGTACTAAAGAAGAATTTAAACCGCTAAATGCGCCGCATGTGGGCATGTACGTTTGCGGACCAACCGTTTACAGCGATGCGCACATGGGCAATGCCCGCACTTATATTTCTTTCGATCTGATTTTCCGTTACCTCACCCACCTTGGCTACAAGGTGCGCTACGTGCGTAATATTACCGATGCCGGTCACCTGGAAGGTGATGCAGACGAGGGCGAAGACAAAATTGCAAAAAAAGCCAAGTTGGAACAGCTGGAGCCAATGGAGATTGTGCAACGCTACACCGTTGGTTTCCATGAAGTAATGCGCCAGCTGAATACCCTGCCACCCAGCATTGAGCCAACAGCTACCGGTCACGTTATAGAGCAGATTGAACTGGTAAAAGAGATCATAAAACAAGGCTATGCTTACGAGGTAGATGGTAGCATTTATTTCGATGTAGAGAAATTTAATGCCGGCAACAACTACGGCATTTTGAGCGGCCGTAACCTGGATGACTTGCTTACCAACACCCGCGCACTTGGTGGACAGGATGAGAAAAAAGGTCGCCTGGATTTTGCACTGTGGATTAAAGCCAAACCAGAGCACCTGATGAAATGGCCATCGCCATGGGGACTGGGTTTCCCTGGCTGGCACCTGGAGTGTTCTGCCATGAGCCAGAAATACCTGGGCAACCAGTTTGATATTCACGGCGGTGGTATGGACCTGATCCCTACTCACCACACCAATGAGATTGCCCAAAGCGTGGCCTGCTGTGGCGAAAACCCGGCCGTTTACTGGGTGCACACCAACATGCTGACGGTGAACGGGCAGAAAATGTCAAAATCACTGGGCAACAGCTTCCTGCCGCATGAGTTATTCAGCGGCGATAACAAGATCCTGAACAAGGGCTACAGCCCGATGACCGTACGTTTCTTTATGATGCAGGCGCACTATCGCAGCACGCTTGATTTTGGTAACGAAGCCATGGAGGCATCAGAAAAAGGCTTTAAGCGATTAATGAACTCTCTGGGTTTGTTAAACGGCTTAAAAGCATCAGCCACCAGTGATGTAAATATTGCCGAACTATCTGACAGATGCTACGGCGCCATGAACGACGATTTTAACAGCCCGATACTGATTGCCGAACTATTTGAAGCATCGCGCATTATCAATTCGGTGCATGATAACAAGTTGAAGATTGATCAGGCTAACCTTGATGCGCTCAAAACGCTGATACAGGTTTTTGTATATGACGTACTGGGCCTGCAAGATGAAACAGCGGCCAACGATGACCTGCCACATGTGATGGATATGATCATCACCCTACGTAATGAAGCCAAAAAGAGCAGTGATTACGCCACGTCTGACAAAATTCGAGATGGTTTACAGAAACTGGGCTTTCAGCTGAAAGACGGTAAAGAAGGAACCACCTGGAATAAAATATAAAAGAGCAGCCCGGCCAATTGGCCGGGCTTTTTTGCTTTACACCATTCCCTTATCACATATATTTCCACATCACTAGTAGGTTTCTCTAACCTATCCACTCCTCAGAAACACCAATAATAACCCACCATATAAACCGTTAATTTGGTGATATATGGAAGAAAGCATACCAAAATCTCGATTATCCTATTATCTTGCAACGCAGTTGCACCTATTAAAACACATTAAGCCAACCCTTTACAATAATTAACACAATACACTTACCAGCACCAACACCCTGACTCACACCACCTATGAAGATCTACCATTTTATGTCGCGTCTGCGTTTTACAGATCGCAAGTATGCTTTCAAATTGATGCTCACTGCCTTCATCGGCACACACATACCGCTTATTGGCTTAATTGTTTACTTACTGGCAGATACCGGCGACACTATGAGCCGTAGCACCTGCCTGCTACTGATTCTTGGCCTTACCCTGGCTGGCACCGCCGTTACCCTATGGGTATTATATGGCTTAGTCAGACCATTAAAAATGGCGCAACGCTCGCTATCCAAATTCCTTCAGCACAACACCATGCCTCACCTCCCCGAAGGTTACCAGGACGAAATTGGCATCTTAATGCGCCACATCAATTTTATAGCGGCCCACATGCACACACCCGATTTTGAGACGCAGCAAAAAATACGCGCTAACACCGCGCAAATAGAGCTATTGGTCAATGTTATCAATCAAAAAAACACATCGCCTGAGTTGGCAGTTTATATCAATGATTTGCAGGTTTCGGTGAATAATCAACTGGAGTTTACTAACGGCCCGGTTGTAAAAAATGCCTGACAAACAAACAAGCTTGTAGCAAGGGTGTTATAAACGGCGAATAAGGATTTGGGGCTTAGCTGGTATTTTTAGTAAATTGCCCGCAGGTGTTAATACTGTTTGGGGCTTATCCCCGTTATCAAGATATTACATTAAACCAAGCCCTTTTTATAATTAACATACACTCCTGATGAAAATGAAAAAAATGATTGTGCCAGCCGTAGCACTGCTTTTAGTAACCGGCTCTGCACTGGCGCAAAAAAACGTACATGTACAAAACGTAATTACCGCCGAAGAGAATTTTAACAAGCTTGTAGCAAAAAAAGGTATAAAAGATGGCTTTCTGGCAGTGGCTGATCCCGATGGCATTGTGTTTAAGCCCTTCCCAAAAAAAATTACAGAGTTTTACGGCGCTATAGATAAGCAACCAGGTTCATTATCATGGAAACCAAACGTTGCCCGCATATCTGCCAAAGGCGATCTGGCCTTTACCGCAGGCCCATACGTTTATCAGAACGGTAAATCTGAAGAAGATAAAGTTTATGGTGATTATGTATCTATCTGGCATGCCGATCCAGATGGCAATCTGAAACTGCTTATTGACCTGGGCATTCAGCACCCTGATCCAGACCTCACCGCCACTGTGGATTTTAAAGAACCAGCCGATACCGCCGGTCACTCTGCACAAAGCAAAGACCCATTTGGCGGCAAACGCGTGATCATGGAAACCGACAACATGTTTAATCATGCACTCACCATCTCGTCGCTGGGCACATACAAAGAGTTTATGAGCGCCGAAGGCCGCTACTACTTCCCGGGTTTTGACCCGATTGTGGGTGTAGATAAAACCTTAAAATTCCTGGCTAACGAGGCCATTTCCATCACTGCGGAAAATGTAGGTTCTGGCCGCTCCCTGAGCAATGATCTGGCTTATACTTACGGCACTGCCCGCATTAAAAAAGGCAACGTAGTAAGCAATTATAACTATGTACGCCTCTGGGAGCAGGATTCACAGCACAAATGGAACGTTTTATTGGAGGTTTTTTCGGCCATAGAGAATAACTAACAAAAAATATCGTGCAATCACCCAAAAAGATTGCACAAAAAAAGCGGAAGAAGGATTTAAAAATCCACTTCCGCTTTTTTTATTGCCTAAATTTCTATATTTTATCTAATTTAAATCATAAATAAAACCAATAATTAATACTATTTTAAAATAAATTAGATTTTATTGAAAATACTTAATAGATTACCATTGAATTTTAAAAATTCACTATAAAATATTTCACATAACAATAAAATCATGCAAGAATCAGGCTATTTTAACAAATACAACCCCATAAATGGTGTATGGGACGAGATGTTTGGCTCAGATTCAAGCATTCGCAATCATTATTGTAACGTTATTGGCTATCTATCCAAAGAATCGCCCGATGATCTGAATAAAAAAGAAGAACTGGCCAAACGCCTGTTCATGAGTCAGGGCATCACCTTCACCGTTTACAATAGCGGCGAGGGTATTGAGAAGATTTTTCCGTTTGATATCATTCCCCGCATCATCACCGGCGAGGAATGGGCTTTTGTAGAAAAAGGCATCAAGCAGCGCTTAACCGCTCTGAACCTTTTTCTGAAAGATGTTTACCATAATCAATTTATTATAAAAGACGGCATCGTCCCTATCGCTATCATTTACTCGTGCCCGCACTTCCTGCGCGAGATGTATCAGCTGCAGGTGCCTTATGATATTTACGTACACATTGCCGGTATTGACCTGATACGCGATAACGAGGGCACTTTTTATGTACTGGAAGATAACCTGCGTACCCCATCGGGCGTGAGTTATATGCTGGAGAACCGCGAGATCACCAAGCGCCTCTTCCCCGATCTGCTGCCACAATGTAATGTGCGCAGCGTGACCGAGTACCCGTCCATCCTATATAAAAACCTGATGGCACTCTCGCCGCGGCCAACCAGCAACCCAACCATTGTGTTGCTTAGTCCGGGCATCTATAATTCAGCCTACTTTGAGCATACCACCCTGGCCCGCCTGATGGGCGTGGAACTGGTAGAAGGCCGCGACCTGGTGGTAGACAACCACAAGGTTTACATGAAAACCACCAACGGCCTGCAACAGGTAGATGTAATTTACCGCCGAGTAGACGATGAATTTTTGGATCCACTGGTATTTAACCCTTCCAGCGTTTTGGGCGTGGCCGGTATTATGGGCGCCTACCGCAAGGGCAATGTGGCTATTGTAAACGCCCCGGGCAACGGTGTGGCTGATGATAAGGCTATCTACATCTACGTGCCCGAGATGATTCGCTATTACCTGAACGAGGAACCTATCCTTAAAAACGTACCCACCTACCAGCTGCGCAACCAGGACGAGAAAGAGTATGTGTTTGAGAACATCAACAAACTGGTGGTCAAAAAAACCAACGAGAGCGGCGGCTATGGCATGCTGATGGGCCATGCGGCATCAGAAAAAGAGATTGAAGAATACAAGACACAGATCCTGAAGGCGCCGCGCAATTTCATCGCGCAGCCCACCATCAGCCTGTCGGCAGCGCCTTGCTACATACAGGGAGAATTGGCTCCACGCCGGATTGACCTGCGCCCTTATGCCTTATGTGGCCCCAGCGGTATAGAGATCGTCCCCGGTGGATTAACCAGGGTGGCGTTGAAAGAAGGCTCGCTGGTGGTGAATAGCTCGCAGGGTGGCGGCAGTAAGGATACGTGGGTGTTAGCGTAATTTGGGATTTGGGATGTTCAATTTCGGATTTGAACAAGTAATCGAAAACCTGTATTAGATAAATTTTTAATTAAACGGACGGATAAATCCGAAATAGAACATCCGCAATCCGACATCAACAACAAATGTTAAGCAGAGTAGCAGCAAGTTTATATTGGTTAAGCCGTTATGTGGAGCGCAGCGACGGGCTTTTGCGGATGCTAAAAATCAACTACGCATCATCGCAGGATACGGTGCATGAGTTTACATGGGACCCGGTGATCCGCCTGTTCGGTAATCCTAATGACGAGGAAGTGGCCACGCTGAATAATGACAGTCGCGCGGTGCTCAAGTATATGATCTCTTCCAAAGAGAATCGGAACTCGGTACTCAACATTATTACCCAGGCGCGGGAGAATGCCCGTGGTGTACAGGAACACATTACCAAAGACCTTTGGCAGTGCCTTAACGAGTATTACCACACCGTGAAAGATGCCAAAATGGATCGGCTGTTGCAGCGCGAAGACCCCATTGGTACGCTGGATATTTTGATCAAGCAGGTGATGCTCTATTATGGCACGGCGGAGATTACCATGGAGCGCGGCGAAGGCCGCAGCTTTATGAACCTGGGCAAATACCTGGAGCGCGGCATCCAGTCGGTAGACTTGCTGGATATGAAATTTGGTTCTATTAATGACAACCCTGATTTGCTGACCGATACCACCTATTGGAAACACTTGCTGCTCTCCATCGGTGGCCATGAGCTTTACCTGAAAACCTATCGCTCGGGCTTTGAGGCACCCAATGTACTGGAACAGGTAGTACTGAACAATGATTTCCCACGCTCGGTGCTGTATGCCGTTAATCACATCCAACGGTATTTTGACCGGTTGAAGAACGATGCAGAGCAAGAGGGCTACCGCAAAATGGCGTTCCAGATAGGCCGGTTGCAGAGCCGAATTAAGTATAGTTCGGTAAGCAGTATTAGCCAGGAGGGCTTGCACCTGTACCTCACCCAGATCAGGAACGAATTGTACGGCATTGGCAATGCGCTGAACGAGAATTACTTTGCCCATTCATAATCACCAAAAAGGTTTTAGCTTTACGCCCTCATCTTCTAGCTTTTTATGCCTGAGTTTAAGATACAACATATTACCAAATATACCTACGATGGACCGGTGCGCGACAGCGCCAACCAGATCATCCTCTTCCCCATGCAGGATGATTTTCAGGAGGTACTGAAGCAGGACGTCAGCATTACCGGCGAGCCACCCGTTGATATTTATACCGACTATTACGGCAACAAAGTAGGCAGCTTTACCTACCGCGATCAGCATACCGAGCTGGTGATTAACTCCCAACTCTGGGTAAGCACCAAACATCGCCCGCTGCCGGTAAACGATATATTCCCGGCGCAACAGTGGGCTGATTACGAACGCTTGCGTTATACAGTACCCTACATTGACTTTCTGAAGCAGGAGTACTTTGACGGACTGCCCGAGCTGGAACAAATTGTACAAGCCGAACGCCAGGCCCATGATACACCCTACCAGGCGGCACTACGCTTTTGCCAATATGTGTATGACAACTTTACCTATATAAAAGGCGTTACCAGCGTAGAGAGTACGTTAGACGATATCTGGAAACTCAAAGCCGGCGTTTGCCAGGATTTTGCCCACATACTGATGGAGATGCTGCGTTTAATAGGCATCCCTGCCCGCTACGTAAGCGGCTATATATGCCCCAACCGTAACGGTATGCGCGGCGAAGGTGCCACCCACGCCTGGGCCGAAGCCTACATCCCTGATTATGGCTGGCTGGGCATAGACCCAACTAACAACTGTGTGGCTAACGAAACGCATGTTCGCCTGGCGGTCGGTCGCAATTTCTCTGATTGTTCTCCTGTTAAAGGTGTGTATAAAGGCGCACATGGGCACAAACTGGAGGTAGCGGTATCTGTGGGATACGACAAGGAAATGCCGACTGCGCCTAACGCCGAGCACCATGAAATAACGTTTGAAGAACCGGTCATCAAACCGGCCAGCGATTTTTCGCGCAACAGCTATCAGCGCCATCTGGAGATGATGCAGCAGCAACAGCAGCAGTAACACCCCTCCCGACCTCCCCGAAGGGGAGGAGATCTACTGGATAAATAAAAAAGAGCGGCTTTCAAGATTTTTGAAAGCCGCTCTTTTTTATGTCTGATTTCCTTTAATCACCTCCCCTTCGGGGAGGTCGGGAGGGGTGTTTTAATTTGACCTTTGTGCGCTCATGCCGCCATCGCCGCCCTGGTCTTGGCCCATATCGTCGCCGCCGCCACCATTGTCCTGATCTTTTTTGTCTTTGTTACGGTTACGACGCTGTCCAGGCGTTGACCCGAAACGGTATGACGCTGTAAACAGAATGGTACGTGTTTGGAAACGACGCACTGATTCTGAGTGCTGCGAGAAGGTTGGCGACTGTACGATATCTGTAATTGAACCAAACTTGCGGCTGTTAAACACATCGCGCACGTTGGCGCCTAAGCTAATTGCTTTGGTCAGGTCATATTTCAAACCGGCATCCATACCAGCCATTGCACGTTGACGACCCTGAGTAATTACCTGCGGTGCCTGGTAATCGCCACGCAGCTGTACGCCCAACGCTTTGGTTGGTTTTATGTTGGCAGTCAGATTGGCATTCCATGCAAAACCTGATGAGTTTGGTAGCTTGAGTGATGCATCGCCTTGCAGGTAGCGGTAGTAGGCATTAACGTTGGCCGTAAAATCTAACGCCTGCGAAGCATCAACCTTGGCAATCAACTCAAAACCGCTGTTCTGCGAGTTCTTGATATTTTGATAGGTCAGGCTGCTGATGGTTGAGGTAATTGGCGTGCGGATCTGCTGAATATCGTCGTTAGTTAACCGGTAATATAAAGACGAGGTCAGCGTAAGCGCTTTCCAGTAGTTGATATAGCTCAGCTCCATAGAGTGCGTGTCTTCCGGCTTCAACAGTGGGTTACCAGTTTGCCAGTTCAGCGGATCGCTCTTATCCAGAAACGCGTTGATCTGCCTGTCGCGCGGACGGCTTACCCGGCGGGTATAGCTCAGTTGCAGCGTTTGGTTATCGTTCAGCTTATCTGTCAGGAAAAGGCTTGGGTAAACACGGAAATAGTCTTGATGGTGCGGCTCGCCGGTTTCGTGTACCATCGTATTGATAATAGCCTCTTCCATACGCACACCGCCTTGCACGCCAAACTGACCAAACTGCTGCTGATAAGTACCATACACGGCATGCACCTGCTCTTTATAAAGAAAATGGTTGGTTAACGTACCATCGTGCACAAAGCCGCTGCCTTGCAGGGTATCCACATCGTTACCGTTATCATTCTGAGAGAAAGTACTGCGGTAACCAGCTTCAATCTTGTTATTATGGCTCAACGGCAAAGTGTAATCTGCCTGCAGGTTAATGTTATACTCTTTCTGCAAGCTGTTGTTATGCTGGATGCGCTCCCTGATACTTGCCGGGTTAAAAAAGTTGTAAGTACTTCTTAAACTGTCGTTAGAGGTCTCGTGCTCGCTGGAGTAACCAATGTTAGCGGTCAGCTCTTCGCCTTGTTTTTTGTATTTATGATCAAAATCAGCATTAAAATCCAGGTTACGGTTAGTGCCGCTGATGGCTTGATTGTTCTGACCTAATGTTTGCGTCAGTACGCCATTGGTGAAAGTGTTGGTGTTCCCAAACTGATACTTATCGCGCTGGCGGAAGTTGCCGTTACCTGAAAAGCTCAGCGTGGTTTTAGGATCGAGACTGATATCGATACCCGCACGAATGTTGTGTGAGTTAAAAGTGAATGCCTGGTTAGAGATCTGGTTAGACAGGATGCTGGTATCATTCCGTAACGAGGTTCTGTTGGTATAGCCATTCCCGTTGCGGTTAGCATCGCGGTAGCTATAATTGGCATACAGGTTTACATTTTTGCCCTGGTGCGCAACAGCAGCGCTCACATTGTAAGTATGCTGATTACCCACAGCTACAGCAACGTTACCGTTGGTACCCACACGCGCATTTTTCTTCAGCACGATGTTTACGATACCAGATTGACCTTCGGCATCATATTTTGATGATGGATTGGTAATCACCTCAATAGTCTCGATAGAACTTGCCGGGATTGACTGCAGAATGTCGGCCATACTGGCACCGGCCAGCATAGAGGGTTTGCCGTTAATCAACACGCGCACATCGCTTGATCCGCGCAGGTTCAGGTTACCATCCACATCCACTTGTACCGACGGTACGTTGCTCAACAAATCTGTTGCCGAGCCGCCTGCACTTACCAGGCTTTGCTCTACATTGAATACTTTGCGGTCTACACCCAATTGTATATTGCTACGCTGCGCCTTCACAGTCACCTCTTTCAAGGCTTTTCCGGCCTGCTTCATCTTCACCAGGCCCAGTTGAAAGATCTTTTTCTTCGGACTGATATAGATCGAGTCTTTTACATAGTTGCCGTAACCCACATAGGTAGTGCGCAGCAGGTAGAGGCCATCGGCCAGGTTATCCAGCTTAAAGTTACCATCCATATCGGTCTGGATGCTTTTAGCCGCGGTGTTATCCGCCTTTCTGATCAACGCCGCCGTGGCAAAAGCCAGTGGCTGGTTGCTGGCCGCGTCTACCAGTTTGCCGCTCACGGCACCTTTTACAGGCACATTTGTCTGGGCCTGAGCACTTAAAACACCAAATAAAAATATGATGGAAAAAACTTTGAGTAAAGGTTTACAATTCATGCCGCAAAAATCACTTTTTGGCATCGGTTTCGCCGAGTAACCTATGTAACTTTATTGCTAAGCAGGGCTTACGGAATGGTAAATTTTATATTACCGATTAGATATCGGATTTCGCATTTTCAATTTCGGATTTATTTACGGTTGAGCGACTTGACAAGAAACACCATAAACCCAAATCCAAATTTTCATAAATTCGGATTTGAACATTCGAAATCCGAATTTATTTCAGTAGCTGATAGGTTATCAAACTCACTACATAAGCCAGCACGGTCATGTAGGTAAACTGGGCCAGCGGCCAGCGCCAGTTTTTAGTTTCGCGATATACTACGCCCATGGTGCTGGCGCACTGCATGGCAAAAGCATAGAACATCATGAGTGAGAAAGCCACCGCCACCGTAAACACCGGCTTACCGGTATCAGGATTCCTGGCACCGGCCATTTTTTCTTGTACCGATTGCATGTTGTCGGCATCGCCATTTACGCTGTAAATGGTGGCCATAGTGCCTACAAACACTTCGCGGGCAGCAAATGAAGTAATAAGGGCGATGCCTATCTTCCAGTCAAAACCCAGCGGACGGATAGCAGGCTCTATCACATGGCCCAACACACCAGCATAAGAGTTTTCCAATTTCTCTGAAGCCACCATACGCTGCAAGTCATCAGCCTTAACAGTTTTGGTATATTGCGGTTGACTGTATTTGCTTTCAATCTGTTCAAAGCGTTTCCCCGGCCCGTAACTGGCCAGTACCCATAACACTACAGATACCGCAATGATCACCTTACCAGCTTCAAACACAAAGGCTTTAGATCGATCATACATGCTGAGCGCTACGTTATTCCAGCGCGGCATGCGGTAAACCGGCAGCTCCATAATGAAGTAACCTCTCTCACGACCTTTGATGATAAACTTAAACACCAGGGCAACCACCACGGCCGATACCAGGCTGAGGATATACATAGCCGTTAGCGCCAGACCCTGCATGTTAAAAATCCACCAGACGGTTTTATTGGGTACCACCAGGGCAATTAACAGCGTGTAAACCGGCAAGCGCGCAGAACAGGTAACCAGTGGCGTTACCATGATAGTAATGATGCGGTCTTTCCAGTTTTCAATGGTACGCGTACTCATGATGGATGGTACCGCGCAGGCAAAACCACCAATCAGCGGCACTACAGATTTACCGTTCAGCCCCACCTTACGCATAATTTTATCCATCATAAACGTAACGCGCGCCATGTAGCCGGTATCTTCCAGTATGGATATAAAGGCAAAAAGAATAGCAATTTGCGGGATAAACACCAGCACGCCGCTCAAACCGGCCACAATACCATCCACCAGCAAACTGGTGAGCGGGCCGGCGGGCAAGGCTTTATGCAGCCAATCTTGCAGCAGCACAAATCCGCTGGAAATCAAATCCATCGGGTAGGCAGACCACGCAAAGATAGACTGGAACATAAACAGCAGGATGCCAATAAAAATCACAAAGCCAAACACCTTATGCGTTAGCACGTGATCTATTTTGTTGCTCATGCTTTCCTCGCGGGCATTTTCGGGTTGTGTTACCGTGTCGGCCAGCAATTCATTGATAAAATTGTAGCGGGCAATGGTTTCGGTTGCCTGAGCCTTTTGCGAGTGGAAGCTGTGTTTTTGCTCCAGGGCTTCTATCCTGTCGCTCTGTTCAGAAGTTAAAGATTTCAGGTGCTCATGCTGATGCGCCAGTTGCAGGGCGAAGTACGGGTTATCGGTCTTTACCTCGGCGCTGATGTCGGCTATCAATGCAGGAGCTATACTCTCCACATCAATGGAATCCAGTTGCAGGGGCACCTTGTTGGCAAAGGCAATGGCCTGTTTCAACTCATCAATCCCTTTGGCTTTACGGGCCGAGATGGATACCACCGGCACGCCCAATTTTTGCGAAAAAGTTTCTGTATTGATGATGATGCCCGATTTACCGGCCAGGTCAGTCATGTTGAGGGCAACAATGACAGGGATCTTCAGGTCGGCCACCTGGGTGTAAAGCAACAGGTTACGCTTCAGGTTGGTGGCATCAAGAATGATGACTACCAGATCTGGCGTTGTATCGGTGTGTTTATCTGCCAAAACAGAAAACACGATAGATTCGTCTTTACTTTTAGGATATAAGCTGTAGGTGCCGGGCAGGTCAATAATCTCGGCAGTGCGACCGTCGGGCAATTGGCAGGTACCCGTTTTCTTATCAACCGTTACACCTGGAAAATTTCCTATTTTCTGGTTAAGGCCGGTTAATACGTTAAAAAGGGTTGATTTACCCGTATTGGGATTTCCAACAAGCGCAACTCTCAGATCAGCTTTCAATGCTCAAACTATTGTAAGATAATAGTTGAAGCCTCTAGTTTGCGTAAACTTAATTGATAGCCTGATACATTAATGGCAATAGGATCGCCCAGGGGAGCAATACGCTCAACCACCACTTCTTCACCAGGAAGACAGCCCATTTCCATTAATTTCACGGACATTTCAAGGTCTGTAAATTCTTTTACAATACCCCTCATACCTACTTCAAGTTGCGAAAGCTTCATTTTTCTATTAAAGGTAGGCAAATGTAAACTTTATTTAAAATAATTCCAAATAACCCCAAACAAGGTTAGATAGATTTTTAACGATTTACAGGATTTTTACAAACGTCAGTCGTTATTAAGCATACTCCATCGCGTCATTGCGAGGAACGAAGCAATCTCTGCGAAGGATACTCGGATGTGCAAATCCGCTTTGCATATGCAGAGATTGCTTCGTTCCTCGCAATGACGCGGTGTATATTTTGGGCAAATGGTTAATAGGATCTTAGGCGGCGAGAATAGCTATCCTGTAAATCCTAAACATCCGTTCAATCCTGGTTAAAGCCTTTACCTCCCAATCACAATCCCCGAACCACGGTTAGTCGGGCCGCCAACTTTGGTGATCTTGTAGATCAATTTTAAATAAAAATAACGGCCCAGGGTATTGGTCTGATTATTCTGGATAGCGCCCAATTGTGTTACGCTGCGCTGGATGCCCGAGTTTTGATCGAGCAAATCAAACGCGTTGAGCGAAAGTGTCAGGTTTCGCCCTTTCAGAAAGTAACGCTCAATACCGGCATTCCATAAATAGTAAGTAGTGTTGGCGCTGGCCGGCTGCCCCCTATACATGCTTTGCGTAACATCGCTAAAAATGCGCAGCGTTTTAACCGGAAGCACACTGGCGCTCATGCGGTTGTTGTAAGACCAATAGTGCCTGTCGGCTGCGCTTTGGTAAGAGTTTTTTGCATTATTATAAAAAACAGCGGTGTTGATGCTGGTCTGAAACTTATCGCGATCAAAGTTTAACCCCGCATTTACATTTGGCGAGAAACGGGTAACTGCATTACGGTTATCATTGATCATATTGATATTACGACTCATGTTAGTGTAAATGCCTGTATTAAATTTCAGCCCTTTGATCTGCGTTGGCTTGCCCATGCTGGCGCCCACCGTCATACTGTAATTACCGTCAACATTGATAGGTCTCGATGTGGTTACACCACCATTTACGCTACTTGCGGTACTAAAGCCATTATAAGTGGTATTATAGCTTGCGTTAACGTTGTAGTAGGTATTATTTTTCTGGTTGAAACGACTAAAGCTACCGTTGACATAGAACGAACGCGACATTTTCAGGTCCGGATTTCCTTGCCTGATGTAGAGCGGATTAGTATTGGTAAACACCGTTTGCAGATCTGTAGCCGACGGCTGACTTACATCTGTACCCACGCTGATGTAGGCATAGCGCCCACTTTTATTTTTCCGTAAAGAAAACGATGCGTTGGGGGTGAACGCCCAATCCTCGCGGCCAACGTTGTTCACGGCGTTGTTGGCGTTAGAGTAGCCCGACAGCCCCAGCTCGCTCAAAGCCATGTTAACGTTAACAGTAAACTTATCGTTGGTTTTGCTCAAGCCAACGGTGCTGGTATAGCGGTGACTATGGTTATCAGACAGACCACTGTACAAGGGGTTCAATATCTCATAATTGCCGGTTACGGGGTTATAATCAAGCGTGTTTTGGGTGGCATTTTGCTTTTGTACGTTAAAGCCCTGACTCATGGTTAAGCTAATGCGTTTTATACGGTTCAACTGGCGCACAAACGAGGCGGTACCGTTCAAATAGCTCACATCAGCATCCTGCGAAGCCAATTGGTTCAGATTAGAATTTGGCTGCGTACCCTGGTAAAAGAGGGTATTGGAGCGGTTGGTATAATCGGAGTTATTAGCGGAGTAATTGCCGTCCACAAAAAAGTTTAACGAGCCCGCGTTGTTATGCAGTTTACGGTTAAATGTAAACTGGCCGCCAATTGCCGGGCTATGCATGCTTTGGTCAAACAGCTGCCTGATGCTGTTTACGCTGTCTGCCAGTTGGTCTACTGTACCCGATGTTAGCGATGAGTAATTCTTTTTGTAAGTGGTAGATACCACAGGTTTCAGCCTGAACGTGGTTAGACTATCCAGCTTATACTCCAGAGAAAAGTTAAGGCGATAACTGTTACTGGTATTATTGCCGTTGCTCAACTGATTGGTGAACAAATTATTAGGCAAATCCTGAATATCTGAAGTGCGGGCAACCGTATTTCGAGTAAGGATAGATAGCGTACTGGCATTAAACTTCAACTTTCCCTTGGCAAACTCGTCCGAGTAATTAATACCGCCTGAGTGACTGGTAATTAAGCCACCACCAACGCCCGAGAACGCGCCATTAATATCAACCCTGCCACTGCTGCTCATATTAATGGTGATACCACCGCCGCCGCCGCCAGAAAACATATCGAACAGGCCATTACCGGCAAAATTGTTCAGATCCTCGAAAGAGAAACCTGACTCGTTTACGTTATTGCTCAGAAACAGGAACGATAGCTGCCTTTTGGTATCAAAATGGTTCAAATTAAATTGCCCGAGGTAACGGTCGCTATTACCGCTCGCTCCGGTGATATTGCCAAACCAGCCCGACTTTTTATCGTCCTTTAACGTTACGTTCATTACTTTCTGGCGCTGGCCGTCGTCAATACCGGTATTCTTCGCTTTGTCAGTCTTATCGTCTATCACCTGTACAGATTTCACGGCATCGGCAGGCAGGTTGCGGGTGGCCGCCTTAGGATCATTCCCGAAGAACTCTTTGCCATCCACCAGCACTTTTTTAACCTGCTGGCCCTGGGCGGTAATTTTTCCGTCTTTATCTACATCAACACCCGGTAGCTTTTTTATCAGCGCTTCTACATTATCATTTTTTTGGGTTTTGAATGACGAGGCATTAAACTCTGTGGTATCGCCCTTAATGGTTACCGGGGCTTTCTCGCCCACAACATCTACCTGGTTCAGGGCATGTACGGCCACTTCCATTTGCAATTTACCCAGATCAACAACCGGTTTTTCTGCGGATAGGGTAAATGGCACAATTTTATGTTGTAAGCCCAGTTGCGATACCATGAGCCGGTAATGACCAAAGGCCAATCCTTCTATGTTGAGCATCCCGTTTTTATCGGTAGCGGTAGTACGTACCAGTGACGAGTCAGCGGCGAGGACAGAGGCGGTGGCCAATTCTATCGGTACATCTTTGGCATCAACTATTTTGGCTTTAACGGTTCCTTTGTGCTGTGCATCGGCTTTAAACGCAAAAGCAGTTAGCACAAAAAGGATAATGGCAAGGTATAATGGCTTCTTCATGTGAGTGTTTTAATGGTTTGGTTAAGCGAAATTAAAAACTAATTTCTTATCTACGAAATATTCGTATGAAATTTTCGTAGATTAAATCCAATCACATGACGCAACAGTTTTTTAGACGTTGCATCCTAAGCCGAAGTTTTATTATCGACCTAAAAACCTATCTATAACCAGGAAAATATGGAGGGAAACAGGATTAGCGTGCCTTATTAAGGTTTTGAGCAGCCGTTTTCTGCATGCCAAAATGCGGACAATTGCAGTTCTTTTTAAAAATGCCGCATGAAGAAATTACCGCGCAAGCCGCCAGCAACACCAAAATGTACTTTAATTTTTTCATCGCTTTGGTCGATATAACGTAACCAAGATACAAAATGTTGCCATACTGGCGCCAATCACATCGCTGGCCATATCGCCCCAATCGCCATCGCGCCAGGTAAAAATAAAAGCTTGCGCCAGTTCTATAGCTCCGCCGTATGCCACAGACAACAGCAGCGCAATAGCAGCCTGTGAGTAATTGATCTGTAATGCGCCGTTCTTCCTGATCATCCCTTTGGTTATCCATACCACCATTACAAAAAACAACCCGCAATGGGTCACTTTATCAAAGCCAGTGAAGAAAAGATGCGAGTCTCCTACGGTGCCCAGGCTTACACTGCACATCACCAAAATAAACAGGGCCCACAGTACTGCGGGCCCCTGGTATTTTAAAAATGCTTTCATGAATTATGCACCAATGATAGCCTGGTAATCTTCTGCTGAAAGCAAACCGTCAATTTCTGATACATCGCTCAGACTGATCTTTACCATCCAGCCATCGCCATAAGGGTCTGTGTTTACCAACTCCGGCTGTCCGTCTAATTTGGCGTTCAGCTCTGTTACAGTACCGTTTACCGGCATAAACAGGTCAGATACGGTTTTAACCGCTTCAACGGTACCAAAAACTTCCTCTTTGGCTACTGCTTTACCAACGGTGGTAACATCAATGTAAACAATATCGCCCAGCTCACGCTGTGCAAACTCGGTAATGCCAACAGTAGCTTCCGATCCTTCTACACGGATCCATTCGTGGTCTTTAGTGTATTTCAGTTCTGCGGGAAAGTTCATAGCGATATCTGCTTTTTTTGTGAGCCCAAAAGTAATAAATTTATTACTGGTAGCAAACCAATGCCCATGCAACAAAGGGAAAAATCACGGCCTGGATAATGCTTTATCATAAAGCATTATCTACCAACCTTTGATCTAACGTTTATCTTAAAAATTCACTTGTTGCAGATCGCATGAAGTTTTTACGGTGCCAATTCCAAAAGACAAGTCTGAATAGCAGGCCACCGCACCTTTTTTATACCACATGGTGGCATCATTTACAAACATTGGGTTGCTCATATGCTTTTTAGAGAGGTATTCCTGCCGCTCCCATTGTCCGTTATTCAGATTAAGCACACCAAACATTCCACTTATCTCTACCATGCCGGTCTTTGCATTGGCTATCAGGTAAAGCTTATCGTCAGCAAAATGATAAGTTGCTACAGGCATCGTATAGGCGGTGCCTATCCCAAATGATGAAGGTATCAATTGATGAGCTTGCAGTTTCAGATCAAGATTGTAAATAGACAATAACGGCGCTCTTGAAATAAAAGAAGACGAAGTATTACCCCATATTACGTATTGCTTAACCGAACAAATAACCAATTTGCCGTTATGCTCTTCCAGCAGATCGATCCTGCAATCGTTACCCCAACCCAGATCTGGATCATCTACTTTTTTATTGATCACCCTATATCCTTTATTGATTGCCTTGATCGCATCCTTTTCAAGCGACTCTGTTTGGATAGTGCATTTTCCTGTTTTGAAATCAGCCTTAAAAACCGATAGCTGCTCATCTTTATTGGTGTTTTGATGGGCAATGGCACCGTAAAGTACCTGGGGTTCGCTTGAGGAAGGCAACATATAAAGCGAGGCCACCAAACGGCTATACTCGTATCCGCGAAGATCAAGCGAAACATTTACCTTGCTTGCAGGCTTTTCGGTATTACGAGCATAACGCTCAATCTCTATATCGCTATTCTTTTGCGCCCAGGCCAAAAAAACATCACCATCATAATTAACGCGAATGTCTGCCAACTCTCCACTGTGCGGCTCTGGCGCCATAATGCTGATGGGAACAAGTTTCTCGTCAAAATCGATAATGGCCAGAGAGCGGGTAGTGGAAAAATCCTTGGCCATTTTATACATGGTGATCAATGCCAATGGCCCGGGCAGGCCCACATGCAATTTGTTGGTGATACCCGACTGACGGACTACCATTTTAAACAACGATCCATCTTTGGCCCAAAAGAAATGCGGTTCTTCCACCATCTGTTTACCGCCCTCATAGATCTTTTGCTGCAAGCTAACGCTTCCCGATGCCGGATCAAGCAGATAACAAGTAAAATTATTGGTTGTTCCGCGCATCGCACTATGATCTGACGCCGTTACAACAAACACCTTGCCTTTAAAATTACCGGCAGACACCGCGTATCCGGCAACCTTGGTGCGCCACAACACCTGCATGTTGCTCTTAACGGCCACCATCTCGGTGTTGGTGTTATCGGTATTAATGCTCATAACGTTTACATCGTCATTCAGAACGAACGATGATACCCCGCGCGACTTCTTAACGAAATCTTTTACCAGAGGTGCTTCATTTTGTGCAGAAAGAAAAAGAGGAATAAAAAGGGTAATAAGAATCAATAGTCTTCTTTTCATGATAAGTTTGGATTGTGAGCCGAAACTACTCAAAAAAGCCCATGCCACTTATAAAATCTGCAATTAAGTATAAGAGAAGATAGCCTGTCAGTTAAGTCAATTGGGCAGAGGCGTACCGCAAATCAGAGGTCATCATCCTCCTTCCCGGAAGATTTTTCACCGCCCATCCGCCAAAAATTCAGCCTTATTGGCTCAATAATGCTACATCATAAACAATTGAGCATATCTAACTGAATAAATGGCCATTTTATCTTGATGCTTTACGGGCGCAATTGCCAAATCTTGCCGTAGGTTTTTTATTTTTGAACTATCAATATTACCAACAATGAGTAGTCAAAATAACAACCCATACCACATGGTGCAAACCATGCGCTGGTATGGCCCTAATGATCCGGTTAGCTTGGCCGATATCCGTCAGGCCGGATGCACCGGCGTGGTAAGCGCATTGCACCATATCCCCAACGGACAAGTGTGGACGGTAGATGAAATTAAAAAACGCCAGCAAATTGTAGAAGCTGAAGGCCTTACCTGGGATGTGGTAGAAAGTGTACCCGTGCACGAGGGCATCAAAACCCAAAGCGGCGACTACCTGCTGTATATTGAAAACTACAAGCAAAGCATCATCAACCTGGCGCATTGTGGTATCAACACCATCACATATAACTTTATGCCGGTGCTGGACTGGACACGTACCGACCTGGCCTACACAGTTGAAGATGGTTCAAAAGCCCTGCTGTTTGAAAAAGCTGCCTTTATAGCCTTTGAACTATTTATGCTGAAACGCCCCGGTGCCGAAGCAGAATACACCGAAGCCGAGATTGCCCGTGCCAAAGCTCGCTTTGATGGCATGAGCGATGCTGATAAGCAACTGCTGCAACGCAACATTATAGCCGGTTTGCCGGGCAGCGAAGAAAGCTTTACGCTGGAAAACTTTCAGCTGGCTTTGGATAAATACAAAGACATTGACGCCGATAAATTGCGCGCCAACCTCATCTACTTCTTACAGCAGATTGTGCCGGTGGCTGATGAGCATGGCGTAAAAATGGTGATCCACCCGGATGATCCTCCTTACCCTATCCTCGGCTTACCTCGTGTAGTTAGCACCGCTGCCGATATTGAGGCATTGATCGCTGCCGTACCGTCAACCAACAACGGACTTTGTTTCTGCACCGGTTCTTTCGGTGTTAGGGCCGACAATAACCTTCCGGAGATGGTATTGCAATTTGCAGATCGCATTAACTTCCTACACCTGCGCAGCACCCGACGCAATGAGGTAGGCGATTTCTATGAAGACAATCACCTGGAAGGCGATGTGGACATGTATGGTGTAGTAAAGAATGTTATTAAAATTATGCAGGAGCGCAAAGTTAACATCGCTATGCGCCCCGACCACGGTCACCAGATGTTGGATGATCTGAATAAAAAAACTAACCCGGGCTACTCAGCTATCGGTCGCCTGCGCGGCCTGGCCGAGCTGCGTGGCTTGGAAATGGGTATTGCAAAGAGCTTGTAATCCGGCTACCTTACTAAAACAAAAAAGCGGCATATCATTGTGCCGCTTTTTTGTTTTATAGCTGTTTGGGTACTTATACTTTCTTTACCGCAGCCACAATAGTATCAGCCGGCGTTGGTTTATCAAACGATTTCACCATTTTATGGTGCTTGTCATAAATGGCGATGAACGGCGTAGTCATTACATTATAATATTGCTGCACCAGACGGGTGTAACCCTCGGTACCAATTACAAAGTTGTGGTATTTGGCCAGGTCATAATCACGACGGAACTCGCGAATAGCCCGCAAATCATAATTGGCTGACCACGTAACCATAATTACTTCCATATTTTTAAAGGTGGCCATCTTCGGTTTCAGCTCGTACATCATCCGCTGGCAGTGGCTGCAATCAGGCGAGAAGTAGATGATCATTACGGGGTGATCTTTTTTCAGATCTGCAGGAGTAGCCCAAACGCTATCGGCAGTTAAAATATGGTACGGAGCAATGGGTTTATTGGCAATAGACGTTTTTGCAGGTGCGGCTTTAGGCGATTGTGCATTGCTGCAGCCGGCAACTATCACTAAACTCAGGATGGCTAGTATTTTCTTCATTTATGTTATTTGTTAGAGGTATTTATGCTTCAATAATTTCCATTTGCCAGGCTACATGCTCCTCGGTTATGGGGTATAACGCACCATTGCGGATGGTATGATAAACGGCATCAAACAAGTGCATATAATTACCTTTTGTTGACGCAATGTGCTCTGTGATCTTTTGTTTATCGGGCCCAATGGTTATCAATACGCCTTCGCTACCGGCGGGTTCTATGCCGTAAGCCTCGTAGTCTGGCAATACTTCTTTGTCCAATTGTTCTTCCTGCACATCGCAGCGCTCTTTAATGTAGCTACCTAAGGTGCCATGCACAACAAATGATGGTAGAGGCTGAGCCACTAGTAAGCTTGAAGTGACAAAAACATTCAGCTGATTAGGGTAGCTGAGCTGGATGCTGAAATAATCAATAACGGTTGAGTCTTCGCGGTTGATGCCTACTTGTTTGTTGAAACTCAACGGGCGACCAAACAGGCTGATTACTTGATCCAGCAGATGTGGGCCCAGGTCATACACCAAACCGTTGGTACCCAACTCGGCATCTTCTTTAAATGCTTTAGGGCTTAATGCCGGACTGTATCTGTCAAATCGAAAATGTGCTTCGATCAGGCGACCTAAACGACCACTTTCAACCACTTGTTTTACAGACTGAAAATCGCTGTCCCAGCGGCGGTTTTGATAAACCATTACGTTCAGATTACGAGCACGCGCCTCGTCATATAAAGCTTTTACTTGTTCTACGGTGCCCGAAGCCGGCTTCTCTATCAACACATTCTTGCCCGCCTTGAGTGATTGCATGGCAAAATCAAAATGCGTATAACCCGGCGTGTTTACAATCACCAGCTCGATCTCTTTATCAGCCAGCAGTTCATCCACACTATCATAGCTGATCACATCAGGATAACGCTCGGCAGCTTTCTTCTTGCTGCGCTCTACTACTGCTTTGAACTTAAAACCGGGATGAGCATTTACAAACGGCGACTGAAACAAACGCCCGGACATACCGTATGACAGTATGCCCGTTACAATAGGTGATGACATAATGCAATTATACAAAAATAGTCTGAACCAGAATTTTTAGGATTTAAAGATTCTCAGGATCTTTCGATGTTGAAGGGAATAAGAGCAGATGTCCGAGAGCTGCATCGAAAAAGTGTATAAAGGCTATTAGAGGAATGGATTTGGAGATGAAGACGTGATGGGGATGTATTTTAGAAAAGTCTGAAAACGAGAAAAGCCTTTGCTGATAGCAAAGGCTTTTAGTTTTACATCCTCTTCGGATGATAAAGGTTGGCACCGACCTACTCTCCCACATTTTACTGCAGTACCATCGGCTCTGGCGGGCTTAACTTCTCTGTTCGGAATGGGAAGAGGTGGACACCGCCGATATAGGCACCTGAATATTTTTATGTTGATTGGTGAGTAGTTGATTTGTTAAGTGGTTGATTTTGTTAAGTAGTTTTAACCACTCACTCAATCCAACTTAATCAACTTATTCAACCCAATAACATTAACATGATTGAAAGAAGTAATAAAGAAAACGAGAGAACAACAGCATTGTTGTTTTGATTGTGGGTGCAGATTGCTCTGCACCCGTTATCTGTTACGAAGAAAGCTTCGGGCGATTAGTATTACTCGGCTATGATGTCACCACCTTTACACCTGTAACCTATCAACGTAGTAGTCTCCTACGACCCTCAATGGAAGTCTCATCTCGTGGCTAGTTTCGCACTTAGATGCTTTCAGCGCTTATCTATTCCCAACGTAGCTACTCTGCAGTACAGCTGGCGCCATAACAGATTCACTAGAGGTTAGTCCAACCCGGTCCTCTCGTACTAAGGTCAGCCCCACTCAAACTTCCTGCGCCCACAACAGATAGGGACCGAACTGTCTCGCGACGTTCTGAACCCAGCTCGCGTGCCACTTTAATCGGCGAACAGCCGAACCCTTGGGACCTTCTCCAGCCCCAGGATGTGACGAGCCGACATCGAGGTGCCAAACCTCCCCGTCGATATGAGCTCTTGGGGGAGATCAGCCTGTTATCCCCAGCGTACCTTTTATCCTTTGAGCGATGGCCCTTCCATGCAGAACCACCGGATCACTATATCCGTCTTTCGACCCAGCTCGACTTGTCTGTCTCACTGTCAAGCAAGCTTATGCTATTGCACTCCGCGTACGGTTACCAAGCGTACTGAGCTTACCTTTGAAAGCCTCCGTTACCTTTTTGGAGGCGACCACCCCAGTCAAACTACCCGCCAAACAATGTCCTCCACTTTGTGGAGTTAGACACCAAATACAGAAAGGGTGGTATTTCAACGTTGACTAACATACTCCTAGCGAAGCATGATCACAGTCTCCCACCTATCCTACACATCCTGTATCCGATATCAATGTTAAGTTGTAGTGAAGGTGCATGGGGTCTTTCCGTCCCGTTGCGGGTAACCGGCGTCTTCACCGATACCACAATTTCACCGAGCTCATGGCTGAGACAGCGCCCAGATCGTTACACCATTCGTGCAGGTCGGAACTTACCCGACAAGGAATTTCGCTACCTTAGGACCGTTATAGTTACGGCCGCCGTTTACTGGGGCTTCGATTCAATGCTTCGCCTTGCGACTAACATCCCCTCTTAACCTTCCAGCACCGGGCAGGTGTCAGGCCTTATACGTCATCTTTCGATTTTGCAAAGCCATGTGTTTTTGTTAAACAGTCGCCTGGGCCTTTTCACTGCGGCTGCATTTCTGCAGCGCCCCTTCTCCCGAAGTTACAGGGCCATTTTGCCGAGTTCCTTAGCCATGATTCACTCGAGCACCTTAGGATTCTCTCCTCGACTACCTGTGTCGGTTTACGGTACGGGGTTTTATAACCTGAAGCTTAGCAGGTTTTCTTGGAAGTCTGATTACCTGAACTATCCCATCCCCCGAAGGTTCCGAGTACTATCAGCTTTCAGCAAAAGATGCGTACTTAACTACATCTCCTATACCTACAGCCTTTAACGAACTATTCCGTCAGTTCGCGTCAGTTTCACTACTCCGTCACTGCATCGCAGTTATAAAACGTACTGGAATATTAACCAGTTATCCATCGGCTTCGCCCTTCGGCTACACCTTAGGCCCCGACTAACCCTGATCCGATTAGCGTTGATCAGGAAACCTTAGTCTTTCGGTGGGCGGGTTTCTCTCCCGCCTTATCGTTACTTATGCCTACATTTGCTTTTCTACAATCTCCACCACCGCTTGCCGCGTATAGCTTCACTGACTGTAGAATGCTCCCCTACCAGATGCATTACTGCAAATCCATAGCTTCGGTATAACGCTTGATGCCCGTTTATTATCCATGCCCGATCGCTCGACTAGTGAGCTGTTACGCACTCTTTAAATGAATGGCTGCTTCCAAGCCAACATCCTAGCTGTCTATGCAATCGGACCTCGTTAGTTCAACTTAGCGTTAATTTGGGGACCTTAGCTGATGGTCTGGGTTCTTTCCCTCTCGGCCATGGACCTTAGCACCCATAGCCTCACTCCAGCGTATATTATAAAGCATTCGGAGTTTGTCTGGATTTGGTAGGATTTGACTCCCCCGCACCCAATCAGTAGCTCTACCTCTTTATAACTCAACCGCCAGGCTGTTCCTAAAAACATTTCGGGGAGTACGAGCTATTTCCCAGTTTGATTAGCCTTTCACCCCTACCCACAAGTCATCCGGAAACTTTTCAACGTTTATCGGTTCGGTCCTCCAGTACCTGTTACGGCACCTTCAACCTGCCCATGGGTAGATCACAAGGTTTCGCGTCTACCTCCTCTGACTGCACGCCCTATTCAGACTCGCTTTCGCTTCGGCTGCGTGGCTTAACCACTTAACCTTGCCAGAGAAGAGTAACTCGTAGGCTCATTATGCAAAAGGCACGCCGTCACAGAACTTGTCTGCTCCGACCGCTTGTAAGTACACGGTTTCAGGTTCTATTTCACTCCCCTGTTCGGGGTTCTTTTCACCTTTCCCTCACGGTACTGGTTCACTATCGGTCTCTCAGGAGTATTTAGCCTTACCGGATGGTGCCGGCAGATTCCCACAAGGCGTCTCCGACCTCGCGGTACTCAGGATACTACTAGATCATTATCACTTACCCGTACGCAGCTTTCATGCTCTATGGCAGGCCTTCCCAGACCCTTCCGGTTCATTTTAATGTATCACATTGTAGTCCTACAACCCCATATTTGCCGTAACAAATATGGTTTGGGCTTCTTCCATTTCGCTCGCCACTACTCTGGAAATCACTATTGTTTTCTCTTCCTCCGCCTACTTAGATGTTTCAGTTCAGCGGGTTCGCGCTATGCAACTAACCTTCAGTTAGTTAGGTTTCCCCATTCGGAAATCTACGGATCAATTCATATTTGCTAATCCCCGTAGCTTATCGCAGCTTATCACGTCCTTCATCGCCTCTGAGAGCCAAGGCATCCCCCGTGTACCCTTTCTTACTTTCTTCTACTATACCGCTTTTGCTCGGTATAATATGCCTTTATTTGGTTGGTGAGTGGTGAGTTGTTAGTAGTGAGTAAACTCTCTATTCACTTCTCACGATTCACAACCTCTGTTGTTTTCTCGTTTTTTAATTACTTCTTCCAATATGTCAAAGAACTTTTTGCTTCCCATTTGAGTCATTGCGACTCGAAAAGCATCGTGGAGAATAACGGATTCGAACCGTTGACCCCCTGCGTGCAAGGCAGGTGCTCTAGCCAGCTGAGCTAATCCCCCAAGGTTAATGTTACTTATGTAGTCCCGAGCAGATTTGAACTGCTGACCCCTACATTATCAGTGTAGTGCTCTAACCAAACTGAGCTACGGGACTTTATTTCTTAGTTGCAGTATTTAGTTGCAGTCGCAGTATTTTATACTACTACTTACTACTGCTACTGCCACTTATCGTCCCGACTCTTTTTAGCCGGCCCAACTGATGGCTTCATCTTCCTGGGTTATATCTTTAAAGAATAAAATAAACATGAACAAAGCAGGCTGTCAATGTTATAGTCTCTGACTGACTTCTTGGAAATTCGCTCCAGAAAGGAGGTATTCCAGCCGCACCTTCCGGTACGGCTACCTTGTTACGACTTAGCCCCAGTTACCGACTTTACCCTAGGACGCTCCTTGCGGTTACGCACTTCAGGCACTTCCAGCTTCCATGGCTTGACGGGCGGTGTGTACAAGGCCCGGGAACGTATTCACCGCAGCATTGCTGATCTGCGATTACTAGCGAATCCAACTTCACGGGGTCGAGTTGCAGACCCCGATCCGAACTGTGAACCACTTTTTGAGATTGGCTTCCTGTTGCCAGGTTGCTGCCCTCTGTATGGCCCATTGTAGCACGTGTGTAGCCCCGGACGTAAGGGCCATGATGACTTGACGTCGTCCCCTCCTTCCTCTCTACTTGCGTAGGCAGTCTGTTTAGAGTCCCCACCATTATGTGCTGGCAACTAAACATAGGGGTTGCGCTCGTTGCGGGACTTAACCCAACACCTCACGGCACGAGCTGACGACAGCCATGCAGCACCTAGTTTCGTGTCCCGAAGGACTAGAGCGTCTCTGCTCTATTCACTAACTTTCAAGCCCGGGTAAGGTTCCTCGCGTATCATCGAATTAAACCACATGCTCCTCCGCTTGTGCGGGCCCCCGTCAATTCCTTTGAGTTTCACCCTTGCGGGCGTACTCCCCAGGTGGAATACTTAACGCTTTCGCTTAGACGCTGACCGTATATCGCCAACATCGAGTATTCATCGTTTAGGGCGTGGACTACCAGGGTATCTAATCCTGTTTGATCCCCACGCTTTCGTGCCTCAGCGTCAATCGCACTTTAGTAAGCTGCCTTCGCAATCGGTGTTCTGTGACATATCTATGCATTTCACCGCTACTTGTCACATTCCGCCTACCTCAGCTGCATTCAAGCCCATCAGTATCAAGGGCACTGCGATAGTTGAGCTACCGTCTTTCACCCCTGACTTAATAGGCCGCCTACGCACCCTTTAAACCCAATAAATCCGGATAACGCTCGGATCCTCCGTATTACCGCGGCTGCTGGCACGGAGTTAGCCGATCCTTATTCTTACCGTACATTCAGCTACTTACACGTAAGTAGGTTTATTCCGGTACAAAAGCAGTTTACAACCCGTAGGGCCGTCTTCCTGCACGCGGCATGGCTGGTTCAGGCTTCCGCCCATTGACCAATATTCCTTACTGCTGCCTCCCGTAGGAGTCTGGTCCGTGTCTCAGTACCAGTGTGGGGGGCCATCCTCTCAGATCCCCTAAACATCGTAGCCTTGGTAAGCCGTTACCTTACCAACTAGCTAATGTTCCGCATGCCCATCTTGTTCCTATAAATATTTGATCATTCTATGATGCCATAGTGTGATTTTATGCGGTCTTAATCTCTCTTTCGAGAGGCTATCCCCCTGAACAAGGTAGGTTACATACGTGTTACGCACCCGTGCGCCACTCTCATGAGGAGCAAGCTCCTCAATCCCGTCCGACTTGCATGTATTAGGCCTGCCGCTAGCGTTCATCCTGAGCCAGGATCAAACTCTCCATTGTAAAATGTTTTGTTTGTATCCAGACCCTAGTTTCTCTTAGGAAATTAGAAATCTGTTTGCGATAAGCCTAAGCTTATCATGTTATCTTTTGACAAATTTCCAGTCCTCAAAGTCTTTTGACAGTTCGCAATGTTTCGTTTACCTTCTAGTAAACTCTGCATCGCTCCCGCTTTGCTTCATGATTTATTTTATTCTCTTTATTCTAAAGAACTTCTTCCGGTGTCTCACGACTCCCTTTCTTATATCCTTATTCCTTACTTACGCTTGGATTAATTCTATCAGTTTTTCATTTACTTTCGAGATTCGCTCTCTCAGTGTTTTTGTCCCGTTTTGTTTGGGACTGCAAAGGTAAGAACCTTTTTCTTATTTGCAAGAAGAAAATTTTTATTTTTTTTCTCGCCCCTTTCTGCGTTTTTAGCTCCGTTTTTCAATTTCGCTTTCCCGCCGTTCGGGCTGCAAAGGTAGTCATCTTTTTCGCTTCTCCAAGAACTATTTTAAAATTCTTTTTTCTCTCTTTCAGGCTCGATTTCTTAAGATCCCTACACCCTACTTGCTCTCTCCCTCCGTCTCCAATCATTACTGATCTTCAACCAATTCTAACTCCTTTACCCTTCCTTCAAATAACAACCGCGATCCTTCAATTGCGGGTTGCAAAGGTACGCTCTTTTTCTACTCCTGCAAATCATTCTAAACAAATCTCATCAAACATTTCGTAAGTCGCTAGTTTACAGCAAGTATATTTTTAACTGGAATAGTGTAGTGAAGTATTTAATGGAAGCAATCGTCCTAAATCAGTTCGCTTTAGTACCCTTCACTATGCTCTGGTTCTAGAGACTTCACACTGCCCAAACGCACATATTATGTTTAATATCTAAGGAAAAATGCAGATAATGCACGGACAAAACACCTTATAGCACATAACAAATGCTACAAGCAAATAAGAAATTGGCAAAAGGTTTAAGTTGATAACCCACACCTATATCCTTAGAGCAACTATCAGTACCACCTATTTTCAGACAACCAAGGCCTATTTCTTCTGGCTCTTTCTATCATAGAAAATGATTTGCTTCCTAATCATATAACAATTGCCCGGCCTGGTGAATGCAGCCGATCATTTGTAGTTTTAATTCCTGGCTCAGATCTGTTGTATACCTATAAGGTTTAATTACCCATCCAGCACCAAGCATGGGATCACTTTTACCATGTCTGCTGTGCGTCAACACCTAACGAATAAGCCCGATCTCTCAATCAGGTAAAAGGTGTAAATGATGCGACATCTAACATGTGGGCCTTAACCTATGTTAGAATCCAAGCCTGCCCGCAGTCTACCTAAGTAATGTGCCGTTACCGACCAAGTTTGATCTGTGCCGGTAGCGCCACAGGGAATTCACAGTACAGAAAATGGGAATCACCTGCTATCGATTGCGATGATGCATTATGTTACCATGCAGATTGCAAAAGCCCGATCCAAGGATGCGATTAGATATCGACAAAAGATGAATGGTTTGATCGCTGGACCTGGTCAGACCTAAACAAATTTTCTGGATTGAAAGACTTAAAGGATTGATCTAAGATTCGGAGTTTTTTGATTGGAGGGAAAGCAGGAGAACAGTTAGACTTCGGTTTACAGAATCATTCTTCGAGGAGTACCCAGGGGATAGAAACGATATGAGAGGCGTGATGTATGCGCAACCAGGGCAGATCTCAGCAGAATTTTTAGGATTTAAAGATTCTCAGGATCTTTCGATGTTGAAGGGAATAAGAGCAGATGTCCGAGAGCTGCATCGAAAAAGTGTATAAAGGCTATTAGAGGAATGGATTTGGAGATGAAGACGTGATGGGGATGTATTTTAGAAAAGTCTGAAAACGAGAAAAGCCTTTGCTGATAGCAAAGGCTTTTAGTTTTACATCCTCTTCGGATGATAAAGGTTGGCACCGACCTACTCTCCCACATTTTACTGCAGTACCATCGGCTCTGGCGGGCTTAACTTCTCTGTTCGGAATGGGAAGAGGTGGACACCGCCGATATAGGCACCTGAATATTTTTATGTTGATTGGTGAGTAGTTGATTTGTTAAGTGGTTGATTTTGTTAAGTAGTTTTAACCACTCACTCAATCCAACTTAATCAACTTATTCAACCCAATAACATTAACATGATTGAAAGAAGTAATAAAGAAAACGAGAGAACAACAGCATTGTTGTTTTGATTGTGGGTGCAGATTGCTCTGCACCCGTTATCTGTTACGAAGAAAGCTTCGGGCGATTAGTATTACTCGGCTATGATGTCACCACCTTTACACCTGTAACCTATCAACGTAGTAGTCTCCTACGACCCTCAATGGAAGTCTCATCTCGTGGCTAGTTTCGCACTTAGATGCTTTCAGCGCTTATCTATTCCCAACGTAGCTACTCTGCAGTACAGCTGGCGCCATAACAGATTCACTAGAGGTTAGTCCAACCCGGTCCTCTCGTACTAAGGTCAGCCCCACTCAAACTTCCTGCGCCCACAACAGATAGGGACCGAACTGTCTCGCGACGTTCTGAACCCAGCTCGCGTGCCACTTTAATCGGCGAACAGCCGAACCCTTGGGACCTTCTCCAGCCCCAGGATGTGACGAGCCGACATCGAGGTGCCAAACCTCCCCGTCGATATGAGCTCTTGGGGGAGATCAGCCTGTTATCCCCAGCGTACCTTTTATCCTTTGAGCGATGGCCCTTCCATGCAGAACCACCGGATCACTATATCCGTCTTTCGACCCAGCTCGACTTGTCTGTCTCACTGTCAAGCAAGCTTATGCTATTGCACTCCGCGTACGGTTACCAAGCGTACTGAGCTTACCTTTGAAAGCCTCCGTTACCTTTTTGGAGGCGACCACCCCAGTCAAACTACCCGCCAAACAATGTCCTCCACTTTGTGGAGTTAGACACCAAATACAGAAAGGGTGGTATTTCAACGTTGACTAACATACTCCTAGCGAAGCATGATCACAGTCTCCCACCTATCCTACACATCCTGTATCCGATATCAATGTTAAGTTGTAGTGAAGGTGCATGGGGTCTTTCCGTCCCGTTGCGGGTAACCGGCGTCTTCACCGATACCACAATTTCACCGAGCTCATGGCTGAGACAGCGCCCAGATCGTTACACCATTCGTGCAGGTCGGAACTTACCCGACAAGGAATTTCGCTACCTTAGGACCGTTATAGTTACGGCCGCCGTTTACTGGGGCTTCGATTCAATGCTTCGCCTTGCGACTAACATCCCCTCTTAACCTTCCAGCACCGGGCAGGTGTCAGGCCTTATACGTCATCTTTCGATTTTGCAAAGCCATGTGTTTTTGTTAAACAGTCGCCTGGGCCTTTTCACTGCGGCTGCATTTCTGCAGCGCCCCTTCTCCCGAAGTTACAGGGCCATTTTGCCGAGTTCCTTAGCCATGATTCACTCGAGCACCTTAGGATTCTCTCCTCGACTACCTGTGTCGGTTTACGGTACGGGGTTTTATAACCTGAAGCTTAGCAGGTTTTCTTGGAAGTCTGATTACCTGAACTATCCCATCCCCCGAAGGTTCCGAGTACTATCAGCTTTCAGCAAAAGATGCGTACTTAACTACATCTCCTATACCTACAGCCTTTAACGAACTATTCCGTCAGTTCGCGTCAGTTTCACTACTCCGTCACTGCATCGCAGTTATAAAACGTACTGGAATATTAACCAGTTATCCATCGGCTTCGCCCTTCGGCTACACCTTAGGCCCCGACTAACCCTGATCCGATTAGCGTTGATCAGGAAACCTTAGTCTTTCGGTGGGCGGGTTTCTCTCCCGCCTTATCGTTACTTATGCCTACATTTGCTTTTCTACAATCTCCACCACCGCTTGCCGCGTATAGCTTCACTGACTGTAGAATGCTCCCCTACCAGATGCATTACTGCAAATCCATAGCTTCGGTATAACGCTTGATGCCCGTTTATTATCCATGCCCGATCGCTCGACTAGTGAGCTGTTACGCACTCTTTAAATGAATGGCTGCTTCCAAGCCAACATCCTAGCTGTCTATGCAATCGGACCTCGTTAGTTCAACTTAGCGTTAATTTGGGGACCTTAGCTGATGGTCTGGGTTCTTTCCCTCTCGGCCATGGACCTTAGCACCCATAGCCTCACTCCAGCGTATATTATAAAGCATTCGGAGTTTGTCTGGATTTGGTAGGATTTGACTCCCCCGCACCCAATCAGTAGCTCTACCTCTTTATAACTCAACCGCCAGGCTGTTCCTAAAAACATTTCGGGGAGTACGAGCTATTTCCCAGTTTGATTAGCCTTTCACCCCTACCCACAAGTCATCCGGAAACTTTTCAACGTTTATCGGTTCGGTCCTCCAGTACCTGTTACGGCACCTTCAACCTGCCCATGGGTAGATCACAAGGTTTCGCGTCTACCTCCTCTGACTGCACGCCCTATTCAGACTCGCTTTCGCTTCGGCTGCGTGGCTTAACCACTTAACCTTGCCAGAGAAGAGTAACTCGTAGGCTCATTATGCAAAAGGCACGCCGTCACAGAACTTGTCTGCTCCGACCGCTTGTAAGTACACGGTTTCAGGTTCTATTTCACTCCCCTGTTCGGGGTTCTTTTCACCTTTCCCTCACGGTACTGGTTCACTATCGGTCTCTCAGGAGTATTTAGCCTTACCGGATGGTGCCGGCAGATTCCCACAAGGCGTCTCCGACCTCGCGGTACTCAGGATACTACTAGATCATTATCACTTACCCGTACGCAGCTTTCATGCTCTATGGCAGGCCTTCCCAGACCCTTCCGGTTCATTTTAATGTATCACATTGTAGTCCTACAACCCCATATTTGCCGTAACAAATATGGTTTGGGCTTCTTCCATTTCGCTCGCCACTACTCTGGAAATCACTATTGTTTTCTCTTCCTCCGCCTACTTAGATGTTTCAGTTCAGCGGGTTCGCGCTATGCAACTAACCTTCAGTTAGTTAGGTTTCCCCATTCGGAAATCTACGGATCAATTCATATTTGCTAATCCCCGTAGCTTATCGCAGCTTATCACGTCCTTCATCGCCTCTGAGAGCCAAGGCATCCCCCGTGTACCCTTTCTTACTTTCTTCTACTATACCGCTTTTGCTCGGTATAATATGCCTTTATTTGGTTGGTGAGTGGTGAGTTGTTAGTAGTGAGTAAACTCTCTATTCACTTCTCACGATTCACAACCTCTGTTGTTTTCTCGTTTTTTAATTACTTCTTCCAATATGTCAAAGAACTTTTTGCTTCCCATTTGAGTCATTGCGACTCGAAAAGCATCGTGGAGAATAACGGATTCGAACCGTTGACCCCCTGCGTGCAAGGCAGGTGCTCTAGCCAGCTGAGCTAATCCCCCAAGGTTAATGTTACTTATGTAGTCCCGAGCAGATTTGAACTGCTGACCCCTACATTATCAGTGTAGTGCTCTAACCAAACTGAGCTACGGGACTTTATTTCTTAGTTGCAGTATTTAGTTGCAGTCGCAGTATTTTATACTACTACTTACTACTGCTACTGCCACTTATCGTCCCGACTCTTTTTAGCCGGCCCAACTGATGGCTTCATCTTCCTGGGTTATATCTTTAAAGAATAAAATAAACATGAACAAAGCAGGCTGTCAATGTTATAGTCTCTGACTGACTTCTTGGAAATTCGCTCCAGAAAGGAGGTATTCCAGCCGCACCTTCCGGTACGGCTACCTTGTTACGACTTAGCCCCAGTTACCGACTTTACCCTAGGACGCTCCTTGCGGTTACGCACTTCAGGCACTTCCAGCTTCCATGGCTTGACGGGCGGTGTGTACAAGGCCCGGGAACGTATTCACCGCAGCATTGCTGATCTGCGATTACTAGCGAATCCAACTTCACGGGGTCGAGTTGCAGACCCCGATCCGAACTGTGAACCACTTTTTGAGATTGGCTTCCTGTTGCCAGGTTGCTGCCCTCTGTATGGCCCATTGTAGCACGTGTGTAGCCCCGGACGTAAGGGCCATGATGACTTGACGTCGTCCCCTCCTTCCTCTCTACTTGCGTAGGCAGTCTGTTTAGAGTCCCCACCATTATGTGCTGGCAACTAAACATAGGGGTTGCGCTCGTTGCGGGACTTAACCCAACACCTCACGGCACGAGCTGACGACAGCCATGCAGCACCTAGTTTCGTGTCCCGAAGGACTAGAGCGTCTCTGCTCTATTCACTAACTTTCAAGCCCGGGTAAGGTTCCTCGCGTATCATCGAATTAAACCACATGCTCCTCCGCTTGTGCGGGCCCCCGTCAATTCCTTTGAGTTTCACCCTTGCGGGCGTACTCCCCAGGTGGAATACTTAACGCTTTCGCTTAGACGCTGACCGTATATCGCCAACATCGAGTATTCATCGTTTAGGGCGTGGACTACCAGGGTATCTAATCCTGTTTGATCCCCACGCTTTCGTGCCTCAGCGTCAATCGCACTTTAGTAAGCTGCCTTCGCAATCGGTGTTCTGTGACATATCTATGCATTTCACCGCTACTTGTCACATTCCGCCTACCTCAGCTGCATTCAAGCCCATCAGTATCAAGGGCACTGCGATAGTTGAGCTACCGTCTTTCACCCCTGACTTAATAGGCCGCCTACGCACCCTTTAAACCCAATAAATCCGGATAACGCTCGGATCCTCCGTATTACCGCGGCTGCTGGCACGGAGTTAGCCGATCCTTATTCTTACCGTACATTCAGCTACTTACACGTAAGTAGGTTTATTCCGGTACAAAAGCAGTTTACAACCCGTAGGGCCGTCTTCCTGCACGCGGCATGGCTGGTTCAGGCTTCCGCCCATTGACCAATATTCCTTACTGCTGCCTCCCGTAGGAGTCTGGTCCGTGTCTCAGTACCAGTGTGGGGGGCCATCCTCTCAGATCCCCTAAACATCGTAGCCTTGGTAAGCCGTTACCTTACCAACTAGCTAATGTTCCGCATGCCCATCTTGTTCCTATAAATATTTGATCATTCTATGATGCCATAGTGTGATTTTATGCGGTCTTAATCTCTCTTTCGAGAGGCTATCCCCCTGAACAAGGTAGGTTACATACGTGTTACGCACCCGTGCGCCACTCTCATGAGGAGCAAGCTCCTCAATCCCGTCCGACTTGCATGTATTAGGCCTGCCGCTAGCGTTCATCCTGAGCCAGGATCAAACTCTCCATTGTAAAATGTTTTGTTTGTATCCAGACCCTAGTTTCTCTTAGGAAATTAGAAATCTGTTTGTCAATAGGCTTGCGCCTATTATGTTATCTTTTGACAAATTTCCAGTCCTCAAAGTCTTTTGACAGTTCGCAATGTTTCGTTTACCTTCTGGTAAACTCTGCATCGCTCCCGCTTTGCTTCATGATTTATTTTATTCTCTTTATTCTAAAGAACTTCTTCCGGTGTCTCACGACTCCCTTTCTTATATCCTTATTCCTTACTTACGCTTGGATTAATTCTATCAGTTTTTCATTTACTTTCGAGATTCGCTCTCTCAGTGTTTTTGTCCCGTTTTGTTTGGGACTGCAAAGGTAAGAACCTTTTTCTTATTTGCAAGAAGAAAATTTTTATTTTTTTTCTCGCCCCTTTCTGCGTTTCCAGCTCCGTTTTTCAATTTCGCTTTCCCGCCGTTCGGGCTGCAAAGGTAGTCATCTTTTCCGCTTCTCCAAGAACTATTTTAAAATTCTTTTTTCTCTCTTTCAGGCTCGATTTCTTAAGATCTCTACACCCTACTTGCTCTCTCCCCCCGTCTCCAATCATTGCTGATCTTCAACCGCTTCCAACTCCTTTACTCTTCCTTCAAATAACAACCGCGATCCTTCAATTGCGGGTTGCAAAGGTGGGAACTTTTTTCCTTTCTGTCAAGTGAAAAATTCAACTTTTTCAGATTTATTTTTTTGTTCCCAATTTTCAAATAACGTCGCCTTTTTTCAAAAGCGAACTACAAATGTACAGCGTTTTTTGGCTCGTGCCAACAACTATTTTTAAATCATTAAAACAAAGTCCATAACTACTTGAAGATTAGCTTACATTGTGTTCATCTATTTTTAACACAAGCCTGCAAATACGCCCGTTTGTTAAAATTCATACCTTTGATTAGATATGAGCGACATCGTTTTTCCAGGAAAGTTTATTGAGTCTATTAGCAATGCACCAGGTTTTGACGCGCAAAACTTTGTTGAAACGCACCAAAACTTGCCGGCACCTACCAGTATCCGCATCAATCCATCTAAATATAGTGGCCAGCAGCCGGGGGTAGAGGTGCCCTGGTGCCCAGAGGGCTTTTATCTGGAAAGCCGCCCATCGTTCACGTTCGATCCGCTGTTTCATGCCGGTTGTTATTATGTGCAGGAGGCATCGTCTATGTTTATTACACATATATATAATAGTATACGCGGCGAAATGGATGAGCCAATCCGTGCGTTGGACCTATGCGCAGCGCCCGGCGGCAAAAGCACATTGCTTAGCTCGGCCCTAAATCAGGATGATTTGCTGGTGGCTAACGAGATTATTAAAACGCGTGTCCCCATCCTTACTGATAATCTGACCCGATGGGGGCGCAGCAATACGATAGTAACTAATAATGATCCGCGCGACTATGGCCGGGTAAAAGGTTTCTTTGACCTGATCCTGGTGGATGCGCCTTGTTCGGGCTCGGGCATGTTCCGTAAGGAGCCGGAGGCGATGCAGGAGTGGTCTGTAGATAATGTGAACCTTTGCCAGCAACGGCAGGAGCGCATACTGGCCGATGTTTATCCCGCCCTGCGCGAGGATGGTTATTTAATATACTCTACCTGTTCTTACTCTGAGCAAGAAAACGAGCAGGTGCTGGATTGGTTATGCACCGAGTTTGGTATGGAAAGCGTGCGCATACCTGTTGAACAGGATTGGGGCGTGGTAGAAAGTCAATCAACGGAGCATAAAGCCTGGGGGTATCGTTTTTACCCGGGCAAGGTGCAGGGCGAGGGTCTGTTTGCTGCATGCTTACGCAAAACTGAAAGCAGCGGCGAGACCAAGGCTTTTAAAAAGAAAGATCAGGGTAAACCAGATTATAAATCTATCGACTTGCTGAAGCCTTATATAAAGGAGCCGGCCAATTATTATTTTTTTAAACTAAATGACGACTGGCTGGCGATAGACAAGATACACCGCGAGGATCTGGAAACGCTGCAGCAGTATTTATATATTAAAAAATCGGGCGTGCGGCTGGGTAGCCTTGCCGGCAAAGACCTGGTGCCCGATCATGAGCTGGCCATGAGCCTGATGCTTGATCGCGACCAGATCCAACAAACCGAACTCAGCCGGGAGCAAGCCATTAGCTATCTGCGCCGGGATGAAATCAAAGATTTGGACCTTTCTCAAAAGGGATGGAACCTGATGTGTTTTGAAGGGCATCCGCTGGGCTGGGCCAAGTTGCTGCCTAATAGAGTAAACAATTATTATCCGAAGGAGATGAGGATACTTTCTACAGGAAGCTAACGCAAGGTTATTATCAAATGGTTAGGCCAAAGTTTCTGTGTTCTCTAATTTAATGATACGGACATGCTCTTCCGGGCCAAATCGATCAAAAACTCTATGTACAATTAAGGTATCATTAAACAACCAATGACCTCCGCTGAAACCTTCTTCTATAGGATATCTTTCATCAGGCAAACCGAATACTTTCTCCAGATGGCTTTGAAAATCTTCAAATGACCATTGGAGATCATCATATCGATCCCTAAAAAACTCTAGCTCTCTCAAACTCTCGTTTGTCCCTGGTTTAAAATGAAAACCCAGGTAACAAGATAGGCCATCAAATAATTCGCAGGCAATTGTATAATACTTATCCGTCACTCGCTTTAATGGGTTCAGTTTAAAAAGAACCGACAGTTGCTCCACATCGACATCCCAGGGTACGAAGATGGACGGCTTATCAATTTGAATACCTCGCTGAATATCCATGGGAACCCCTATTTCTTGTTGTTTTTCTAAATAATTAATACTGCCCAGTGCTCAACATCACCAACGTACAGGCATATTCTGTCTCGATACCATTATTAATCGCCATTCTGCGCAGTTCAGTATTTTCTGTGCCGGGATTAAAGATGATGCGTTTGGGGTGCGTCTTTATAATATAGTCATACAGTTGCGGCTGGTTTTGCGGACCAACGTATAGGGTAATCGTATCTACACCTTGGTGAATAGTATCGGGGCGTTCAATCGGCACGCCGGCAACTTCGCCATTTCTAAGACCTACATTTATTATATCGTGGCCTTTGCGAACCAGCGTATTTGCAGCCAGGTAAGCGTATCTGCCGCTATTGGGGGTGGCGCCTAAAATCAATGTTTTTTTATTGGCCATGATGAAACTCTTCCTTTTTATTTAATACTTATCCAAAAACGTGCCGATTTTGAATTGATGTCAGTCTGCCATGCCATACAACTGCGGTTTGAAACGTTTGGCTAATAGTGCCGTAGCGGCATTCAAATCTATATCTATAGTGAGTACACCTGCCTTTGTGTACGGTTGCCAGGCCAGACATTTGCCCTGAGGCGAGATGAGCGAGGTGGCAGCATCCGGATATTTCATGGCATAATTTACACTGGCAAAATAAATGGTATTCTCGTTAGCACGCATCAACATGGCTTTCTCATAGTACGGATTATCGGGATGCGCCCAAACTTCTGGCACCGCACCCTGCTCATCGCTACCGGCCAGGTACGGATGGAAAACAATATGTGCCCCACGACGCGCCGCCCAGCGAACCGACTCTGGGTACCGAAAACCCTCATGACAAATGGTGACGCCAAATTTCAATCCTTCAACCTCAAACAGATGGCGCTCAGTACCGGCGTTCCAGATATGGTCTTCGGTCGGGTCGAGTTGGTTTTTGGTTTGATAGCCTAATATTTCGCCTTCGGCAGATATCACCTGGGCTGTGTTTAGAAATTGGCCGCCTTCGTACCAATCCATCGGCATAATAATCGATATTGAGTTTTCACGTGCAATTTTGCAAACGCGGTTCAATGCCTGCCGCAATTCATCGGCACTGGCCTTCTCAACCTCATATTCTATTGCCGGGTAGCCGGGCAGATAACTTTCGGGGAAGCAAATAATCCTTGCGCCGCCAGCTGCTGCCTCCGTGGCGTATTGCTCAACATAATCCAAACCCTGGTTAAGGTTGATGGGAAAAGGAGGGGTGGCAAGGGCTATCTTCATAAATAAATGCGGCTGATGTGGTAAATTTAACAAAACTCAAATGCCTTTTGCTGTAACAAATGGTATAGTTCGTTAACTAATAGCTTATACGTCATTGCGAGGCACGAAGCAATCTCTGCATAGGACAATCAGATATGCAAGTCGTCATTGCAAATACAGAGATTGCTTTGTGCCTCGCAATGACGTGATCGTTATATTTTACTTATGATTCGCTCTTAATTAAAATATTTTGAAATTCTTTAAAATGTTTGTGCGGATGGCTCGTCTATCCCATTAACAAACAGCAATTACATTGACAACCGCACTGATGACAGATGATAAACACAGCACCATACTGCAAGCCGTAAAGGCTTACGGTAAAAATTTGCTGTCGTTCATCCGTCGCAGGGTAAAGAACGACGCCGACGCCGAAGACATTATGCAGGATGTGTGGCAGCAGTTTAGCTCGGTCATTAATGCTGAACCCATTGAACAGACAGGCGCCTGGCTGTACAGGGTAGCGCGCAACAAGATTACCGATAAGCATAAAAAGAAATCGGAAAGCTTGCTGGACGATCTGTTTTACAGCGATGACGAGGACGACGAAAACAGCGCGGCCGATTATCAGGCCCTGCTGATGCCCGAAACCTCTACACCGGAAACAGCGTATTTGCGCAACCTGTTTTGGGAGCAGCTTTTTGCCGCGCTGGATGAACTGCCCGAAGAACAGCGTCAGGTTTTTGTTTGGCACGAACTGGATGACATCTCATTTGCCGAGATGGCCGAGATGACGGGCGTTAATGTACAAACACTGGTTTCGCGCAAGCGGTACGCCGTACTGCATCTGCGCGACAGGCTGAAACAGTTGTACGAAGACATTACAAAATATTAAAGATTAAAGACATGAAAGCATTTCTTTTTCGCGGGCGATTTGTATTTATCCCGCTGGCCGTTGCGGCCTTTTTATCACTCATCAGCTTTGTGGTGATGCAGTTATGGAACTGCCTGCTACCCGGCATACTACATGTAAGCGCCATTACCTTTTGGCAGGCCATGGGTATTTTTATACTGTGCAAAATATTGTTCGGCTTTGGTAAAGGCGGGCCCAGGTTTGGTGGCGGCCGTGCCCCGTGGATGCGCCAGCGTATGAGAGAGCATTTTGAAAAGATGACACCAGAGGAGCGCGAACGCTTTAAAGAAAAATTTGCCGGCAGATGTGGTGGCCCGTTCGGTCGGGGCAGATTTGATAACGACTGGATGGATTATAAAGAAGGTACCGAAGAAAAATAAAACGGAAGGCGGCTGGCGCATGGCGTGGGGGCTAAAAAGCAAAACACCATGCGCCAACCATCTCTCAAAACTAATTACCTATGAACATCCTCATCTTTAAAACCAGCGTAACCCAGCCGCGACAGGTTAATCGCGTGCAAACCCTCTTGACCGCCATGCCCAATGTGGCCGACTGGAACTTTGATCTGGAAGATTGCGATAATATTTTAAGAGTAGTAGCGGCAGATCTATCGCCGCGCCAAATTGAAAGCACTTTAAGAAAAGCGGGGATTGGCTGCGAGGAATTGGAATATTGACGTAGTAGAGACGCATAATTGCGTCTCCCAAGAGACAAGCCTATTTAAAAGCACGCGGGAGACGCAATTATGCGTCTCTACATTTAAAAAACAATCAAATTAAACCAGATTCTCAAACCACAAAACTGATATAGGCCCGGTCATCAAAAGACACCGTGCCACTTCGCAAACCCTTGGTCGATTTAAAAAGATCAATACAAAGCGGATCATCTTTTAAAGTGCGTTCAAGGATAGACTCCGATTCCTCCAGGGTATCTTTTAATTCGGGATAGCCGTCTGACGATAGAACAATCTTTGCTGAACCTTCCAGCTTTACCTGCTTAATTAATTTAGGCGAAACTGGGAACCCGTCTATCACGCTGTAAGCAAACTCATGATCGTATCCGCAATTCTGAAACTGGATTGACCACCTGAGCAGCGGCAAAATAAAATTGCGCCCGGTATCAGATTTTGAAAGCTGCTCAACACTGGTTTCGTTTCTCATCAGCTGATTGGTAATAAATGCCGACCGCAAACCTGAGCAAACTTCGTCTACCTTTTTATAATTGGTTATCAGCTTACCGTTAATCAGCGCCATACAATCGCCAATCATCCAAAGCTCGTGCTTGTTTTTACTATAAATAACTGTTGATGCGGTTAGCCGTTCAATTGGGTTATCCCAATAATATTTTGTGCTTTTGTTTTGATGATAGTATGCGGTAATGAGCTGATTAAAGTTACTTATGGCAGATTGCATGTCGGTATCTGCCGGCAACGTCGACAAAACCTCGCTAATCAATTGCCCTGCTCGTTTCCCTGATGTAATCTGGTCTGCCGCTATAGTACCCGCTTTGGATGTTGCGCCATCAATAACTGCAATAAAATCATCGGACGTGAAAATAACGTCTTCGCATTGCTGCGCGTCGTCAAATTTTCCTTTTAGATATTGCTCTGTGATTATCAAAGGCCACGGCTTTATCTATTAAAGCTACAAAGCTTTACTCAACAATGCAATCTGTCCGCCGTGATAAATTTGGTGCTGAATGGAGCCATGCACCATCTCTTCATGAGTTGCTACAGGTGCGGTTCCGCGCTCGTCAATAATTGGGAAACACCATTTCTCGTCTGGGAAATCGCGGATAATAACGGCCAGGTTTACGTTGACCAGTTTGTAATCACTTACCCAGCGTTTCCATTTTTCCTCATCGGGGGCGCCGGTCTCGGGCCAGTCGCCGCTTACTGGTGTATTGGCGCTCATGCCATTCAGCCGGTCCATTACCTCTTCGGTCCAGGCCAGCATGTGCAGCAAAATCTCGGCTATGCTGTGGGCATTGGCTATCGGCTTTTCAAATGCAGCTTCAAAGCTTACATCAGCCAGAATATCATAGACAGACCGCCCGTACCAGGGTTGGCCCGATAAAATTTTGTCTAGTTCTTGCTCCAGTTTTTCGCCTGTGGTCATAGTTAGTTGAGTTTTTGTCTACCTTAAAACAAACATTGTCTTTGCGAGGAACGAAGCAATCTCGTCGCAGGATCAAATTTACATGCGACGAGATTGCTTCGCGCTCAATCCTCCCCGCAATCCTGCTCGCAATGACAATACTTTTAAATATATAAAGCCGCCATTTGTTTTATTTATAACTTTTTATTGCTGCCAGTGCGCAGTTTATCCCATCTATAGCAGCAGAAATAATGCCACCTGCATAGCCAGCACCTTCACCGCATGGATATAGGCCGCCAATCTGCGGATGTTGCAGCGTTTCCCGATCACGCGGAATTTTTACCGGCGATGAAGTGCGCGACTCTACACCCACCAGTATGGCCTCATTTGTAAAATATCCTTTCATCTTGCGCCCGAATACCGGTAATGCTTTTCGCAACCGCTCGTTAATCCAACCGGGCAATACTTCGTTCAACTGCACACTTTTTGTTCCGGGCAGGTAGGAGTTTTTAGGTAGATCGGCAGACAATCGCCCCTCTACAAAATCAACCATACGCTGGGCCGGGGCCACCAGGTTACCGCCACCTGCTTTAAAAGCCAGTTGCTCTACCTGTTGCTGAAAACGTAACAGTTTAAACGGATCTTTGTCATCGCCTTTTACATCTTCGAAATTAATCTGCACCACGGTGCCAGAGTTGGCGTAAGGGTTATTGCGCTTGCTTGGGCTCCAACCGTTCACCACAATTTCATCGGCATCGGTAGCGCAGGGGGCAATGATGCCGCCCGGGCACATACAAAACGAGAATACGCCCCGCTCATCTACCTGCTCAACCAAACTATAATAGGATGGGGGCAGGTATTCGCCGCGCGCATCGCAATGATATTGCGCACGGTCTATAATTTCCTGCGGATGCTCGATGCGTACACCTAAAGCAAACGGTTTGGCCTCGATCAGAATATCCTGACGGTGCAGCGTCTCAAAAATATCGCGGGCCGAGTGACCGGTAGCCAGAATCACGGCATCAGCTAAAATACTTTCGCCACCGGCTGTTTTTACGCCCTTTATTTTATCAAAGCTGGTAATCAGCTCTGTTACTTTCGCATCAAACCGCACTTCTCCGCCGGCATTCAGCACAGTTTCGCGCATGGCGGTAATAATCTGCGGCAATTTATTGGTACCGATATGCGGACGGGCATCGACCAAAATATCTTCAGATGCACCGTGCGCTACAAAAGCTTTCAACACCGCATTCACATCACCGCGCTTGGTAGAACGGGTGTAAAGTTTGCCATCGGAGTATGTACCCGCACCACCTTCGCCGAAACAATAGTTTGATTCGGGGTTTACCACACCTTGTTTATTGATCTCGGCCAGATCGCGGCGACGTTGCTTTACATCTTTACCGCGTTCCAGCACAATCGGTTTAAAGCCTGATTCAATACATTGCAATGCAGCAAACAATCCCGCAGGACCGGCACCTACAATAATGACCGGCTTCGCGTCCTTCACATTCGGATAATCAACGCTGAAAACTTCGGGTTTATAAGGTTCGTCCACAAACACACGTACCTGCATGCGGTAAACCACTTTGCGGCCGCGGGCGTCAATAGATCGTTTTAAAATTTTTAGTCCTTTTATGCGGGCAGCAGCTATGCCCGTTGCAGATGAGGCGAGTTTGATAAGAGCGGCTTCATCTCCATGCAGCTCTGGTGCTGCAACAATTTCGGTTTCTTTGATCATGGTGTTGCCGGGTTTTTATCCCGGATCGGGAGCAAAGTTAAGGAATAATGGTGGGAAACGCACCAAATGCGTCATTGCGAGGCACGAAGCAATCTCTGCATATGCAAAGCAGATTTGCATATCCAAATATCCTTCGCAGAGATTGCTTCGTGCCTCGCAATGACGTGATAGAAAACCCGCTAACCGGCCTTTGAAGTGCCTGGCAACAGTTCATCGCTGTCTTATTTATAGGGTATTTATTAAATAAGAAAAGGCTTTAGCCGAACCTGCATCTGCTAGGTTTGGCTAAAGCCTTTTTGATATTATTCGTATTCCGTTGACTAAAGTCAACGGCAATGATTGCAATTTCTTACGCCTCGTTCAGTTTAGCTTCCCTGCGTTTCTCTACACGGGCCGATACGATGATGCTCACCTCGAACAGCACATACAGCGGGATAGCCACAACGGTCATGGTCATCATATCCGGAGTAGGGGTAACCACCGCGGCAATAATCAGAATGATGATGATGGCGTAACGACGGGAGGCGCGCATAAACTTAGGCGTCATAATTCCCATGGTAGCCAGGATGTAGATCAGGATCGGTAACTCAAACACCAAACCGGTTGCCAGCGTGAGCGTGGCTACAGACGACAGATAGTTATCAATCGTCGGCATGTTTTCAATGCTTGGGCTCACGGTGTAACCCATCAAAAAGTTGACAGATACCGGTGTAATGATGTAGTAGCCAAACAGTACACCCAAAAAGAACAGTAGCGACGCGTAGAACACAAAACCGCTTGCTGCCTTACGTTCCTTATCATGCAGGGCTGGTTTGATAAATCGCCATAGCTCCCACAGCAGGTAAGGGATACCTGCGGTAACGCCAATGAGAAGTGCAGAGTTAATTTGCAAAATGAACTGCCCCGCCATTTCATTATTGATCAACCTGAAGTGGACTGTTCTGAAACACATATCGCGGTGCAGCCAGTTGCCCAGCGTACATACCGCGCGGTAGGTCCAGAACGTGGGCTTACTTGGGCCCATGATCAGGGTATCAAAAATCCAGTCGAAATAAACAAATGCCGCTATGGCAAAAATCAGGATGGCGATGGATGAGCGGATAAGATGGCCACGCAAAACCTCGAGGTGGTCAAAAAATGACATTTCGGCCTCGAGGTTTTTGCCTTTATCTTTTATGGCCTTAACCAGTTTGTTGTCTTCGCTCATTTAAACCTTTGTATTTAGGGGTATTTATAGGTGGCGTGTTTACAAAGGTTTTATTTAGAACTCAAACGTTTCCATAAACTTGGTGGTGAAGTTACCGGCACGGAAGTTTGGATCCTGCAGCAGCTTCAAATGGAAAGGTATAGTAGTTTTAATGCCTTCAATTACAAACTCGCTTAGTGCGCGCTCCATGGTGCTCAGGGCTTCTTCGCGGGTTTGGGCCACGCAAATTACCTTAGCAATCATTGAATCGTAGTTTGGCGGGATAACGTAGCCGCTGTAAACGTGTGTATCAACACGCACACCATGACCACCCGGAGAGTGGAAATTGGTGATTTTACCTGGCGACGGACGGAAATTGTTAAACGGATCTTCAGCGTTGATACGGCACTCAATGGCATGCATTACAGGCTCGTAGTTTTTGCCAGAGATAGGCACACCAGCAGCAACTTTAATTTGCTCTTTGATCAAGTCAAAGTTAATTACCTCCTCGGTAACCGGGTGCTCTACCTGGATACGGGTGTTCATCTCCATGAAGTAGAAGTTGCGGTCTTTGTCCACTAAAAACTCAATGGTACCGGCACCTTCATATTTAACAGCTTTGGCACCTTTAATGGCGGCATCGCCCATTTTTTTACGCAGCTTCTCGGTCATGAACGGAGACGGAGCCTCCTCAACCAGTTTCTGGTGACGACGCTGAATAGAGCAATCGCGTTCAGACAAGTGACATACTTTACCGTACTGATCGCCCACAACCTGTATTTCGATGTGGCGCGGATCAACTACGTATTTTTCCAGGTACATGCCATCGTTGGCAAATGCAGCACCGGCTTCGGCACGTGCAGAATCCCAGGCTGGTTCAAACTCTTCGTCGTTCCAAACAATACGCATACCACGGCCACCACCGCCAGCGGTAGCTTTCAATATAACCGGGTAACCTATTTTTCTGGAAATCTCAATACCTTGCTTTACGCTTTCTAACAGACCTTCAGAACCCGGGATACAAGGTACACCAGCTTTCTTCATGGTTGCTTTGGCCGAAGCCTTGTCGCCCATGGCGTTGATCTGATCGGCAGTAGCGCCAATAAATTTAATATTGTATTCAGCACAGATGGCTGAGAATTTGGCATTTTCTGAAAGGAAGCCATAGCCAGGGTGAATGGCATCGGCATTGGTAACCTCTGCAGCCGAAATAATGTTCGGGATATTGAGGTAAGAATCGCGGCTAGCCGGTGGACCGATACACACGGCCTCATCAGCAAAGCGCACATGCAAACTATCGCGGTCTGCAGTAGAGTATACAGCAACCGTTTTTATACCCATCTCTTTACAAGTACGGATAATACGAAGGGCTATTTCGCCACGGTTGGCTATGAGTATTTTTTTAAACATAGTTTGTTTTAAGTTGATTGGTTGATTGAGTTGATTAGCTGATTGAGTATCTCCCAATCGCATAATCAACCATCACTTTATCGTTAGTTGATTAGCTGTCTGTGTTGACCAAGCTGCCGTTAAAACCACGCGCTTAATCAACCATTCTCTTAATCAACCCTTAAACTGGTTCTACCAGGAACAAAGGCTGGTCATACTCAACCGGCGAAGAGTTGTCTACCAGAATTTTCACGATACGGCCTGATACTTCAGCCTCAATCTCGTTAAACAATTTCATGGCTTCAACAATGCACAGCACACTACCAGGTTTAATCTCGTCGCCAACGTTTACAAACATTGGTTTTTCCGGACTTGCAGAACGGTAGAAAGTACCGATCATTGGCGATTTGATAGTGATGTAGTTAGCATTATCTGCAGCAGCAGGAGCGGCAGGGGCAGCAGCAACTGGTGCAAAATCTTGCGCAACAGGTGCAGCAGGTATAGCAACCGGAGCAGGAGCCGCACCCGGAACAGTAGCTGTTACATAGGTTGGAGCCTGGTTGGTTTTTATAGTAATCTTGAACTCGTCCTGCTCAATAGAGACTTCGTTAACGCCCGATTTGGAAACAAAACGGATAAGGTCTTGTATTTGCTTAATATCCATAGTTAATTATGCAATAGTTTGTATTGGCTAACAGTTGGGTGGCTAAGTTATATGTTAATGTCTGTATGTGCAAATATGCGTAAGCGCAAATGTGCAAATGACAGGCTAATTATTTAATAATTAATACAGTGCGAACTTAGTTGATGTTTTATTTATTTCGGATTTGGGATGCTCAATTTCGAATTTGAAACTAATCACTCATTCAAAACTCACGCCTTCAATCCTTAATTTAATAGGCCCACTTCAGGTATACAGAACCCCAGGTGAAGCCGCCGCCAAAGGCTGCTAATATAATATTGTCGCCTTTTTTAAATTTACTTTCCCACTCCCACAAACACAGTGGAATGGTTCCGTTGGTGGTATTGCCGTAACGCTCAATGTTTACTACCACTTTTTCGGCAGGTACGCCGGTGCGGTTGGCAGTAGCATCAATAATACGTTTGTTGGCCTGGTGTGGCACCAACCATGCAATATCTTCAGATACCAGGTTGTTTTTCTCCATTACCTCGGCAGCTACATCGGCCATATTGGTAACGGCAAATTTAAATACCGCCTGACCTTCCTGATAAGCAAAGTGCTCTTTGGCGTCCACAGTTTCGTGCGAAGCCGGTTTTAATGAACCACCTGCTTTTTGGTGCAAATAGCTGCGGCCAGCGCCATCACTTTTCAGGATAGAATCAATAACACCGTAGCCTTCGGTATTTGGCTCCAGTAATACAGCACCGCAACCGTCACCAAAAATGATGCAGGTAGCGCGGTCTTCATAATTGATAATAGCCGACATTTTATCGCCGCCTACTACTAATACTTTTTTATGCTTGCCACTCTCTATGAATGAAGCGCCGGTAGACAGGCCGTAGATAAAGCCTGAACATGCAGCCTGCAGATCATAACCCCAGGCATTTTTGGCGCCGATTTTATCGGCCAGAATGTTGGCCGTAGCCGGGAATGGCATATCGGGGGTAGTGGTACAGAAAATGATCAGTTCAATCTCTTCGGCACCGATGCCGCGTTTACGCAGCAACTCTTCAACAGCTGGAACGGCCAGATCAGAAGTGGCCAGTCCTTCGCCTTTTAATATTCTGCGCTCCTTGATACCGGTACGAGAGGTAATCCACTCGTCGTTGGTATCAACCATGGTTTCCAATTCGTGGTTGGTTAGCACGTATTCAGGGGCGTAGCCGTGCACCGCGGTTATAGCGGCATGAATTTTACTCATCTAGATTGTTATATAATTATGGTTGAAAAGCCTTTTTAAATTGGTCAACAAGATTGGTTTCTACCATATCTCTGCACAACAGCACCATATTTTTAATAGCCTCCGGACTAGATATACCGTGCCCAACCACCACAGGAGCATTAACGCCCAAAATTGGGCTACCGCCGTACTGCTCGTAGTTAAAACGATCGAAAAACTCGTCTTTTAAGCCTTTTTTAATAGTGATGACATAAAACGACTCGGCCATTTTGAGAATTACGTTGCCGGTAAAACCATCGCAAACGTAAACATCGGCCATGTCGCTAAACAGGTCGCGTCCTTCCACATTACCAACAAAGTTGAATTGAGTGCTCTCCTTCATTAGTGGATAGGTGGCCTGGCAAAGCAGGTTTCCTTTTTCTTCTTCTTCGCCAATATTCATCAGCGCCACGCGCGGATTATCAATCTGATAAACCGATTGTGCCAGCAGGCTGCCCAACACACCAAACTGCACCAGAACTTCTGGCTTACAATCGGCATTGGCACCTACATCCAACAAAATACCCAAACCGCCTTTCAGTTTGGGTACTATAGTTGTCATTGCCGGACGTTGTACGCCCGGAATGGTTTTTACGCTGAACATAGCGCCCACCAGCATGGCGCCGGTATTGCCCGCAGACGTAAAAGCATCCAGCTTGCCGTCTTTCAACATCTGAAAGCCGACGCTAATGCTCGAGTCTGGTTTTTGCACAACAGCTTTAGTTGGATGCTCACCCATACCGATCACCTCGGTGGTATGAACAAACTCAAAGCCATCGGCGCTATAATTATTTTCTTCCAGAAGATCTCTTATGACCTGGCTATCGCCAATAAGCACCAGCTTTTGGCCTTCTGCCAGCGTTTTATGGGCTGCAATAGCCCCTAAAACAGTAGCCTTGGGGGCGTAGTCGCCGCCCATCATATCTAAGCCAATCTTCATTTAAAGAAAATTTACTTAGGCTACAGCAGCTTTTTCTACCAGTAATTTACCGTTGTAATACAGATTGCCGTCTACAGTGTAGGCGCGGTGAGGTAAATGAACTGCACCTGTAGTTTTGCAGGTAGTTAAAGTAGGCGCGTCAGCTTTGTAGTGCGTACGACGCTTAGCAGTTCTTGATTTCGAGAATTTCCGTTTTGGATGTGGCATAACTCTTTGTCTTTATTTATTAATGTTTTTGAGCGCATCCCAACGCGGGTCTGTCTGCTCGGTTTGTTCTTCACTGCCCGAAAGTTTACTTAAACGATCGAGCATATCCTTATCACAGTAAGGGGTTTTACCCTCATTGCCGCAGGTGGCTATAAAAGGCACCGCAACGTTAATATATTCATAAATCAGCCCCGCAATATTGATCTCATGATCATTTTTTGAAAGGGCTATCACTTCTTCGTCCTCATCTATCTCTTCTTCGCTAAACTTGGCAATCTGCTGCTCGCGGATGTCAATATTCTGCGGATAATCAGCCAGACACCTATCGCAGGTCATGCCAATGCTGCCTTGCAGGTGAAAGTTCAGGATCAGCATGGTTTCCTGCCTCTCCAGTTCAACCTTGCACTTTACATCGGCTTTCTTAACCAGCGAGTAATCAAACTCTGTGAAAAACTCGTCGGCTACCACAAAGTCAAACTCGTGCTTCCCCAGGCTTAAGCCGGTAAATGGAATGGCGTATGTCTTCAGCGATTTCAATGAGCTACAATTAGCCCGCAAATGTAGGAAAAATATATATATGTAAAAAGTGTTTTTTGGTTTGAATTGTGGAAAACGTTTTTGGCTGTGGAAAACGATAGCCAAAACCAGAATTTGAGGGATTTAAAGGATACTCGGGATGTTTAAAAAGCACCCTTTTCTTTCAAAAATCCATCAATCGCTCTAATTGCAGCTTGTCCTCTTTCTTCACCCAAACCAGATATCGTTACATAATTGGCATTAAGCGCTTTCAGTTCTTCATGCCAAATCTCCATAAAATGCTCGCGGCGCGTCGGGAAATCCCTCAGCGGATCATCCTGCCAGGGCATATCAATATCCAATAACAAATACAGATCATAAGGGCGACGCGGCAACTCGTCCAGCACCACCTGCGGGGTATGGCCAAAGAAAGCATCGCTCCAGATTTTTACGGTAATAAAAGTGGTATCGCAAATGAGGATCTTATTGGCGCGGGGCAGATACTCCTGCTCCAGCTTTAGCTGACCGTAAAACATGGCCACCTCATCATCTATAGTTGGCGCCTCAGTTAAATTAGCACAGTACTCGCGCGCATACTCTGGCACCCAAACGGTATGATAATGCGCCGCCAATAACGCCGAAAGCGTAGACTTACCCGTAGACTCGGGCCCCACAACGGCTATTTTCAATACGGGTGTCATTGTTTCTATGTGTCAAAGATACACAATAAAAACAAGGAGGGGAGCATTACTGCTGTTGCGTTCAGGAAAATCGTCTTTAAGATAAAGGATTGACGAGTTTTGGGCTAAAGCCATTTGATCAACCAAAAACATCCGTTGACTAAAGTCAACGGCAATAATACCATACCTTTAATTCATTGCCGTCCCATTTATGGGGCGGGAGTGTACAACAATATTAAGGGCTTTAGCCTAAAATCAGATAAGTTTTAACCCGTCTTTCCTGTTATTGCCTTTACAAATCGTGTTTGTAATCTTCGCGCAGGGCGGCCTTAATTTTCTTAACGGTGGCCTCAAACTGCTCGGGAGTAAATTTGAGTTTGGGGTTGGCAAAATTGATATCATTCGCCTCGTTCATAGGGATGAGATGGATGTGTGCGTGCGGCACCTCCAGGCCCATTACTACCACGCCAATGCGCTCGCAGGGGATGGCCTCTTTCAGTCCTTTAGCCACAATTTTGGCAAACAGCTGCAGGCCGGTATAGGTCTCGTCATTCAGATCAAACAGGTAATCAACCTCTTGCTTAGGGATTACCAGCAAGTGGCCTTCTTTTAGCGGACTGATATCCAGGAAAGCCAGGAAATCATTACTCTCGGCAACCTTGTAGGCAGGTATATCGCCGGCAACTATTTTAGAAAAAATGCTGGGCATGGTAGTTTTGAGGGATTGAATGAGTGATTGAGTGAATATTCAAATTTATAAAGATTCATTCAACCAGAAAGTTTTAAATTGTGAATGAGCATATCTTCTTAATATAAAATTCACTCATTCACAATTCACTCATACGCTCATTGTATTAGCGGCTAATTTCCAGAATCTCAAACTCCATTTTGCCGGCTGGCACCTGGATCTCGGTTTTCTCGCCAACTTTTTTGCCCAGCAAGCCTTTGGCTATTGGAGAGCTAACAGATATTTTGCCCGATTTAAGATCGGCTTCACTTTCAGACACCAGCTGATAGCTCATGGTGGCGCCGTTTTTGGTGTTTTTAATTTTAACAATTGATAGGGCCAATACTTTTGAGGTATCCAGCTTGCTCTCGTCTAATAAACGGGCACTGGCCAGTACATCGCTCAATTTGGCAATTTTGGTTTCGTGCAGGCCTTGGGCCTCTTTTGCCGCATCATATTCGGCATTCTCAGAAAGGTCGCCTTTATCGCGCGCTTCTGCAATTGCTTTTGCAATCTGGGCACGACCTTCGGTTTTCAGGTACTGTAATTCCTCTTTTAATTTTTCTAAACCTTCTTTGGTATAATAGGTCACTTCTGCCATAACTCACAAAAATAAATAGTGATACTTGTGTCAAACTTCGCCAAAAAAAACCGCCCTCCTGTGTTAAGAAGGACGTTGACGAGGGTTATTAAAAACAAAACAAGACTACGTTCTTGACGCAGCCTTGCTTTGGTGTAAGAACGAAGATAAATGATTAATGTTGTAAAGTCAAAATTTTTTGAGCTGTTTTTGCGTAAATAACCCAGGCTCAAAGCACCAGACCCAAGGCCATCTACCAAATGCCGTGATGGGTTTCAAACCCATCGCTACCATCAACTTACGCTTTATTTCTGCTATAATCTGCCAATTTATCGGCCATTACCTCGCTTATTTTACGGTACGACTCAAATGTCCAGCCGGCCACGTGCGGGGTAAGCAGTACTTTGCCACTCTGCTTTAATTCTTCATACCAGGCTTGCTCACCCAGGGCCGGGAATTTCTCTACCTCCAATACGTCAAGCGCAGCGCCCAATATTTTGCCTTGTTTAATAGCGTTAAGCACCGCCTGTACCTGCGCCACCTTGCCGCGCGAGGTATTGATAAAGAAAATAGGCTTGCGCAAATGGAACAGGTATTCATCACTAATCAATCCGTTTGTCTCTTTTGTAAGCGGCACGTGGATGCTCAGCACATCGCTTTGCTTTACAATTTCTTCCATGCTCACCTCACGGGCATACTGATCGCTAAAGCCTGTTTTATATTTATCGTAAGCAATCACATTTACTTCAAAGCCTGATAGCTTGCGGGCAAAACTGCGGCCCATGTGTCCGTAGCCCACAATACCTACCGTTTTACCTTTCAGCTCGCAGCCGCGGTTGGCTTCGCGCTGCCACTGTCCGCCGCGCACTTCGGCATCGGCACGATTAAAATTATTCATCAACGAAAGCAGCATACCAATCGCGTGTTCGCCCACGGCGTCAGAGTTACCCTCGGGGGCGTTAATCAGATGGATATTTTTGCTGATGGCGTAAGCTTCATCAATATTATCCATCCCCGCGCCTGCGCGACAAATAAAGCGCAGCGATGTAGCCAGATCCAGCACCGCCTGGTCAACCTGAAACTTAGAGCGAATCAATAAGCCTTCATAAGCGGGCAATAGTTCCAGCGCCTGTTGCTTGGTGATGGTAGGCTGATAGCTGCAGGTATAACCCAACTCTTCGGCTCGTTCTATAAAAATGGGATGGATGTCGTCTACGATGAGGATGTTATTTTTCATTCAGTACGTTAGTATTTCAATTTCTTTGGGTCTTGGCGATTATCCCAAAAGGTGAGTAAATAGATTGATGTGTTATCTATTCGGTAGATAACCGAATTTTGTTTACCGATAACTGCTTTTCTGATTATTTTTTCTGATGAGGCCTCATAGGCATACGGATATGCGGCAATGGTATATAAAACCTTATCTGTTCTTTCTATAAATTTCTGTACAACCCGGTCGCCCCAATTTTCCTGTAAATAATCCAGAACTTGTTGATAGCGCTTTTTTGCTCTGGGAGACCATTTAATGCTTCGAGCCATACTTCTCTTTAAACTCGCGCATTACAAACTCATGATCATAAACTTCTCCGCGTTCAATTTCATCAGAAGCTGCTTTGATATCTTCTTTTACATGCTCTGGCAAATCGTCATAAAAATCATAATCAACACCCTTAAACACGGCTTTAATTTTGTTGATCACCTCCCAGTTTTCTGTTTCCAGAAGCTGTTTAATCAGTTCGATTTTTTCCGATTGGATATCCATAGTTCAAATATACGCACAAATTACCAACCCATTAACTGACAGCCTTATAAACTGGCACGCAAATGGCAATAACCATTTTATTAAAGCGCTAACAATGAAAAAGATCAACATAAAACGGCTAGGCGTCGATATGAAACAGCAGGCTGCGCAACTGACCGAAACAGGTTTCAGGCAGGTGTTTGAGCATATAGATCAGCTAAAAATTAAGAAGGGGGTTGATGCCCTTGGCATAGAGAAGTTTATTAACCAGTGCGCCTGGCTGGCAGTCGGCAGCGGTGTTGTGGCAGGCAGCGGCGGTATTATTACCATGCTGGCCGGCTTACCGCTGGATGTGGCCAACCTGATTGCCCAGCAGTTCCGGGTGACTATGGCGGTGATATACCACCAGCGTGGCGATTACCATTTTACTTTTGATGAATTTATGGCCTTTGTGGCAACCTCATTAAAAGTAGAAGCCGGTGTATCCATCACCAAAACCATGATGGAGGGCATAGCCGAAAAACTGTTGTTATTAGTTGGCTCACGCACGGCCGAGCGATTGGTGCCGGTTGTAGGCGCTGCCATTGGGGGGACGGCCAATTATCTTTTTATTAAACGGATGGCTAAAGCTGTAAAAGGGATGAATAGTACGTATGTAGCACGGCAGCCATAGCAATTATAATATGGTTATTGCCGACAGGTTTTAGGCCAACCAAAAAACGGCGCTCCTGATACTCAGTAAGCGCCGTTTACGATATATGCTGTTTCCCAACGAAACAGTTTGTTTGTAATTAGGGCAAATTAAAAGCGGCGTGGGTTTTTAGCTCTTTTGTTCCAGGTGTCAAAGCCGCCAGACATACCTACCAATGCTGAGATACCAAAACCAAGGATTACTACCATGATTGCGATGTGGAAGATCTGAGTGAAAAGAGGATTCATAGCTGTATGTTTTTAATGTGTTACGTTAAGAGTAAGGCAAGTACCATGCCGCCAGCCGGAATTTTAACTAACGAGATATCCCGACATATCGCCAACAAACATCCGATCATTAACAAACACACTGATTTTCAATTATTTAAACAACAAAATCAATTAAACATTCTTTTTTTAGATTCTTCCCGGCTTGAAAAAACACCTATGAAAACTTTAACTGTGAGGAAATTGATTCCCCAGTTTGTGGGGAAAATGATGGGGAATTGCGAGTTGCAACACGGTGATTGGGGAATTGCCGGGGTGGTCAAACCAAAATCCCGTTAAAGCAGAAGAGCCACATATTTGTGACTCTTCTGTATTTCTTCTAATAAAGGCTATCTACCCCTCTTTCAATAATTCGTTGATCTTCGCACAACTGCTTTTGATCAGATCCAGGTAAAACGGGCAGTCGCCGCTTTCCACTGGCAATTCATATCGCATTTGCTCCAGCGCCAGGTTAATGTTTGATAGCTGATTGCGGATATCGTGCTTCAGCGTACGCAGGGCTTCGTCTTGAGGCGAAAGCGTTGAATCATCTTCCATAAAACTATTTCAGGTTGATGGCCTTCATTTTATTATATAGTGTTTTACGGTCAATCTGTAAAATTTCGGCGGCTTTGGTCTTGTTGAAGTTCACTTCGCGCAGCACTTTCAAAATGGTATCGTACTCGGCTTCGAGCGCGGCATTTTTCAAATCGTGACGGTTTTCTTTGGCGGCGGGAGCAGCCTCGGTTGCCGCTGTTGCGGTTTCATAAACTTTAGACTCTACAACCGGCATGCGGTTGTAGTTAGATATCTCCAGTGGCAGCGCTTTCAGTTGCACTTCCTCGCCTTCGGTTAACAGCGTAGCACGACGGATCACGTTTTTCAACTCGCGGATGTTACCCGGCCAGCGGTAATTGAGCAGGCAATCCTCCACTTCTTTAGAGAAACCTTTTACTTCGCGGCCCAGTTCCTGGTTGGCCATTTTCAAGAAATGGTCTGCCAGCAGCATAATATCATTACCACGCTCGCGCAAGGCCGGCATGTAAATACCAAACTCGTTAAAGCGGTGAAACAAGTCTTCGCGGAAGCGGCCTTTGCCGATAGAATCCTGCAGGTTTTCGTTTGTGGCCACAATAATGCGCACGTCCAGATCAATTTCTTTGGTACTGCCTATGCGTTTTACCTTACGCTCCTGTACGGTACGTAACAGGGCGGCCTGGATATCATAAGACAGGTTACCTACCTCGTCCAAAAACAGGGTACCACCGTTAGCCATCTCAAAATGGCCAATTTTGGTGTATAGTGCGCCGGTAAATGAACCTTTCTCGTGACCAAAAAACTCGCTTTGGGCCAGTTCTTTTGTGAGCGAGCCACAATCCATTGCAATAAACGGCTGATCATGGCGCGGACTGTTCAGGTGGATGCTTTTAGCTACAGACTCTTTACCCGTACCGCTTTCGCCCATAATAATTACGCTGTAGTTGGTTGGCCCAACCAGCTCAATCTGGCGCAGCAATTCTTTAGATGCCTTACTGGTACCCACCACAAATTCTGATGACAGCACTTGCTTCTTGCCACTATCTTTAGTTGCTTTTGAAGTTACTGCGACAGGCTCTTCCTCCAGCAACGCGTGCTGGGTCTCTATGGCCTTGGTAATGGTGTTCAGAATCTCATCTGGGTAAAGCGGCTTGGTGATGTAATCATAAGCCCCCATCTTAATGAGTTCTACCGCCATTTTAATATCTGAATAACCGGTAATAATAATTACACCGGTTTTGGGATAGTTGTTCTTGATATGGGTCAGCATCTCCCGGCCGTCTGTATCTTCCAGGCGAAAATCACACAGCACCAGGTCAAATGCTGTGTTTTTAAGATGCTCTGTAGCGTTGGCGCCATTAGCAGCTGTAGTTACATCGAAATTATTGCGTGTTAAGAATTTAGATAATAACAGCGCTACATTTACTTCATCGTCAACGATGAGAATTTTCTTCATATCGTAAATTGTATGTTTTCAGCAGGTAAATTTTGCCAAAATCTGTTCAAACGCAAATTTGCTAAATTTTAAATGGATTTTCAACAGAACAACGGTTGTAATAACGGTATTATTTTTTCAACTATAAAGACAATATTCACATTTCTACCATTATGGCCCGCGAATGACCTTAGCCTATAGTTAACACAAAAAAAATCGGGCCCCTCTTGCAGCGGCCCGATTCTTGGATTAACTAAACATATATATCAAAGCATGAATATATATTCTCTTTTTATGCGGCTGTAATTACTGATCCAGCTTTACCCCGCCATAGTTTGACTTGATGATAATAGTGCGCTCTGCGCTGCCTTTACCAATCTTGCCTTTATAATTTTTAGTGCTGCTCCAGCCCTTAGCATCATCAGATGGGGTTTTGCTGGAGATACTCACATTATCGTTATCGTAGCTAAAGCCTGCATAATGTACGGTTACATCAAAATCAGCATTGCCTACGGCTCCCAATTTCACCGGACTATAATCTGAACTTACCGACAGACTTTTTACTGCATTCTCCAGCGCATCAACCTGCAAGCCGCCGTAACGCACGTTAATAATGCTTGATGCACTCAGCTTACCAATTTTGCCCGAGCCATAGCTAATCTGCGTATTCAGCTTACCGCCGCCCTGCAGATTAAGACTGCCATAGGACACAGCCAGGTCTCCGCCAGACAGGTAATCTATACCCGCGCTGCCATAGTTAACGCTGATATGGTTATCTGTATTGTACAGCGTTTTAGCCACCAGGCTCCCGTATGTGTTTTTGATATTTAGTTTACCAAACAGGTCGGGTAGTATTACCGCACCGTATTTGTTGGTAACGTCAAGCGCGCTTTTTGCGGGCATATAAACTGTGTAGTTAATTACTGCCTTGCGCACACTTGTTTTACCGTTACTGCCAAAGATACCCCAAAAACTATTACCGCCGTCATCATTTTTGATTTTTGTAGCGAAGCTTACAGCGTTGTTATCCTTGCCATCGGTAATGCTTACTCGGTTCAGTAAATCCTGCGCTTTGTCGTCATCATCGGCGTAGGCTTTTATCTCCACATCAACCTTAAATTCATTCTTTCCCCAGGTGTTAATGGTAACCTTACCATACATGTTGCTAATCTGTAGCTTATCGTCCCTGCCAACGTTATAGCTTTTGCTGTAGGTTTTTGTTTTGAGTTTGACATCACCGCTGGCCACTCTTTTGTCCAGGTCGGCATCGCCTTTATCAAAACGGAACTGAAACTTCTGACCAAAGTCTTTGAATTTTTCGCTAAACGTTTTATCAAAGTTCTTGTCCATCCTGTCGGCCCTGTCCTTGCTGCGTTCGGCCAGGTCGCGGGCACGTTCTGCCGCGTCCCTGCCCCGGCTCCGGGCATCATCTGCCGCTTTACGCCCTTGCTCGCGACTCAGATCGCGCATCTGGTTTTGCAGCTCGCGCATTTTACCCTGCAACTCTTTCATTTTGCGGGTGTAGGTGGTATCCTGCATCATGCCAGAGTCTAACGACGTTAGTATACTCATTCCCTCCAATTTGACAGCGGGGATAGCCAGCACATGAGGCCTGACCCTTATAGCGGCAATAACCGGCGCTGGAGCCGGAGCCGTTACCTGGGGAGCTGCCGGAGCCGGGGCGGCAGCGGGCTGCGCTGCAACGCGCAGACTAAAGGCTGCCAAACCAAGCACTATTGCGCCGGCAGCTTTATATACTCTTAGTTTCATTTTGTTGTTGATCTTTAAATTCGTTGTACTGTTCAATTACATTTAGTTGCTGATTAAGTACCTCGGTTTGTATTTGCAAGTTCCGGATCATTGCACGTAAAACACGTTCCTGGTTAGGACTGGTAGCTAAATCTTTATTGAGACGATTATAGGTCGAATCCATTTTGGTTAAATCTGCGCTAAACTCTTTGTAAAGCTCAGGGTTGGTTTTGGTGAGTTCTTTAAGCTCGGTACGTTTGGCCTGCACCATAGAGGCGTAGCGGATGCGTTGCTGGGCATACTCTGGGTTGATCTTAGCATAATCAACCTTAGTGCCCGCGCTTTTTTGAATGTATAACATAAAGCCAACGGCCATTACTACGATGATGATGGCGGCCATGCGTAGCACAAAGCCCAGGGAGAAAGTTCTGACGTCGCCCTTTTTTGGCTGCTCTGGCTCCTCTTGCTCAAAGTTGAGCTGACCCTCAATTTTATTCCATAAACCCAGGCGGGGTTCAAGGTCATCAAATTGTTCGCGGTTGGCTTTTATAAAATCTTCTAACTGCTTGCTCATGCCACTAATCCTTTCTGTTTTAATATCTCGCTTAACTTGCGTTTAGCTCTCAAAAACTGGGTTCTTGAGGTGTTTTCTGTTATATGTAATATTTGTCCTATCTCTTCGTGATCGTACCCCTCTAACAGATAGAGCGATATCACCACCCGGTATCCTTCGGGCAACTCTTTCATGGCCTCTTTTACCTGCTCCACTTTATATTGAATTTCTTCCAGATCCTCCGGTTCCTCATCCGCAATATTTTCCAGCTCATCGCCATCCATCCCTATCAGGTCCATCTTGCGTTTACGCAACAGATTGATGGCACGATGCACCACAATTTGTTTTAGCCACAGGCCAAAGGTGGTTTCTTGCCTGAAATCCTTTATGCGGTTAAAGGCATCCAGAAAAGCCTCCTGAAGCACATCTTCAGCCTCATCGGTATTGCCCACTATCCTGAACGCCACGTTCAGCATAGCCTTGGCATACAGGCGGTACAGTTCATAGCAGGCTTTTTTGCTGCCCTGCTTGCACTCGGCCACCAGTTGATAATGCTTATCTATATATAGCGCTTCCAATTGTGAATCAGCTTTCATGGATAATAGACGCAGCGTTTTTGGCTACGTTGCACAGCAAGTGAAAATTTTGTTAAATAATTGATTGAGAGTCATTTTGACCGACCATGGTCTGTTCAAAAACAATATAGCAAACAGCTGTCTATTAATCAAACTACTACCTGCTATCACCACACGTCATTGCGAGGAACGAAGCAATCTCTGTACATGCAAATCCACTTAGCAAGTCGGAGTGTCCTTCGCAGAGATTGCTTCGTTCCTCGCAATGACGTGCTGTATATGTGTAATCAGTAGCGGAGGTGATAATAAAAAAGAGCCGCGTGCAATTACTGCGACGCGGCCCCGGATGTTAAGATTTAAGTTGATGGGATTTCCCCAATTATACGTCGCAAAGTAACCGGAGATTTGTAAACTCCACATTAACTAAAAAATAAGGTATAGCTTATTTGCGTAAAAACGGCTCTTAAAAGTAAAGCTGGGCCATTTGGCGCCAGTAGCGCGGGCGATGCGCATAACCTTCCCAAATGGGAAACTGATGTTCGATACCTTTATCCCACAACAGGGCATCAAACTCCCGGTTATCATCAATAAACGGATCTGTTTCGCCAATGGCAATAATGATCTCCATATCGCGCATGGCGGTAAGGTTTACCGGATCATGCACATGGCGCACAAACTGGCGTGGCATGCTGAAGTAGATATCCTCGTTATGATAGCCGTCAAACAGATCGCGAAAATCACCAATCTGACGGGTTAAGTCATACCGGCCGCTCATGCATACGGCTTTATAGAATAATTCGGGTTTTCTGAAGGCCAGAGTGGCGGCATGGTAAGCGCCCATGCTACAACCGGCAACGATAAGGCCGTCGGTATTGTCCATCCGCGGTACTACTTCCTCTAAAATATATTGCTCGTATTGCAGGTGGCGCACAATGCGCTCTGAAGGGTGGATGTCTTGATTGTAGAAACTTTCGCTGTCAATGCTGTCTACACAGTACAACTGCAGTTCGCCTCTTTTAATTTTATCCTGAACTGCGCCAACTATGCCCCAATTTTCATAGTCAAAAAAACGGGCCATACGGGTAGGGAAAAATAATACCGACGGGCCACCATCACCAAAAACAAGCATTTCCATATCGCGCTTAAGATTGGGACTGTGCCAGCAGTAATACTCCCGTTTCATATATTTTGGTTGATGGCTTTATTTACTTGTGATTTCCATACGTAGTAACCGGCTAGGCTGAGATGCAGGCCATCGCCATCATAAAAATCGCGTCGGGGCATGCCTTTATCGTTAAGCATTTCCGGAAAAAGGTTAATAAATTTCCAGTTAGGCTGATGATCATTAATCTCTGCCTGTACCAGTGTATTGGTGTACTTAAATTTATCAACAATATTCCACCGGGCCAAACTAGGTTTAAGCGAAATGAACCAGCAAGGCAAGTCGCCAAACATTTGCTTCACCCTTTCTGTAAACTCCTGGAAAAAGATGAGTACTTCCTCTGGATTGCGGCCATCGCCCAGATCATTGTCGCCCGCATATAAGATGAGTCGCTTAGGACGATAAGGAGAGAGGATGCGCTCAGAAAACCAAACGCACGCCGCCAATGTAGAACCACCAAAGCCGAGGTTGACCGGCTTAAGGTCCGGAAAATCATGCCCGAGGGTTGACCACAAACGGATAGAAGAACTACCGTAAAACAAGGTTTCGCCCCAGGCGGCTGTATTGACGGCTTTGGCTTCTAATTGCTTTACCTCTTCTTCGTACCAGAACATGCCCCAAAACTACAAAATGAGCGTTTAAGTTAACGGCTGTTTATAATTAAATAACACGAATTTTAAAGGGCATTAATCTGTATGGGGCTAAATCTTAAGCCTGACGTTGATCTTGGCCAGCAAACCGGCAATCCACACCATTACAAACGAGAAGACGATACACTTAATCAACCCACCCATCCCTTCGCTCAGCACTTCGGGATAGCCCAGGTTAGACATCTCATAGGCCGGGTAAAACAAAAACGGCACCAGGTAACAGGTAAAGGTGTTGGTACCCGCGGGCTCAATAGGTTTAAACAACTTATATTTCTTCCACACATCAACCAGCAGCACAAAAAACAAGTAAGCCACCAAACTAATACCGGTGCAGATCAGCACCCATGACGGGGTGTCACGCGCCTTAGAAATGCCTCCGCTGTACAGGCGCACAATAAAACCAAGGTTAAATAAAATCACGGCCATCAACAACATGCCCACCCACAACATGCGCAATTCCTTCTCTTTCGAGAGGCGCATATACAGTACCGCCACAAAGATGCCGGCCATGGTGAAACTTTGCATGGCCCCATTACCGGCCATCCACAGGTAATTATAGGTTTTGCTCAGAAAATCAAACCACCCGAAGTGGATATCAATATTGAGGAACATAAAGAACAGCCAGAACGCTGCCTGCACCCACAACGCGCCTTTACTGTAATAATAGATCAATGCACAGTACAAGTACGCCCAGCCAATCAGCCCCAATATGCCCCACCAACTAAAATGCAGCCAGGTATGCCCCGGCTCGCTGGTTTTATAAAGGGCAGACATGGCAATAATTAACGCTGCGCCAAATCCCTGGAACAGGTAGCGTTTATATTTTTTAAATCTGCTGTAATCTAAAAACAGGAAAAAGAAACCGAAGGTAACCAGGCTCTCCCAAACCGGTTTGGGCAGTTTGGCAATGGCCTCGTTATAGGTTTCCATATTAGAATGGAAAAAGCCAATAAAAATTAGCGCAAAAGAACGGGTAAAAATGCGTTTGAGCAGACGGGTGTCGCCCCGAACAATGCGGCTTTGAAACGCAAAAGGGATAGACAAGCCAACAATAAAAAGAAAAGCAGGAAAGATGGTATCGGCCAAACCAAGGCCATCTGCATTTTCGCCGACATGCTTTATCCACTGCGGCACACCGGGTACATCTTCCACATCATTTACAAAAATCATGAGGAACATGGTGAGCGCACGAAAAGCATCAATAGACCGAACTCGGCTGGAATCTAAATTTATCAAAACACGAACATCGTATGGCGCCTGGCGCGTTAAGCATCCAATATTGATTAAACGGCAGCCGGAATGAAAATATTATTAGTTAAGAACTAACCAACAGCCTTATACCCCGCAAATTTTGAGTTTGCCGGACTTATAATTAAATAGGGGTATTTAGTTGGCAGTTTTGCGTTACCGACCGGAAATTTAACATAAAAAAATGGGGAATGTTTGCTTGGGGATGACTTTTGAGCTATTAAAGCATTGGCAGGTTGGGCGCTGTGGTATGGGTAGACACAGTTTGGGTGGGTGACAGCCTATTCTAAAGGACTAGAAAAAGTGATAGACTTGTGCGATTCCCCTCTTGAGAGAGTAGGGGCGCGGTGGTATTGTGAAGTGGAAGGGAGGGGTTTATACGATAGATGATTGCATAGACCCCTCCCTACACCCTCCCAAGGGAGGGAATCGCACAGTCCTCTCTCAAGCGGGGATTAAATCTTATTTATTATGCTTTTGCAGCGCATAGAAAAAGGGTGTCATGTTGAGCTTGTCGAAACACGAGCGTCGGCCTTCCCGCGCCCTTCGACAAGCTCAGGATGACACCCTCGCTCTTTTTTTAGTGGAGATATTTTAATCTCTGTCCCTGCTCAGCTTACTAAACTGCAGTGGGTTTTCATTTAACTCTTCATTCTCATTACGATGTCTTACAATCTGCAATGCAGTAAACAAAGCCTCACGGAATGATACTTCAGATGCTTTGTTCTGTCCGGCGATGTCGTAAGCCGTGCCATGGTCTGGCGAGGTACGCACAAAACTCAAACCGGCAGTAAAGTTTACGCCCGATTCAAACGAGATCTGTTTAAACGGAATCAAACCCTGATCATGATACATGGCCAGCACGGCATCAAACTGCTGATAACTGCCATTGGCAAAAAAGCCGTCAGCCGGGTACGGACCAAATGCCAGGATGCCTGCCGCACGGGCTTCTTCCAGTGCAGGGGCAATAATCTCCTGCTCTTCTTTACCTATCAATCCATTATCGCCAGCATGCGGGTTTAAGCCCAGCACGGCGATCTTTGGTTTGCGGATCCAGAAATCAGTACGCAAGCTTTCGTTCATCAGCTTCAGCTTGCCGATAATTTTTTCGCCGGTGATAGACGATGCGATCTGGGCAACCGGGATATGACCGGTAACCACACCTACACGCAAAGTATCGCTCACCAGAAACATCAGTGATTCGGCAGCTTCATCGCGCTCCTGCAGGTATTCGGTATGACCGGGAAAATTAAAATTCTCGTTCTGGATGTTGTCTTTATTGATAGGCGCTGTTACCAGGGCGTCAATCTCGCCCGCCAGCAAATCAGCCGTGGCTCGTTCCAGAGAAAGGAATGCGTATTTGCCGCCGGTCTCGTTTGATACACCTAAATCAATCTTTACATCCTCTTCCCAGCAGTTAATCATATTGGCTTTTTTATGATGCGCCTGCGATGGGTGGGTGATAACGTTAAAATTCAGCTCGTGCGCGTTGATTGATCTGCGATGGAACGAGGCCACCTTGGTATGCCCGTAAACAATAGGCGTACAGTAATTATATATAGCAGAATCGGCCAGGGTTTTGATAATAATTTCGAGGCCGATGCCATTAACATCGCCTATACTTATCCCTATCTTATATTTTTCGCTCATTATTTTTTTAGCTAAAAGCCGATTTGTAAGCAGAAAGCTAAAAGCGTAAAGCTAAAAGCCCCGGATGTTACCGACTTGGTCAATTAACAAATATAGTTTTAAGCTGAGATTTTTGCATGAGCTTTCTGCTTTCTGCCATGGTCTTTCAGCTTTTCCGACAAATATGCCGTAATTTGCTCAAATATTCAATTGCATATGTCACTGGTAAGCGCGAAGAAACATCTGGGTCAGCATTTTTTAACCGATAAAAATATTGCTTCAAAAATTGTAGACAGTTTGCGTTACCAGGACAAATACACCCAGGTGCTGGAAGTTGGTCCGGGCATGGGCATCCTGTCAGACTTTCTGCTCCAGAAAGAAAACCTGGAAACCTACCTCATCGATATCGACACCGAATCATACGATTTCCTGAAAAAAAAATACCCGCAGTTGGGCGAGCGGCTGATCAATGCCGATTTTCTGGAGATGGATTTCGACAGCATTTTTAAACAGCCCTTCGGCATCATCGGCAACTTCCCATACAATATCTCGTCACAGATCCTTTTCAAAGTATTGGATAACCGCGACAAGGTGACCGAAGTGGTAGGCATGTTTCAAAAAGAAGTAGCCGAGCGTTGCGTGGAAAAACCCGGCAGCAAAGAGTATGGCATCCTGAGTGTTTTCATTCAGGCCTACTACAAGGCCGAGTATCTGTTTACCGTAAAAGCCGGGGTATTTAACCCGCCACCAAAAGTACTTTCGGCAGTAATCAGACTAACACGAAACGAAACGGAAAAACTGGATTGCGATGAAAAACTGTTCTGGCAGGTGGTAAAAGCCGGCTTCAATCAGCGACGCAAAACTTTGCGTAATGCGTTATCATCGCTCATCAACAAAGAAAAAATGACCGAAGAGCCGATGCTTGACCTGCGTGCCGAGCGCTTGAGCGTTGCTGATTTTGTGGCGTTGACCAATAAGATCAGCGCTGCGAGAGATTGACAGAACAGCTATCTAATAATTGCCAACCAAAGATTTTGTCATTGCGAGCAGGGGTGTGGTAAGCCTGTGCGCGAAGCAATCTCGTCGCCTGCAACTAGTCATGCGACGAGATTGCTTCGTTCCTCGCAATGACAAACGACCTAATACACCTATATCTGTATAGCCGCCTTAACCAGATAGGGGAGAATTTCTTTTTGAAAAGACACAAAATGCTTGCGCACGTCAGAGTCGCTTACCGAGGTAAAGGCGAAGCTAAATACAATACTCTTGCTGCATTTAATGAGGAAACGCAGTCGCTGCATATAACTTTCGTGTTTGCGCATACCGCCCAGGCGGGCAAATGAGCTAACCAGCAGCTCTTCCAGCTCGTTAGAGAGATTCTTTAAAAACTCCTGTGAGTTGGTAGACTCGCGAATGAAATCCCACCCGATAAACTCGTTACAAACGGTGTAGCTCAGTCGACTGGTTTTCAGGATAAGGTTACTCAGGTGCGCCTCCTCGTCCATCCCCGGGCTATCGGCATGGATCAACTCATCTACGCTTACGCGGATGTAATCCATCAGCAGGGCATGCAGCAACGCTTCTTTACTCTCGAAGTATTTATAAATGGTGGCCTTGGCAATTTTAGCACGACGAGCAATTTCATTAACGCTGGTTTTATGGTAACCAAAGCGCCTGAACAGCTCCTGAGCCGCACGTTTTATGCTTTCTTTTATTTTTTCGGCTTCCATTTATCAGTTAGTTACGTGCAACACTTGTGAGCCGTCAACATAAACGTAATAGGCCCTTAATGATTTAGTTGCAGGCGCTTTTGTTGGCGAACCATCCTGCAAAGAGAACTTTGAACCGCTATAGGTATCTAAAGCGTTAAAGCCTGATCCATCTGAAACCACCGCATGCTTCAACTCGGGCTGATAGCTGCTACAACGGTCAAAGGCAACAATACCGCCGGTTCCGTGATATAAAACCAGGCCGGCCACGCTGCCTGTATAGCCCTGGTTAAGATCTAAAAACACAGCACCGCCTATGCTATTCAGTTTGCTGATGCGCGGATCTGTCATTGGTAAATTAAGCTGAACTGAGGCAACGGGTATACCGCTGCTATTATCTTTACCACAAGCTGTAATCACAGCACAAAACACCATCAGCAAGCCTAATTTTCTCATTCTTTTAAATAATTTCAGATTTAAACTGACGCAGGAAACGAACATCGTTCTCAGAGAACAGACGCAGATCGCGGATTACCCACTTCAGGTTAGCAATACGTTCAATACCCATGCCAAATGCAAAGCCGGTGAATTTCTTGCTGTCGATACCGCAATTTTCCAACACATTCGGATCAACCATACCGCAACCCAAAATTTCTACCCAGCCGGTGTGCTTACACATGTTACAGCCTGCGCCTTTACAAATGGTACAAGAAATATCCATCTCGGCAGATGGCTCGGTGAATGGGAAGTATGACGGACGGAAACGCACTTTGGTGCCCTCGCCATAAAGCTCTTGTACAAAGTGGTAAAGCGTCTGTTTCAGATCGGCAAATGACACGTTCTCGTCAATATACAAACCCTCAACCTGATGGAAGAAACAATGCGCACGGGCAGAAATAGCCTCGTTACGATACACACGGCCCGGCATAATAGCACGAAACGGTGGTTTACCATTTTCCATCATGCGCACCTGTACAGATGAGGTGTGGGTACGCAGGGCAATATCATCTTTACCTGTATTTTTCTTGATAAAGAAAGTATCCTGCATGTCGCGGGCAGGGTGTTCTTCCGGGAAGTTAAGGGCAGAGAAGTTGTGCCAGTCGTCCTCAATTTCCGGACCCTCGGCCACCACAAAGCCCAGGCGTTTAAAAATATCGATGATCTCGTTACGCACCAATGATAGCGGGTGGCGTGAGCCTACCGAGTAACCTTCGCCCGGCAGGGTAAGGTCGCCTTCGGTTTTGGCGGTCTGGCTTTCGGCGTCAAACGCTTCCTTAAACTCGGCGTGTTTGGCTTCGGCCTGTTGTTTAAACTCATTCAGTACTTTACCCAATACGCGTTTTTCTTCCGGGGTAACGGTTTTAAACTGTTCAAAAAGATCTTTAATGATACCTTTTGTACCCAAAAAACGGATGCGGAACTCTTCCAGTTCGGCAGCGTTTGCGGGTGAAAACTCGTCTATTTCTAAGCTATACTGATTGATCTGTTCTTGTATCATAATATTTTTAGTGCCAATACCTCTTGTTGGCGGCTTTTTAGACCACCAAAGAGACCGCAAATATAATACTATTTAATCACGCCCAACTCTTTCCCCACCTTGGTAAACGCTGCAATGGCTTTATCCAGGTGTTCTACCTCATGCGCGGCCGAAAGTTGTACCCTGATGCGGGCCTTACCTTGCGGCACAACCGGGTAGTAAAACCCGATGACGTAAATACCTTCTTCCAGCATTTTGGCGGCAAACTCCTGCGATAATTTGGCATCATACAGCATCACCGGTACAATAGGGTGCACCCCGGGCTTAATATCAAAACCGGCAGCCGTCATCTGCTTGCGAAAGTACTGCGTGTTGCGTTCCAGCTTGTCGCGCAGCTCGGTAGTTTCGCTCAGCATGTTTAGCACGGCAATAGTGGCGCCGGTAATGGCTGGGGCCAGCGTATTACTAAACAAGTAAGGGCGCGAGCGCTGGCGCAGCATATCAATAATCTCTTTCCGTCCCGACGTAAAACCGCCTGACGCACCGCCCAGCGCTTTACCTAACGTTCCGGTAATAATATCTATCCGACCCATTACCTGGTGATGCTCATGCGTCCCCCTGCCGGTTTTACCCATAAAACCAGAGCAATGGCTTTCGTCTATCATCACCAATGCTTTGTATTTATCGGCCAGGTCACAGATCTTATCCAGCTGGGCAATGGTACCGTCCATGCTGAAGGCTCCATCGGTAACAATTATTCTGTGCCGACAGCCTTCGGCCGCCTGCAGCTGCACCTCCAGATCGGCCATATCATCGTGCTTGTAGCGGAAACGCTGGGCCTTGCACAGGCGCACACCGTCAATAATCGAGGCGTGGTTCAACTCGTCTGATATAATGGCATCCTGTTCATTAAACAGAGGCTCAAACACTCCGCCGTTGGCATCAAAGGCCGCGGCATAGAGGATGGTATCTTCGGTACCTAAAAACCCGGCTATCTTTTGTTCCAGCTGCTTGTGGATATCCTGTGTACCACAAATAAACCTGACTGACGACAAGCCGTATCCATGCGTATCCATCACTCGTTTGGCCGCATCAATCACCCGCTGATTGCCCGAGAGGCCCAGGTAATTATTGGCGCAAAAGTTAATTACCTCCTGCCCGCCCTGCACGGTTATAGCAGCACCCTGCGGCGAGGTAATAATCCGCTCGCGTTTATAGAGGCCGGCTTTCTCAATGTCGGCCAGTTCCTGTTGTAAAACAGGCTTCAAGGTTTCATACATAGCGTTTTGTTTAGTAAATCAAAAATACAAATCGGCACAATACGGTGTCAATATAATCGCGTTTGGAGTACTCATACCTCGCCTCGTATCCGCACCCTTATCTTAATGTTATTTTTTCATTCTTAGAGGCTATAATTTAACACATCGGTGATTTTTTATCCACTATCTTTTTATTTTTGAAATGAATGATTGAAAACCGGAATATCATCTGTTTCAGCAGCACCGAGTGGGGTGGTAATTACATCAAACCATCGGTGGAGATCATGAAAATCTTATCCACCAAAAACAAGTTGCTTTTTGTAAATAGTCCTAACACTATTGCAGAGCTGGTAGCCCATTTGCGTGGTAAAAAAAAGATCGATCTAAAGAAAGCCCTCGGCCTTAAGAACCGCATAGAAATTGCCGAGCCGCTGCCCGGTGCCCAGGTATATGTGCTGACGCCGCCCATCGGTTTAACTATCAACTTTTTGCCCCCGGGCGGGCTTTACCGTTTCTTTCTGGGGTTTAATGCATGGCAGGTACGTCGCGTAGCCAAACGTGCCATCCGCCAGTTAAACATGCAGCAGGACCTGATCCACATGGTGGCATTTAATCCGGGCATGGGTTTGGCCAACGCGCGCAGGTATGACGAGAAATCATTAATCTATCATTGTTATGACGAGGTAAAAGGCGGCAACTCCTGGCTGCGCAAACACGGCATCTGGCTGGAAGAAGCTTTTATGAAGCTGATTGACGGCGTTATTGTTACCTCTAAAAACCTGTATAAGAACAAAAGCCCCTTGTGTGCCGATTGCTATATTGTAAACAATGCGGCAAATTACGATCTGTTTAGTCGCGGGTTTGAAGAGCAGGCCAACTCAAAGCGACAAGTAATTGGTTATATAGGCAGTGTGGACGACCGGATTGATTACGACATTATGCAGCACCTGTTCACCAGCATGCCCGATACTAAATTTGTATTTGTGGGCCGCGTAATGACCGAACGAGGCTTGGCCATCCTCAAAAAATACCCGAACGTATTTGTAGAAGGCGCCAAAACACCGGATGAGCTACCGGCTTATCTCAAAACCTTCACCCTGGGTGTTATTCCGTTTATTAAAGATACTTTCACCAACTGCATTTACCCAATGAAGATCAACGAGTACCTCTCTGCAGGCTTACCTGTGGTGAGTACCGATTTTGGCGACATGAACGATTTTCGCGGTACGATAAGCATAGTTGATACCAAAGAGGAGTTTCTGGCCAGCACCCTTGCCCAGATTGCGGCAGATACGCCTAAAAAACGCCACGAACGCCAAAAAGTAGCCAGCGGCAATACCTGGATTAGCCGGGCCGAAGAAATGTCGGCAGCTATAATCGATATCGAAAAGAAAGCAGCAGCGCAAAAAAATAATCGGATAGTAGAAACTGTTTAAATGTGGAGACGCATAATTGCGTCTCCTGGAGAACAAACCGAATTGCTTGCTGGAGACGCAATTATGCGTCTCTACAATAATCTTTTTATATATTTTTAAACAGCTTCTTAAAATTCTGAGAAAAAAATACGCCGGCAGCGGGCGCCGCCGGCGAGACAAGCAATAAGATTTAGGAGTGTTTCGTTGGGATATAAAAGAACTATTGCTATTGACTCAAAGTAACCGAAAACGCCGCCGCGGCACTACCGTAATTTTACCCTTTTTTAACTTTTAAGTCTATTTGCAGATCGATTGTTAATTGACAATACCGGCGGTTACCCATTACGCAAGAGTATTTCCACATGGCATCAGTTATTTTTTTTAACTTGAGGGTGATATTTGCTTTTGCAGATGCACGTATATTAAAAGCAACAGACTATGGCGGCATTAACAACAGAGCAGCTTACAGTTATTTATCGCCGGGGTTTCCCGCAGGTGGCACGTTATGTGGCCCGCCACGGCGGTACGTGTGAAGAAGCGAAAGATATTTTTCAGGATGCGCTCATCATCCTTTATGAAAAAACCGAAACACCTGTTAACCTCAAAGGCGAGCAAATGGCCTACCTGATGGGCATTGCCCGGCACCTGTGGCTTAGGCAACACAAGCAAAGTAGTCGCCAAACCGGCTTGGACAATCTGCCGGAAACAGCCAATGAGGAGACCGAACCCTCCTACGCCGAAAACAAACTATTGGGCTACCTGCAACGTGCGGGCAGAAAATGCCTAGATCTGCTCAAAGCGGTTTATTATGACCGCATGCCGATGACAGACATTGCCGAAAAATTTGATTATTCCAGCCCGCACTCGGCCACGGTACAGAAATACAAATGCCTGGAAAAAGTGCGCGATACCGTTAAACAAAAAGCATTGACCTATGAGGACTTCCTTGAATAACCTGAAACTAGCTGAGGAATACCTGAAAGGCCAGGCTACTCCCGGCGACGCTTTGTTGTTTGAAGCGCGACTGATTATTGAGCCTGAACTGCAAGAACAGATACAACAGCAGCAGCACGCTTACCGCCTTAGTCATCAATATGGCAGGCAGCAGTTAAAGGCGCAGCTTGAAGAAGTGCATGAGCGGTTGTTTACACTGCCACGATATGCTGGATTTAGGCGATTGGTGTTGGGAATTTTTGGAAAGAGATAACCCTGATGTCATCCTGAGCGATAGCGAAGTATCTCTGAGGACTGGTCACGTAGATTTGCGCCGGAGATTGCTTCGTTCCTAGCAATGACATATTGGGTAATTTCTTTCAACCGGCTATTCCTCTTCCCGTATCTTAATATTAGCAAACGTATTCCCCTGCTTGATATCTCCTGTGTCAAAACCTTTCTTAAACCAATACATCCGCTGCGCGCTGGTGCCGTGGGTAAAACTATCGGGCTCTACATGTCCACTGCTTTCTTGCTGTAACCGGTCATCGCCAATGGCGTTGGCTGCTACCAGCGCCGAGTCAATATCTGCCCGACTGATGACGATGCCTTTTTGTTTAGCTTGCTGCTCATAATGTGCCCAAACACCGGCATAGAAATCGGCCTGCAACTCTAGCGCTACCGATAGTTTGTTGTATTGCGTTTGGCTCAGCTGCTGTCGCGCTTGTTCCATTTTGGCCGATACGCCCAACAGGTTTTGCACATGGTGACCTACCTCATGGGCAATCACATAAGCTGCCGCCGCATCGCCGGGCGATTGAAAGCGATTACGCAGCTCGTCAAAAAAAGACAGATCGAGATAAACCTTCTGATCTGCCGGGCAATAAAACGGACCGGTAGCAGAGCTGGCATAACCACAGCCTTCGGCATCTACCTCATTTTGGAAGAGGTGGAGTTTTGGCCGTACATAAGTGCGCCCCATGGCCGTAAACAGGCTATCCCAAACATCTTCTGTACCGGCTAGTACCACGCTGGCAAACTGCTCGTTCCTGCTGAGGTTGCCATTTACTTTGCGATTGTGCTGTAGCTGTATTTGCGATTGATCCGGCAATCCAGCATTAAAAAGCTTGGAGGGATTGATACCCGTGAAAATATAAAACAGTGCGGCAATAACGCCCACAATGCCGCCGCCAAAAATCAACCCACGACCACCGCCGCCGCCACCACCGCTGCCTTCTTCAACATTGTCGCTCTCGCGACCGCCAAACCATTGCATACTTTTTTATTTTTTTCAGATGGATAACAGTATTAAAGATAGGCTTGTTTGAGGGAATGTTAATGAAAATAATAAACACCGCTGCTCTCTCCAGCATGTCATTTCGAGCGAGCGAAGGGTGGGGATTGGGCGGAAGGGCGACGAGAAATCTTAGACATTAGCTTAGCCACCTGATAGAAGCATGGGGGCTAAGATTTCTCTCTCCGCTTCGCTCCTTTCGAAATGACATAGGGCAGTAAAAGAAGAAGCTCGCGGATGATCATCCGCGAGCTTCTTCTTTTATCAATAAATGTCGTCTTACGACATCTTTAGTTTTTTCTGAATATCAGCTACGTAACCTTTGAATTTCTTGTCCGTGTCAATCAAATCCTCTACTGTTTGGCAGGCATAGATCACCGTTGAGTGATCGCGACCGCCAAAGAAATGACCGATAGATTTAAGCGAACTTTTGGTATGCGCCTTAGCCAGGTACATAGAAATCTGGCGGGCCTGCACAATCTCGCGTTTGCGGGTTTGTGATTTCACCATCTCAATCGGCACCTCAAAGTACTCGCACACCAGGCTTTGGATATATTCCATCGAGATCTCTTTGGTAGAGTTCTTGATGAAGTTTTTCAGCATTTGCTTAGCCAGGTTCAGGTCAATCTCCTTACGGTTCAGGGTTGATTGTGCCAGTAATGATACCATGGCGCCTTCCAGCTCACGTACGTTGTTATCAATGTTATGAGCAACGTATTCCAGCACCTCGTTTGGCAGGTCAATACCGTCCTGATAAACTTTGGTTTTCAAGATAGCCATACGGGTTTCCAGATCAGGCACCTGCAAGTCTGCAGAAAGGCCCCATTTAAAACGTGATAGCAGGCGTTCTTCCAAACCAGCCAGATCTTTCGGCGCTTTGTCAGATGTAATGATCAGCTGCTTACCGGTCTGGTGCAGGTGATTGAAGATGTGGAAGAAGAAATCCTGTGTTTTCTCTTTACCGGCAAAGTTGTGCACGTCATCCATAATCAGCACATCAATGGCCTGGTAAAAGTTTACAAAGTCGTTAATGTTGTTATGTTTCAGTGCGTCTACAAACTGCTGGGTAAATTTCTCACAGCTTACATATAATACTACCTTATCTGGCAGGGTACGTTTAATTTCATTACCAATGGCCTGGGCCAGGTGTGTTTTACCTAAACCTACACCACCATAAATCATCAGCGGATTGAATGAGGTACCACCAGGTTTGGCAGCCACCGCATAACCGGCAGAACGGGCCAGACGGTTGCAATCGCCCTCCACAAAATTCTCAAACGTATAGTTCTGGTTCAGTTGCGGATCAACGTTCAGCTTTTTGAGGCCGGGTATTACAAACGGGTTCTTAATATCTTTATTAATAGAGATAGGTACCGGCATTGATTGGTTTTTGCCCTCGGCGCCGTTTCCGTTTGATGGGATATTGGTTGTATATGGTTTGCTTGACGATGATTGCTCTACCACAATGTTATATTCTAAGCGTCCTTCATCACCCAGTTGCTTTTTAATGGTTTTGCGCAGCAGGCCCACATAGTGCTCCTCCAGCCACTCATAAAAAAACAAACTTGGCACTTGTATGGTAAGGATGCTACCCTCCAATCGCAAAGACTTTATAGGCTCAAACCAGGTCTTATATGACTGAGCCGGTATGTTATCTTTGATAATTTGCAGGCAACTACTCCAAACACTTGTACAAGTTTTTTCCAT